>JAPFBS010000007.1:0-279654 GCA_035798175.1 Rhodobacteraceae bacterium KMM 6894
GTCGCGGTTCATGGTCAGGGGCATTAGCAGTCCTTTCAGAGAATAGGTGTTGAAACGAATCCTATCGCTGGCCAGAAGATGTAATTTGCGGTATCGGACATTAATCATGCAGAAATGGACAAAATCACCATCCACCCCGATCACCATCGGCTTTCTGGTTTTTGACCGGTTTTCAAACCTGTGTCTGGCCAACTGCCTTGAACCATTGCGCGCTGCCAACATGGTCGGGCGCGCGCGCATTTTCGATTGGCGCATCCTGACGATGACCGGCTCGGCGGCGACCAGTTCCAGCGGGATTCAAGTGTTGCCACACAGCGCGCTGGCCGGAATGGGGGCCTGCGATTACCTGTTCGTGCTAGCCAGCTATGACCACCTTACGCACGACACCGTCGCCACCCGTCAAGCCCTGCGCCGCGCTGCTACGCAGGCAGGGACGTTGGTGGGAATGGATACCGGGCCGTGGCTGATGGCCGCTGCCGGATTGCTGGATGGTCGGCGCGCGACGCTGCACTGGGATCTGCTGGACGCCTTTGCCGAACGTTTTCTACAAGTCGACGTGGCACGCACCCGCACGCTGCGCGACGGCCCGGTGATCACCTGCGTCGGCGCGATGAGCGCGCTGGAATTGACGCTGGACTTGATCGCGGATCACGCAGGCACCTCCGCCCGTCTGGATGTCGAGGATCAATTCATGCACGAGCGCACATCCCCCGCACAGCGCCGTGCGCCCGGCGGTGATGCACTGGTGCGTCGCGCCTTGGGGGTGATGCGCGCGCATATCGAGCGGCCCTTGCCGCTGGACACACTGGCGGCACACCTGCCGTGCCAGCCGCGGACGCTGGATCGCCGGTTTCGCGCTGCACTGGGCGCGCCGCCGGGGCGGGTTTACCGCGATATCCGCCTGTCAGAGGCGCGTAAATTACTGGACGGTACGCGGCTGAGCATTGCCGAAATCAGTGTGCGCTGCGGATACGATTCCCCTGCCGCATTGGCACGCGCAATGCGCATCCGCTATGGCGCACCGCCCAGCCAATTGCGGCCCGGCTGACCCGGTTCAGGTGGTTTCATCTTCCAGATGTAGTTTCATGTCGATCAATACGCGCTGCAATTGCGAGGTTTCGCGCAAGAGGCGCTTGGCCTCGTTCACCGTAATCACGCCATCGTCGATGGATTGCTGATATTCTGCCATCAGCATCGCAAACCGCTGACTAAGGGCAATCACATCGCTGTTCACACCGCCCTTTTCGCGGGTATTGGGGCGGGTCGAATCAAAGGACAGCGTGATGCCCTTCAGTTCGGCCAAAGCCGAGGTGACATGCGGATAAGACGCGGCCTCTTCCAGCGCGGCAACGGCATCAATTGGCATAAAACGGTCAGCATGTTCCGCGTGGTCCGAATAATACCGGCCCAAGGTCGCTTTGGATTTCCCGGTCAATTGGCAGGCCGGTTCAATGCCCACATCCTTGACCAAGGCCTCGGTGTGTTTTTTCAGGTAACTGGCCATGGCAGACATGCAAAATCCTCGTATCAACGCGTCCAAGCTCGGAACAACTCAAAACTCCATCTTGGCTTATCGAATTCCGCAGGTGATGTCATTTCTTAATCGCGCCCTTGCCCAAGAGTGCGTGTTGAAGCGTTCACCAATACCTGAATACTGCACAAACACACAGCTTTTCACATTCGTTCAAGCAGAACCGAACCAACAGAATACCCCGCTCCAAACGAACAGATCAGCCCGATATCGCCGGGCTTCAGATCGTCCGAAAAATGCGAAAACGCGATGATCGACCCCGCCGACGAGGTGTTGGCGTAATCCTGTAAAATATTGGGCTGCTCATGCGGCGCGGGCACACGGCCCAGCACCTTACGCCCGATAAAATCGTTCATCGCCTTGTTGGCCTGATGCAACCACAGACGGCTAAGCTGTTCCGCGCCCACGTTTTCATCCTGCAAATGGGTCTGGATATGCTGCGACACCATCGGCAGCACCTCCTTGAACACGCGCCGCCCTTCTTGCATGAACTGCATGTCGCGCCGGTCCTCCATCTGTTGATGGGTTCGGCGCAGAAAGCCGTTGTTGTTGCGAATATTGTTGGAAAACTGCGTGGCGCAGCGCGTGCCTCGGATGCGGAAATGCGCGCCTTTGGCGGCGCTGTCCGGCTCGATCACGGTGGCGGTACAGACATCGCCAAAGATGAAATGACAATCGCGGTCGCGCCACTCCAGATGCGCACTGCAAATCTCGGGATTGACCACGATTGCACATTTGGCGGACCCGGACCGGATCATATCCGCCGCCGCCTGTATCCCGAAGGTCGCGGACGAACAGGCGACGTTCATGTCAAACGCAAAGCCGCCCGCGCCCAGCAACGCCTGAATCTCGACCGCAATCGCAGGATAGGCCCGTTCGTGATTGGACGCGGCGCAAATCACCAGATCCACGTCCTGTCCCGCGCGCCGCGCCTTTTCCAACGCCGTTCGGCATGCCGCCACCGCCATTTCGGCCATAACCGAGGGCACATCATCCGCACGCGCAGGCATGACCGGATGCATCACATCAGGGTCCAGAATACCCGTTTTCGTCACGACATGACGTTGATGAATGCCCGAGGCGTTGACGATAAAATCGCTGCTGGAGTGGGCCTTGGCCTCGACAGTACCGGCCTCAATAGCGTCGCCATGCGCAAGGTTGAAGCGATCCGCATAGCCATTGAACGCCACAACCAATTCGTCATTGGTGATAATGTCAGGCGGCGTATAAACGCCAGTGCCGGTGATGGCGGGGGTGATCATAAATGTACTCCTGATACACCCGTCGCAGCATCAACAAAGGCCCGCCCCTGCGTCAACCCTTACGATACGTCACCAAGGCTTGTTTACCGCGTTCGGTGGCTGGCCAGTTTCAAAAAACGTAGTCAGATTCTCGACCGCCATCAGGCCCATCATCTCGCGCACTTCCAACGCGCTGGTGCCCAGATGCGGCAACAGCGTGACATTCTCCAACGCGCGCAGGGCCTCGGGCACATGCGGCTCATGCTCGTAAACATCCAGCCCGGCCCCGGCGATCCGTTTGTCCTGCAAAGCCGCAATCAACGCCGCCTCATCCACCACATCCCCGCGCGAAATGTTCACCAGATGCGCGTGGCGCGGCATCTGCGCCAGTTGATGTGCGCCGATGTGATGATGCGTTTCGGCACCGCCGGGCACACAGACGATCGACACATCCGATTGCGCCAGAACGGCATCCAGCGGCAAACGGCGCGCCTCGAACGGCAGATCCTTGTCACTGCGCGCAGTGTAAAGCACCTTCATCCCGAACCCATAATGACAGCGCCGCGCCACAGCAGCGCCGATGCGCCCCATGCCGATGATACCCACCGTCTTGCCACTGACATGCTGGCCCAGCAACTGTGTGGGATGCCAACCCGTCCAGGTACCCGCGCGCACGATCCGCTCGCCCTCGCCCGCGCGACGCGCGCTCATCAACATCAGCGTCATGGCGATATCGGCGGTCGCATCCGTGACGGCGCCCGGCGTGTTGGTCACGGTAATCCCACAGGTCGCCGCCGCGTCCACGTCGATATGGTTATAGCCGACACCGAAATTCGCCAGCACCTTGCAACGATGCTGGCTTTCACCAAATATTTCGGCACTGAACAGATCGCCCAGCGTCGCCAACACCCCGTCGTATAGGGCCAGCGCGGCGCGCATCTCGGCGGGCTTCATGGCCGACGTGCTGTCGCGCACCTCGACATCAAGCACGGCCTCGGCGGCTGCAATCACCTTGTCCGGCAGGGGACGCGTCAGAAAAACACGGGTCATTGCATGCGCTCCCCAAGGGGGACGTCTTGGTCGGGACGCAACAGCACGATATCGCTGTTGGCATCCGCCACCCCCAGCACCAACACCTCCGAACGCACCGGCCCGATCTGGCGGGGCGGGAAATTCACTACCCCCATCACCAACGTGCCAATCAACCCCTCCAGCGTGTAATGCGCCGTAATCTGGGCCGAGCTTTTGCGCTCGCCAATCTCGGACCCAAAATCAATCCACAGCTTGTAAGCGGGCTTGCGCGCCTCGGGAAAGGCTTCGGCCCGCGTGATCCGGCCAACGCGAATATCGACCGCCATAAACTCATCAAACGTAATCTCAGCCATTTGCCAACTCCCGCGATCGTGCCGCCGCCGCCGCAACGGTCCGCTTCATCAAATCCGGCAGGCCAGACCCCTCGTCCATCAAAACCTCCAGCCCCGCCTGCGTGGTGCCATTTGGGCTGGTCACATTCACCCGCAATTGCGTCGGCGTCTCTTCCGCCGCCTCGGCCAGCGCGCCCGCGCCCGCCACCGTTGCCTGAGCCAGTTGCATCGCCAAGGCGGGCGACAGCCCCTCGGCCTCGCCCGCCTTGGCCAGACATTCAATCATGTGAAACACATAGGCCGGGCCAGAGCCGGACACACCGGTCACCGCATCCATCTGCCCCTCGTCATCCAACCGCACAACTTGCCCCACGGCGCGCAACAGCGCCTCGGCAAGGGCGACCTGATCGGCGCTGGCGTGTGCGTTGCCGACAATGGCGGTAATCCCACGGCCCACGGCCGCGGGCGTATTGGGCATGGCGCGCACAATCGGACTGGCATCGCCCAAAGCCGCCTCAAACGCCGCGATCGACGTGCCCGCAGCGACGGATATAAACAACGTGGTTCCATTGCCCATCGCCGCAATCGCAGGCAGGGCATCGCCCATCATTTGCGGCTTGACGGCAATCAGGACAATCCCCGGAGTCGCCGGTAACTCACCGTTGATCTGAACACCGGTGCCTTGCAACCATTCCGACGGATTGGGATCGATCACATAAACCGACGCAGGCGGCAGCCCGTCCGCCAGCCACCCCTGCAACATGGCCGATCCCATCTTGCCACACCCCAGCAAGACCAGTCCGGTCTTCGCCACATGTTCCATATCCATTTCGCATGCCCTCCTACATCCTCGCGCACAGTGTTACGCCGCAGGATTCCAAGGGGCAACGCAAGATGCAATCTTACAGCAGGGTTTCGCCCCCATAGATCCAGCCAACGCTATCTTCTGGCTAAAAATATCCCGGGGGCCGTAAAAATTTCCCAAATTTTTCACGGTGGGGCAGAGCCCCTAATTCTTCTAAGAAGTGTGCCGCAGGCACTCATTTTCCTTGGAAAACCCGCTCAGGCGCGGCCATAGGCCTCGGCAATGGCGATTTGCATCGCATCGCGCGGGCTGCGTTCGCCCCAGACGACCAATTGGAAGGCTGGATAATAGCGCTCGGCGCTCAGAACGGCGGCCGTGATCATCGTGTCGATCTGATCGGGGCAGGCCACCTGCCCGCCCGCCAGAACCAGACCATAACGATAAACCATCAACTTTTGCTCGCCCCAGAACGTGAACGCCCCGGTCCAGCATTGATCGTTGACGGCGTTCAGCGCCTCATAAAGCGCAGGCTGGCGATCCGTGGGGGGATCCATATCAAAGGTACAGACCATCCGCAGCGTTTCATCATGCCCGGACCAGTCCAGTGTGACGGCATAGGTGCGCCATTGGCCCTCGACGACCATGGCGATCTGATCATCCCCGATACGGTCGAAATCCCACTCATTATGAGCGGCCAGATGCTCGACGATGTCGATGGGGTGAATATCTTCGGTCAGGAACTGCTCGGACAGGGACATGGCGCGACCTCATTTTTATAGTTTAGCGCCGAGACCCCGGATTGGCCCCTAGCGCTGGGTGCCTGCTCTATGGGCGGGGGCTATTGCCTCTGCCCATACAAGATATGGTGGGACAGCGAAAAGGCCCTGTAAAGAGATTTGTTGTGGATATCTTCAATAAGTTGTGGATGGATGCCATCCAGACCGCACTATAAGGGCCCTTCCCCTAATGTTGGCCTCTACCGCCATGCGCCCGGTTGTGCCCATGAACCGCCATCTGAGGGCAAAAGCAATGCATATGCGCGCGCCACCTTGTTGCAAGGTGGGGCGTGCTGTCGCCCGTCAACAGTGCGGGCATTCCAAAAGGCTAGTCTCTAAGTGAGGAGGGAAATCGCCCCATAGTCAGGGCTTGCCCGCTTCCAACGCGTCCAGCCGGACCTTTAGCGCCTCGTTTTCTTCGCGGGCCTTCTGGGCCATGGCGCGCACGGCGTCGAATTCTTCGCGGGTGACAAAATCGCGATCCGCCAGCCAGCGATCAACCAGCGACGACATCGCCGTCTCGGCCTCTTGCTTGGCACCTTGCGCCACGCCCATCGCGTTGGTCATCAGTTGCGAGATATCGTCCAGCACTTTGTTACGGGTCTGCATAGGTCGCCTCCGGCATTTGCTTTGCGGTATATATGGGGCGACGCGGCCCGGTTCACAAGGTCGGGTCACGTGTGATTGCACCGGCGACTTCGCCGTTGACATCTTACGCGTCGCGCGGTCAACACAGGCCCATGCAGGCACTCATCCCCTTCCCCCATATCTCGCCCGAGATTTTCTCGATCTCCGTGTTCGGATTCGAACTGGCGCTGCGCTGGTATGCGCTGGCCTATATCGTAGGCATCGTCATCGGCTGGCGCATCGTGCTGCGGGCCGTGCGCACCCCTGACCTGTGGCGCAACAAACAGCCCGCAATGACACCCACGCAGGTCGAGGACCTGTTGTTCTGGGCCATTCTGGGCGTGATCGTGGGCGGTCGCATGGGGTTCGTGCTGTTTTATCAGCCCGGCTATTACATGGCACGTCCTTGGGAAATCCTGATGGTGTGGCAGGGCGGCATGTCCTTCCACGGTGGCATGTTGGGCGTTCTGACGATCTGCATCGTGTTTGCGCGTCGCCACAAACTGCGCTTGCTAAGCGTCGCAGACCTGTTGTGTCTGGCGGCCCCCGTTGGACTGTTGCTGGGCCGGATCGCTAACTTCATCAACGCCGAGCTGTGGGGCCGCCCCACCGACCTGCCTTGGGGCGTGGTCTTTCCCGGCGGTGCCGCGCAGAATTGCCCCGATGTCCTGACACTGTGTGCCCGCCACCCGTCGCAACTGTATGAGGCAGCGCTGGAAGGCGCATTGCTGGGCGCTATCGTGCTGTGGATGGCATGGCGGCGCGGCGCGTTGCGGTTTCCCGGACGCATCGCCGGTGTGTTCTTTACAGGCTACGGCATGGCCCGTTTCGCGGTAGAGTTCGTGCGCCAAGCCGATGAGCAGTTCATAACGCCAGACAACCCGCTGGGCCATGCGCTGCAATTCGGTGGGGGTCTGGGCCTTAGCATGGGACAAATCCTGTCGCTGCCGATGATCGCCTTTGGCGTGATCCTGCTGGTGCTGGCGCGCCGCCGCACGCCGTGACGGCCCTGACACGACTGATCGCGGCGCAGATCGACGCCGCCGGGCCGATGACGCTGGCCGACTATATGGGCCTATGCCTGATGCACCCCAAGCATGGCTATTATGCCACGCGCGACCCCTTGGGCGCAGCGGGTGATTTCACCACCGCGCCCGAAATCAGCCAGATTTTCGGTGAATTGCTGGGACTGTCATTGGCGCAATGCTGGCTGGATCAGGGCGCGCCCGCGCCCTTTGTCTTGGCCGAGATGGGGCCGGGGCGCGGTACGTTGATGGCCGATGTGCTGCGCGCCACCTTGCGCGTGCCCGGTTTTCACGCCGCGCTGCGCCTGCATCTGGTCGAAACCTCGCCGACCCTACGCGCCGCGCAGGCACAGAGGCTAGACGCATACGCGCCCGAGTGGCACGAGCGCATCGACACCCTGCCCGAACTGCCGATCTTTGCCCTTGCGAACGAATTTTTCGACGCCCTGCCCATCCGCCAGTTTCAACGCAGCGGCGCGGGGTGGTGCGAAAGGGTCGTGGGCCTGTCCCCAACCGGCACACTGACGCCGGGGTTGACCCAACCGGGTGCCATCACCGCGCTGACCCATCGTCTGGACGATACCAAGGACGGCCACGTGGTGGAAACCTGCCCGTTGGGCGCGCATGTCACCGCCGATCTGGGCGCGCGAATCGCAAGGCTAGGCGGCGCGGCGATTATCATCGACTATGGCGACTGGCGCAGCTTGGGCGATACCTTTCAGGCCGTGCAAGGACACAGCCCGACCGACCCTTTTGCCGCACCGGGCGCAGCCGACCTGACCGCGCATGTCGATTTCGAGGCGCTGGCCCGTGCCGCCGCACCTGCCTGCGCCACCCGTCTGACCCCGCAAGGCGTGTTTCTGGAACGTCTGGGCGCAAGCCAACGCGCCGAGACGCTGGCCGCCCCTCTAAGCGGAGAGACACTCAGCGCGCATATCGCCGCACATCGGCGCTTGACCCACCCGGACGAAATGGGGACGCTCTTTAAGGTGATGGGCCTTTATCGTGAGGGTGCCGCACCGCCACCGGGGCTGACACCATGACACCGATCCAATGACGTTGGAAATTCTGACCGCCGACAGCCTTGCGCCGATGCGCCACGGGTTCTTTACCCGGCGGGGCGGGGCGTCGTCCGGGATCTTCAAGGGCCTGAACTGCGGGCTGGGGTCGAGTGATCAGAAAGAAATCGTCACCATCAACCGTGCGCGCGTCGCCGAAGCGATGGACGTGCCCGCCGATCACCTGCTGACCGTACATCAAATCCATTCGGCCACTGTCCTGCATTGCACCGGGCCGATTGATGCCCCGATTTCCGAGCGCCCCCGCGCCGATGCCCTTGTCACGGCGACACCGGGCGTAGCGCTGGCAGTGTTGACCGCTGATTGCCAGCCGGTGCTGTTTGCCGATGCTAAAGCGGGCGTAATCGGCGCGGCCCATGCCGGATGGCGCGGCGCGCTGGATGGCGTGTTGGAGGCGACAATCGACGCGATGGAGGCTTTGGGCGCGGAACGCGGCAACATCAACGCCGTCATCGGCCCCTCGATCAGTCAGGCCGCCTATGAGGTTGGCCCCGAATTTATGGACAGTTTTCTGGCCGAAGACCCCGAATCGGGGCGGTTCTTTGCAGGGGGCACTGGCGACCGGGTGCAGTTCGACCTGCCCGCGTTTGGCCTTTACAGGTTGCGGCAGGCCGGCGTGGGGGATGCCACCTGGACGCGCTATTGCACCTACGCCGACCCCGACCGATTCTATTCCTACCGTCGCGCCACGCATCTGGGCGAGGTGGACTATGGCCGTCTGATCGCGGCAATCCGTCTCTGACAGGGGCAGCATCATGGCAAGGGGGGCACAAACACGCCCCAATTGGCGGGAAACGCGCAACCCAAACGCCTGGGCGCACAGCGCGTTTCATGAAATTCATATATTTATCAATAAGATACATTTTTACCGCATGAATACCTGAAAACCTTTCCACCCCACCGCATTTTCCCGGCATCCGCCAAAACTTGGCCGCAAACGACTGTCAGATTGTTTCTCACAGGAACACAAACATGGCACCAAGCCGGAATTATGAGGATGAAACACATGAGCAAAGCAGCCCCCAAACAACGCCGCTGGATGAAGTCCATTCTGGAAACCAGCACCCGCGATTTGCCCGCCCTACCATTCCAGCGCGGCCAACGTCGCAAATCCACCGTCAACTGGACCGCGCCCACCCCCCGCGTGCAGCGCACCGCCTGAAGCCACACAGCGCTTCGCGGCCCGGCATGGCCCTTGGCGCAGGACGTGCAGACGCGGCATATCAACAGGGATCAAACCATGGTTTACACCCCCTCGCCCCCCAGTCTGCAAGGCGCGATCCGCGCCACTTCGGGATATGCGGACCCCGCGCCCAACATCACGCCCAACCGGCGCGACGAGGTGCCCACACGCACCTATAATGTGTCGTTCCTGCGACGCGACGGATCTGTCCACAGCGCGCGCCATGTCGCGCCTGCCACGCCCGCCTTCGAGGCGGCATTCACCGCTTTTGCACGCGGCACGTTGATCACCACCACCAATGGTCCGGTCGCCATCGAGGATCTGGAACCGGGATTGAAAATTGTCACATCCGAACGCGGCCCCTCCCCCTTGCTGTGGATCGGGTCCATCTCGGTGCGACCCAGTCAAGGCAGTGGACCTGGCCTGACGCGTATCATGTCCGACGCATTGGGCATGGGACGCCCGATGTCGGATCTGATGACGGGCCCCGGCGCCCGCATCCTACATCGCAACGCATCGACCGGCGAACAGACACTGCGCCCGATCCGCGACCTGATCGACGGCATGCAGGTTATTGAGTTGCGCCCGCCCAGCGCCGTACAGCTATATCATATCGCGTTGCAGCGACACGCCACAATCACTGCTGCCGGGCTGGAAGTGGAAACCTATCACCCCGGGCCTAGTTTCGAAAACATATTGCAATATCAACAGTTTGCGCAATTCATGAGCCTGTTTCCGCATATCAATCGTCCGTCGGATTTCGGCAGCTTGGCCCACCCGCGTCGCCCGCTGGGCGACAGGCCGTCCGAAGGGCGGATGGTGGGCTGAAGCCCACCTTACAGGCGTGGATCGCTGTTACGCCTCTCGCGCCAGACGGGCCTCAAGCACATCGAACGGCACACCCGGTTCATCCTTGGCTCCACGAATAACCAGCGATGTCTTGACGCTGGCCACATTGGCGGCGGCGGTCAGATCCTCCGTCAGGAATCGTTGAAAGCTACTGAGATCGGGCGCCACGCATTTCAGGATGAAATCCACCTCGCCGTTCAGCATGTGACATTCGCGCACCAGCGGCCATGCACGGCAGCGCGCCTCAAACGCGCTCAGATCCACCTCGGCCTGGCTGACCAATCCGACAGATGCGAACACCTGCACCTCAAAGCCCAATTCGCGCGCATTCACATCGGCATGATAGCCCCGGATGAGGCCATTCTCCTCAAGCGTGCGCACCCGGCGCAGGCAGGGCGGCGCAGAAATGCCCACGCGCTTGGCCAACTCAACGTTGGTCATGCGGCCATCGGCCTGCAATTCGGCCAGAATTTTACGGTCGATTGAATCCAGACGGGTCGTGGCCATCGGTCACCTTCTTAATGGAATTTGCGATTCTTATAGCAACCACACGCGGTGACGCAACTTTGTTTCGCATAGACGCAACATCGTGTCGCGATATGCCCAAGGAGCGCCAAGGATGCAAGCCCGCATTGCGGGGCTTTCAAGCGGGCCTGCGCGGGTCTATATCAGGGCGGCACCGAATTTTCCCTAACCGAGAAGGCACACACCATGGCCGAGACCCGCCGCACCAAAGTTCTGATCATCGGCTCGGGGCCGGCGGGCTATACCGCCGGCGTCTATGCCAGCCGCGCAATGCTGAACCCCATTCTGGTCCAGGGGATCGAGCCGGGCGGACAGTTGACCACCACGACCGAGGTCGAAAACTGGCCCGGCGATACCGAGGTCCAAGGGCCTGATTTGATGGTAAGGATGGAGGCGCACGCCAAGGCGATGGGCTGTGAAATCATCGGTGACATCATCACCAGCATCAATTTTGATCAGCGCCCGTTTGTCTGCCAGTCCGACAGCGGCGCCGAATATATCGCGGATGCCATCATCCTGTGCACCGGCGCACGCGCCAAATGGCTGGGCCTTCCCAGCGAGGAAAAATTCAAGGGCTTTGGCGTATCTGCCTGCGCCACCTGCGATGGATTCTTCTATCGCGGGCAAGAGATCGTCGTGGTCGGGGGTGGCAACACCGCTGTTGAAGAGGCGTTGTTCCTGACCAATTTCGCCTCGAAGGTCACATTGATCCACCGCCGGGACGAACTGCGCGCCGAGCGGATTCTGATCGATCGGCTGGAAAAGAACCCCAAGATCCACCCGCTGTGGTTTCACCAGTTGGAAGAGGTCTATGGCAGTGACAAGCCGCTGGGTGTCGAGGGCGTCAAGGTCAAGCACACCAAAACCGGCGAAATCACCGATATTCCCGCCAAGGGCGTGTTCATCGCCATCGGCCACGCGCCCGCGAATGAGCTGGTCAAGGATGTGTTGGAAACCCACATGGGCGGCTATGTCCTGACCAAACCCGACAGCACCGAAACCTCGATCCCAGGCATCTTTGCCGCGGGTGACCTGACCGATCACAAATACCGTCAGGCCGTGACCAGCGCCGGAATGGGCTGCATGGCCGCGCTGGAGGTCGAACGCTGGCTGGCCGAACAGGGCGCGGCCGAATCCGCGATCATCGAGGTGGTCGAATGAGCCACAATTTCAAGAAACAACGCAAGGAAACCTACGCGGTCTTTGCCGACGTTCGGGCCGAATCCGAGTTGCCCGATGTCGCCGATATCGACTATGCCTTTGTGCCGCTGGAGGGCGCGGATTGGGACGCGGCCGAGGCCGCGCTGAATGAGGCGGGTTTCGAGTGTTCGCGCGAAGAAGATGACGACGGCGCCCCTTATCTGGGCGCCTCACTGCCCGATCAACCGGTGACGGCGCTGTCGATCTGGCTGGGCGAAGAAACCGCGACACAGATCGTGCTGCCGTTCCGGTTTGTCCCTGATGGCTGGGGGTTCATGGCCTGAAGGAGGCTCGCGTGGCTCAGGACTGGTACAAGGTTGTTGATCTGGGCAATGGCATCACCGCCATCGGCGAGCCACGCTATCATCAGCAAAACTGGAGCTATCTGATCTGTGGCACGGATCGCGCGCTGTTGTTCGATACCGGATCTTACTACGGTGACATCGCCCCGGTGGTGGCCGGGCTGACCGATCTGCCGCTGACCGTGATGCCATCTCATATGCATTACGATCACTTGGGCAATGTTCTGGCGTTCGAGCGTATCGTGTTGCCCGATCTGCCCATCTTGCGCGATTGCGCAACCGGCGGGCAGATCACCCCGACCGAAATGCTGTTTTTAGGCCGCAGCGAAGATCGCGCCGCCCCCACCTTTTCCGTCGCCGAATGGCTGCCCATCGGCGCGGAAATCGGCCTTGGCGGGATTACCCTGCACCTGCTGCACACGCCCGGCCACTCACCGGACAGCGTGTCCCTGTGGTGGGCCGAGGGACGCACGTTGTTCGCCGCCGATTACCTTTATCATGGCTCGCTTTATGCGCAGGTGCCCGGCGCGGACCTTTTGGCCTATCGCGCAACTGCCCGCATCTTGCACGATCTGCTGCCCGCGGACGCGCGTATTCTTGGCGCGCATGGCGACGCCGACGACTATGATACGGCGCATCTCCCCACCCTGACGCACCCCGCTCTGGCGGATCTGATCACCTGCCTTGACAAAATCGCAGTTTCGCCGCCCACATTGACCGACGGCGAGGCCGAACTGCCCGTCACGCCCCGCGTGACACTGATCGTCGGTGCAGACGCTTTGAAAGGTTTTGAAAAGAACAATTGACGCGTTTTGATTACAGTAGGCGGGAAATCCGCCTTTTGGTTGGAATTGGCTCGCAGTTTGCTAGACTTTCGCCACATTCAGGGTCTATCCCGCGCGCAATCGGGCGCAAGACCCGCCTCACAGGCCCGGCCCAAAAGGTCAGACGCGCAGAACAGAAAGCGATTCCATGACGATGCTCAGTAACCTCACCCCGATCCCCGAACTTTACGTCAGCTATGACAGCGCCCAGAAGCTGAAGATGGAGGCGGCAGATCTGGTCAGCCACGATTTGACCCCGCGTCAGATCTGCGATCTGGAACTGTTGATGAACGGCGGCTTCAACCCGTTGAAAGGGTTCATGTCTGAGGCGGATTACAACGGTGTCGTCACAGACATGCGTCTGGCCAACGGAACGCTGTGGCCGATGCCGATCAATCTGGACGTCAGCGCCGCCTTTGCCGAGGGGCTGGAACTGGGTCAGGACATTGCCCTGCGCGATCAAGAGGGCGTGATACTGGCGACCATGACCGTCACCGACCGCTGGTCGCCAGACAAGGCACATGAGGCCAAGAATGTGTTCGGCGCGGATGATTCTGCCCACCCGGCGGTCAACTATCTGCACAACACTGCGGGCGACGTGTATCTTGGCGGCCCGATCACCGGCATCCAACAGCCGGTACATTATGATTTCCGCGCCCGCCGCGACACCCCAAATGAGCTGCGCGCCTATTTCCGCAAGCTGGGCTGGCGCAAGGTCGTCGCCTTCCAGACGCGCAACCCTCTGCACCGCGCGCATCAGGAACTGACCTTTCGCGCCGCGCGCGAAGCACAGGCAAACCTGCTGATCCATCCGGTTGTCGGCATGACCAAACCCGGCGACGTCGATCACTTTACCCGCGTGCGGTGCTACGAGGCCGTGCTGGACAAATATCAGGGCTCGACCACTGCTATGAGCCTTCTGAATCTGGCGATGCGCATGGCCGGCCCGCGCGAGGCGGTGTGGCACGGCCTGATCCGCGCCAACCACGGCTGCACCCATTTCATCGTCGGGCGCGATCACGCCGGACCGGGCAAAAACTCGGCTGGCGAGGATTTCTATGGTCCCTATGACGCGCAGGATCTGTTCCGCAAGCATCAGGATGAAATCGGCGTAGAAATGGTCGATTTCAAACACATGGTATATGTGCAGGAACGCGCCCAATATGAACCAATGGACGCGATCGAGGACAAAGATGACGTCACGATCCTGAACATCTCGGGCACCGAACTGCGCCGCCGCCTTCAGGAAGGTCTGGAAATCCCCGAATGGTTTTCCTTCCCCGAGGTCGTGGCCGAGTTGCGCAAAACCCGCCCACCACGCGCACAGCAGGGCTTTACCGTGTTCTTTACTGGCTTCTCCGGGTCCGGCAAGTCCACCATCGCCAACGCTCTGATGGTCAAACTGATGGAAATGGGCGGCCGTCCCGTTACCCTGCTGGACGGGGATATCGTGCGCAAAAACCTGTCGTCCGAGTTGGGTTTCAGCAAGGAACACCGCGATCTGAACATTCGCCGCATTGGATATGTGGCGTCTGAAATCACCAAGAATGGCGGCATCGCGATTTGCGCACCCATCGCGCCCTACGCCACCACACGCCGCGCGGTACGCGAGGACGTCGAGGCCTTCGGTGCCTTTGTCGAGGTCCACGTCGCCACGTCGTTGGAAGAATGTGAACGCCGCGACCGCAAGGGCCTGTACAAATTGGCACGTGCGGGCAAAATCAAAGAGTTTACCGGCATCTCCGACCCCTATGACGTGCCAGCCAACCCCGAACTTAGCGTTGAAACCGAAAATGTCGATGTCGACAACTGCGCCCATCAGGTGATCCTGAAACTAGAGCAGATGGGCCTGATCGCGGGCCAATACTGACGCTTTCGCCAGACTTGAAAGGGCCGCCCGGCTAATCGGCGGCCCTTGGTGTTTGGCTGTTTGATTATCACCTGCGACAGCGCAAAGGCAAAGCGCCTTACCCGACCTTTGCCGCATCCCGAACAATCTCAGCCGCCCTTTTCAAGATATCGCCGTAGTGCTCTGCCGTAGGTTCCAAGGCCCGCAACGCAGGCAAGCGGGCGGCGTAATCTTCGGAGCTGATCCCTTTGATGGCATCCTGCAAAGCGGTTTCGCTGTCACAGATGATCATGCCACTGGTATCCATGAACTCACCAATATTGGGACAGCCCCAATAGATCGGCACAGTTTGACACAGGATCGCGTCCAGCAACTTTTCGGTGAAATAATTCGGAACGCGTCCGTTCTCGATCACCACCGAATACCGATAGGGCGCCAGCCCGTCAGCCTTTGCCTCGAATGGCGTATACCCCCGCCCCATCACATCCAGATCCAGCCCTGCAGAGCGCGCCCAATCCGCAATCTGATGACGCAGCCGATGCCCCTCTTGCGAGCGTTTGTCCGACGCAATCAGCGAAATCATTCGGCTTTTGTCCAACGTCAGATCCCGCCATTCCGGCACCCACGTCCCGCCATGCGCAAAAAACACCCCGTTTGGAATGGCTGCCAACAACGCGGCATCATAACTGAGCACGCGAAAAAACCGCCGCCAGCTGTACCGCAGCGCACGCAGATGCGCCCCGTGGATCGCAGGCGGCTCCAGCACCATGATCGACACCCGCGCACGCGTCCCAAAGGACGGGCGGACATGCACCGTCTTGCGCGGAAAAACGATTAGGTGATCCTCGGGCCCCAGATCGCCCAGAACCCCGCCAGCAATCCCATCGGGCACACCCAACGGCCAGACCAGCCGTTCCAGCGCAATCGCCCCCGGACGGCGGCCCAGTTTCATATCACTCGGCAGAACCGCAATACGCGGCGCGGTTTGGGACATGGGTCGCGCTCCTCAAGATATCCCGCGTGATAGAACCATTCACTCGGCGCATCAATCCCACCATCCCAAGGCCTGGCCAGCCCCCTTGCTTTCATCGTTCCAAAAATACTCACTCCCACGGAGCCCCCAGGCGCCATCACCCGCTATTGCCGCGTTCCATCCCTTTGAGGTCGCATTGTGCGGCGCACACTGGACCGCTATAGGGGACCTGAACAACACCCGTCATTTTCCAAAAGGCCCGCCCTCATGTCGAACGCACACTCCAACTCAAACCTAGTCAACGCTCAGCTGGAAACCGCCATCGAAGCCGCCTGGGAGGCGCGCGATCAGATCACCCCCGCCACCAAAGGCGACACCCGCGACGCCATCGAACACACGCTCAACGCCCTGGACAGCGGCAAATTGCGCGTGGCCGAACGCGGCGCGGATGGCACATGGCACGTCAATCAATGGGCCAAAAAAGCCGTTTTGCTGGGCTTTCGCTTGAAAGATATGGAACTCCAAAGCGGCTCGGCGCAGGGCGGGTCCTGGTGGGACAAGGTCGACAGCAAGTGGAAGGATTGGGGCGATGACGACTGGCGCACAGCCGGGTTTCGCGCCGTTCCCAACTGCACCGTGCGGCGCAGTGCGTATATCGCGCCGGGCGTGGTGCTGATGCCGTCCTTCGTGAACCTCGGTGCCTATGTCGACAGCGGCACGATGGTTGATACATGGGCGACGGTGGGCAGCTGCGCACAGATCGGCAAGAACGTGCACCTATCCGGCGGCGTCGGGATCGGCGGCGTGCTGGAACCGATGCAGGCCGGCCCGACGATCATCGAGGATAACTGCTTTATCGGCGCGCGCTCGGAAGTGGTCGAAGGCTGCATTATCCGCGAAGGCTCGGTACTGGGCATGGGCGTTTTCATCGGCCAATCGACCAAGATCGTGGACCGCGAAACCGGAACCGTGATGTATGGCGAAGTGCCCTCGGGTTCGGTCGTGGTCGCAGGATCATTGCCGTCGAAGAATGGCGTGAGCCTTTATTGCGCGGTGATCGTCAAGCGTGTGGATGCCCAAACCCGCTCAAAAACCTCAATCAACGAGCTGTTGCGTGACTGATACCCCCGAGACCAAAAAACCGAAAAAGCCGAACCGCCAGCAGGTCTATACCCTGCTGGTGGAAATCGGGCGCAAGGCCGGTGACGGCCTGCCCGCCAAGGCCACGGGCGCGGCGCTGGTGATCTATGCCAGCGGTGTGGACGAGGCCGAGGCAGTGCGCGAAACCGTCGCGATTCTGAAGCAGGCCGATACCGCACCGCTGGACGTCACGGGCTACGGCACCTTGGCCGAGCGCGAGGAAGAGGGCCACGAGATTGACGATGACGAACGCGCGCTGATGCAGCGCGCCTTGGACGAAAACTCGGTCATTGTCGCTCAGATGACGCCGTTCTTTGGCGAGGACGCTGGCCCGATGCAGTAAGGTGCGCTTAAGCGCACCCTACGCCGCGCGCGTCATTGCCAAAGTTACGGCCTCGAACGGCTTCAACACGGGCCAGATCGGGCGCGGGTGCTCGGGCAGACGCGCACGGTCCAGCCCGGCCAATACCGACCCCGCCAACGCGGCGGGATCGCGCCGCAGCCGGCCGATATACAGGCTTTCTACCGGGCATCCGGCGGCCAGTATCGCCTGATGGCCCGGCAGCAACAGGTGGTGGTAGGTCACCAGATCCGGCCCTTCGCCGTAATACGCCGAAGCGCCGTTCACCAGATGCCGGGCCGGGACCAACGCCGCCTCGGTGCCAAACATATACTCCACCTGACTGCCACCAATCACCAACCGTTGATGCGGCGCCAACAGGATGTCGCGCGTCAGCCCGAAGAACGGCGCACGCAAGACAACCGGTCGCAAGCTGCCCCGCGCAGGAACGGTCTGACGCACCGTATGCAGGATCGGAACAACCTCGCCCGCGCTGGTCAGAACAGTATCGCCGCGCCTCAGGCGTCCGGCGGGCACGTCTCCACGCGGGGTGGCAATGGGCACATGCGCGGTCAGTCCGGGCATCGGGCCCAATGGCTCGACCCGGTCGGATACGGCGAGAAAGCCCACATCAGCATCCATGTCCCGGCGCGTCGGATAGCGGGTAATCATCCGCAAATCATCCATCAACATTGGGTGGGGATGGGGCACGGCGACGCTGTGAATACGCCCCTGCGACAGATGCTCCAGCGCCAGACGCCCCAATTTCGCAGGCGCGTCCCAACTGTAACTGACGCGCAATTGGTCGCTGCGGCCATCCAGATCATGCATCACAGCCGCATGGCGCAGATCGTCGCCCAGCGTATCCACCAGAACGATCCCGCCCGAGGGCAACATCTGCAACGACAAGTGACCGCTCCAGGGGTGTGCACGCTCGAATGCCAACAGGGTTTGGGGACGGCCTTCGGGCGACACGTGCGTTTCAATCAGCAATGTGCCGCGCAACGCGATGCCCCCCGTCGCCACCTGTGGCGCATCCAGCGAGGCGCGCGCCAAACCTCGCGCGTCGAATTGCCCACCTTCGTGATCACCGATGCCGATCCACCCCATCAGATCAGGCTGCCCAGGCGCGCGCCGCCAGCAACCGTGCCTCATAGCGTTTCAACGTCCGGCGGGCTGCCGGGCTGTACCCGTACCCAGTTTCACGGTCGATTTCTGGGAACAGGGCGCAAATCTCGTCCACGATCTCGGACTCGAAGCTGGAGGTGGTTTGAGGTCCGGGCAGGAAGCTTTCGGTGGGCAGCCCTTCGGAAAATACCACCTGATGACGATCAAAAAGGATGTGGACATATTCCACCTGCCCGCCTTCGATACGGCGCACCGAATGGTCATTTACCAGATCGCGCGCCGCCACCAGCACCTCACGCTCGCCGAACAACAATTCGGCCAGGCTATCGCGGATCAACACCCGGTGCAGGGGCGACAGAAACAGGTCGCCATGCGCGCCGAACGTGTCAGCGGCAATAAAGATGGGGGCAAATTCGCCCACCGCCTCGACCTGACGCTGCCCGATCCAACGCAAAGGCTGTGCGCCCTCGTCGCGGGTTTTCACCATATCGCCCGGTCGCAGGGTTTCCACAGCCACCGGTCCGTCGGGCGTGGCGATCATGGTGCCCGCCACGAAACACGGCACACTGTCGACCAGAACGAACCCGGTGTCCGTAATCCCCGAACTGTTTTCAACCGTATAGGTAAAGGTAAATTCTTCGGTATCGCCGTCGCCGACCAAGCCCAATGTTCCATCCGCGTTCAACTGAATGGTCTGACCACTGTTCAGCGTAACGGTGCTGCCAACGGTGACGGCCTGGCCGTTGATATGGGTGATCGTCAGGCTGCCGGCACCATTGTTGATATCGTTGGCCAGTACATCCAGATCTTTCGACCCCGACGGATCCAGCTTGGTCGCGTCATCCATGGCCAAAACCGTGCTCTGGATGCTGCCGCCCGCGATGATCAGCGTACTATCATAGTTTGAGTCGGTCACGTCCGCGATGCCGATGCGGATCGAGTTCGTTACGTTGGCGTTGACCGGGATCTTCAGTGTCAGGCTGACCGTAAAGCCATCCATTTCGGTGTTGTACTGATCGCTCGTGTTGTCGACGAACAGGTTCCCGTTGGCACCTGCGTTCAAATTGTTGGGATCGACATCCCCGTCCCCGACACTCAGCTGCACCTGCTGACCGTTGATCCAGACACCGACGAAATCCTGAAACGCGCCAACGGCGTATTCGGGGTATTCATCCGAGGCAAAGACAAACTGCATGGTCAGCATGTCACCGTCAGGCGTGAAATCAACGTCGATATAGGACGCATCGTAGGTTGGCGCACCGGCTGCGGTGTCGAAACTGTCAACACCGTTGGAGCCGCTGGAATTGGTCGTCTGTGAGGTACTGGTGTTCGATCCACCGTTCCACCAACGGCTGCTGCCGGTGAACCCGTTCAAATCCCCGGTCGAAAACATGACACCGGTGTCCCCGGGCATAACGCCGGGCGAAACGGAATCGCCGTTAGAATAAATGCCAGAGCTGTCCTTGTCGCCGTGATAGGTCGCGCCATCAATCGTCACGCCCGGGCCGAACATTTCTTGCGCCATTTCCATGGCCGATGCCCGGTCGTCGATCGGTATCTCTACGCCTGAAACCATATCCTGCCCCAACCCTTTTGTGGTCGAGACAACGCATCACACGCGGACGAGATAATCCCGCCACGCTCTTGGGCGTATCGTTGAGAACGCTCCGCTCGATAATGGGGCCTGTTGCGGCCCCTCTGCTGATGCCCTGCCTCGGGTCTGTATTATTATTGTCACTTTTGTAGCGCCTTTTTTCGGGTGTGTTAAGAATTTTCACACGTCTTCCCCGCTCGGCGCGAATTGCGCGTCGGCGCGATACCGGATAGCCACAGACGCAGCCACTCCAATCGCAAGGAATTCACCATGTCCCATCGCCCCGTAGACCCTGTTCAGCTGACCGCCGCACTGGTGCGCTGCCCGTCTGTGACGCCCATCGAGGGCGGCGCATTGGTGCTGTTGGAAGAATTGCTAAGCAGCGCAGGCTTCACCTGCACCCGTGTGGACCGCGCAGGGGTGTCGAACCTGTTCGCGCGTTGGGGTGACAAGGGCGCGACACGCAGCTTCGGCTTCAACGGACATACCGATGTGGTGCCCTTGGGCGACGAAGCCGCATGGACCGTCCCACCCTTCGGCGCGAAGATCAAGGATGGCTTCCTCTGGGGGCGTGGCGCAACCGATATGAAATCCGGCGTCGCCGCCTTTGCCGCTGCTGCGGTGGATTTCGTGCGTGAAACACCCCCCGACGGCGCGGTAATCCTGGCCATCACCGGCGACGAAGAAGGCGAGGCCGAACACGGCACTGTCGCCCTGCTGGACTGGATGCAAACCGAAGGCGAGGCAATGAGCGTCTGCCTGGTCGGAGAACCGACCAACCCCGATGAAATGGGCGACATGATCAAGATCGGGCGGCGTGGTTCGATGAATGCGATGTTTACCATCACCGGCGTTCAGGGCCACTCGGCCTATCTGGATCGCGCGTGCAATCCGCTGCCCGCTATGGCGCGCCTGATGGACCGACTGTCCAGCCATACACTGGACACCGGCACCGATCACTTCGATGCCTCAACCTTGGCCGTGGTTACCATCGACACCGGCAATAAGGCGACCAACGTGGTCCCGGCCACCTGCCGCGCCACGATCAACATCCGCTTCAACGACAGCCACAGTGGGGCATCGCTCACCAAATGGCTGCAAGAGGAATTGGACCGCAACAGCGCCGAATTTGGCACCAAAGGCGACATGCAGGTCAAAATCTCGGGCGAAAGCTTTGTCACCCCTCCCGGCCCCCTGTCCGACCTGATATGCAACGCGGTCGAGGCCGAAACCGGCCGCCGCCCGGCTCTCAGCACCTCTGGCGGCACATCGGACGCGCGCTTTGTAAAGGATCACTGCCCGGTGGTGGAATGCGGGCTGGTCGGACGTACCATGCACCAGGTGGACGAACGCGTCAGCGTCGATCAGATCGGCCAGCTGAAAGACATCTACACCCGGATCCTCAGCGATTACTTCGCCTGACGCATGCGCCCAACGCTGGTAATCATGCTGAAAGAACCGCGCCCGGGCCGTGTGAAAACACGGCTGGGCGCGGATATCGGCATGACCAATGCCGCGTGGTGGTTCCGCCACCAATCCCGCCGCCTGCTGCGCACCATTCAAGACCCGCGTTGGCAAACCGTCTTGGCTGTCGCCCCAGACAGGGCCATGTCCAGCCGCGCTTGGCCTGCCGGCCTGCCGCGCATCGCTCAAGGCCCCGGCGACTTGGGCGCACGTATGGCGCGCATCATGCGCACGCTGCCCCCCGGTCCGATCTGCATCATCGGCGCGGATATCCCTGATATCCGTCGCACCCACATCGCTCGCGCTTTCCAGTCCCTCGGCGCGCACGACGCCACCTTTGGCCCTGCGCCCGATGGCGGCTATTGGCTGATCGGCGCGAAACGCAGACGCGCCATCCCGCGCGGATTTCTGCAAAATGTCCGCTGGTCCAGCCCCTATGCCCTTGCCGACAGCCGCGCCACCCTGCCCGCCTGGCGCATTGCCCTGACGGATACACTCAACGACGTCGACACCGCCGCCGACCTTTGCCCATCTTCTGGCCAAAAATATCCCGGGGGGCCTTAAAAAATTCGCGAATTTTTTAAGGCGGGGCAGCGCCCCACCGACAACACCCGTTTCAGAAGCCACCCATCCATGTTAGACACCATCATATGAGCCATTTGCCCTCCAAGGACGAAATCCTCGCATGGATTTCCGACAACCCGACCCTCACCTCGAAACGCGACATCTCCAAGGCCTTCGGGATCAAGGGGGCGGCGCGGATCGACCTGAAACGCATGCTCAAGGAACTTGAGGCGGACGGCCATCTGTCCAAACGCAAGAAGACCTTTCGCGACCCTGATCGCCTGCCCCCGGTCAGTGTGCTACAGGTCACAGGTGCCACGCCTGACGGCGACCTGATGGCCCGTCCGACAGAATGGGAAGGCGACGGGCCCGAACCCACAATCGCCCTCACCTTGCGCCCGGGCGAGCCTGCCTTGGGCGCGGGCGACCGTATTCTGGCCCGCCTGACCGAAGTCACTGGCGAAACGTTTGCCTATGAGGCCCGCCTGATCCGGCGCGTCGGCACCAACCCGCACAAGGTGCTGGGCGTGTTCCGAAAATCCGCCGAGGGTGGCCGCATCCTGCCGATCGACAAGGGCGCTGGTAGTGAATGGATGGTCGGCGCCAACGACGCCAACGGCGCCAAGGACGGCGAGCTGGTCGAGGCCGAGCAATCCGGCCCCAAGGGCCGTCTGGGCCTGCCCCCCGCGCGCATTATCCAGCGGCTGGGCGACCCAAGCGCGCCGCGCGCCGTCTCGCTGATCGCCATTCACCAGCACGGCATCCCCGACGATTTCCCCGACGAGGTCGTGGCCGAGGCCGACGCAATGAAGCCCGCCGGCCTCGACGGACGCACTGATCTGCGCGACATGCCCCTGATCACCATCGACCCGTGGGACGCGCGCGATCATGACGACGCGTGTTATGCGCAGGCCGATGACGATCCTAAAAACCCCGGCGGTCACATCATCTGGGTCGCCATCGCCGACGTCGCGCATTACGTCACTCCCGGTTCGGCGCTGGACAAAGAGGCGCGCAAGCGCGGCAACTCCAGCTATTTCCCGGATCGCGTGGTGCCGATGCTGCCTGACCGCCTGTCGGGCGATCTGTGCAGCTTGCACGAAGGTGTGCCGCGCGCCTGTATCGCCGTGCGGACGGTCATCGACGCGCAGGGCGAAAAGATCGGCCAGACCTTCAAACGCGCGCTGATGCGCTCGGCCGCGTCGCTGAATTATCAAGAGGTTCAGGCGGCCATGGACGGCGCGCCCAACGCCAAATGCGCGCCCCTGATGGACGATGTCATCCGCCCGCTTTACGCCGCCTATGACGCGTTGAAAACCGCGCGCAAACACCGCCAGCCGCTGGATCTGGACCTGCCAGAGCGCAAGGTCGAACTCAGTGAAGAGGGTCAGGTTCTCAGCGTCAATTTCACCGACCGGCTGGATGCGCACAAGCTGATCGAGGAATTCATGGTGCTGGCCAATGTCGCCGCCGCCGAAACCCTGACCGCGAAAAAATCAGCCCTGCTGTTTCGCGTCCACGAAGAACCCCCCGAGGAAAAACTGGACACCCTGCGCGAAGTGGCCGAGGCTGCGGGCCTGACTCTGGCCAAGGGGCAGGTGCTGAAAACGCATCACATCAACCAGTTGCTGCGCGGCGCTGCCGGCACGGATCACGCCGAGCAGATCAACATGTCCACCCTGCGCGCCATGACACAGGCCTATTATTCGCCCAAGAATTTCAGCCATTTTGGTCTGGCATTGCTGTCCTACGCGCATTTCACCTCGCCGATCCGGCGCTATGCCGACCTGATCGTGCATCGCGCGCTGATCTCTGCGCATGGCTGGGGCGATGACGGACTGACCCGCGCCGACGAGGACGAACTGGAGGCGACCGCGCAACACATTTCCGATACCGAGCGGCGTTCAATGATGGCCGAGCGCGACACTAACGACCGATATCTGGCCGCCTTCCTTTCCGAGCGCGTGGGCGAGGAGTTCTCCGGCCGCATCAGCGGCGTTGCCAAGTTTGGCGTTTTCGTTCGTCTGGATGAAACCGGGGCCGACGGGCTGATCCCGATGCGCAATCTGGGCCGCGAATATTTCCATTTCGACGCCGACAGCGCGACGATTACCGGCTCTGACAGTGGCCGCACGATTGGCCTTGGCCAACGCGTCACCGTCAAACTGACCGAGGCCGCGCCGGTCACCGGGGGCATCGCGCTGGAACTGGTCACGGTCGAGGGCAAGGCCATGGGGGGCGGCCCCTCACGCGGCCGCGGCAAGCCCCCCAAACGCAAGCTGGGCGCCGCCAAACACAAAGCGGCCAAAACTAAACGCAAAGTTGCACGCAAACGCAGCTAAGCGCACTGAGGCCCCGGATCATGTCCGGGGCTGTAGCTGGCGTTACGCCGGCCCCGTCACCCGGTTGACATGACCCATCTTGCGCCCCGGCTTGACTTCGGCCTTGCCATAAAGGTGCAGCGCGCAAGACCCGTCGCGCGCCAGATCCGGCACACGGTCCATGTCGTCACCAATCAGGTTTTCCATCACCACATTGAGGTGCCGCTTGCCATCGCCCAAGGGCCAGCCGGCAACCGCGCGAATGTGCTGCTCAAACTGATCCACCGTGCAGCCGTTCTGTGTCCAGTGGCCCGAGTTATGCACGCGCGGCGCGATCTCGTTCACAATCAACCCCTCGGGTGTCACGAACAGCTCCACCCCCATGACGCCAACATAATCCAGCTTGTTCAGGATCTTGGCCGCCAGCAACACCGCATCACTGCGCTGCGCCGCAGACAGGCGCGCGGGCACCGTGGTGGTGCGCAGGATCCCGCCTTCATGCACATTTTCGCCCGGATCAAACGCCGAGATATCGCCCGCCGGATTGCGCGCCGCGATCACAGATACCTCGTGGCTGAAATCGACAAACCCCTCATAGATGCTGGATGCACCCTGCATGTCGGCCAGCGCGCCCTCGGCCTCGTTCGGGTCGGAAATGCGCGCCTGCCCCTTGCCATCATAGCCAAAGCGCCGGGTTTTCAGAATCGCGGGCAGACCGATTTCGGCCATACATTGGGTCAGATCCACACCGTCATCCACCGCCGCAAAAGGGGCGGTTTTCAGGCCCAGATCGTTCAGAAACGCCTTTTCCACCAGCCGGTCCTGACTGATCCGCAGGGCAGTACGGTTGGGATAGACGGGCTTCACCCCCTCCAGAATATCCAGCGCATCGGTGGGAATATTTTCGAACTCATAGGTGATCACATCGCAGGCCTCGGCAAACCGGCGCAGCGCATCGTGATCGTCATATTCGGCCTGAAAGTGATCATTCGCCACATGACTGGCCGGGCAATCGCCGCCCGGCTCGAAAATGCAGGTTTTCAGGCCCAGACGCGCGGCGGCAACGGCCAGCATGCGGCCCAGTTGACCACCACCCAAAATGCCAATCGTAGCCCCGGTTTTCAAAGGTTCACTCATCAACAGGCTCCTGCGGGATCGACGCGCTTAACGCCGCCCGCCACTCATCCAGACGTTGCGCCAAGGCGGCATCGCCTGTGGCAAGAATCGCCGCAGCCATCAGCCCGGCATTTGCGGCCCCCGCAGCACCAATCGCCATTGTCGCCACCGGATACCCCTTGGGCATCTGCACGATGGAATAAAGGCTGTCGACCCCCGACAGGGCCTTGGTCTGTACCGGCACACCGATCACTGGCACGCGGGTCTTGGACGCCATCATGCCCGGCAGGTGCGCGGCGCCGCCAGCCCCGGCGATGATCGCCTTCAGGCCCCGGTCCACCGCAGAACGCCCATACTCCCACAACCGGTCGGGCGTGCGATGCGCCGAGACAATCCGCGCCTCATAGGGCACGCCCAGCGCGTCCAATATATCCGCCGCTTCCTTCATCGTGGGCCAGTCCGATTGACTGCCCATGATGATCCCGATTTCCACCTGCGCCATGCGGGCACCCCCTGCGTTTCAGGCGGTCACCATAGAACCGCAGAATTTCAAGGTCTACCGCCTTCGCGCGCCTTCCAGCGATGTTTTTGCATAAGATCCCTTGCCGGACCACCAGTGCAGTCACACGTTCAAAGCCAAAGGCGAATATCGGAACGCATGGCCCCGCATCCTACTGGTTTACACACACGTTGGGCGATGCTGTGACGGACTGCAATGGCTCAGTGCCGAGTATCAAGCGCCTGACGACCCCCTCCTCCAACAGCGAGGTAGATTACGACATCCTCGAATGGCGCAATTGCCGACGCGCTAATCCTTAGTCGCGCACCGTAAATGATCCTCAGGCAATAATATCAGGCAACAAACGGTCCTGAATATAGGCGATACGGTCCTTCAGGCGCAACTTTTTCTGCTTCAACCGTTTGATCGTCAACGGATCCAGCGCCCCCTTTTCCTCCAACGCGGCAATCGCCTCGTCCAGATCGCGGTGCTGACGGCTGAATTCCTCCAGCTCAACCCGCAGGACATCATCCGATTTCATCGACAATTCGCCAAACGCATTCATAAAGCCCGATTCCCCAATGGCCAACTGTTCAAACAGGATAAGCCGCCAACGACGTTTCGCAAAGCCCTTGCAGGTAGCAAAGTGAAGACCCATATTTGTTCCAACACGCCGCGTTGCCATAATGGGACGGGGCATCAAACGACCAGTCGCTTTGAACAAGGACGGGACATGACGAAATTGACGCTGGGGGCGCACCCCTACATGCTGGGCTTCGAACAGCTGGAACGCCTGCTGGAACGCAGCGCGAAATCCGGAAACGAAGGGTATCCGCCCTTCAATATCGAACAGACCTCGGACAATTCCTATCGCATCACGCTGGCCGTCGCTGGCTTCGCCGAGCGTGACTTGGCCGTGACTGTCGAAGATCGCCAGCTTGTCATCCGGGGCCGCCAAAGCGACGATAGCTGCGGACGAATCTTTTTGCATCGCGGCATCGCGGCCCGGCAATTCCAACGCTCTTTCGTTCTGGCCGACGGGGTCGAGGTGGGTACCGCAGTGATGGAAAACGGCTTGCTGCACGTCGACCTTACCCGCGCACAGCCCGAAACGGTCGTACAAACGATACCGATCAACAAAACAACCACATGAAAAGGGGAACCGTCATGGAAACGAAATACGACTTCGAACAGGATCTCGGCCCCCGCATCGCCTATGTGCGTCCGGTGAACGTTAAGGATCTACCAGATGAGGTGCAGGCCCAGGTGCATGAACAACTGGCCGGGCTGGACACACTTTACGCCGTCCACAGCGCTGAGGGCGAACGCCTCGCACTGGTCAAGGACCGGGCGCTCGCGTTCGTTTTGGCCCGTCAGAATGACCTGACACCTGTCACGGTCCACTGACCCAAGTCCTCGCAAAACCTGCGCCTTGCCCCACACAAGCGGCAAGGCGCATCAAACACGGACTCTCGCCCGATTTTTTCTTGGTCAAAATATCCACTGCGCACCACTGGATGCAAACGCCCCCCCACAAAGATAACGCGGCGGCTTTGCATTGCGGAGCGGGTCACACCCCCATTGGGTCCGGGGCGATGTTACCGCCGCAAATCAACACAGCCAGACGTTCGTCCGGTTCAGGCACATACGCGCCCGACATGACAGCCGCCAGCGCGGTCGCGCCCGCTGGCTCCACTAGCAGCCTTGCCTCCTGCCACAGCCAGCGTTGCGCGGCGGTGATCTGAGTGTCAGAAACCGTGACCGCCGGATTTTCCCGCGCCAGATCAAAACAAATCTGCCCGATCCGACGCGCGCCCAGCGCATTGGCGGCCACGCCCGACACCTCGACATCTACTGGCCGCCCAGCCTTTTGCGCGGCCTGCAAGGCGCGCGCGGTTTCTGGCTCGACCCCGACCACTTTGCGCCGTCCCTCAAGCCAGCCCAACGCGCCCGCAATCAAACCGCCTCCGCCCACGGCGATCAGCACCGTGTCGGCGTCCAATCCCTGCTCTTCCCATTCGGTCATGCAGGTGCCCTGCCCGGCCACGGTAGCGGGCGC
Organism: Rhodobacteraceae bacterium KMM 6894; assembly: GCA_035798175.1. Classification (GTDB taxonomy): domain Bacteria; phylum Pseudomonadota; class Alphaproteobacteria; order Rhodobacterales; family Rhodobacteraceae; genus Roseovarius. The sequence continues at coordinate 28,379 of JAPFBS010000007.1, forward strand.
ATCATAGGCGTGGATCTGCATTGCGCCGGTCGCTGCCTCATAGGCCTGCGCCTGCTCCAATGCCTCGCTATAGGCGCCGGGTACCACATGCAGGTCCGCGCCCAGTCGGCGGATCAACGCAATTTTGGAGGCGCCCGCGATTTCGGGCACGTAAATCCGTGCGCGATGTCCCAGCACATGCGCGGCGTAAGCCACCGCCGCTCCGTGATTGCCGCCCGAAGCGGCCACCAAACCCGCATCCGGCACAGCGCCGGACAGCAGCGTATTGAACGCGCCCCGCGCCTTGAAGCTGCCGGTATGTTGCATATGCTCCAGCTTGATCTCGACAGACATCCCCTGAATGTCCAGCCGGGCCACGGGGGTGCGGCGGATATGCGGGGCAATACACGCGGTCGCGGCGGCAATCTGATCGGCAAGGCGCATCACGCGCTCCTTCTGGTTAAGGCTGGCTGGTCAAGGCTGGCGATGTCCTATACGTTTTTCCTCTCAGGCCCAAGCCAAGGATCATACGGATGAACGACGACCGCACCAGCCAGTTCCGCGATGCGCACGAAGACCGCAAAACCGCCGAGCAAGTGCCCGACACGCCGCAAACGCGCGCGCCGGCCTACCGGCTGGCCTTCAACGATCCCGATTTCATGCTGCGCGACGAATTGCGTCCGGTGCGCCTGCAGTTGGAACTGCTGAAACCCGAATTGATCCTGAACGAGCGCGGCATCACCAGCACCATCGTCCTGTTCGGTGGCGCGCGCATCCCGGACCCCGCCGTCAAAGACAAGACCCGAACCAAGGCAATGGCCGACCTATCAAAATATTATGACGAAGCGCGAGAGTTTGCCCGGTTGATGACCGTCAAATCCATCGCCACCTACGGGCGCGAATACGTTGTGGCCACCGGCGGTGGTCCCGGTGTGATGGAGGCAGGTAACCGCGGCGCGGCAGACGCGGGCGGCAGCTCGATCGGATTGAATATCGTTTTGCCGCATGAGCAGGCGCCGAATGAATATGTCACTCCAGGCCTGTGCTTCAACTTTCACTATTTCGCGATCCGCAAGATGCATTTCCTGATGCGAGCGCGTGCAGTTTGCGTCTTTCCGGGCGGATTCGGCACGCTGGACGAGATGTTCGAGGCGCTGACCCTGATTCAGACCGACCGGATGAAGCGCATGCCCTTCCTGCTATTCGGCGAAGCGTTCTGGCGCTCGATCGTAAACTGGGAGGCCCTGGCAGAGGCCGGTACGATTAGCCCAGAGGATCTGGACCTGTTCCAGTTCGTCGAAACTGCTGCGGAAGCTGCTGAAATCATCGACAGGTGGGACGCCCAATCAGAGTGTTAAGCACGAGGGCTGGCCCAAGTCAGGCCGACAGAGTGACCGGCAGCGTGCAGATGGCCGATCCGTACACCAGCGAGGTGATCATGCGCCCGTCATCAGTGTCGCGGATGCCATAGCCATAGCCGCGCAGACGGTGCTGCCACTCACGTTCGGATACGGCCATGCGGCGTTCGCGCGCGACCAGTTCGAGAAGTGTTTTGGTTGTCTCACTCATTGCTTTGATCCTTGTTAAATACAACTTACCCGCCGTGCATAGCGGGCGGTTGCGGCGGGATTTGCACGCGATTGGGGCAAGGTCAGGGTGTTTATTGGGCACGGATCGGACGGCCGCACCCGATGATTTCAGGGGCGGCGCGACATCGTGCAATAGCGAGGGCGCGTTTTAGGCAACCGTGGGGATTTGGATATTTTTGCCAAGAAAAAGTAAATGGGCGGTTCAAATCGGCCCGTGGGCGACGGGCGCTTGAAAACTCGCTGAATTTTCTTGGCCTGCTCGGGTGCGCCTTGGCAGACAGGTCAGATTGACACGCCCGCAGGCAGGCGGCAGATCTCGACACCGTGGGGCAAGGTGGTGATCACAGCGCCAGCACCGGTCTGGCGCACGCCGTAACCATATCCGCGCAAGGCGTTTTGCCAATCTTCAACATTGGCAGCGCGACGACGTTCACGCAGAACCAGCGCAAGCACGCCCGCCTGTGCGGTAGGATCGGGGTTTACATAAACCATGGCAGCACCTCCTGTTGCGCCAAGAATGGCACATGGGTCTCAAGGTTGGGTTGCTGTCAGGATGGTGCGCAAAAATGGCAGGATTTGGGTGAAAACCCAGCATCTTGGCGGTCTTTGTTTTGCGAAATCAGCCCTGTTGTGTTTCCGCCTCAATCTGGCGGCGGGACTTGCGCGCGCGTTCGGTCGCTGATTTCAGCTGACCGCAGGCGGCCATGATATCTTCGCCGCGTGGTTTGCGAACCGGGCTAGCGTATCCGGCATCGTGAATGATGTCCGCAAAGGCACGGATGCGGTTGTTTGAGCTGCGCTTGTAAGGTGCACCGGGCCACTCGTTGAACGGGATCAGGTTGATTTTGGCCGGAATCCCTTCGATCAGTTTGACCAGACGGCGGGCGTCGTCGTCGCTGTCGTTGACGCCGTCCAACATGACATATTCAAAGGTGATCCGTTCAGAGTTGGAGACTTTGGGATAGGCGCGCAGAGCGTCCAACAGCGCCTCGATGTTCCATTTCTTATTGATCGGCACCAGCCCGTCGCGCACGGCGTCCGTGGTCGCATGAAAGCTGACGGCCAGCATGCAGCCGATCTCGGCGGCGGTACGGTGGATTTCCGGCACCACACCCGAGGTCGACAGAGTGATGCGGCGGCGGCTGAGTTGGATGCCTTCGGGATCCATCGCGATTTTCATCGCGTCGCGCACGTTCTCGAAGTTATACAGAGGCTCGCCCATGCCCATCAGCACCACATTGCTGAGTAGGCGGGTTTCGACATTGGGGGCGCCGGGGGTGGGCCATTCGTTCAGGTCGTCGCGCGCAACCATCACCTGTCCGATAATCTCGCCCGCCGTCAGGTTTCGTACCAGTTTTTGCGTGCCCGTATGGCAGAACGAACAGGTCAGCGTGCAGCCCACCTGAGACGAGATGCACAGCGTCCCACGATCGGTTTCGGGGATATAGACCACCTCGACCTCGTGACCGCCGTTGATTCGCACCAGATATTTGCGGGTGCCATCGCTGCTGACCTGTTTGCTGACCACCTCGGGCACTTGGATCACGAATTTCTCGGCCAGATCGGCACGATATGCCTTACCAAGGTTGGTCATCTGGTCAAAATCGCGCACGCCCCATTGATAGATCCACTGCCAGATTTGACCCGCGCGCATTTTGGCCTGTTTTTCAGGCGTGCCATGCGCGATCAGCGCCTCGCGCAGCGCGTCGCGTGTCAGCCCCACCAGATTTACCGGTCCGTCAGGCAGCTTGCGTGGGATCGTCAGGACATCCTGCGTGATGGGGGCTGTATGGGTCATTGAGGCGGGCCTTTGCGCGGTGTGATTTCGGTTCATATAGGATTCGCGCAGGAAAGCCAAAGGGGCAACGCGCCCCGGACATCATCCGGGGCCTCTGATCGTTTTATAGGGTCGGCAGGCCCCGGATCATGCCCAAGAGCTGTCAGGTCCAGGGCGGTCAGGCTACTTGCAGCGCTTCTGCGCTTCTTCCACCGCTGCGGTATAGCCCAGCAACGAAAACGTATCCTTGGTCTGTGTGCCCCGCGCCGAGCGCGCGGTCAGGATCGCATCCGTGCCACGTTTCATCGCGTTGATCATCTTGGCGTCGTCATCCGAATTGGCAGGCCAAGCCCAATCGCCTTCGGTGAACAATTCGAACGCGGTGCCGCTGATATTCAGTTCAACGGTCGATCCGGGGGCGAAAGGATATCCGCCAGTAAAGGCCACCTGCCCGCGCACACCGGCATCGGGGCGGAAAAACGTCATAAACAGGATTTCGCCTCGGCGCACGGCCACTGCGCGCCCGTCGCGCGTATTGACCGTTGTCGTAGGTGCCGAAACCGCCCAACATTCCTTGGGCGTCTCATCGACGAACACGCTCCACGCGGTGTTGGCGGCGACCTGATTTGTACTTTCCGCCTGAGCGTTGGCCAATCCTGCCAACCCGAGCGTCATCAGGGAAAATGCGGTGCCAAAAACGGCGCGCGACATACGTGATACCATTCTGTCCAGCCTCCAGACTGTCCTTTGAGCCTCAATGTGTGTCGGATGCAGACCTGCCCCGTGTTTCCGGGTTTTGGCCTTGGCATCCGCCTGTTCTTTCTCGACAGTGCAACAATAGCCTGAAACAGACCAGAAACGAAAGAATGAATTGGCGGATTCCCGCACATCCGCCCTGACAGGAGAGCCAACATGAGACAGCCCGTTGCAATGACAGAAATCTGGCGCGGCCCATTGGCCGAAAGCGTGCACCGTGGTCATGCGGTGATCTGTGGCCCCGGTGGTGACATCCGCGAGGCATGGGGCGATCCGGATGTGACGGTTTATCCGCGCTCATCCTCGAAAATGATCCAGGCGCTGCCATTGGTCGAAAGCGGCGCGGCGGCGGCGAAAGGATTGACGCCGGCGCAATTGGCCTTGTCCTGCGCGTCCCATAACGGGACGTCCCTGCACACATCCAACGTCGCCGATTGGTTGAAGGACCTTGGATTGGCCGAAGACGACTTGCGCTGTGGGACGCATAATCCGATGGGTGCCGCCGCGCATGACGCTTTGGTCCGCGAGGGTGTCAAGCCTTGCCAACTACACAACAATTGTTCGGGCAAGCACGCTGGCTTTCTGACGCTGGCGCAACATCTGGGCGCAGGCCCCGAGTATATCGAGATCGACCACCCGGTTCAGCGCGCCTGCATGCAAGCGTTTGAAGAGGTCACACAGCAGAATAGCCCCGGCTATGGCATCGACGGTTGTTCTGCGCCCAATCCCTTGACCACGCTGCACGGCATGGGTCGCGCCATGGCGGCCTTTGCCAGTGCCGTTGACGGTGCGGATGCGCGCCAGTCGGCGATGGTGCAACTGTGGCAGGCGATGGTGGCCCATCCCGATCTGGTCGCGGGCGAAGGGCGCGCCTGCACTGAATTGATGCGTGCCTGTACGCAACCCGTCGCGCTGAAAACCGGGGCCGAGGGGTTTTACATCGCAATCATACCCGGCCAAAAACTGGGCGTTGCATTAAAGATGACCGATGGCGTGACACGCGGTGCGGAATGTACGATTACCGCGCTACTGATCCGGCTGGGCGTTCTGGACGCCGATCATCCCACCGCGCGCAAATATTGGAACGCGCCGATCGTCAATTGCGGCGGGCGCACGACCGGCATGATCAAACCTGCCGCAGGATGGATATAAATCGGCACGATCCGGCCTTGCAGATGCGCGCCTCCTGCGACAAAGTGATCTTGTTCTCAGGGCGGGGTGAAATTCCCCACCGGCGGTAAGGGCGCATCTGCGCCCAAGCCCGCGAGCGCCACGGGTTTGCTTTGCCGCGCCCATGGGTCAGCAGATCTGGTGCAACTCCAGAGCCGACGGTCACAGTCCGGATGGAAGAGAGCGTGAAGTGTGCGTTTACGGGGCCATCAAGGGCCTGTGCGTGACTTTCCGTTTGATGCTCTGGGTGATGTGTCGAAATGGAAAGGAGCCCCTATGACACTTCCCCGCTATGCCTTTATCAAGGCGAACTGGCATGCTGATATCGTCGACCGCGCGCTGGATGGTTTTGCCGAACTGATCCCGATGGCCCAAATCGACGTCTATGACGTGCCCGGCGCATTCGAAATGCCGCTGTTGGCGCGCGATCTGGCCGCGTCCGGGCGTTACAGTGCCGTGGCCGCTGCCGCGCTGGTGGTGGATGGCGGCATTTACCGCCATGATTTTGTGGCGCAGGCCGTGGTAGATGGGCTGATGCGCGCCGCAATGGACAGCGGCGTACCGGTGCTGTCGGTGTCGCTGACACCGCACCACTACCACGAAACACCCCATCACAAGGCGATTTACACCGCACATTTCATCGAAAAAGGCCGCGAGGCGGCGCGCGCGGCGCTGATGATCGGCCAGACGCGGGCGGCACTAGCAGCCTGAACAGTGTGATAGAGGGGCGGTCAGGCCGCCCCCTTTACGCTCCAACGAATTCGTTGGAAGCATAGCCTTGCAGGAACAACAGCGCGGTCAGATCGCCGTGGTTGATGCGAATGTCACACTGCGCCGCGACGTTGGGTTTAGCATGCAGCGCCACCCCGGCCCCGGCTCGGCCCAACATGCCCAGATCGTTGGCCCCGTCGCCCACGGCCATGACCTGCGCCGCAGTTAGACCCAGCCGTGCGGTGATCTGTTCCAACGCCTCGACCTTGGCCTCGCGTCCCAAAATGGGGCGTTCGACAGCGCCAGTCAAAACACCGCCTTCGACGATCAGACGATTCGCGTGATGCTCGTCAAAGCCCAGCGCGGCGGCAACACGCGCCGTAAACGCGGTGAACCCGCCCGACACAAGCGCGCAATGCCCGCCTTGCGCCTGCATCGTCGCCAACAGCGTCTTGCCACCCGGCATGAAGGTGATGCGCGTGTCCAGCACCCGGTCGATCATCGCCTCGGGCAAGCCTTTCAACAGCGCTACGCGTTCCACCAGTGAACCCTCGAAATCAAGCTCTCCGTTCATGGTGCGCGCGGTGATGTCGCGCACATACGCGCCCACACCCGCCTCTTCGGCCATCTCATCGATACATTCCTGCTGGATCATCGTGCTGTCCATATCGGCCAGCAACATCGCTTTGCGTCGGCCCTCGGCAGGTTGCACCACCAAATCAACGCCCAGCTTCTGCACATCCGCCCAGACATCCCACAGATTCGCAGGTGATTGAGCCAAAGAAAACTCAGCGGCCTCATCCGGGGCCAACCATTGCGCAGCACCACCGCCCCATGCATTGCGCAGGTTTTCGACCAATTCAGGGGACAAGGCACCGGGGCGTGCGATCAAAGTAGCAATAAACATGAGGCAAAAATTTCCGATAGTGGACAGGCACGTCGCATATGCGCGCTCGATGGACGGTTTAACGCGATTTCTGCACTTGCGAAAGCCCCGTGGCGCGCATATCCCTATCAGTGGGACACCCTTCCCCAACGAAGGGCATTTATCTGGAAGGATAGCATAAATGGCTATTGACCACCCCGGCGTGCAGCCGGACACGAAACCTGTTGCCGTTCCGGCGAATGCGCGTTTCTCCTCTGGCCCCTGCGCCAAACCCCCCACATTCAGCGTCGCACAATTGGCAGACGCGCCCTTGGGCCGCAGCCACCGCGCCGCGCCGGGCAAGGCCCGCCTGAAAGCGGCCATCGACGGCACCCGCGAAATTCTTGGCGTGCCGGACGATTACCTGATCGGGATCGTCCCCGCATCCGACACCGGCGCTGTCGAAATGGCGATGTGGACCATGTTGGGCGCACGCCCCGTCACCCTGCTAGCGTGGGAAAGCTTTGGCGCGGGATGGGTAACAGACGCGGTCAAACAGTTGAAACTGGACGCGCAGGTCATCACCGCCGACTATGGGCAGATCGTCGATCTGGACACCGTGGATACCGATACCGACGTGGTGTTTACGTGGAACGGCACCACATCGGGCGTGCGCGTGCCTGATGGCGACTGGATTGCGGCGGATCGTGCAGGCCTGACCATCTGTGACGCCACATCGGCAGCCTTCGCGCAGGATCTTCCTTGGGACAAATTGGACGTAACCACCTTCAGCTGGCAAAAAGTGCTGGGCGGCGAGGCGGCGCATGGCATGATCGTGTTGTCCCCCCGCGCAGTCGCGCGCTTGGAAAGCTACACCCCCCCTTGGCCCCTGCCCAAGATTTTTCGCCTGACGAAGGGTGGCAAGCTGATCGCCGGCATCTTTGAGGGCGCCACGATCAACACACCGTCGATGCTGGCGGTCGAGGATTTTATTCTGGCGTTGGACTGGGCGCGGTCGGTCGGTGGACTGAAGGGCCTGATGGCGCGTGCAAACGCTAACGCTGAGGTGATCCACGACTTTTGCGAAACTCGCGACTGGATCGCGAACCTTGCCGACGATCCGGCGACACGCTCGAACACATCGGTCTGCCTGAAGTTCACCGATGCGCGCATCACCGACGGCGCTGCCTTCGCCAAGGCGGTCGCCAAGCGGCTGGATACGGCGGGCGCCGCCTATGACGTAGGCGCGTATCGCGATGCGCCCCCGGGCCTGCGCATCTGGTGTGGCGGCACGGTGGAAACGTCTGATCTAGAGGCGCTGATGCCCTGGATCGACTGGGCCTTCGCCGCTGAAATAGCCGCGGTGCGCTAAAGCGCACCCTACGCGAAAATTGTAAGGTGGGCTTCAGCCCACCACCCCCACATATATACAGGAGCCTCTAACATGGCGCCCAAAGTTCTCGTATCTGATAAACTGTCGGAAACTGCTGTTCAGATCTTTCGCGATCGCGGCATCGACGTCGATTTCCAACCCGACCTGGGCAAGGACAAGGACCGTCTGGCCGAAGTGATCGGCCAATATGACGGCCTCGCCATCCGCTCGGCCACCAAAGTCACCGAAAAGATCCTGAACGCAGCCACCAACTTAAAGGTCATTGCCCGCGCCGGGATCGGCACCGATAATATCGACAAGGTCGCAGCCTCCAAAAAGGGCGTGATCGTGATGAACACGCCCTTCGGCAACATGATCACCACCGCCGAACACGCCATCGCGATGATGTTCGCCGTCGCCCGCCAGATCCCCGAGGCCAGCGCCTCGACCCAGGCAGGCAAGTGGGAAAAGTCCAAATTCATGGGGGTCGAGCTGACCAACAAGACGCTGGGCGTAATCGGCGCGGGCAATATCGGCGGTATCGTCTGTGACCGGGCACGCGGCCTTAAAATGAAGGTGATCGCCTACGATCCCTTCCTGACCGAGGCCAAGGCCGACAAGATGGGTGTGCAAAAGGTCGAGCTGGACGAATTGCTGGCCCGCGCCGACTTCATCACCCTGCACGTGCCCCTGACGGATCAAACCCGCAACATCCTGAGCGCCGAAAACCTGGCCAAAACCAAACCCGGCGTGCGCATCATCAACTGCGCGCGCGGCGGTCTAGTGGACGAAGCGGCGCTGGCCGAGCTACTGAAATCGGGCCATGTCGCCGGGGCCGGGTTTGACGTCTTCGCCGAAGAACCCGCCACCGAAAACCCGCTGTTCGGTTTGCCGAACGTCGTCTGCACGCCACACCTTGGCGCGGCCACCAGCGAGGCACAGGAAAACGTCGCCCTGCAAGTGGCCGAGCAGATGTCGGACTACCTGCTGACGGGCGCAGTCACCAACGCGCTGAACATGCCCTCGGTCACTGCCGAAGAGGCCAAGGTGATGGGCCCGTGGATCAAACTGGCGGATCATCTGGGTGCCTTCATCGGCCAGATGACAGACGAACCGATCAAAGCGATCAACATTCTCTATGACGGTGTCGTCAGCCAAATGAACCTTGCCGCCCTGACCAGTGCCGCCGTGGCCGGCATCATGAAATCGGTCAACCCCGAGGTAAACATGGTCAGCGCACCAGTGATCGCCAAGGAACGCGGCATCAAGATCTCGACCACGCAGCAGGACAAGTCCGGCGCGTTCGAGGGCTATATCAAGCTGACGGTCGTTACCACCAAACGCGAACGCTCGATCGGTGGCACGGTGTTCTCCGACGGCAAACCGCGCTTCATCCAGATCAAGGGCATCAACATTGACGCCGAAATTGGTGCGCATATGCTCTACACCACCAACAAGGATGAACCGGGCATCATCGGCACGCTGGGCAATACGCTGGCCGGAAAAGGCGTAAACATCGCCAACTTCACCCTCGGCCGCACCGCCCCGGGCGGCGAGGCGATTGCCCTGCTATATGTCGACGCTCCCGTCCCGGCCGAGCTGATCGCCAAACTGCATGAGACCGGCATGTTCCAGCAGATCAAACCGCTGGCCTTCGCTGTAGAATAGACCAATTACGCCGCCCGGCCTCAACCTATGGCCGGGCGGCGAATAACAGCGACAGACCCAGACAAGTCGAACCTTCATGGCTTTTTCTTGGTAAAAATATCCATGCACATCGCCAGCAACCTGCGCGCCGCCAAACTTTTGTACCCCGCCCCCGATACGCACCCAGCCTATGACGAAATGCCTCAGCCGCGCTCGATGGCAATGTTGTCAATCAACCGCACCCCAGCCAACCAGGCCGATGCGAACAGTCGCGCGGGACGTTCAAGATCGTCCACCAGTAACAGATCGTCATTGGCCCGCATCTCCAGATATTCGACCGATGTGAAATCACTGGCCTCCATCCGGCGCAGTGCTGCGGCCTGCAAAGTGGCGAAATCGTGCCCCGCGGCAACGCCCTCGGCGATCTTCTCCATCTCCTCGAACAGAACCGGCGCGCGGACGCGGGCGCGATCCGACAGCATCAGGTTGCGCGATGACATGGCCAAACCATCAATTTCGCGGATCGTTGGACATCCATGCACCGTGATCGGGATATCCAGATCCCGCGCCATCCGGCGCACCACCTGCAACTGCTGAAAGTCCTTTTCGCCAAAAAACGCATCGGTGGCACGGCTTTGGATAAACAGCTTGGCCACCACGGTCGCGACCCCGTCAAAATGGCCGGGGCGGTGGACGCCGTCCATCACATCGGTCAGGCCCGTGACGCTGACTTTGGTGGCAAATCCATCGGGATACATCACCTCCCCATCCGGCACATAGACGGCATCAACGCCGAACCTTTTCAGCTTGCGCGCGTCCTCCTCCTCGGTCCGGGGGTAATTGGCCAGATCGTCAGGGTTATTGAACTGCTTGGGATTGACGAAAATCGTCACGATCACCCGATCACAGCGCTCTTTGGCAGCGGCCACCAGCGACAGGTGCCCGTCGTGCAACGCGCCCATGGTCGGCACCACCCCGATAGAGGCCCCGGCCCGCACCCATGGGTCTGACATCTCGCGCAGCGCTGTCAGGCTGCGCACAATCGGCGCGATCATTGATCGACGCTTTTCGTCGGGCCCGTGATTGGTGCCGTGATCGGGGCCGCATCGGCAAAGATATGTTCGTCCGAGGGGAAAGCCCGCGCGCGCACTTCGGCGGCATAGGCGGCAATCGCGGTTTCGCCGGCCTCCCCCAACGTCGCGTAGCGTTTGACGAATTTTGGCTTGAAGTCCAAAAACAGGCCCAACATGTCGTCCACCACCAGGATTTGCCCATCACACCCGGCCGAGGCCCCGATGCCGATGGTCGGGATATCGATTTCCCCGGTGATCCGGTCGGCCAGAGTGGCCGGAACCATTTCCAGAACCACCGCAAAGGCCCCTGCATCCGCCACGGCGCGCGCATCTGCCATCAGCGCGTCGGCTTGCGCGTCGCGCCCCTGTACCTTGTACCCACCCAGCGTGTTGATCGACTGCGGCGTCAGGCCGATATGGGCCATGACCGGCACACCACGCCGAACCAGAAACGCAATCGTTTCCGCCATATGCATGCCGCCTTCCAGCTTTACCGCCGCTGCGCCGGTTTGGCGCAGGATTTCGGACGCGTTGGCGAAGGCCTGTGTCGGCCCCTCCTCATAGCTGCCGAAGGGCATGTCGATCACCAGCATCGCGGTGCTCAGCCCGCGTGCGACGGCCTGACCGTGCAGGACCATCATGTCCAGCGTGACACTCAGCGTATTCGGCAGGCCGTGCAACACCATGCCGACACTGTCCCCGACCAGAACAAAATCACAATGCGCGTCCATCATCCGCGCCATCGGCGTGGTATAGGCCGTCAGGCTGACAATCGGCGCACCACCTTTCATGGCCCGAATGTCATCGGGCATCGGGGCGGTCTTGCGGGCAGTGGCGCTCATCTGCGGGCCTCAAAATTTCTGCATCGCGGCGGTTTCTACCAAGAAATTCCACAGTTTTCCAGCGGTCATCTGCGTATTCTGCGACCGCCCCCCTGCTTGCAGTTATGCCATAAACCTATATGCCTGCTAAGACCCTTTCAGCGTAGGAGCGCATCGGCGCATGCCCCGACTCCCCTCCCGTCTTGTTGCGATTGCCTGCCTGGCGCTGATGCTGTGCCTGTCCGGCCCATCGGCGCAGGCACAATCCGAGGTGACACGCAGCGATCTGATCCGCATGTTGGGCCGTCTTTATGACGATTTGCCGATCCGCGAAGACCTGATGTCGCTGGGGTTTCGGGGTGAAAATCTGGATCTTGCGGTGGAACAAGCGAAACGCGTGTTGCGCGATCCTGATGTCGCCGGATATGTCGCGGACCGCGTGCTGGCCCTGCAAAGCGGCACAGCACCGCCCCCGACCCGCGCCGCCGAAGGTCTGCTGTGGGGCCTTATGGACCGGGGCATCAGCCACCTGCCCCTGCGCGATTTACGGTATTATTACGTGGTCGAACAGGCCGTACTGAAAGCGATGAGTCCCCGAAACTGCGGTTTGGCGGTGCGTGAGCGCATGTCCCCCGAACGGCTTGCCGATGAGACCGCCCGCATCGCGGCCCGCCTGAACACACCCGCCCTGCGCACCTATTACGACATCCAGCTGCGCGCGGCACAATTGGGCGCCACACGTCCGCAGTTAAAAATGAGCACGGCCCGCATTGAGGCCGCCGAACAATCAATCTTTGAGGCGCTGGCCCGTCTGATCGCCAGCCGCGATGATGCCGAGAAACTGATGCGCACCTTTTCGCGGCTGGATAACGCCGACAATCGTAGCGCCTGCACCGCCGGGCGCGCGTTTATCGACGCGGTGCTATCGCTGGAAGGGAAGGCCTTGCACGAGGCCCTGATTTATCTAAGCCTGCCGTGATACCTGTGGCGCGGAACGCATGACGCCTCTTGTTATCCCGAACCGACAGGCCCGGCATCTGTGGCTATGGACCAACGGCCTATCCGCGCCCGGCACCGGCGCGCCTGATGTCATGGCGTTGATCCGGCAGATTGGTTTCTTGCAGATCGACACGATCCGCAATGTCACCCGCGCGCATCATCATATCCTTTGGTCTCGCAATTCAAACTATCGCGAATCCATGTTGTGGCCGCTGCTGGGTCGCGATCGGCTGCTGTTCGAGCATTTCACCCATGATGCGTCCCTGATCCCGATGGATGTTCTGCCGATGTGGCAACGTCAGTTTCAGCGACTGGGCGCGAAGGTCGCGAACAACGACTGGTTCCGCTCGGGTCTGGGCAAGACCGAGATCGCGGCCATCCGCGCCCGGATCGAGACCGAGGGCGCGTTGTCCACCCATGCCTTTGATACTAAGGCCGCCAGCCGCGAAATGTGGGCGCGGCCACCGCACAAAAAGGCGCTGGATCAGATGTGGTATGCGGGGGATCTGGCGACGTGTCACCGCGAAAATTTCATCAAGTTCTATGATCTGGGCGAGCGGGTGTTCCCCGCCGATACGCGCGACGGGCCGCCCGACGCCGAGCAGGTAGATTGGCTGTGTGACACGGCGCTGGATCGACTTAGCATCGCAACAGCGGGCGAGGTTCAACGGTTCTGGGCGGCTATGGACGCGGGCGAGGCGCGCGATTGGCAGGCGCGGCGCAGGCTGATCCCGGTCGACGTGATCGGTGCCGACGGCGCGCGCAGTCAGGCCATGGCCCCGCCCGATATCGAGGCGCGGCTGGATGCTCTGCCTACGCCAACGGGCCGGTTGCGGATCCTGAACCCGTTTGATCCCGCAATTCGCGACCGCACCCGCCTGCAACGCCTGTTCGGGTTCGAATATCGCAACGAAATGTTCGTCCCTGCTGCCAAACGTCGGTGGGGCTATTACGTCTACCCCTTGTTAGAGGGGGATCGTTTTGTCGGCCGGATCGAACTGAAGGCAGACCGCGCCGCTGGCTGGATGCGTGTTACCGGCTTTTGGCCCGAACCAAAAACGCGATGGAGCGCGGCGCGCCTGACCAAACTAGAGCGCGAGTTAATCCGCTTTGCCGGGCTGGCCGGGGTGCAGGACGTGACATGGCAAGTGCCGCGTCCCTGCTGATTACGTCCTCCAGCGGCGCGAACGGCACACACCTGCAAAAACCTGCCACCCGATTTTGTTAGGGCCTGTTGCTATAGGTTCTTTTTCCCTATGGTTCATTGGAAACAGTCGCGCCACATGAGGGACTCCAGTGATCAGCAAAAAGCCCATCGTCGCAGTGGCCACAACCGCCAGCCTGCTGGCGCTTTGCGCCAACGCTCCTTTGGCGGACAACCTGATTACCGACAATACCAACATCTACGGAACGCCCGGCAATCTGATCGACATGCCCACGGCCGAAATGGCCGAGGAAGGGCAGATGTCGACGTCGGTGTCGGTCTATGGTGTCGGTGACAACAACCAGACCACGCGCACGACGCTGACCTTTCAGGTTCTGCCGCGTGTGAGTGCCAGTTTTCGGTATTCCGGAATTGGCGGTCTGGTGCCCGATCCCGGCGGACCCACGTTCAGCACGCTACATGACCGCAGTTTTGACATTCGAATCCGCCTGATGGACGAAGGCCGTTACATGCCCGCCGTCGCGCTGGGATTGCAGGATTTCATCGGTACCGGAATTTACGGTGGCGAATATCTGGTTGCCACAAAGTCCATTGGCCCGCGTTTGCGGTTCTCAGGCGGCATCGGCTGGGGCCGGTTCGGAAGCTATGGCGCCTTTGGCACGACAGGCACCCGCCCCAAGACCCTGCTGGGCGAAGGCGGTATCCCAACCTACGACCGCTGGTTTCGCGGAGATGTGGCCGCCTTTGCCGGGGCGTCTTATGATATCACCGACAAGCTAAGCTTCAGCGCCGAATATTCGTCGGACGGGTATGACCGCGAAGTGCGCGACGGCGCGATGAAGCACGGTATGCCTTTCAACTTTGCGCTTGGCTATCGGTTCAACGAATCTCTGCGGGTCAGCGCCTATTCGCTTTACGGGGAAGAAGTGGGCGCAGCTCTTACGATTTCGCTGAACGCCCGCAAACCTGCGATCAAGGGCGGCGCCGAGGGTGCGCCCCTGCCCGTCGCTCCGCGCAGTCAGGGCGACGCCGTCGATCTGGGCTGGACCACCGACCCCACCCGCACGGCCAGCGCGCGCAGCACGCTTGAGTCCTTGTTGCAACGCGAAGGTATCGCCCTGCATGCGATGGACCTTGATGGCACCCGCGCCCATATCCAGATCCGCAACAACCGCTATGGCCTGCGCCCACAGGCCTTGGGCCGCACCGCACGCGCCATGACGCGCAGCCTGCCCGCCTCGGTCGAAACCTTCGTGATCACCCAGATGGTAGAAGGACAGCCCAGCACCTCGGCCACCTTAAAACGCAGCGATATCGAACGGTTGGAGAACGCACCCGCCACAGACATTCTTGCTGCCACCACTTTCACGGATGGCGCGTCTCAACCGGACGCCGCGCTGTTGCCCGGCGCCTTTCCCCGGTTTGAATATGGCATTGGTCCATACCTGCGGTTCAGCGTCTTTGACCCCGACAACCCGGTTCGGGCCAATATCGGCGTTCAGGCCAAGGCGAAGTATCATATCGCTCCCGGTTGGGTCGCCGAAGGCTCGGTCTCGCAGAAACTGTTGGGGGACCTGGACAAGGTCTCGGTGCCCGGCGTGTCGAAACTGCCGCGGGTCCGCTCGAACCAGGCGTTCTATTCGCAGACGGATACGCCGACGATCGACTACCTGACGGTGGCAAACTATGGCCGCCCGGCCAAGAATATCTACAGCCGCGTGACCGTCGGGTATCTGGAACGGATGTACGCGGGTGCCTCGGCAGAAGTCCTTTGGAAACCTGTCGACAGCCGTCTGGGGCTGGGTGCCGAGGTCAACTATGTGCAACCCCGCGACTTTGATCAGCAGTTTGGCCTGCGCACCCGCAACACCACTGGCGGCACCATTCCAGAGTGGAATGGCCACGTGTCAGCCTATTACGACATCGGCTATGGATTTTACGGTCAAGTCGATGCAGGCCGGTATCTAGCCGGCGATTGGGGGGCCACTGTTGCGGTCGACCGTGTGTTCGCCAACGGCTGGCGCGTCGGGGCCTACGCAACAAAAACTGACGTCAGCTCTTCAACCTTTGGCGAAGGTTCGTTTGACAAGGGCATTCGGATCGAGATCCCTCTTGCTTGGGGCACCGGCACACCGACGATGCAAACCTCCAAGACAAACTTGCGCTCACTGGCGCGTGATGGCGGCGCACGGCTGGACGTCAACGGTCGGTTGTATGAACAGTTACGTGGAACGCACCAACCCGAAATGGCCAAGTCCTGGGGGAAATTCTGGAGATGAGCGTGAATCCTATCCTACGCGCCGCGGCCTTGGGCCTGACATGTCTGGCGCTGACTGCCTGTACCAATTCGCCTGATAAACATGTCACGGCCACCACGATTACCAAGTCGCTGTTCAAAGGCCGCGCCAAGCCGAAACCAGTGGACCCCAATCAACTGGCAGCCAGCATCCAGACCGTACTGGCCAGCACCAACGCACCGGTCATTGCCTTGGCCATCCCCAACCGCAAGGCCGCGACAGTCATGTCACAGCTGGATGTCAACCATGGCTACGCCACGTTCGGCACTAGCGACCGGCGCAGCGTCACTTTGCGTGGCGGCATGGTGACCGGCACGCGGGGATTGGGCGAAGACATCATGTCATCCGATATCAGCGGCGTTCAGGCCCTGATCGCCGGACGGCGAAACGGCACAGCGCAGCGTGTGACGCGCTATTTGAACGGCGAAGACGTGACCGTAGCACAGGTCACCACCTGCACCGTCAGCGTCGGGACAACGGACCGCTATCAGTTGGCGGAAGTGAACAGTGCCGCAACCTCGGTCAGCGAAACCTGCCGTGCTGAGGGGGGCGAGTTTACCAACACCTATCGCGTCGCACCCACTGGTCGTGTCCTGCAATCACGGTTCTGGCACAGCCCGATGAACGAATACATCACGATTCAGGCCCTACGCTGACCCTACAGCGCACGATTGAAGCGCAAAATACCTCTGCGTACAAAGGCGGATCTGAACCCGCCTTTGCCATTTAGCCTGCATCGCAGGACAGGCTGAAATGTTTTGCTTATAGTCCAACGTTTTTCAGACGGAACGCGAAACGCCCTGCAATCAGGTATCGTCGCTCGAATCAATAGCCGCGATGCCGATGATAGTCACCGCGATACCCGCCGCGATCAGCCCAGGCGTCAGCCCCAATGCAGGGCCGGCGGTCGAAACGAATGGGTCAGCGCTCACTTCTTGTGCGGCAAGAGGCGCAGCAGTTGCAAAGGCGAGGGCAGCTGAGGCTGCCAGAAGCGAAATCTTGATCATGGTATGAATCCTTTGAAAAAAGTGAAAAGACAACAGTGGTCTTTGGTATCATACACCCGATCACCGATCCATTTTATTCGATGAAACACTCCAAAAGACGTGTTTCGACCCTGCTTTCACGTCGTTATTTTTCAGGCAAAGTTCTTTCAAACAAAACTGTCTAAAACGAAAAAAGCGGCCCAAAAGGCCGCTTTTCCCTTCAACCTGCGCCTAAGCGCAAAGTCAAATCATGTGTCGTCGGACGCATCGATTGCTGCGATACCAATGATGGTAACTGCAATACCAGCGGCGATCAGGCCAGGCGACATTGCCAGGCCGGGGCCTGCTGTCGAGACGAACGGATCGGCGTTGACGTCTTGTGCCACAACGGGTGCGGCTGCTACGAGAGCGACAGCAGCTGCTGCTACGAAAGTCGAAATCTTGTTCATATTATTCTCCATTAAAAAATCGTGGGGGGTGATGGCTCCACGAAATCCTAGATGATTATTGCATAACCCCGACTAAAACGAAACAGTTTTCCCCGGTTTTAGCTGAAACTGGCCAAGCCAGCGCACCTTTGCCGATCACCTTACAACGCATTGTAAAAAATATCTTTTTTATCGCAGACATATGACAACTTTGTGACGATCCCACAGGATCTTGGCACAAGTTGCTGCAATGCAACATCAAACCAAAGCGCAGCAGGCGTTGGTGATTGACCAGCATGTGACGCTGCGACGCGCCACGAATCACGGCACCGGATTCGGTCTGAATATCGTCCAAAGAGCACATCACTCATCAGGATTGCGCAGGCCGATCACCTGAGATGCGGCCACTTGTTGCCCTCCGGCCATCACCAGAACCGTCTGCCCGTCCGACAACCGCGCCTCGACAATGCGATCCTGCGTGACCACAGGGTTTGATCCCAAAAGATCTTCCCCCTGAAACGAATCTACGGACAGGGTGTAGGTGCCATTCGCCACGCGCTGACCAGTTTCATCCGTGCCGACCCATTCGACGACTCCACCCTGGGCAGGAACCGTTTGTTGATGCACAATTCCACCCCTCACGTCACGCACCACCAATTGCGCCAGATCCGCCCCGGGCTGGGTCGTCAGGTTCAGCGGCACTGGCTGCCCTGTGAAAGTAACGGGCATTTCGGCGCGTGCAGTCATACCCACCCACCCCTGCAATTGCCCCATACCCAGAACACCCAGTTGGTCCCCCATTCCCGTCAGCAAATCATTAGTGCGAACCTGCTGTTCCACTGACGAAAACGCCGCCAACTGGGATGAAAACTCGGACGAATCGACCGGGTTTAACGGGTCCTGATTTTTCATCTGTGCTGTCAGCATTTTCAGAAATGTTTCGAAATCCGACGCCAGCTTCGTACCGGAGTCTGACTGCGCGGCAGTCTCGCTGGCGGTTGCTCCGAAAGCGCTGCTTTGTTGTGTTGCGGTAATGTCCATTCAAGGCTCCTTCTCAAAGACGGATATCAAGGCGGTCTTCCGGACCGCTCGGCGCTGCCGTCATCCGGGCCACCGGCATGCCGGTTGCTGTGACGCCCCTGTCGGACCGGCCATCAACCGCATCGCGACGGCCATCACCGTCCGCGTTCGCACTTGGGTGATTGTCCGACCCTTGGGAAAAGCTGAACCCGGTTCCGTCATAACCGATGTCGCGCATTTCCTGTGTCAGCATGTCGATGTTGCGACGCATCAGATCCAACGTTTCGGGGCGCTCGGCCAAGACGTTGATCATCATGGCCCCATCCCCGGCACTTAACGAAATGCGGACCCGGCCCAGTTCGGCAGGGTTCAAGGTCAGGTCAATCGGACGATCTGCGCCGCGCGCCACGGCCTCGGAAATCTGTACTGCAATCTGGCGCGCTGTCTCTGGGGTTTGCCGCTGGGCAGCCCCAAGAGCCGAAGTATTGCGGACCTCGCTGCCACCAGGCGTCAAGCGCACCTCGCCCGATAGAATTGGATCAAAACCAGCGGTCGGATCGTCGCCCGGCCCACCGTCGCCAGGCACCATCGTTGCTTGAGCGTTGGACAGTTGCAGAACTTGCCCCTGCGCCGCCAGAGATTGCACAGAGAAAGGAGGGGCTCCAACCCCACTAGCAGGAGTGCGCGTTGGCGAAGCGGTCGGAGTGGGGTCACGATCCAGCCGATCGCCTATTCTGTCTGCAACATCCGCGCGGACCAGCGCACCAGAATACTGAGAGGTTCCGGCCGGTGCAGGACGCAGACCATTCTCCGCCTTCACCTGTGTACCCTGAGGCAAACCTGCTGCAGCAGGTTTGTTAAGCGACCCAGATTCGGGCTCGGCCAACGCCGCTGGCTCGGGGGGACTGCTAGCCACGCTGCCCAAGGCGGAATTGCGCATCGCCTTGTTTTCAAGCTGAACACCGATCTCAGCGCCGGCTTGCGATGTCGCGACCACTCGCTGCGCACTAATAGAAGTTGAGCGTTCGCCAACCACCTGACTTGAATCTGGCCGACCCTCTGGTTTGGCGACGGAAACGGCGCTGTCTAAAAGCGTATGGCCCTCTTTCATTCCCGTCTTGGCATCGCCCAGATTTAGACCGGGCAAGGATGTAAGATCAGACGTGGATTTTTGCACTGCCATGGACATGGTTTGTTGCGGCGTATCTGCGCCAATTGGCGCGGGCACAGCTGCACTTTCTGCTTTTACCGAAGAATTAGCCGTAAATTTGGCAGCTGCCTGCCAGCGATCTGTTGAAAGACCTACGTCAGCCTTGCCGTGGACCGATTGCCTGTCAAGAATCCCAACCTCGCTCAGGAGTGGGAGGGCCGCCCCTTCATTCCCTTTCATAGCAGTGTAATTCTGAGCGCCTATGAAAGGGCTTTGCGCGTCAGCATCGCCCGGCGTCGGTGATAAGGCGGGCGAAATCATGGCCCCTAGAAAGGCATTTGGAGCAGGTTTCATCCATTGTGTTGCCTGCGCCGATGAAACCAAGACCCGCGTTGCCGCATCGTCTGCCGTTGCAACAGCAGTTGGATTTGGGTAGGTGGCATTGGCGCGGTACTTCAGCGCATCCGGCCCAAGCTGCTGCATCACATTTGGCACGCTTCCCCCAGATCCGCTGTGTTCAAACCCGACCTCGCTTACGCTCAGGTCGCCTGCTTCTTCTTGCGGTTCGGTATTGGGCGCATTGGAATAATGATTCGTTTCATCCTCAATTTCCGCGCCCTCAGCCTCGCCTTCTGCCTGCCCTTCACGCAGCGCGTCATGGCCGGTTTCACCGGATGATCGCAGCCCTGCCTCATCGGCATCGAACCGCTCGCTTGTCGACATGCTGTCGCCTGAGAAAACCGCCTGAAAGCTAAGATAATCGCGCGCGCCACCACGGCTGCGCACCGCATCTTCGCCCCGCGACTGGCCCGACCCGACGCGTGGATTGACGTCAGTGACCGGTCCGCCGGCGGTGGATTTTCCGGGTGCATGAACAGTAAGTGGGCCGAGCATTGGAGCCTCCATGGTTTCTTCCTATGGAGAGGCATCATTGCAAATTCTGGTTACTGCTTCTTTACCGGTTTGCGATCAAATGCCACCGAATGTGATCAATTCGAGGTATTCCCATGACCGATCCTTTATCCTCCCCCACCACGCCGCACGCTGTTCAACGCGCCGCGCATGCGCCTGTCAAAACGGCGCTGACCCAACGGCAAGCCGCCGAAAAGCTGGAGGCATCGTTTCTGGCCGAAATGCTGAAATCCGCCGGTGTCGGCACCAGCCCCAGTTTCGGGGGCGGCATCGGAGAGGATCAATTCGCCTCGTACCAACGTCAGGCGTTGGCCGAGGAGATGGTGAAATCCGGCGGAATCGGCCTTGCCGAAACTTTTTATCAAGCCTTGGTGGAGAAACAAAATGACCAATGACACCCCACAAACCCTTATAAACCGTCTTGACGCCCTGCTGGACGACGAGCGGCGCGCGCTACTTGAAGGCGATCTTGAAGCGATAGCCGCCCTGCTGGAACGTAAAGAGGCGCTGATCGACGCGTTGAACGCTCAAGAGCCCGGAGAGAAAACCGATCTTGCGTCCTTACAAGGCAAGGTGAACCGCAATCAGGCCCTGCTGGACGGCGCATTGCAGGGGATCCGCAAGGTCGCAGGCCGCATGTCTGCCTTTCGCAAGATCCGTCACACGTTGGAAACTTATGATGAAACGGGGCGCAAACAGTCCATCCAAGGCGAAGTGGACCACCAGGTCGAAAAGCGCGCCTGATCAAAGTTCTCCAGGCAGTTTCGCGACATGTCTGGATTTGACTAAAATGCAGGTCACAAGACTGGGCCTCATTAGCATTCCCTTAGCACCTCTCGCCGCATCTTTCGTCTGCATCCAACGTGGATGGCGCAGTCAGGGTCACCGACCCGCTGCACTGGTCAGAATGACGGGTAAGGCCGCTCCCCACGGCGGGGGCGGGACGTGTAACAGGCGCAAAAGCGCCGAAAGCTAAAGGAAAATGCTATGTCCAGCATTCTGACGAACAACAGCGCAATGGTTGCATTGCAAACCCTGAAATCGGTCAATTCCAACCTGTCCAAAACGCAGGACATGATCTCGACCGGCAAGGAAATCGGCAAGGCCAAGGATAACTCGGCCATCTGGGCGATTTCCAAGGTCATGGAGTCCGATGTAAGCGGCTTCGAAGCTGTCTCGAAATCGCTGGCTTTGGGCGAATCCACCGTGGCGGTCGCCTCGGCAGGGGCGGAACAGATCACCGACGTCCTGAAGGAAATGAAGGAACGAATCGTCGCGGCAACCGGTGAGAACGTCGATCATGCCAAGCTGACGGCCGAAATTACCCAGATGACCGGGCAAATCACCGACATTATCAACGGGTCACAATTCAACGGGGCCAACCTGCTGAAAACGGACGTTGATGGCAACGGTGCCGCAAACATCACCGTTACCTCGTCGATCAACCGTACTGGCGCCACAGCCGTGACCCGCACCGACATCACGGTGGCCAGTGCCAACTTTGAGGCCGCTCTGGATCTGACCGACATTGATGTCAGCGACGCCACCGAGGCGAACGCATCGGTCGCCCTGATCGAAGCGCACATCCAGACCGCCGTAAACGGCGCGGCAGCCTTGGGCGCTTCGGCCGCGCGGATCGAAGGACAGGGCGATTTCGTGTCGAAACTCACCGATGCGATGAAGTCCGGTATCGGTGCACTGGTCGACGCCGACATGGAGGCCACCTCGGCCCGCCTGCAAGCCTTGCAGGTTCAGCAGCAGCTCTCGACACAGTCACTGTCCATCGCCAACCAGGCGCCACAGGCCATCCTGACGCTCTTCAGGGGTTAACCCTTTCAGGGGCGTCCAACGGGCGCCCCTGACATCACCGCCTGAACCGCAAATTCCCGGAAGGAAATGACGTGAACGCGACACGCATGGCGCAAAATGCCTATGGAAACGACACGCACCCGATAAAAACCAGCCGCGACATAGAATATGATGCCTTCGCACGCATCACCAGACGTCTGAAAGATACAAGCGCACGTGGGCGCAACGGATTTCCTGACCTTGCCGCAGCAATCCACGACAATCGTCGCCTCTGGATCATCTTGGTCACCGATATCGTGGACAAGAATAATCCTCTTGCCGCCGAATTGAAGGCCCGGATCATGTATCTGGCGGAATTCACCGAAGTTCACAGCCGCCGTGTCCTGAAAGGCGATGCCAAGGTGGATCCGTTGATCGAGGTCAACACCGCCGTCATGGTAGGCCTGCACCCCCGGAGGCAATCAGCATGAGCGGTCTCGTCTTGAAACTTGGCCCGAAGGAACGGGTGTTGATCAATGGTGCTGTGATCGAAAATGGAGACCGGCGCTCACGCCTGTCCATCGTCACGCCCGGGGCCAACATCCTACGCCTGCGCGATGCGATTCATCCCGAAGAAGCGACGACACCCGTGCGCCGCGTGTGCTATGCCACGCAATTGGTTCTGTCCGGCGACACGTCCGAAGACGACGCTCGCCTGCCTCTGTTACGGCATATCGAAGAATTGAGTCAGGTTTTGACCGACATCGACAGCCGCACACATCTGGCGCAAGCCACGAAAGCCGTGATTGAGGGGCAGTATTATCTGTGCCTCAAATCGCTACGCGCCTTGCTGTCGCGCGAAGAACGGCTGTTGGGCCACGGCCTGTCATGAGCTTTCAACCCATCGTTCCCCTTGGTGGTCTTGTCGGTTGGAGCTTTCTGAACCGGACGTTGGAAACCCAGACCAATGCGTTCAACAGCGGCTCACAGATCACGCGCGATACTGAATACTTTGAGCAAAACATCGCCTCTGTCGAGACCGCCGAGCAACTGGTCTCGGACCGCCGATTGCTGCGCGTGGCCCTTGGGGCCTTCGGCCTGGGCGATGACCTGGACAGCAAGGCATTAATCCAACAAGTGCTGGAAGGCGGAACCGAGAAAACAGACGCATTGGCCACCAAGATGGCCGATGATCGATATCGTGATTTCGCAGATGCCTTTGGCTTTGGCAATGCGAGCGGAAGGCGTACGGCCAATCCTGGCTTTGGAGCTGAAACAACTGCTCAGTTTCGCCGGGTTCAGTTCGAGGTCGCAGTCGGCGACCAAGATGAAAGCATGCGTGTGGCGATGGATGCGCAACGAAATTTTGACGATATTGCAGAACAAGAGGGCAACGACGAGGTCCGGTGGCTGAAAATAATGGGGAGTCCCCCACTCAGGAAACTGTTCGAGACCGCACTGGGGCTGCCAGACAGCTTTGGACAGATCGACCTGGACAAGCAGGTCGAAGTGTTCTCAGAACGGGCCAGTAGACAGTTGGGCCTTGGGGATTTGACCCAACTTTCAGATCCCGATGTCCAAAATGCCGTTATTGAACGGTTCCTCCTGCGCGATCAGGTCAGCGGATTTGTCGAACAATCCAGCGCTTCAGTAGCTTTGACATTGTTACAGAATGCGCCCCAATTATTTTGACACGGGCTAAGACTTTGGCTGAATTGGGTGGCGTGACGCCCTATGTCGTCGAGATCGAATCTGTACGCTGCGGAACCGCTTTCTGCGCCCCGCTCACACGTTTCGACGGGCTGTCCGGCGTCCGGTTTACAGACCGCCCCGTAGGCTCGGCCATGGTCGTTTCACGTCGAACTGGAATTTTACCGCGCGCCGTTGGGCCTGTGCCCGCACGTCGCAGGACCAAACCAAGCCTGTCAAAGCTGTTCTGTGTCGATACAGATTCGCTTTCACCGAGAAACCCGTCGAGGTCTGGCCAAGCTCGAATGGCCTGATCCAGATCCGGATCGCTACCCTCGGCGTAAAGGCCGGCACGGATCATGGTCTCGGATCTATCATATGCACCCATTAGCGCGCGGGCGCGCGTTAGCATCTCATTCTCAGCATCGCTGGCGGCGCGGGGCAGACTGCGCGAGACAGACCGCAGCAAGTCAATCGCCGGATACCGTCCCCGCTCGGCAATTTTGCGGTCCATTACAACGTGACCGTCCAGAACGCCCCGAAGGATATCGGCCACGGGTTCATCCATATCCGATCCGGCCACCAGAACGCTGAACAATGCAGTGATCGCGCCCTGCCCCGCCGTACCCGGCCCGGCCCGTTCGCATAACGACATGATCATATGCGCAGTCGAGGCGGGATAACCGCGCAGCGCGGGCAATTCTCCCGCCGCTGTTGCCACCTCTCGATGTGCTTCGGCAAATCGCGTGATTGAATCGGCTAGTAGTAGCACTTCCAGACCTTGATCCCGAAAATGTTCCGCCACCGCCATCGCCGTCCAGGCACAACGCCGCCGCACCAGCGGCGAGCGGTCCGAGGTCGCAGCCACGATCACCGACCGCGCCATGCCTTCTGGCCCCAACACATTGTCGATGAAATCGCGCAATTCGCGCCCGCGTTCTCCGATCATGGCGAAGACCACCACATCGGCCTGCATCCGCCGGCCCAAATGCCCAAGCAAGCTGGATTTACCAACGCCAGACCCGGCAAACAGGCCCAAACGCTGACCTCGCACGATTGGTAAGAACGTATTGAACGCCGCCATCCCAGTCTCCAACCGCGCGCCCAATGGCGCGCGTTGTGCAGGTGGGGGCGGATCGGCGCGCAAGGGGCGTGCAAGCGGCCCGCGCAACAGTGGGCGACCGTCCATCGGCTGGCCGAACGGGTCAATCACGCGCCCGATCCACTGGTTCGAAGGCGCAATGACATTTGCCTCCATCAAAGCGACGCGATCGCCAAGAGAAACCCCGACCGCGGAATCGTCTGGCAACATCGTCACTCTGTCCTTCGCCATTTGCAAAACCTCGCCCCACAGTGCCCCCCCGTCACGACGCGTCACGCGCAGCCGGTCCCCCAAACGTGCCGCGCCGCCCAACCCGCCAACGTCCAACGTGCCTCCGGACACTGCGGTAACGCGGCCAATGACATGTTCGGCGCTCAGCCCGGTGATCTCGGCACCAAGGCAAGTCAAATTTTCTGTGCCCATCGAACTCTCCAAAAATCTTCTGAAAACAATTTCTAAAGGAATCACGGTTAATCCTAGGTTGAAGACGACGCAGAGAGACGCATCAATGTTCGATAAACTTGAAATTTTCCAAATGGCCCAGGCAATGGCGCAGCATGCCGGCACACGCCAGGCTGTCGTGGCCCGCAACATGGCCAACGCCGATACGCCCGGTTACGCCGCTCGCGATATCGCCCCGTTCAAAGAAACATATCAGGGGCAGAGTACCGGATTCGCCCAGCGCACAACGCGCCCTGGTCATTTTGGCGGCACCACTGGCCCCTTTCCAGTGCAGGTGCGCGAAGAGGGTGCAGCCCCGACCGAACCCAACGGCAATTCTGTCTCACTAGAAATGGAAATGCTGAAAGCGGTCGACATCAAGCGTCAACATGACCGCGCTATCGCGATCTACAAATCTTCGCTGACCATCCTGCGCGCCGCCAGCGGCCGTCGCTAATCCGAAAAAGGAGCCACAAACATGAATGATTTTTCCAACGCTCTTTCCCTTGCCGCCTCGGGTCTCAAGGCTCAGTCTGCCAGGTTGCTGCACACGTCCGAGAATATCGCAAACGCCGATACCCCCGGATACCGGCGCAAAACCGTCCCGTTTGAAACCACTGTGGGCGGCGACATGCCCGGTCAGGTCAAGACAGGGCGCGTTCGCCTCGATCAAAGTGATCTCAAACAAATCTACGACCCGTCTCATCCACTCGCGGATGAAACCGGCCTTTACAGCGGATCGAACGTAAATCTGGTGATCGAGATTGCCGACGCCCGCGAAGCGCAACGCAGCTATGAGGCGAATTTGAAGATGTTTGACCAGACACGGCAGATGTCGTCCAGCCTCATGGACCTGCTGCGTCGTTAAACTTGAACACGAAACCACCTGAAAGGAATTCCAGAATGGAAATCAGTGCCCTCAGTGCCGCGCGGAAATATGCCGCGTCTCGTCCCGCAACCGAACCGCAGGCGGGGGCGTCTGGCCCCGTCGAGTTGGCCGCAAATCTAGCGCGCGATTTCGCCGCAACCTTGCAAGAAGCCGAAACGACGGCCAAGGCGGCGATGACCGGCGAGGCCGACCCGCACGCCTTGGTTCAGGCCCTTGCCCAGACCGAGTTGGCAGTCGAAACAGCCGTGACCGTGCGCGACAAGGTGGTCGAGGCCTACCAGGAAATTCTGCGCATGCCGGTCTGACCTCATGCAAAACGAAGTCATTTTTTTCGACACGATGCGCCAGGGATTATGGGTGGCTGTAATCATCTCGCTTCCCATTCTAGCCGTCGCGCTGCTGGCAGGCCTGACCGTTGGGCTGTTTCAGGCCCTGACCTCGATCCAGGAACTGACGCTGACATTCGTGCCAAAACTGGCCGCGATCGTCGTCGTTTTCTGGCTGTCGATGGGGTTCATGACCACCACTTTGGTGTCGTTTTTTCAGGACCGTCTGGTGCCGTTGATCATAGGAGGCTGACATGGAAACGTCCGGCTATACGACTCTCACGCGCCAATCCGGCCTGATGCATGAAATGCAGGTCGTGGCGAACAATATTGCCAACGCCGCGACCACCGGATTTAGACAGGAGGGGTTGGTCTTTGCCGAGCACGTCAAACGGACCGGCGACGGCCCGTCCGTGTCTATGGCGACGGCCAATGTGCACCACACTTCGATGCTACAAGGTGCGTTGACGCAGACAGCTGGTACACTGGATTTTGCGATCGAGGGCGATGGATTTTTCTTGATCGAAACACCCCAGGGCGAGCGATTGACCCGCGCAGGCGGCTTTTCCGTATCGGGCGAGGGTGATCTGGTCACAAACGACGGGTTTCGAGTGTTGGATGCGGGCGGTGCCCCCATCTTCATTCCACCCGATGCCACCGATCTGAATGTCTCTAGCGACGGCACGATTAGTTCAGATGGCCTGCCTCTGGCGCAAATCGGTCTGGTTGCGCCGCTCGATACCGTGGGTCTGATCCGCGAGGATGGCGTGATGTTTCGATCCGAAGCCGGGTATGATCCGGTGCTGGACGGACGCGTTTTGCAAGGTTTTCTAGAAGGGGCCAATGTAGATCCGATCAGCCAGATGGCCCGCATGATCGAGATCCAGCGCGCCTACGAGATGGGCCAAAGCTTCCTCGAAACCGAAGATAAGCGCATGCGCACCGCGATGCAGACATTTATTCAATCCAGATAGGAGACACCCAATGCGTGCCCTGAAAATCGCCGCCACAGGAATGGCGGCCCAACAAATGCGGGTCGAGACCATCTCGAACAACCTCGCGAACATGTCTACTACCGGCTACAATACCCGACGGGCAGAGTTCGCAGACCTGCATTATCAACAGCTTAGCCGTGCAGGCAGTGTGAATGCCGCCGATGGCACCGTCCTGCCAACCGGAATCCAGCTGGGTCTGGGCGTGCGGCCCGCCGCCGTGTCGGTGCATCTGGCGCAAGGTTCACTTTCGGCAACCAACGGCGATCTGGACGTCGCGATCGACGGCAGCGGATATCTGGAAGTCGCAATGCCCTCGGGGCAAGCGGCCTATACCCGCGACGGGGCGCTGAAACGCTCGGCCGACGGGATGATCGTCACGTCCGACGGCTTTCCTGTGGCCCCGGAAATCGTGATTCCCGACGACGCCCGCAGCATTTCGATCAATGGCGAAGGCGAGGTGTATGCCTATTTTCAGGACAACGCAGAAGCGCAGTTGCTGGGCCAATTCACACTCGCGGGGTTCACCAACGCGAAGGGGCTGGAGGCACGCGGCAGTAACCTGTTTTCGGTGACCGAAGCCTCGGGGCCAGCGCTGCAATCCACCCCCGGTCAGGATGGCCTGGGCACACTGAGGCAGGGCTATCTAGAGGATAGTTCGGTCGACCCGGTGCGCGAAATCACCGAATTGATCGAGGCACAGCGTGGGTATGAACTGAACTCGAAAGTGATATCGGCAGCAGATCAGATGCTGGGCGCCACGACGCAGGTGCGTTGATGCGAATCCTTGGGCTGATTGCCATCCTTCTGACCACGCCCGCGATGGCCGACACAGTTCTGGCCGCGCGCACCATTCGTGCGCAAAGCCTAATCATGCCGCAGGATCTGGTGGTCAAACAGATTGAGGTGATCGGCGCGATGACCGACCCATCCGGGGTCATCGGCCAAGAAGCGCGCGTGGCACTTTATGCGGGTCGGCCCATCCGGCCCGGCGATGTCGGCCCGCCTGCCGTGGTCGAACGCAACGAGATCATCCCGCTGATCTATGAGACATCTGGCATCAGTATCCTCACCGAAGGCCGCTCGCTGGGGCGCGCTGGCCCGGGCGAATACGTGCGCGTGATGAACCTCAGTTCACGCATCACCGTATCCGGGCGGGTTCTGCCCGACGGGCGCGTGATAGTCTCAAATTAAGGAAGTTTCATGTCAAAACACATCGTCAGTTTCTGCATTGCCTTGGGCCTTACCGCCTGTGGCCGCGCCGATCATATAGGCAAACCGCCAACCTTCACATCTAACCTCGATTCCCCTGAACAAGCCGTTATGCTTTTGCCCGGTCTGCCAGAAACGGCCGAGCGCCGGCGCAAGGCGGATGAAGCCTCGCTTTGGGCTGCCGGTCGCCAATCGTTGCTGGGGGATCGTCGTGCGATGCAACGTGGCGATATCCTGACCGTCGTGATTGAAATAGACGACGAAGCCGAAATTTCCAACTCGACGTCACGTTCGCGGTCAGGCTCGGAAAGCCTAGGGGTGCCGCAACTGTTTGGTCTGCCGCAACGCTTGGATACAAAGCTGCCCGAAGGCGCCACATCCGCCGATGCCGTGTCGATCAATTCCGCCAGCAAATCCGGCGGCGACGGATCGGTCAGTCGCCGCGAAGAACTGACGCTGCGTGTGGCCGCCACGATTATGCAGGTTTTGCCAAACGGCGTCCTCTCGATCCAAGGCAGCCAAGAGGTCCGCGTGAATTTTGAAATGAGGGAACTGCTGGTGACCGGCTATGTGCGCCCCGAAGATATCTCGCGTCAAAACGAAATCACCTATGACAAGATCGCTTCGGCGCGCATTTCTTATGGCGGGCGCGGCCAGATCACCGACATGCAACAACCACGACTCGGCCAGCAAGTGCTGGACGCAATATTGCCCTTCTGAAAGGCCAACCCATGAAAAAGCTGTTTCCCCTTATCCTTGCCCTCGTCGGCATTGGCGGCGGAGTGGGTGCGGGCCTGGCCCTGCGCCCAGAAGCTGTCGTTGGCGCGCACGACACCACCCCGGAAGCCGCCAAAAGCGGCGATCATGCCCCCACAAAAGAAATGGACGATGCCAAGGCTGACGATCATGGAGGTTCCGACGACATCGAATTCATTAAGCTGAACAATCAGTTCGTCATCCCGGTTGTGAACGGGGACAGGGTAGAAACGCTGGTCATCATGTCCCTCAGCATCGAGCTGGAGGCAGGCAATTCCGAATTGGTCTATCGTCGCGAACCAAAGTTGCGCGATTCATTCCTACAAGTGCTGTTCGATCATGCAAACATGGGGGGGTTCCGCGGCGAATTTACCAACACAGGTAATCTGGAAGTCCTCAGATCAGGGCTGCTAGAGGTCGCGCAAGGTGTGATCGGCGAGTCAGTGACCGGTGTGCTGATCACTGATTTGGCCCGACAAGACATGTAACCCCGACGCCTATCGGCCCTTCAAAACAATCAACTCCACGACAGCCCGAGCTTCACGGTCTTGCACAGATTTGTGCCGGGCCGTTTTTTCATCGCGACCCAACTGCGCCACCGCCTCGGCGCGACCAAAAGCGTGGCGCAAACGGCCCATGCGCTGCGCTTTTTTTACCAGAACTTGCGCCAACTCCATGTTCAGCGCGCTGCGCGATCGCTGGACCCAGCCTTGCCACGCCAGATCCGCACCGATGGCGCGCACACTGTCCAATTCGTCAGCGGGCAAATTCGCAGCAGTCCGACGACGCTCATCAAGGTCAGCAAGAGCGCGGCGCAGATCGCCTTCACGCTTTAAAAGGCCCTGCAGTTTAGCTTGCTCCGCACGGTAAAGCGCCTGCGTTATATCGGCCATTTGTTGCAGATCGCTCATGGTTTCCCTCCGGCACGGCGGCGCATATCTTCGGCAAACCGGATCGCTGCCGCGACAGCGCGATAGTGATCTGGATCAATTTCCTCGCCTATCTTGGTCGTGGCATAAAGCGCGCGGGCAGTGGGTGGGTCGTGACGGATCGGCACACCATGCTTCATCGCCGCCTCGCGAATGGCCAGCGCCATGTGATCGACTCCTTTGGCCACACATTCAGGCGCTGCACCCGGCGAGCGGCTCCATTTCAGGGCCACTGCGTAATGCGTGGGGTTAACCACGATCACGTCAGCGCGCGGCACATCCGCCATCATTTGTTCTGATGCGATTTGCTGACCCCGCATACGACGCTCTTGCTTCATATGCGGGTCGCCTTCGTGTTTCTTGACCTCGTCCCGGATGTCCTGAAGAGACATCCGATTTTTTCGCGTATGATCAAAATGCTGCCACATGAAATCGATCACACCGATTACCAACGCAACCACGCAGACGACCATCATGAATTCAACGATCACCCGGCCCATCAACGCGCCGATACCACGCGGTTCAGCATACATTGCACCAGCCATCTCAGGCATGCGCCACGTCAGAAAAAACCCCAGCACGATTGAGTAGACCACCAATTTCACAAAACTTTTTGCAAACTCGAACAACCCGCTCAGACCATATTTATTCTTGGCATTCGAGATCGGATTGAGACGCGACACCTTAGGCGTCAACTTGTCCGGCGCAAAAACCATCGCTTTCTGAGCAAAGACCGCCAACAGAGCCATCCCGGCGGGAATGGTAAACCAAGCGATCAAACCCAGTGCAATCGCGCCTAAGAACCCGCCAACGGGGGCCGATGCATGCCCGTCGAAAATTAACGACGAAAGGCTGTCTGCCTGTTCCATCAATACCATCAGCTGCGTGCTGATATGCGTCACCGAATAAGCGCCTGCCGCCAACCCGGTAATCAGAAACCCCACATACGCCCCGGCCATCGTCAAATCCGCTGAGCGCGCCAGCTCGCCCTTTTTGCGCGCCTCATCCAGCTTGTGCTGCGTCGGTTCATGGGTCTTTTCTGCGTCGTCTTGCGATTGCGACATCAGGGGGACCCGAACGGGTTGGAAACGAAATGCTCCAACGCCCTCATCCACAGGGTCAGCATGCCAGGAGCGAGCAAGAACAGCATCAACAATCCCCCCAGCGTGATCACCGGCGCGCCAACAAACACGACCATCATTTGCGGCATCGCACGGTTAATGATGCCCAGCGTCAGATTGTACAGCACAGACACGATGACAAACGGAGCCGCCAGCGTGAAAGCCAGCGAAAACGCCCTCGCCACTTGCGCGATACCCCATTGCGATGTGTCGGCGGCATCAGGCATCGCGCCTACGGGAAAGACCCTATAAGTCGCGATAACCATTTCTGCCACACGCACATGCAGGCCCAACAGCATCGCCAGGGCAATCGCTCCCAATGTTAAAACGTGGCCCATCGCCGGCATAGGGGAAGTGCCGGCGGAACCCGAAATCTGCGCCAATGAGGTAGCTTGCGCCGCAATCGACCCTGCCGTTTGCATAGCAAGCAGGAAAAGACGCACGCCGATCCCGATAATCAGACCGACCGCCGTTTCCGTCACCGCGATCCATGCAAGCCCAGGACCAAGCCATGACACCCCAGCAAGGTAGGGGGCCGCGGCCGGTGTACAAATCACGGTAAACGCCAGCGCAAGCGCCAGTTTGATACGCACGGACACCGTATTGTCACCGATTCCAGGAAACAACGATATCACTGGGCCGACGCGTAGGAACACAACAGCATGAAGCCAGAACACATCCTGACTGATCTGTATCAGCTCGGCCAAACCAGTCACGCAGCCACCACACCGACCAGAGATGGCCGCGCATCGATGCCGATTTCCTCGAATGACAGGACCGGATTATTGATATTTTTGGCTGACAGCACTGTGCGCAAAAATCTACGACGCGCCGTCGACGTGACAATAGCAGGAAAAATGCCACTATCAGCTGCGCGCGACACTTCCCCCGAGACGCCGGTCGTCAACGCATTGAACAACTCGGGCGGAAGAGCAACATCCAGACGACCCCGTTCATGGTTAACTTCATAAGTCGAAAACGTGTCCTCCCATTCCGGCGCCAACTGGATCAGGGGCAAAGTGCCGTCATCGCGTTGCAGGTTAGCCACCATCTGGAATCCAAGTCGCTGGCGCACATGCTCGCAAATCGCTTCGGGTTGTTGATGAATCTGCCGCGCCTCTGCCGTTGCTTCGATAATCAGTGGCAGGTTGCGAATAGAAACTTGTTCAGCCAGCAAAAGCCGAAGAACAGCATGCAACAGGTCTGCCGGAACGCGATCCGGGATCATCTCATCCAGTAATTTCCTGTTTGCCTCAGCCCGCGTCGGGTCACTTAGATTGACCATCTCATCCAGCAGACGGCGCATCGCCTTCATAGTCAACAGACGACTCAGATTTCGGCGAATTACCTCCAACAGATGGGTCGCCAAGATTTCCGTTGGCGCCACGATGGTCGCGCCAGACAATGCTGCATCTTCTTGATGCTCTGGCGAAATCCAACGTGCGGGTGCACCATAAACAGGTTCTGTCACCGATTCCCCTGGAGGCAATTCCGTGATATTCTCAGGGTCCAACAATAAAATTTGATCCGTGCGCAGTCTGGCACGCCCTTGCTCGACACCCTGCACACGGATCAAGTAAGTGCCTTGCGGCAGTGACGGATCGTCCGTGAGCCGAATCTCTGGCAAAATGACACCAAAATTCGTCGCGACATGGGTGCGCATGTTGGCAATCCGCGCGTCCAACCCGGTCCCGGGGTCCAGCACGAGATTAATGAGATCGGGTGCGAACTCTACGTGTACATCATCCAACTCCATGATATCGCCTAACGATTTTTCGGGTTGTTTGATATTGGCAGGCTCGGACCGCCCATCACCTTCTTTTATCACACGTGCACGCCTGTAGAGTACCAACGCAGTCGCGCCCAAAGCCGCACCACCAAGAATAAATGGCACGAAAGGCAAGCCAGGAATGAGCGCGAACAGAATCATTAGCATCGCCACCGTTGCCATCGCTGCTGGGTATCGCCCTAACTGCGTTACCAGAGCCAAATCTGTCGCACCCGTGCTGCCGCCCCGCGCCAGCAACAACGCGGACGCAATCGAGATAATCACGGCCGGAATCTGTGTGACCAAGCCATCGCCTACAGTAAGAATAGTATAAGTTTCGAAGGCTTGACTAAGAGGCATGTCGTGCACAACAATCCCCATGATCAAACCCATGATAAGATTGAGCAGGGTGATCAACAATCCTGCAACAGCATCGCCTTTGACGAATTTTGACGCGCCGTCGAGTGACCCAAAAAAAGTGGTTTCCTGCAACTCCTGTTCACGACGCTCGCGAGCCTGATCATGGTTAATCGCGCCAGCGGCCATATCGCTATCAATAGCCAACTGCTTACCCGGCATGCCATCCAGAGCAAATCTGGCACCGACTTCCGCCATACGGGCAGCGCCTTTGGTTATAACCATAAAATTGACGATCAGAAGCACGCCAAAAACGACCAAGCCCAAAAATACGCTGCCGCTCATTACAAAACTGGCAAAGCCTTCGATCACCCCGCCAGCAGCGCCGGTGCCTGTATGACCCTGACCAATAATCAGCTTGGTCGACGAAATATTAAGCGACAACCTGAGCATCAGAGATGCCAATAGGATCGTCGGGAAGGCAGAAAAATCCAGCGGTCTTTCGATAAACAGCGTCACTGTGAAGATCAGGATCGCAAGGCCAAAAGACGCGGCCAATCCGACGTCCAGAACCCACGCCGGCACCGGTAAAATCATCATCACAATGATCGCCATTAACGCTAACGCCAAAAGAACAGTCGGTTGGAATAGATCGCGGATCGAAATTGATTTCACTTTATAGGACTCCGTACGGCGAAAGTCACAAACGCCGGCAGCGCAATATCATCAATAGGCACAAGTGATCCATACTGCCCATTGGTGCCGCTACTCTTGAAAAGAGGATATTTGGATTTTAGAGATGGATATGGTGTCGGAATTGGTTTGGAAAGATTATTTTTGGTGTTGTGTATCGTCGTTATTTGGTTATGAACACGCGTGAATCGATCCAAATATCTCGCGGCATTTTTTGGAGTTCGCGAATGATAGGCTGCGGCGGCAGCGCTCCAATCGCCAGTTTCATCATAGAGTTTGCTAATAAATTCTGCGGCGTAGCCCGCGTTGGTGAATGGGTCGAACATGTTGTCAATCGAAGAAAAGTGGCCGC
This sequence comes from Rhodobacteraceae bacterium KMM 6894, assembly GCA_035798175.1. Classification (GTDB taxonomy): domain Bacteria; phylum Pseudomonadota; class Alphaproteobacteria; order Rhodobacterales; family Rhodobacteraceae; genus Roseovarius. Next base: position 63,511 of record JAPFBS010000007.1, read on the forward strand.
CGTGCCAGCGATAATTCAATTGAAAACAACCTACATCAAAGCTGCGGGCGCCATTTTCGAAATGCTGATCTACATAAGACCGCGCCTCAGATCGGGATTTAAACCACTTACCAACACCTTCCATGTTTACCGTCCATGGCCAAGGTTTGATGAGGCCTGAGCGAGTGCGCCCTGTCTCGACCCTAGTTATTGCTAATAAAACCGAAATAGGAACATTCGATACCTGCGCTGCTCGCAAGGCGGCATCATCGCAAACATCGGCAGCAGAGGCCACAGTTTTACCGGCTCCGACCAGTAACAGCGGCAGCATCAGACACCATCTCCAAATCATCCAGCCGCAACGTTTGCAAAACGCTGTGCACTCACTGCATAGATTCACTCTAGATTTCGGAAAAATGTTTTGGGATTTCAAGGCACTTTCCTCATGTTACGACTTTCTGCCGTTCCGAAGAAATTATAATCATTATTTCTTTAAATTCAGTAACCAACAAATCAGATAAATTCGCTTATCTTTAAGTGAAGACTCGCATTTCAAAATACCGGGATTTCCCAAGATTCAGAAGGGAAACTGCCCAGCGCGCGATGACAGGTCTTCATCACCTTACAGGCGCAGGGGGAACAACACGCGTTTCCAATAGTTTTTTTACTTCTTCACGGGCGAAAGCGCTAGCATCCAACAGTACGCGGTTGCGCGCCAATGCACCAATCGGTTCCTCGCCAATCTTGTCCGACAAGCCCAGCGACACCACATCGACGAGTTCTTCGTCCGCAATGGCTTCCACATGTTTCCATTCTTCGGCTAAAAGTGCTTCGCGAAGAGCTGACTTAGTTTCACCCGCAGATAAAAATAATTGATGCGCGGCGCGGTGCTCGCCCAGTTGGCTTTTTGCCTTGGCACGAAGAATGTTGGCGTCTTTTCCATCAAGCCCCAACAGATCAACCAGCGCCTGATGAGGTGCTCCGTTTTCCAAATCTACTTCAGCACGCAACAAACGCCGATTTTGCAGATCGGACCCGCTGGCCGGGGTGCGCAAATATGGCTGAGCCAAGTCAGGAAAACCGACATTCAAAAAACGGCGAGCTAACTTATTGCCTAAACGGGGGGGCAAGCCAACCTCGGCGAGGTTGCTGAATTGGTCGGCATAGCGAAGAAACGTCAATTCGTCAGCCTCGTTTACCAAAAGTTCAAGCACGGTATTAACAACATGTCGTTGCTTTTCGACGGGCATCTTGGAAAATAGGCGCTTCATCTCGGCAAAAGCGGCGTCGAAGCTGCCCGCAGCTGCTGTTGCTTCAATAAATACCCTAGCGAGTTCTTGCCCATTCCTCGTGCCCTCTTGTTCTTGAGCGTAAGCACCTGCAAGATTGGCCATACTTTGTGGCACGCCCCCGCCGACTTTCAACCGAGAATCAATGCGACGAACAAGGGCCTCCGCCGATGTGGTGGTGTTGGCATTAACGACAGTTTCCAAAGAAGCATCCGAGGGCATAGGGTCACCCATGGCGATCTCAATCTCCGCCGCAGCCAACATCTGATCGCTCGTCGGCTTGGCTGGAATTCGATCAATGATCCGGAATGTGCGCTCTGCCGACGTCGACTGACCAGCAGCCGTAAACTTACGGACCATCTGTGGACCCAGAATACGTCGCAGATGGACAGGCATCGCGGAGACGGCACGCAACACGGCATCCGTATCGACAGCTGTATTGGCAGGGAGGTCCTCATACGAGAGGGCAGACCATAAGGCGACGTGAGAGTCGCATTCCAACTGCCCGAAAAGTGTATCAGTCGTCGCATGCCCCCGCTCCAGTATCTGAGCCATCGCATTGGCGACCTCAACCTCAGTCGTCTTCACGTCTATCAGCTTCAATACCTGCATAGCTTCTGCACCAAAGCCAAAGTACAGATAGAGCCTGGCCAAATCCAGCGCTGCGCTGGATGTGACGGTATTCAACTCTTCAATCAGACGCGTACGCGCCGCACCGACCTGACTGGCAAATCCAACGCCCTCTCCCCAAGTGGCAATTGCAACAGCCGCCGGCGCAATACAGGGCAAGCCCCCTCCTGTTTGAGTGTCACCATCAATCTGCTGCACCACAATATGATCCGCACTGGTTAAAGCATGCAGATTGATTTCCGGTTGGGCAGAAGCTGCCTCAGACAACGGCGGCATTTTGACAGTCAAATCTCTGGGCAGGTCTGTCGGCTTCGGCGCAACGGGAAATTCCTGGGCCGAGATCAAACCCAGCGACGCCGCACGAGCTATCTCTCGCGCAAGAGTGCGCCTTGTATGGTCTATATCTGTTTGCATCGATTTGACGCCGCGACTTCTATCAACTTCGTTGTTGAAGTGTTCAGTCGCAAGTTTTGTTGCCACTGATGGAGCAACGGGAGCGGGGAAGGAATAGGGTAAACTAGAACCCGTTGGTTTAGCCAGATCGACTGGTTTCTCAACCAAACTGGCCATAGCGACATCAAATGGCGCATCCGATCGAGGATCTGCGACGTCAATCACCAACATTGTTTTACCGTGCCAGAAAACGGTGACGTCACATTCACATTTCATAGAAAGTTTTAGTCCGACAGCAGCTCTCAAGGGGCTGACAGCCGCCAATCTGACGCCTTCGATCCGATTAAAAACTAGTGAGGTGTTTATCTGGAGCGCGGTGCTTTCAAAACTGATCTCGCGCTCAGTCTTCTCACCTGTCATCTTCCAAGGAATCCGGGACGGCATGTAAACGACAAGCCTCGAGAACCCATCATGTGCACCAGACAACACGCGCACCTCTTGGGCGGTTAATGCCGATCCGACGCAAATAGAAACCACAGAAAGAAAGATTACTTTTATGCAGAAATGCCATGGCATCATGCGGCGTCCTGCTTGACAGCTTTCAAAGCGACTTCCAAGTCGCCAAAGGCTGGCCGACAGTGTGACGGCGTGTTCTGACGGCCGACCTCAATGCAAATGTTGGTTGCGTGGTTGTACAGATTCGCAACCAGAACTTCGCGGATTAATTGATAGAAATGCGCCTCATCCTCGGTGACGGATTTAACCTTGGCGGCAAATGGCCCGACAAACCCATAGGCCAAGAAGACTCCTAAAAATGTACCAACCAAGGCACCACCGATCATCTTCCCCAATATCTCTGGTGGTTGATCAATCGATGCCATCGTCTTGATGACGCCGAGGACTGCCGCCACAATTCCAAGCGCAGGCAAACCGTCGGCAATGGTCTGCAATGCGTGGCTGGAATGCAGGGCATGCTGCAAATTCGCCTCCATCCGTTTTTCCAGAACCTCTTCGACCTGATGAGGGTCATCATAATTCATTGATGCCGAGCGCAAAGTGTCGCTGATCAAGGCCACTGCTTCTTTGTCTTTGAGAATTCGGGGATATTTGGCGAAAATTGATGACTCGTCAGGCGCCTCGATATGCTCTTCAATCGCAACGGGATTCTGGCGGGCCAACCGGATCAATTCGTATAGCAGACACAGCAGGTTGCTGTAGTCTTCAGACTTCCACTTTGGCCCCTTAAAGACCTTACCCACATCCTTTATCGTATGTTTTATCGAAGACATGTCGTTGCTCAGCAGAAAGGCGCCCGTGGCGGCACCGCCAATCATCATCATCTCGAAGGGCAACGACTTCATGATAATGCCCAACTTGCCCCCAGCCGCCAGATATCCGCCAAAAACCATCACAAAGATAACGACGATGCCAACCAGACCAATCATGTCCATCTCCTACAAACCGATATGCGAGAACCTGACAGCCAAGCATTAAAATTCACTAACCATCGCACCGGTTTATTCCGTCGGCGCGCCAGCATTTCGCCCAGCCATCACGACCGAGAACGTATGCCCTGCTTCTGGACTGAGGCCTGCCATGATTCCAGCGGCGGCTTCCGGACGCATGCGGCCCAGAAATCCTGCGGCGAATTCAGGATTCATCTCTTCGAACAAGGCCGCTGCCTGCTTGGGCTTCATGTTCTCGTACACTTTGGTCAAACGGGCGATATCGCCTTCAGCCGCCGTATCCGCCAAGGCGATGGTGGCCCGCAGTTCTTCTTCGGCCGCCACCAAGCGAACCAATTTTCGCTCCACCTCGCGATCGGCCACTTTCAACGCCTGAAGCCGCTCGATAATTGCGTTTTCCTGCACTTCAATTTGCGTTTCGCGCGCCCGAAAACTTTGCAACATTTTATGCATATCTTCATCCGAAGTGCAGGCCTTCGCCGTTGGAGCAGAGTCTAGCATGGACACATCTACGGCAGGGTCGCTTCGCGCCCAGGCTTGCCCGGCATCATGTCCGATCCGCAGCACCCCGGAACTGACCAACAGCCCGGCAATCAACGTCAAGGCACCGCGACCGGCCTTGCCCCGCCTGCGACCAGCACGTTTTTTACTCTTTGCGACAGGCGGCTTCATTGCGCGGCCCTCACTGAATCGTGCCGCCGGAACACGGGCCCCAAGGGCGCCTGTTGCGTCGGCTGAGGCTCAGGGGTTGAGGGGATGTCATGCATGGACGCCACCATCAATTCCAATCGTTTGGCCACGCTTTCGGCACGGTCGGTAAGCACCTCCAATGATTGCGTCGACGCGCCAGCGGTGTTTCGCGCCGCTTCCAGTGTCTTGGTCAAATCATCGACCTGCACAGACAACACAGCCACCGCGCCACCAACGCCATTCTCCAGATCATTAAACCGGCTCAGCCGCCGCGCCAGAATGTAGCAGTAAAAACCCGCGCCAAGTGCGCCAGAAACCAGTAAAATATCAGCAATCAGTTCCATGTTCAGTCCTCAGTTCAATACAAATTCCATGATCAACAGGTCGTTGACCCGCTCACCGCCGGTCACAATCTGGATGCGGCGCAACATCTGCGATCGCAATCTTACCAAGGCAGTGCTGTCCGTAAGATCCGACAGTTCCAACGCTCTCAGGTAAGAGTTCAGAACATCGACGATGCGCGGCATCAGGCTCTCCACTTCGCCCTGATGGCCTGGCGTCACCTCTAGATGAGCGCGGAATCTCAGGTGTTTTCCCGTCGCACCGTTCCCCACCGAAATCACCAGAGGCTCGACAGCGACGTAAGCGACATCGGGCATCTCCCCAATGTGCGCACCTGCCTCGTCCCCATGCGCCTCATCGACGACCGCATGTGATTCGGCCATGAGAAGAACCCCGGAATAGGTCGCGTAGAATCCGCCGCCGCCGCCGATGACTGCCAGCATCAGTCCAATAATCAAAGGCACTTTTGATGCCTTGCGCGGGCTTTTGTCGTCAGTCGGGTCCGTATCAGCCATATTCAGCACCTCCGTGTCACTGACCTCAACATAACCCGAGAGGCACTAACCGATTGTTAAGCCTGATCAGCGAAACATGACGTCACCGTCCGGCAGAACGCCGCGGTTTGAGGAGGCAAAGAAATTGCAGAATATCGCGACCCTCTGGACCAATATGGACCTGCGCAAACGTATCATCGTCATCCTGGCCAGTGTGGCTATGTTCGCCGCCGTATTGGGCCTGACCCGCATGGCGGCAACGCCCAGCATGACGTTATTATATGCCGGTCTTGAAAGCGGTCCGGCGGGCGAAGTCGTAAGCGCATTGGAACAACGCGGGGTGATCTACGACGTGCGCGGCGGTGCCATTTTCGTCGAGTCGGCGCAGCGCGACACCCTGCGCATGACCTTGGCCAGCGAGGGCCTGCCAAGCAGTTCCAGTCAAGGCTATGAGCTGCTTGATTCGCTGTCGGGATTCGGCACCACCTCGCAAATGTTCGATGCAGCTTATTGGCGTGCGAAAGAAGGTGAATTGGCCCGCACCATCGTATCCAGTCCGGCCATCGCCGGGGCGCGTGTTCACATCGCGAACAGCGGCTCCAACCCGTTTCAACGCGACGTGCGCGCGACGGCGTCGGTGATGGTGACACCGGCAGGCGGCGATATCGACACCAAGCAGGCGCAAGCGTTGAAATTCCTTGTGGCTTCGGCCGTCACTGGTCTGACCGCCGAGGATGTCTCGATCATTGATTCGAACGGCGGCCTGATTGGTGCCGCCGAAGAGGCGCCGTCCAACGCCGGCGACGACCGCGCTGACGCTATGCGCCACCGCGTACAGCGCCTGCTGGAAGCCCGCGTTGGTCCGGGAAATGCGGTGGTCGAAATAAGCGTCGACACCATCAAGACGACAGAACTGATTCGCGAAAAGACCATCGACCCCGAAAGCCGCGTCGCCATCAGTACCGATACCGAAGAACGCAGTAACAGCGCCTCGGACGAAGGGGGAGGTGATGTCACCGTCGCATCCAACCTGCCGGATGGCGACGCCGCAGGCGGTGATGGGTCCAGCAGCCAGACAAGCGAAACACGCGAGCGGATTAACTATGAGGTCAGCCAGACCGAGCGTGAAATCACCCAAGCCCCCGGCGCGATCAAGCGGTTAAGTGTCGCCGTGTTGATTAATGGCACGCTAGGCGTGGATGACACCGGTGGCGAGGCCTTTACCCCGCGCGCCGAGGAAGAATTGACGGCGCTGCGCGAGTTGGTCGCCTCGGCCGTCGGTTTTGACGAAGCGCGTGGAGACATCATCACACTTAAAACCATGCAATTTCAGTCACTCCCGCCTTTGGGAACCGCCGCGGAGCCGTCGTTAATTGCGTCGTTGGGTCTTGATCTGATGTCAATCATCCAAGCGGCTGTTCTGGGACTGGTCGCGCTGGTTCTTGGCCTGTTCGTTGTGCGCCCTCTGCTATCCCAATCCAGCGCGCCTCCCGCCTTGGCGCTACCCGGCAGGGGCCCTGACAGTGACGAGGAAGAGCGCCCGATGACCGCCCTGAACGGCGAAATTGACGACCGGGAAATGGACACAAACAATTTGGCCGTCATTCCGAGCGCAAGCCAAGCGCCCGGCGCGACATTAACCACCCAGCCTGGCGAAGACGCCGTCGCCCGACTGCGCGGTATGATCGGAGAGCGGCAGGAAGAAACCGTTGAAATCCTGCGCAACTGGCTGGAAGGCGAAGAGGAGAAAGCCTGATGAGTATTGCGCATCTTCTGGAAGATTTCGGATCTGGCCCTGCCTCCCACACCATTTCGATGAGCGACGTGTCGTTGGAGGAACAGCGACTGCAATCCTTCGAGAGCGGCTACAAGGCCGGTTGGGAGGACGCGGTGAAGGCGCAAAATCAAGATGCCGCGCGAATTTCAACCGATTTTGCCGCCAATCTCGAAGATTTGTCTTTCACGTTTCAAGAGGCGCAAAGCAGCTTGATGTCGGCCCTGCGCCCCCTATTGACTGGCATGGTGGCCAGTGTCCTGCCCCGATTGGCACATGACACACTGGGCGCGCGCGTGATCGAAACGCTGGAGGATATGGCCCGCACCGCCACCGGCGGCGGGGCGGAACTGGTGACCTCGCCCGACAATGTCGAGGCGTTGGAAAAACTATTACAAGACAATAACATAATGCCCGCAAAGGTCACCGGAGAAGTGTCACTTGGTGAAGGGCAGGTGCACCTGCGTCTTGGTAAATCCGAACGCGAAATCGACCTCGACACGGTCCTGTCCCAGATCGACACCGCGCTGAGCGGCTTTCTGGATGACCTGCCAGCCGACATATCCCCCCAACACAAGGACACCGCATGATGGACACCCAATCGGACAACGCGCGTAGCAGCGACAGCGCCAACCCCTTTTCCTCCGTCCCGATCGAAATCACCATCTCGGTCGGCAAGGCCAGGCCGCTCATCCGTGATTTGTTGAAACTGGGCAAGGACGCGGTTCTGCCGCTGGACAAACGCGTGGACGATCCGGTCGAATTATATGTGGGCGACCGACTGATCGCCCGCGGCGAATTGGAGGAACTGGAAGGCGACCAAAAGGGCCAACTGGCCGTCCGCCTGACCGAAGTGGCCAACCTGCAAGACGGTTTGGGATGAGCCGCGCTGCCCTTTTCTGCGCCTTTGCATTGCTGATCCTGGCGCAACCCGCATTGGCACAGGACGTGTCGATCTCGCTGGGGGACGATGCCTCCCTTTCGGCGCGCACGCTTCAAATGATCGCGTTGATTACGGTCCTCAGCTTGGCACCAGGGCTGGCGATCATGATCACCTGCTTTCCCTTCATCGTGACAGTCCTGGCCATCCTGCGACAGGGGATCGGCCTGCAACAATCGCCGCCCAACATGCTGATCGTCAGCCTTGCATTGTTCCTGACCTATTTCGTCATGGAGCCGGTGTTCATGACCGCTTGGGAGCAGGGCATAAACCCATTGCTGAACGAATTGATCCCGGTCGAGACCGCCATCACCCGCACGTTGGAGCCGTTTCGAGTGTTCATGGCCTCGCGTCTGGACGGGGATACGTTTTCGGCCATGGCGGCCCTGCGTCCCGATGCCGCCAACATCCCCGCCGGACCTGACGCACCACTTTCGGTTCTGATGCCCAGCTTCATGTTGTCGGAAATCTCCCGGGCCTTTCAGATCGGATTTCTGGTGTTCCTGCCCTTCCTAATCATCGATTTGGTGGTCGCGGCCATCCTGATGTCCATGGGCATGATGATGGTCCCGCCCGCCATTGTCTCGTTGCCTTTCAAACTGGCGTTTTTCGTCATCGCGGACGGATGGTCGTTAATCGCCGGCAGTTTGGTGCGCAGTTACTTTTGACACCTCTGTGACCTTCAGATGCTCAAACCCTTGGGGCAGCATCACGGCGCCAAAGATCAAGAAGGCGGCCATGATCAGTAACCTCAGGATCGGGCGCTGATCGCCTTGGTCAAAAGGGAATAAACAATCACGCACGCCAGAACGCCCAAAAGAATAGTTTCGGGGCTCGGGCCTATGCGGTGCAGTCTTGGTCATTCAAAATCGGCGTCGACCTTGTCACGACAATCCGCGTTCAAGCCGCTCGACATATCAATTCGCGGCCTGCCAAAGACAATCTAAAGGGGTATCTGCACTGCCGCGCGGCCCCTACCCTGTCGCCACAAAACCCCGGCACCCCGCGCATTCGATGACGCTGACGGGACACGGGGCATATCCAATAAAAAACGGTTCAAATTGCAAGAATGTGACAGTCTTGGGCCTTAGGAACAGCCGACCCTGCGTTTGATCGCGCAAGCGTGGATCTGGCGTGGTAAGTTCAAGCGGCTGACGCCATAGCATGGCAGCATTCGGGCCGCGTAGATCGACCTGACCCAGGCAGACGAAGGATACCAGACCACTATGTGCCCATCCACACCGGCAGATGAAAGCACCCGAGGCTTCATTATTCCTATCGGCGGCGGCGAAGATCGCGTCAAGGAAATGCAGATCCACCGCCGCTTTGTCGAACTTTCAGGCGGCGCGGACGCCGATATCGTGGTGATCCCGACGGCATCGATGCAGGAATCAACTGGCCAGGATTATCACCGCATCTTTTCCGGCCTGGGCGCGGCCAAGGTGGCCTTCATGCCGATCTCGCAGCGCGCCGATTGCGACAACCCGGAGTTTTCCAAGATGCTGGACAGCGCCACCGGGATTTTTATCACCGGCGGCAATCAATTGCGCCTGTCGGCCATTCTGGGTGGTACCCCTGTTGTGACCAAAATCCGGCGGCGCAATGCCGAAGGAGTGCCGGTTGCGGGCACATCCGCTGGTGCATCGATCATGTCCGAACATATGGTCGCCGGTGGGCAGGGCAACGAATCCCCCGCAGAGGGCACCGTGACGCTGGCCCCCGGTATCGGCCTGACCAACGCCGTGATCATTGATCAGCACTTTACCGAGCGCAACCGTCTAGGCCGATTGCTGACGGCGTCGTCCTTCAATCCCTTCCTTATCGGTCTGGGCATCGACGAAGATACCGCCGCATTTATCGGCCCCGACAACGTGCTTGAGGTTATTGGCAGCGGCACGATCACGGTGGTCGATGCCAGCCACATAACCCATTCGTCGATGTGGGATGCCCGTCCCGGCGAGGCCCTCAGCCTTTTGGGCTTACGCCTTGACGTCTTGGGCGAGGGCTGTCGTTATGATCTCAACGCACGGATCGCGTACCCCCCACAGGGCCATCGGCCCGTTTGCACCTTACCGGTCGCGGATCTTTGACCAGATTGCGGGCAGTCGCGGAGTTTTATAAACCAACGAGGTAGCGCTTTGAAAATAGTCTCAAGCAATGTTTTTGTCGGCCCGAACGTCTGGGCAGGGTTCCCGGTAATCCGGCACGTCATTGATTTGGGGGTATTGGAAGACTGGCCATCCGCCAAAATCGGCGCTGACTTCATCGATGGTCTGATCGCCGCATTGCCGGGGCTGGAAGGGCATGGCTGTTCTTACGGCGAACCCGGTGGTTTTCTGCGCCGCCTGCGCGAGGATGACGGGACTTGGATGGGTCATATCCTGGAACACTGCGCCATCGAGGTGCAGAATGTTGCGGGCACGGATGTGTCGTTCGGGCGAACACGCGGGACGGGTGAGCCCGGGCACTACAACATGGTCTACGAATACCGGCAGCGCGATGTAGGGCTGGCTGCCGGTGATCTAGCGATCCGGCTGTTGATGCATTTGCTGCCACAGACCTTGCAGGCGCAGACAGACTATTCTTTCGACCCTGATTTCGACTGGCCTGCCGAGTTGCGCCGGTTCGTGCTGCACGCCCAGCGCAAGGAATTCGGCCCTTCCACCGGCTCGCTTGTGGCAGCGGCGCAGGCACGCGACATCCCCTGGATTCGCCTGAACGAGGCGTCCTTGGTACAGTTCGGCCATGGTAAATTTCAGCAACGCATTCAGGCAACCATCACCTCTGAGACGAAACATATCGCGGTCGAGATTTCCTGCGACAAGGAAGACACGCACAACCTGCTGAACGATCTGGGCCTTCCCGTCCCACAGCAACGCATCGTCTATTCCGCCGCCGAGGCCGTGCGCGCCGCCCACAGGATCGGTCATCCCGTCGTGGTCAAACCGCTGGATGCAAATCACGGACGCGGCGTGTCGATCAACCTGACTGAGGACGCCGAGGTCGAGGCCGGATTTGCCGAGGCCAAGACCCACTCCAAAAGCTCGGCCATTCTGGTCGAAAGCTATGTCACCGGGTTTGATCACCGCATGCTGGTCGTCAACAACAAGCTGGTCGCGGTCGCCAAGCGCGTGCCGGGTCATGTTGTCGGTGATGGCAGCCACACGATTGCCGAATTGGTCGATATCGTTAATCAGGATCCCCGCCGGGGCATCGGCCATCAGAAGGTGCTGACCATGCTGGAGATCGACGGTCAGGCCCGCCGCCTGATCGCGAATGCCGGATACACAGATGACACCGTCCTGCCCGAGGACGAGGTGTTCTATCTGCGCTCTACCGCTAACCTGTCGACGGGCGGCACCGCCATCGACCTGACCGATGTGGTCCACCCCGACAACCGCGACATGGCCGAACGCGCCATCATGGCGGTAGGTCTGGACGTGGGCGGCGTCGATTTCCTGATCGACGATATCACGCATTCCTACAAAGAAATCGGCGGCGCAATCATTGAAGTGAACGCCGCCCCCGGTTTTCGCATGCATGTCTCCCCATCCGAAGGCCAACCCCGCGATGTTGCCGGCAAGGTGATCGACATGCTGTTTCCACAGGGCCAGGAATCGCGCATTCCGATTGCCGCGATCACCGGCACCAATGGCAAGACAACCACGTCGCGCATGCTGGCCCATATCATGAAAGCCAGCGGGCGGATCGTCGGCATGACCTCGACGGATGGCGTTTATGTGGATGGCAAACTCAGCGTGAAGGGCGACATGACCGGGCCGAAATCGGCGCAGATCGTGCTGCGCGATCCCACGGTTGATTTCGCCGTGATGGAAACGGCGCGGGGCGGTCTGGTGCGCAGCGGTCTGGGCTATCAACACTCAAACGTCGCGGCCTGTCTGAACGTCACGGCGGACCATTTGGGGCTGGGTGGCGTTGATACGGTCGAACAACTGGCCGTTGTCAAACGCGTGGTGATCGAAAGCGCAACAGACACCGCCGTGCTGAACGCCGACGATATCAACTGTCTGAAAATGGCGGATTACGCCGACGTCAATTCGATTTTTTACGTCACGCTGAACCCCGGTCACTCGCTGGTAAAAGAGCATATCAAGGCCGGCGGCAAAGCCATCGTTCTGGAACCGGGGATGAGCGGCGATATGCTGACCCTGTATGACAACGGCCTACATATCCCGGTGCTGTGGTCGCACCTGATCCCCGCCACGCTGGAAGGCAAGGCGATGCACAACGTGCAAAACGCGATGTTCGCCGCCGCAATGGCCTATAGTTTTGGCGTCGATCTGGACAATATCCGCCACGGGTTGCGCACCTTCGACACCAGTTACTTTCAGGCACCGGGCCGCATGAACGTGTTCGAAGAACACCCGTTCAAGGTCATCCTGGACTATGGCCACAACCCCGCCGCGCTGCACGCGATGGCCGATCTAGCCGACCGTCTGGACGTCAAGGGGCGTCGGACCGTCGTTGTCTCGATCCCCGGCGATCGGCGCGATCAGGATGTAGCTGATGCCGCGCGCACCCTTGCGGGACATTTCGATCACTACATCTGCAAGGCCGATGACAACAGACGCAGACGCGGGCACGATGAAATCCCGCAAATGATCAAGGCGAACCTGTTGGCCAATGGCGTGACCGAGGATCAAATCACTGTCATCGCGGATGAACAACAGGCCGTGGCAGCCGGACTTGAGATGGCGCAACCCGGCGATCTGCTGATGATTTTTGGCGACAACAGCGCGCGCTGCTGGAAACAGATCATCTATTTCAACGTGCCGGATCAGGGCGCCGCAACCACCACACATACCCCTGCGCCCCCACCCCCATTGCCATTCGAGGAGTTACTGGATCCCTCGATCAGCATGGTGCGCGACGCGCGCGGTGTCCGTCTGGCCCGCGCCGATACCGAAGACAGCGATTGATCGGAGCGGCAGGATGGATCGCATAGATCGGCTGGAAGCCGCCCTTGACATCGGTGCGCCCGAGGTTGCCGGACTGCGCGTCGACCCCGCCCGCAGGCTGACCGGGCCGGGGATGATCTGGGAGCATCCCGGCGCCGTGATTGACATTTTGGCCGGGGATGACGACGCGGATCGCGCTGCCGGCCTATGGCTTGAACAGGCGCGGCGCGTACTGGACAGCATTGGCTGGACTGATCAGCACGCTATCAGTCGACGGTTTCACGGTGGCGTCAATCTGGCGCTGTCTGCGCCTGCCGATCAACTCTACTCAGCCGTTTTCGCAGCCCAGACCGCGTGGCATTTCTGCGCAGCGACCTTGGCGGGTGTGCCCCCACGCGATTTCAACGTCATGATTGACGATCTGAAATCTGTCACCGCGCTTGAGGAAAACCCGGCCCTGACCGCCCTGATCGCGGCCGCAAAAATGCACCATGTCGATATCCTGATCGATGATGATGTCGTGTCGCTAGGCCATGGCAAAGGCGCACGCACTTGGCCGGTCGAGGCGCTGCCGAAGGCGACGGATGTCGATTGGCCCGACTTGCACGACATTCCGCTGGCGCTGATCACCGGCACCAATGGCAAGACCACCACAACCCGCCTGTGCGCTGCAATGGCCCGCGCCGCCGGGCATGTGACCGGCCTGACGTCGACCGACATGGTACAAGTGGGCAATGATATTCTGGATCGTGGCGATTATTCCGGCCCCGGTGGCGCGCGCTTGGTTCTGCGCGATCCCCGCGTCGACGTGGCCTTTCTGGAGGTCGCACGCGGCGGCATCCTGCGCCGGGGGCTGGCGACACGTCGCGCGCGCACAGCGGTCGTCACAAACATCGCCAAAGACCATCTGGGCGAATACGGCGTGATGACCCTGCACGAATTGGCCGAGGCAAAATTCGCGGTCGCACGGGGGCTAGCCCCCGATGGCGTGCTGGTATTGAACGGGGATGATCCGCATGTGGTGGATGCCGCCGCGCGCGTGACAAACCCGATCTGGTGGTTTTCCCTGAACAGCGCCATTCCGATGATCACCAAAGCTAAATCAGACGGGCGCCCCTGCGCTTACATCACTAAAAACGCGCTGACCTTTTTCGATGGTCAGACTGAGGCGTTGTCCGTACCTCTCACCGACATTCCGATTACCCTCGCAGGCGCCGCCAAGTACAACGTGCAAAATGCGCTGGCCGCTGTCTGTCTCAGCATGGCCATGGGCCTTGCGCCCGAAGCCATCCGTGCCGGGCTGATAAGCTTCGCATCGGGCCCGCAGGACAATCCCGGCCGATTAAATGAATTCACCTATAACGGCGCGCGTGTTTTTGTTGATTTCGCCCATAATGCCCATTCGATTTCCGCTGTGTGTGACGCGCTGGCCGACATGCCCGCTGCCCACCGTTTCCTGATGCTTAGCCAACCGGGCGACCATTCGGATCAGGATATTGCCGAAGTGACCACGACCGCGCTACAGTTCCTCCCCGATCATATAGTCGCCGCAGAAATCCCCGATTACCTACGGGGGCGTATTCCAAATGAGATACCAGATCTGATCGCAAGAACCGCCATTGCCAACGGGATCGACCCGGATCAGGTTCAGTGTACCGACACCCCGCTGGAGGGCGCGCAACGCATCCTTGAACAGGTTGGGCCGGGGGATTTGGTCCTGCTTCTGGTGCTGTCAGGCCGGGACGGGATATTTAAAATACTGGGCGGCGCATAAGCTGTCCCCCTCGGCAAAGCAGGAGAACAAGCGATGTGGCAGTTCTGGGTGGATCGCGGCGGCACGTTTACCGACATCGTCGCGCGGCGGCCAGACGGGCAGCTTGAAAGCCACAAGTTGCTGTCGGAAAACCCGGAACAATACACCGATGCCGCTGTGCAGGGCATCCGCGACTTGCTGGGCCTCGCGCCGGACGCACCTATCCCGGACAATACTATCGACGCGGTCAAGATGGGCACAACCGTTGCCACCAACGCGTTGCTGGAACGCAAGGGCGACCGCACGGCGCTATTGATCACCGAAGGCTTTGGCGACCTGCTGCGCATTGGATATCAGAACCGCCCGCGCATTTTCGATCTGCACATCAAGCTGCCCGAATTGCTATATGAGGTCGCTTTGGAAATCCCCGAGCGCGTCGGGGCCTCGGGCGAGGTGTTGAAACCGCTGGACGAGGATGCCACGCGCGCCGCCCTGAAATCGGCCCATGACAGTGGCATCCGGTCGGTCGCGATTGCCTTTATGCACGGTTACAAGGCCCCGGCGCATGAGGCCCGCGCCGCCGCAATCGCTCGCGACCTAGGCTTTTCTCAGGTTTCGACCAGCCATGAAACCTCGGCCCTGATGAAGCTGGTCAGCCGGGGCGACACCACCGTGGTCGATGCCTATCTCAGCCCTATTTTGCGCCGATATGTCACTCAGGTACGCGACGCGTTGGATGCCGGGGCCACCACGGATAACAAACGCCTGCTGTTCATGCAGTCCAGTGGCGGTCTGACCGATGCCAGCCTGTTTCAAGGCAAGGATGCCATCCTGTCCGGCCCGGCGGGTGGCGTCGTTGGCATGGTCAAGACCGGCGCGCAAGCGGGGCACGACCGGCTGATCGGCTTTGATATGGGCGGCACCTCAACCGATGTGTGCCACTATGCCGGCACGTTCGAGCGTAGCTTGGAAACCGAGGTGGCAGGCGTGCGGATGCGCGCACCGATGATGAACATCCATACGGTTGCGGCTGGTGGCGGGTCGATCCTGCATTTTCGCAACGGGCGCTTTCAGGTCGGCCCGGACAGCGCCGGCGCCGATCCCGGCCCGGCCAGCTATCGCCGGGGTGGGCCGCTGACCGTGACGGACTGTAACGTTCTGCTGGGCAAGCTGCACCCGGATCACTTCCCGCATGTGTTTGGCCCGAACGCAGACCAACGGCTGGATGCGGACGCCGTACGCGCCCAATTCAACGCGCTGGCGGACCGCATCGCGGATGAGACCGGCGAGGCGCGTAAATCCCCCGAGGAGGTGGCCGAAGGCTTTCTGACTGTTGCGGTAGAAAACATGGCGCGCGCGATCAAAAAGATCAGCGTCGAGCGCGGCTATGACGTCACGACCTATACTCTGAACTGTTTCGGCGGCGCGGGCGGGCAGCATGCCTGTCTGGTGGCTGACGCCTTGGGGATGTCTAAGGTGTTCCTACATCCATTCGCCGGCGTATTGTCCGCCTATGGCATGGGCCTGGCGGAAGTGCGCGCCCTGCGTCAATGCCAGTTCAACCAGCCATTGAACGAAAACAGCTGCGCCGAGGCGCGCGCGCTGGCCGCTGATCTGGTCGAGCAGGCCGTGACCGAGGTGTCCAACCAAGGCGCGGACCGCGCCGATGTCACGCCCGTCACCCGCGCGATGTTGCGTTACGCAGGCTCCCATCAGACGATGGAGGTGGCGATGGGCACCCCCGACACCATGCGCGCGGCATTCGAGGATGCGCACCGTCAGATGTATGGCTTTGCCGACGCATCCCGCGACGTGTTTTTCGAGGCTCTGTCGATCGAGGCGATCGGCGCGGCCCCTACGTTGCCCGACATCTCGAGCGCGCGCGACACCAGCACGCCCACACCGTTGGCGACAGTCCCGATGAGCGTGGCGCAAGACCGCCTGGAAGCCCCGCTGTATGACCGCGACGCGCTGCGCCCCGGGCAATCCATCCACGGCCCCGCTATCATTAGTGAAAAAACCGGCACCGTGGTTGTCGAACCGGACTGGCGCGCCACCGTCGATACACACCGCAACCTTGTGCTGGAGCGCGCGGTGCCGCGCAAAGGGCTGGACGTGGCCAGTGCGGTGGATCCGATCATGCTGGAGGTGTTCAACAACCTGTTCATGTCCATCGCGGAACAGATGGGCGCGACGTTGGCCAACACCGCTTATTCGGTCAACATCAAGGAACGGCTGGATTTCTCCTGCGCGCTGTTTGACCCCACCGGCGGGCTGGTGGCCAACGCACCACATGTGCCGGTGCATCTGGGCTCGATGGGGGAATCCGTGCGCACGGTCATTCGCGAAAACGGCGCGACCATGAAGGCGGGCGACGTTTACATGCTGAACGCGCCGTTCAATGGCGGCACGCATTTGCCTGACGTGACCGTGATCACGCCGGTCTTTGACGATGCGGGCGACACGGTGCTGTTCTATGTCGGCGCGCGCGGGCACCACGCCGATATCGGCGGGCGCACACCGGGCAGCGCGCCGCCCGACAGCACCCACATTGACGAAGAAGGCGTCCTCATCGACAATTTCAAGCTGGTCGATCAGGGGCATTTCCGCGAGGCGGAAACGCGCGCCCTGCTGGCGACAGGCCCCTATCCCTGCCGCAACATAGACGAGAACATGGCCGACCTGTCGGCCCAGATCGCCGCGAATGAAACCGGCGCGCGCGAGGTGCGCAGCATGCTCACTCAGTTCGGCATCAACGTGGTGCAGGCCTATATGCGCCATGTTCAGGACAACGCAGAAGACTCCGTGCGCCGTGTGCTGGGCGCGTTGAAGGACGGCCATAACGTCTATCATCTGGACAGCGGCGCAAAGATCGAGGTCCGCATTATTGTTAATCGTGACGCGCGCGAGGCGGTGATAGATTTCACCGGCACCAGCCCGCAGGACACCGGCAACTACAATGCGCCGTTGTCGATCTGCCGCGCGGTGGTGCTGTATGTGTTCCGCACGCTGGTGGGGAGTGACATCCCGCTGAACGAGGGATGTTTGCGCCCCCTGCGTCTGATCATCCCCGAGGGCACGTTCATCAATCCGAAATACCCCGCCGCCGTGATCGCAGGCAACACCGAGGTCAGCCAGTCGATTGCCGACGCTCTGTATGGCGCGTTGGGCGTAATTGCGGGATCGCAAGGCACTATGAACAATCATATCTGGGGCAACGAGCGGTTCCAGAATTACGAAACCATCTGCGGCGGCACCGGGGCCGGGCCTGATTTTGACGGCACCGACGCCGTACATTCGCACATGACCAACACCCGTATGACCGATCCCGAAGTGTTGGAATGGCGGTTCCCGATCCGCATTGACGAATTTTCGATTCGGCGCGGCTCGGGCGGGACGGGGCGGCATCGGGGCGGCGACGGCATCCGCAGACGCCTGCGCTTTCTTGAGGCGATGACGACGACGGTCCTGACCTCACATCGGGTGGTCCCGCCTCGGGGGATGGCCGGTGGTGGCGACGGTGCGTTAGGCCGCAACGCCATTCAACGCGCAGACGGCTCAGTGCATGAACTGTCCGGCAACGATCAGGCCGAGGTCGCCCCCAACGATATCTTCATTATGGAAACCCCCGGCGGCGGCGGCTTTGGCAAAGCTTAGGCGCAGAGGTGCGGCTGATAACCGGGCGCTGGAAGACTGCGGGATTGGTGCCGCCACAGTCTACGTTGCCAAGGCTGAGGGAACCGTCGTCACCGTCACCATGGTCTATCCCGGAGGCGGCTATCCCGCTGTCAGGACCCACCATTTCAAGCCCGGCAGCGGACGGAACGATCACATCTTTACACTTCCTGTAGAGTTGGCGACACTATCAACAGGATGCGGCAATTTGCCCGCAATGTCCTGAACCTGCATAGGGCCACACGATGTCGGCCCCTGAAATTGCGGAATAATAAGGGAAACACTATGAAACTCTCTCGTCGTACTTTTCTGAGCGGGGTCGCCGCGGCGCCCTTGCTGCAAATGACCACGCTGCCCGGCTTTGCCGCAGATCGCGTGTTCTTCGGAATCGCCACAGGCGGTACTGGCGGCACCTATTACCCATTGGGCGGTATGCTGGCGCAGCTGATCTCGAACAATGCCGAAATCCCCGACACCAAACTGTCAGCAACAGCGGAAACCGGCAACGCGTCAGTCGCCAACGCCCAGCTTCTGGGCCGTGGAGAAATTGAATCCGCCTTCGTCGCCGCCGATGTTCTGGACGCCGCATTCAAGGGCGTGAACCAGTTCGACGGTGAACCGACGGCCAACATCCGTGCCATTGGCGCGCTCTATCCTGAAACTGTGCAACTGGTCGTGCGCGCCGATTCCGGCATCGAAAAGTTCGAAGACCTGAAAGGCAAAACCATCTCGTCCGGGTCGCCCGGTTCGGGCCAGTGGCAGCTGCTGGGCGATCTGATGATCGCGCATGGCATGACCCGCGAAGCCGACATTTCCGAAGATTACTCGTCCTTCTCGCAGTCCGTGGACAAGATCAAGGACGGCAATCTGGATGCGTCGCTGATCACCGCCGGTTCGCCCACATCGTCGGTGACGGATCTGGCCAACGGCCACGACATCCGCATCATCCCGCTGACCGGTCCCGCAATTGCCAAGTTGCAGGAAACGCAGCCCTACTACGCCAATGCAATCCTTAAGGCGGGCACGTACAAAGGTCAGGACAGCGATGTCGAAACGCTGGCCGTGCGCGCGATCTGGGCGACCCACGCCGAGGTGCCAGACGACGTGATCTATGCCGTTACCAAGGCATTGTATGAGAACACCGAAACCCTGGGCAAAGTGCACCCCAAGGGCAAGGAAATCTCGCTGGATAAGGCGCTGGAAAGCGTTTCCGTCCCGGTGCACCCCGGCGCCGAGAAATACTATACGGAACAAGGCATCAAGTGATGCTGACACGTGGCACCATTGGTGTCCTTGGGGTGGCCTTATGGGCCACCTTTTTTGCGTCTTTGCCCGCGCTGGCGGCTCCTTCGGTCTGCCTGAACAGCTACCCCGAAAACCGGCTGTTGCGCAGCTATCCCACCGGGCCGGATGGCCTGTTTTCGCTGGGATTTATCCACTCCGTGTCCAAAACCCCGGTGCTGGACACCTACGAAATTCGCTCTGGGCAGATCGTCCAGACGTCCGAGATTTTCCTTGCCCACGGTGCTGGCCTCCCCTCGATGGGGGATGAGGTGGACGCAACCGGATGGCGGCATGAAAACGGGCGCTTCATCCTTGATCTGGACCGCGACATCGGCACGATGATCGTCCGCGTTCAGGCCGAGTTTAAAAACACATTGCACATTGCTGACCAATCCATTCCGCTTGCGTCGCTGGGCCAATCCGCCCTGCGCATCGAAGCGTGCGAACACTGAGGGCCACCATGACCAAAACACCGCCACGCCCCGACGTAAACATCGAAGACCACGAATTGACCGCGGATGAGGTCGAGGCACTGGTACGCGAGTACGACTCGGAATCGAACTTTCGCGATCTGAAAGGTCCGATTGCGATGCTGGTCACGATTGCCTGTGTCGCCCTGTCCAGTTTCCATCTGTATACCGCCGGCTTCGGCCTGCTGAACGAGGTGACGCACCGCACGATCCACCTGACCTTCGTGATGGGTCTAGTGTTTCTGGTGTTCCCGCGCCGCCGCGCCGACCCCACCCGCCGGTTGTGGATCGACAGCGCCATTTTCGGCGTGTTTTACCTGTATATCATCTATGATCTGGTCCGCGCACTGGATCCATCCAGCATCGTCTATGTCTTTGCCGCGGCGATGGTCCTGCTGACCGTGCTGACCCTACCGCTCAAGGGGCGTGGCGTACCGGGCAGTAAAGTGGCCCTGCGCGATTGGCTGTTTGCCGCGCTGGGCGCGGGTTTCTCGCTGTATCTGGTGGTGTTCTTCAAGGATGTGTTCATCACCAACGTCGGCTCTCCACGGCCGCAGGAATATATGATCGGCCTGATCGCCATCGTCATGACGCTGGAGGCAACGCGCCGCACCATGGGACCGACCCTGGCCTTCATCGGGATTTTCTGCATCCTCTACGCCATGCTTGGCCCCTATATGCCCGGCATCATGGCGCACCGTGGCTACAGCATCCTGCGCATCATCAACCATCTTTATGTCGGCACCGAGGGCATCTACGGCGTCGCTGTTGGCGTTGTGGCCACCTACGTGTTCCACTTCGTGCTGTTCGGTATTCTGGCCCAAATGAGCGGCCTTGGGCAGTTGTTCATCGACCTTGCCACCATTGTCGCCGGTCGTGCCTCGGGCGGCAGCGCAAAGGTGTCGGTTGTCTCGTCCGGGTTCTTCGGGATGATTTCCGGATCGCCCATCGCGAACACCGTAACCACCGGCGCGTTTACCATTCCACTGATGAAGAAGTCCGGGTTCAGCCCGCGATTTGCCGGCGCAATCGAGGCGTCGGCGTCTTGCGGTGGGCAGGTAACGCCACCGATCATGGGGGCCTCGGCCTTTGTGATGACCGAGATGCTGGGCGTGCCCTATAACGAGATCATCCTGATCGCGATCATCCCGGCGGCCTTTCACTATCTGGCGATTATGCTGATGGTCCATCTAGAGGCAAAACGTCTGGGCCTGTCGGGCCTGTCCGCCGACAAGATCCCGCAATTCAAGGCGGTTCTGCGCAAATCCTGGCACCTGTTCGTCCCTCTGGGCGTGATGGTGGCCCTGCTGTTGATGCAGTATACGCCGTTTCTGGCCGCGTTCTGGGGCATCCTTTTGACCATAGCATTCTCCTATGTGCCGCTGTTGATGCGGGCGTTCGGCAATACCGACATGGATCTGGACACCGTCCTGACGCCGCCCAGATTGGTGCGCGGGTTCGAGGATGGCGCGAAATTCGCGCTGGCCATCGGCGCCGCCTGTGCCTGTGTCGGCTTTCTTCTGGGGATTACCACGCTGACCGGACTTGGCTTTAAATTCTCGGCGGCAGTCGTGGAGCTGGCCTATGATGTGGCGGCTATGGTCACGGCAATCGACTTTACCGGTCTGCTGAACGAGAAAAGCATGGCCCTGTTCTTTGGTCTCGTGTTTGTCGCGATTGCCTGCATCATCATGGGTGCGGGCATTCCGACGACGCCGACCTACATCATTCTGGCCTCAATCGCCGCGCCTGCGCTGCTGGAATTTGACGTGCCGCTAATTGCGACGCACTTTTTCGTATTCTACTTCGGGGTGCTGGCGGATGTAACGCCACCTGTGGCCTTGGCCGCCTATGCAGCCGCCGGATTGGCGCGATCCGATCCAATGCAGACCGGAACGACCGCCTTTCGCCTGTCGATGGGCAAGGCGCTGGTGCCGTTCATGTTTATCTATGCGCCCAGCCTCCTGTTCGTGAACTTCTCGCTGGTGGAATTCGTCGGCGCGCTGGTCAGTGGGGTCATCTGTATCATCGCCCTGTCAGCGGCCTATATCGGGTTCTTTAAGGCGCCCTTGAACACGCTGGACAAGATCGCGCTGACCATCGGCGGACTGCTGTTGATTTCCACATCGTGGTTGATGATGGCCATCGGCCTGGTGTTGGTTGGGGCCGTGTTCACGCTGAACATGCAGAAGCAACCCACAGCGGCGTAAGACGCCGGCGGATCGTCACCGTCATTCCAGACGGTTGACGATCCGCCCGTCGTTCAATGCGACAGGATTTGACTTAGGAATTGTTGCGTCCGGTCCACCTGTGGATTGTCAAAGAACGCATCCGGGGCGTTTTCTTCGACGATTTCACCACCATCCATGAAAATCACCCGGTCTGCGACCGACCGGGCAAAAGACATCTCGTGCGTGACGACCAGCATCGTCATGCCCGTGTTGGCCAGTTCGATCATCACATCCAGCACTTCTTTGATCATTTCGGGATCCAGCGCCGAGGTGGGTTCATCAAACAGCATGATCGACGGGTTCATGCACAGCGAGCGCGCAATTGCGACGCGCTGTTGCTGGCCACCTGACAACTGGCCGGGATATTTGTCCTTCTGTTCCAAGATACCGACCCGCTCAAGATAGCGCAGCGCGGTCTTTTCGGCTTCGGCGCGGGGCATGTTGCGTGCCCACATCGGCGCAAAACACAGGTTGTCCAGAATAGTCATGTGTGGGAACAGGTTGAACTGCTGAAACACCATGCCAACTTCGCGCCGGATTTGGGTGATGTTCTTGCTGTTTTCATCCAACAGGGTGCCGTTGACCGTGATCACCCCTTGCTGATGCGCCTCAAGGTGATTGATGCAGCGGATCAGCGTCGATTTACCCGACCCGGACGGGCCACAGATCACAATCCGCTCGCCCTCGCGCACACTCAGGTTGATGTCCTTGAGGACATGAAAATCGCCATACCATTTATTGACGCCCTTCATTTCGATGACGATATTCTCGGCGGTTGCCTGACTGTCGATTTTGGCGCTCATGGTCGTCTCCGAAATATATAGTTATTAACGTTTTTGCGCCGATGGTCCGCGCCGTTCCAACTCGCGCCCATACAGGCTAAGGCTGTAGCAGATCGACCAATAGACGAAGGCGGCAAACACATAGGCCTCGGCCTGAAAGCCCAGCCAACTGGTGTCCAGCGCAGCGTTCTTGATCATGCCCAGAAAATCCAGAAGGCCGACGATAATGACCAGTGACGTATCCTTGAACAAGGCGATACAACGCCCGATCAGCGGCGGCAAAACGTGGCGCAGCGCCTGAGGCACGATGACAAACGCAATGGTGTGCCTACGCGTCACGCCCAGCGCCAATGATGCCTCGGTTTGACCGTTGGGAATGGCCTGAAGACCGCCGCGTACCACCTCGGCCATGTAGGCGGATGAAAACAGGATCATCGCAATCTGGATGCGCAGCAGGTTGTTGATGATCATGTCCGGCGGCAAAAACAGCGGCATCATCACCGAGGCCATGAACAGGATCGTTATCAAGGGAACACCGCGCAGCAATTCGATGAAGGCGATGCACAGCGATTTCACCACCGGCGAGCCATAGTATCGTCCCAGCGCCAACATGACACCCAAGGGGATCGACACGATCACGCCGACAAGGGCCAAAAGGATGCTCAGCATCAAACCGCCCCACAGCGATTGATCCACTTCGCGCATGCCGAACGCCCCGCCGATCATGATCAGCGCAAAAAACGGCAGGATTGCCCAGGCAACGACCAAGACTATCCCGCGCATTCGGTTGGTATAGGTCAGCGCCGCCAGCACAATCAGGGCAATGGCCGCAATTCCCGGCCGCCAGCCCAGTTCCTGCGGGTAGACGCCCATCATCAGCACGTTGAACTTGTCTATGATGAACGGCCAGCAGGCCCCGCCAGCCAAACGGCAGGCGTCCGCATCGCCCCAGAAAGTCGCGCGCAGGAACAGCCAGCCGATCAGTTTCGGCACCGTGGCCAGCAGGATTGCCAACAGGGCAATCGTGACGACTGTGTCCTTCCATCCGCCAAACAGGTTGGCGCGCAACCATGCCACCGCCCCGATCTTACTGGACGGCGCGGCGCGTGCCGGGGTCGGTTGAAAAATGATGGGCTCGGTGCTCATGGGGCTACCTTTCGGCGTGCTGAACGCGGGCGTTCAGCGTGTTCATGCCAAGCGAGATGATCAGGTTGATCGTCAGATAGACGGCCATCCACATGGCAATAATCTCGACCGCCTGACCGTTCTGGCCAATGATGGTCCCGCCGATCGACACCATATCGGGATAGCCGATCGCCACCGCAAGCGAGCTATTCTTGACCAGACTTGCATAGTCATTCGTCGTGGCGGGAATGGTCACACGCAGCGCCTGCGGCAGCAGCACCTTGCGCGTGACGACCGCGTTGGACACGCCCAGCGCATTTGCCGCTTCGATCTGACCGGCCTCGACCGATTGAATTCCGCTGCGCACGTTTTCACCAATATAGGCGGCGGTATACAGCACCAGCCCGATCAGAAGCGATGCAAACTCGGGCTTCATCGCCAGACCGCCCTTGAAGTTGAACCCGGCATAAACCGGCAACTCACTGCCAACGGGACGCCCGGTGATCAGATAGGCCAGCGCGGTCAGAACGATGAAAATCCCCAATCCTCCCCAGAACCCCGGCAGGGTCTTGCCGGTGCGCAACTTGTACAATGCCGCCCATCGCCAGAAGGCCAGCCCAAGAGCAAAGGCAATCAACGCAGCAATCAGAAAGCTCCAAAACCCCGGCTCGGCCAAGGGACGCGGCAGGTAAAACCCCCGCTTGGAAAGGTAGACGCCCTCGACCAACTGGATCGCATCGCGCGGATGCGGCAGTGCGGCCAGCACGACGGTGTAGATAAAGAACAGCGTCAACAGCAGAGGCAGGTTGCGCAGCGTTTCGACATAAACAGCGGCCACCTTGGCCAACAGCCAGTTATGCGACACCCGCGCGACGCCGACAAACACGCCCAGAATAGTCGACAGGATAATGGCCAGAACCGACACAAACAGCGTGTTCAGAATACCAACCAGAAATGCATAGCCGTAGCTGCGCATCGGGGTGTAGGCGATCAGGCTGTCACCGATAGGCAGGCCCGCCTCTTTGTCCAGAAAGGTAAATCCGCTTTCAATTCCGCGCAGGGCCAGATTTTCCTGCGTGTTGGTGAACAACAGATAGACAAAGCCCAGCACGACGGCCAGAACCACCCCCTGCGAGGCCATCGACCCGATATTGCCCAGCGCAAAGCCAGATTTCGCGCGTGTTTTGGTCATGGGCATATGGGTTCCAGTATGACAGCCTTTGGGTGCGGTTGGCTGTGTCGCCAACCGCCATTTCTCATCGTTCAGCAGTGGATCTTAACGGATGGGCATCGCGTACAGGACGCCCCCGTCCTTCCATTGCGCGTTGATGCCGCGCTCAAGGCCCAGTGTCGCTGTCAGGTTGCGATCATAGATTTCGCCATAGTTGCCAACGGCGCTGATCGCGTCAAACATCCATGTGCTTTCCAAGCCGATGAACCCTCCGGTATCCCCTGTCGAGCCGAGCATCCGCTGGATGTTGGGATCGGTCGAGGTCGCGGCCATATCCGCAACATTCGCCTGTGTCACACCCAGTTCTTCGGCAGCAATGATGCCATAGATCACCCATGTCACGATGTCTTTCCACTGGTTGTCGCCATGCGCGACCAGCGGGGCCAGCGGCTCTTTCGAGATGACCTCGGGCAGGATCGTGTGTGCGGATGGATCGGCAAAGCCGGAGCGGAACGCGGCCAGCTGGCTCATGTCCGTGGTCAGTGCGTCACAACGACCCGACGCGTAGGCATCGACCGCTTCGCGCTTGCCCTCGAATACAACCGGCTCAAGCGTCAGGTTGTTGGCGCGGCCATAATCGGCCAGGTTCAATTCGGTGGTGGTCCCGGTGGTGACGCACACAGTCGCGCCGTCCATTTCCTTGGCGCTGGTAATGCCCGCGTCGGATTTGACCATGAAACCTTGACCGTCATAGTAAACCACGGCGGTAAAATCGACACCCTCGGCCGAGTCGCGCTTCATCGTCCACGTGGTCGTACGCGAGGTCATGTCGACTTGACCGCTGGAGACCGCAAGAACCTTTTGCTTTGAGGCCAGCGGCACATAGCGCACCTTGCTGGCATCACCCAAAACAGCAGCGGCAACCGCGCGGCAGAAATCCGCATCCAGGCCGACCCAATCACCGTCCGAGTTCGGGTTCGAAAAGCCCGGCACGCCTTCGCTGACACCACAGGCTAGTTCGCCGGCTTCGCGGACTTTGTCCAGTGTGCCCGCAGAAACGGCCCCCGCAGTTGCCATCGCAGCGGCGGCAATCGCCCCCAGTTTCACAAGGTTACGCATGTCATTCTCCCCTTTTTTGATTTTTGGCCGCCCTTCACTTGCAGGAGCAGTCCCGCAGCGTTCACCGTCCATGACGCCGTACACTATTTCGCGTGCGCCCTCATTGTCAAAGCCGTTGCCGCACGAAAGATTTCAAAATTTTCGCCATATGGTTGAATTTCTTGAAAAAGTTCAAAACTTAGACGGCCAAGCTGCGTTTCAGTATTTCGATTTAGGACAGGCTGACGGCCTTTTCCCTGACCAACATGCAACCATGTTATCTTTAGCAGCGTTGGATTGATGATACCCTGCGCCCTATCTGGTCGGGTATGACGCCTGACCCCTCTCTCCCTCCGCGCGCCCAGATAATTGGATCTCGTTTTGACCGTCACCGCCCCGCTTCTTCACAGCCGCCCCGAGGGGCTGTTCTGCCCTCTGGGCGGGTTTTACATCGACCCTGTCAGACCCGTTGAAAAGGCGCTGATCACCCATGGGCACAGCGATCATGCCCGCGCCGGGCATGGGGCAGTGATGGCCACTGCCCAGACGCTGGACATCATGGCGATCCGCTATGGCGCGGAATTCACGGCCAACCGGCAGAGTGCCCAGCCCTCCCAGCGGGTCGGTGATGTCACAGTGTCCTTTCATCCTGCGGGGCATGTCCTGGGATCAGCCCAGATTGCGGTGGAGCATTCGACAGCGGGCCGGACCGTCGTTACCGGCGATTATTCCCGCACGCCCAATCCCGCCTGTCAGCCGTTTGAGCCAGTGCCATGCGATATTCTGGTAACCGAGGCGACATTCGCCTTGCCGGTATTTCGCCATCCCGACCCCGTGTCCGAGATCAATCGTCTGCTGGACTCGGTCGTCGCCTTTCCGCAGCGCGCGCATCTCGTCGGGGCCTATGCCTTGGGCAAAGCGCAGCGGATCATCATGCTGCTGCGGCAGGCGGGTTGGGACAGACCGATTTTCATCCATGGCGCGCTGCAAAAACTGTGCGACTATCACATCGCACAAGGCATTCCGCTGGGTGATCTGCGCCCCGCCACGATCCAGCGCGGAAGCAAAAGCGACTTCGCGGGTCAGATCATCCTTGCCCCGCCGTCGGCCTTTGCCGCCACATGGGCACAGCGATTTCCCGACCCCGTGATCTGTTTCGCCAGTGGCTGGATGCAGGTGCGCGCCCGTGCCCGGCAACGTGGTGTCGAACTGCCGCTGATTATCTCCGATCACGTTGATTGGCCCGACCTGACCCGCACAATAACTGAACTTGATCCAGCCGAGACATGGGTCACCCATGGCCGCGAAGACGCCATCATCCGTTGGTGCGAAATGCAGGGTCGCGCCGCCCGCCCCCTGCGCCTGCTGGGCTATGAAGAGGAGCAGGAGTGATGCGCGCCTTTGCCGATCTGTTGGAGCGTCTGGCCTTTACCCCCCAACGCAATGGCAAAATCGCCCACCTGAAACGCTATTTTGCCGAAGCGCCCGACCCCGCACGTGGGCTTGCCCTTGCCGCGCTGACCGGCGATCTGGACCTGCGCGGCGTCACGCCCTCGCTGCTGCGGGGATTGGTGAACGCACGGGTGGACGAAACCCTGTTCGCACTCAGCTATGATTTCGTCGGCGATCTGGCCGAAACCATCGCCCTGATCTGGCCAACCGCCGCGCCCCCGCAGGATTTTTCCCTGCCCGATTTAGTGCAAGAATTGCAAAACACTGCCAAGGCGGACCTGCCCGCCCGCATTGCTGCGCGGCTGGACGCGATGCCCCCGTCTGAACGGTATGCCTATCTGAAACTGGCGACTGGCGGC
Source organism: Rhodobacteraceae bacterium KMM 6894 (assembly GCA_035798175.1). Taxonomy (GTDB): domain Bacteria; phylum Pseudomonadota; class Alphaproteobacteria; order Rhodobacterales; family Rhodobacteraceae; genus Roseovarius. The sequence goes on from JAPFBS010000007.1 coordinate 91,827, forward strand.
ATGCGCGTTGGCGTGTCTGCCCGTTTGGCACGGCTGGCGATTGCGGAATATGGGAGCCTCCCCCTGACCGAGGTCGAGGAAATTTGGCACGGCCTGACGCCCCCCTACCTCAATCTGTTTGCTTGGGCCGAGGGCGGCACGAAACCCGCCAGCGCAGCGCTCGCCCCGTTTCGCCCCGTCATGCTGTCCACGGCGACCGACCTTGATGCGCTGCGAGATCTGAAACCGGATGACTTTGCGGCTGAATGGAAATGGGACGGTATCCGGGTGCAGGCGGTCAGCGATCAGGGCACCCGCCGTCTCTACTCCCGCACGGGCGAGGACATCTCGGCAGCGTTCCCCGATATTATTGACCTGTTGGATTTCGATGGTGCAATCGACGGGGAATTGTTGGTTAAGCGCGGCGAAACCATTGCCCCGTTTGGCGATCTGCAAAAAAGGTTGGGGCGCAAAACTGTCAGCCGCAAGATGCGAGCCAGCCATCCGGCTGCCCTGCGCATCTATGATGTGTTGCTGTGGAACGGCAACGACCTGCGCGACCAACCGTTCGAGACGCGCCGTGATCACCTGGAGCGCGCCCTCGCAACGATGCCCCATCCGCAGATCGACCTGTCGCCACTGCTAAGTTTCACCACATGGGACGATCTGGCCGCCCTGCGCGCCGCTCCGCCAGATGCGGTCATCGAGGGCGTGATGCTGAAGCGGCGCGATAGCCCCTATCTGGCCGGGCGAAAAAAGGGGCCTTGGTTCAAATGGAAGCGGGACCCGATGGTGATCGACGCGGTTCTTCTGTACGCGCAACGCGGGCACGGCAAACGGTCGGGGTTTTATTCGGACTTCACCTTTGGCGTTTGGGACGGAGATACTCTGGTTCCGGTGGGCAAGGCCTATTTCGGCTTTACCGATGAAGAATTGAAGGCGCTGGACCGGTTCGTACGAAACAACACTGTCGAAACCTTTGGCCCGGTACGCTCTGTCCAACCAACCAAGGTGGTCGAGGTGGCGTTTGAGGGGCTGAATCGCTCGCCCCGGCACAAATCCGGTGTCGCAATGCGCTTTCCCCGGATCTCGCGCATTCGCGACGACAAACCCGCGCAAGAGGCGGACCATCTGCAAACGCTGTTGGACATGCTGCCCTGATATCGGTGTTGTTTTTATTGCTTATCCCACTCTGTGCGATACCCGCCGCGCGGTGCCCGCGCCTTGGCGGCACGCACAGGCGGCAGGGTGGGTGCGGCCTGATTCATCTGTTGCACGCGGGCGGGTGCACTGTCGATCAGTTCGGAAATGGTGGCGGCCTCGGGCATGTTCTTCCAGTATTTTCTGGGCATTTCAGATTGCATGGCCTGCACATTCAACCGCGCGGGATTAAAAATGTTGCGGAAATATGTGATCCACAACTGCTCGCTGGCGTCCTCGGGCAGCGCGGGTTTGGATTGCCCTTCGCCGAGGGTCAGACGACCGTCAATGAAGTGCGCGCTGACGTCAGGCGTCAGGATGCGCCAATCCATATCCCCGTATCGACGGGCAAAAAACGGCGCTGTCGGCTCGACCGTGTGGTGGGTCGGCTCGAACCACGCGACAAAGGACCGGCGCGCATCGCCGGGGGCACCCACGTCACGAAACCGCACGAAGGCCTTCATCTTGTGCTGGCAGCGGTGTACGCCCCTTTCCATACGCCTAAGTATTGATAGATCAGGGTCCCCACGATCCGACATTAGCTGCGGCGCGTCGCACACACGCCGCAGCATACGGTAGAGCATGTCAAACCGCGCCGGATCGCTATGCCACACAACCGTATCCGCCAGCGCAACAAAGCTGCGCGGCACCGTCACTGCACGCGCGCCACCTGTCGGCAGTGCCGTATCCCACAATCCGGCGGGCGCTGCGTGGCCGCCCCACGACACCTCGGATGACGGAACATTGGCGCGGATCAACGTCCGCGCCGCATCGCGCCACGCCTGCGCCGTGCCAATCACCGGCAGTGTCACGGGATACGTCAAAACAAGCTTAACTGTTCTGGAGGCGGAGCAAACCGGGCGCGCAACCCGGCGCTGTCGGTCAGGGCCGCGGGCGACCATCCAGCCGCAGTGACAAAGGCGCGTGCCTTTTTCATCGGCGCGCCCATACGTGTCAGATCCTCGAACCGCAGGCTGCGATGACGGCGTGTCGTCAGGATGCGGTTCACCGTCTTGACGCCGAAACCGGGCACGCGCAGCAACATCTCGCGGCTGGCAGTGTTCACGTTCAGCGGAAACAACCCGCGATGCGCCAGCGCCCATGCCAGCTTGGGGTCATAGTCCAAATCCAGATTGCCATCCGTGGTGACACCCGTGATCTCGTCCAGTTCAAACCCATAGAACCGCAGCAACCAATCGGCCTGATACAGTCGATGTTCGCGCTGTAACGGCGGACGGATCAACGGCAGGTTTTGCGAGCTGTCGGGAATGGGCGAAAAGGCCGAATAATAAACCCGTTTCAACCCGTAACTGGAATACAAACGCGTCGCCTGCCCCAGAATGGCGGCGTCGTTGGACGTATCTGCACCCACGATCACCTGCGTTGATTGTCCCGCCGGGGCAAAGCGCGGCGGGCGTTTGCCGGTGTGCGACCGTTCGCCCGCCTCCCGCTTGCGCTGGCGTACAAATCCCATCGCCTTGCGGATCTGCACCGGGTTCTTTTCGGGGGCCAATTGCGACACTGCCGCGTCGGTGGGCAATTCAACATTGATCGACAGGCGATCCGCCAGTAGCCCCGCCTCGGCGATCAATTCGGGCGCGGCGTCAGGGATCGTCTTGAGGTGGATATATCCGCGAAAGTTCTCCTCGTGACGCAGTTTGCGCGCGACCCGCACCATATCCGCCATCGTCACATCGGGCGAGCGGATGATGCCCGACGACAGGAACAGCCCCTCAATGTAATTGCGCCGATAGAATTCGATGGTCAGCTTGACCACCTCATCCACCGTAAAGCGCGCGCGCGGCACGTTGGACGAGACGCGATTCACGCAATAGGCGCAGTCGTAAATGCAGAAATTCGTCATGAGGATTTTCAGCAGCGAGATACAGCGCCCATCCGGCGCATAGGCATGACAAATCCCGCTGCCCGTGTTCGACCCCAACCCCTTGCCGTCCCGAGAATCCCGCTTGGTCGAGCCGGACGAGGCACAGCTTGCGTCGTATTTCGCGGCATCGCTGAGAATAGCCAGCTTTGATTCTAGGGTTTGAGCGGTCATATGTTCACTATATGTTCACGCTCCTTCGGCTGCAATAGGGCCGAGCGGCCTCTAGCCGCCCTTCAGCCCCAGAACGTCCAGCATGTCATATTCACCGGGGCTGCGCCCCTGCCCCCACAGCGCCGCCTTCAGCGCGCCGCGCGCAAACACGGACCGGTCGCTGGCAACGTGACGCAGGGTGATCCGCTCGCCCGTGGCGGCGAACAAAACGTCGTGTTCGCCCACGATATCACCGCCGCGAATGGCGTGAAAACCGATGTGGCCGGGTGTGCGCTTGCCTGTGATGCCGTCGCGCCCGCGATCTGACACTGCATCCAGCGACACACCGCGCCCCTCGGCGGCGGCCTGACCCAGCATCAGGGCGGTGCCGGACGGCGCGTCGACCTTTTGATTGTGATGTGATTCGATGATCTCAATATCGAAATCCTCGTCTAATGCGGCGGCGACCTGCCGGGTTAGTTGCGTCAACAGATTGACCCCCAGACTCATGTTGCCAGCGCGCACGATCACCGCGTGATGTCCGCAAGGGCCCAGCGCAGCAATATCGGCATCACTCATCCCGGTGGTGCCGATCACATGCACCAGCCGCGCCTGCGCCGCCAGCTTGGCGAATTCAATCGTGGCAGCGGGCGTGGTGAAATCAATGACGGCCTGCGCAGGTGCAAACGCCTCCAGCGCGTCGGCGGTGACGATCACGCCCATGGGCTGTCCCCCCATCGCCTCGCCCAGATCGCGACCCAACCAAGGATGATCCGGACGTTCGACCGCGCCGATGACATGCGCATGAGGACTGTCAGTGATGGTGCGGATCAGCATCTGCCCCATGCGTCCCGATGCGCCCGTGACCACAATACCCGGTGTGTTCGTCATGTGCCTGCCCTTATCATTGCCCACTGCATACTTACCGCCTTGCATAGCGCGGGCGATGCGTCTTGGCAAAGGGCGGCAGAACGCTTAGATGCAGGGATATGGCAAAGAACAAATTCAACGATGGCCCCGGACCAACGCAGCGCCAATTGCGCGTCGGCGAATTGATCCGGCGTGCCCTGTCGGATGTGCTGGCACGCGGCGACATCCACGACCCGGACCTTAACCGTCTGTCGATCACCGTGGGCGAGGTGCGTACGTCGCCCGACCTGAAGGTCGCCACCGCCTATGTGCTGCCGCTGGGCGGCATCGGGCAGGACGATGTGGTGGCCCTTCTGGCCCGCAACAAAGGCGAGCTGCGCCACATGATCGCCAAGAAACTGTCGCTGAAATACGCGCCCGACCTGCGGTTTCGGTTGGACACAACCTTTGATCAGATGGACGAGGCTCGCCGCCTCTTTTCCCAAGACGATGTTCAGCGCGATCTGGACGAATAGCGCCCTGCGCTGGCTGGCGGCATCCCTGCTGCTGGCCTTGCCCAGTACGCTGTTGCCCAGCGCGCTGTCGGCGGCCGAGTGTCGTCAGACCACGTTTGACGGCGCGCGCTATTCGCTGTGCGAGGTAGACATGCACAGCGAGGATCTGCGCCTTTTTCTGAACGCGCCCGACACTGACGCGCCGCTGGGTAGTTTTCCTGCTATTGATACGATGCTGGAGTCCGAGGGGCTGACCTTGGGCTTTGCCATGAATGCCGGGATGTATCATTCCAACCGCACGCCGGTGGGACATTATGTTGAGAACGGCCAGCAGCTTATGCGCCTGATCACCAATCCCGGGCCGGGCAATTTCGGCCTGCTGCCCAATGGTGTTCTGTGCCTGAAAAAGGGGCGCGCCGATGTGATCGAAACCCTGCGTTTCGAACGCGAGGCACCCGCCTGCCAATACGCCACGCAATCGGGTCCGATGCTGGTGATCGACGGGGCGTTGCATCCCCGGTTCCTGCCTGACAGCGACAGCCTGTATATCCGCAACGGTGTCGGGACGACGCAGGACGGCACGCGCGCCGTGTTCGCGATCTCGGATCAGCCGGTAAATTTCCATACCTTCGCGCGGCTGTTTCGCGATCACCTGAAGTTACCGCAGGCGCTGTATTTCGATGGTAGCATTTCGCGGCTTTATGCGCCTGATTTGGGGCGCAGCGATCTGGGCTTTCCGATGGGGCCAGTGGTCGGAACCGTGGTAGCGCGCTAGGCACCTGGCACTGATGCCTGCGGAACTAAGGCCGGGCCGCTTCCGATCTGGCGCGCGCCATGATTGACAGTGCAAGGGTCATGGGCTAGCCCGCGCAACTTGAACCAACACAAGAGGCAGGGGCGCATGGCACGCAAACGCAAGGGACGCGATCTTTCAGGCTGGCTGATCGTGGACAAGCCTGCGGGCATCACCTCGACCTCGGTGGTCAACAAGGTGCGCTGGGCGCTTCAGGCCAAGAAGGCCGGTCATGCCGGCACACTGGACCCCGAGGCGACAGGCGTTCTGGCTGTCGCACTGGGCGAGGCCACCAAGACGGTGCCCTATGTCACCGACGCGCTGAAGGCCTACGAATTCGAGGTGCGTTTTGGCGCGTCCACCAACACCGACGACGCCGAGGGCGAAGTGATCGCCACCAGCGATGCCCGCCCGACCGATGAGCAGATCAAAGAGACGCTGGCAGGGTTTGTCGGAGACATCATGCAAATCCCGCCCAAATTTTCCGCCGTCAAGGTGGACGGCCAGCGCGCCTACAAACTGGCCCGCGACGGCGAGGATGTGACCCTGTCCGCCCGCCCCCTTTGGGTCGAGGAACTGTTGCTGACCGACCGCCCCGACGCTGATCGCGCCACGTTGGAAATGACCTGTGGAAAGGGTGGCTATGTCCGTGCCATCGCGCGGGATCTGGGTGCGGCGCTGGGCTGTCACGGGCATGTGACGTGGCTGCGGCGGGTCTGGTCCGGCCCGTTTGACGTCGAGGACGGGCTAAGCCTGACACAGATCGACACGCTAGCGCATGATCCCGCCCTTGATGCCCATATCCTGCCGCTGGAACTGGGCCTCAGCGAGCTGCCCGAACTGCGCAGTACCCCCGAAGGCGCGGCCAAACTGCGCAACGGCAACCCCGGCATGGTCTACCCCGGCGACGCCGAGTATGGTGATGAATGTTGGGCTTCGCTGGACGGGAAGGCCGTTGCCGTCGGGATCTACAAGGCCGGGGAATTGCATCCGCATCGGGTGTTCGTGACGCCGGACGCGACCGAGTAAGCGCCGAAGGGGGCCAACCCGTAGCCCCCTTGTACTTCGTGGTGCAGCCTTCGACGAAACCCCTAGTAAGTGCGAAGGCAAGTCGAGCGACGGCTCCCGAAGATATCTTCGGGAGCCTTGCATTCTTGATGTCCGCTCAGCGGGACAAAGTTGCTTTTCGCATGATTCACCTGAAGGTTTGCTTTCGCAGAATCGGCATCTGAACGACCGCCACTTCGACCGTTCAACAAACGGTCCTTTTGGGAAGGATGTTAGGCTATAGGAAGTGGTAAATCATTCAATTGGTATTATGGATCACGGGCCTCGATCTCTCGATCATCAACAAACACAAACTTGGAATTGGAAAAAACAAAAATGACTGGACCTAAAACTTTCGCCGCTGCTGCAGCCGTTGCAATTGCCGCAACCAGTGGTGCCGTTTTTGCCGATGGCCACTCAGCTTTGACCCAAGAGCAGATCACCGCCACTCAGGATGCATGGGGTGAAGGTATAGTTGAAATCGGTAAAGTTCACACTGACAAAGGCGATTACCGTGCGGTTGCAACGGACCACATCAACACGTTCTACGCCTACGGCGAAGGCGAAGTTCTGTTCAAGCCGACGTTGGCCGCCGAGGATCAGTTCCGTGGCACATTCGACGAAGCGTTGTCCTACTTTGTAGGCGGTGACATTGCCGAGGACGGCGGGTTTGCGATTGCACCATACACGAATGTCCGCTGGGAAAACGAAGGCACTATCATCAGCGGCGACACAGCCATGTCGATGGGCAATTACTTCTTCACACAGGCTGACGGATCAGAAGTGAAGGTTGAATACACGTTCGGGTTCGAGCAAATGGAAAACGGGGAGCCAAAGATCGTGCTACACCACTCATCACTGCCATTCTCAGCTGATTAACAAAAATTGGGGTCCAGCAAATGTTCGACCCCAATTACTGCATCATTAAGTTCACTCTCGCATAGATCCATATTGCATTTATTCCAAAAACGCTCCTTTTTGGCACCAAGGCAAAAGTCCTCGATAGAGGCTTCCACAAACCCAGTTCAAAACCCACGTAGTTGTTGAACGTTTTTGTCACTACCGTGATAGCAGACATTAGCTGCAACGTAGAAAACCGGTAAGAAGGGCTCGAAGCAGTCAGTGCATTCCGAACTTCGGGACCACTCATCGTGCGCCACGCATTGCAAAGGGCTGGGCCAACCCGTAGCCCTCTTGCACTGCCCCCCTTGCACTGGCGTGGGCGAAACGGCACAACCGATCCCATGATCGAACGCACACACCTCAAGGGCGATGCCGCCTCGACCGCCATATACTCGCCTTGTGAGAAGTATCGTTATCAACTGACCCGCACTTGGGATCCAGCGGGCAAACGCGCGTTGTTCATCATGCTGAATCCCTCAACCGCCACCGAGGTTCAGAACGACCCGACCGTCGAGCGGTGTGAGCGTCGCGCGCGCACTTTGGGCTTTGGCGCGTTCCGGGTGACCAACATCTTTGCGTGGCGCGATACCGATCCCCGCGCCATGCGCGCCGCAACAGATCCTGTCGGCCCCGAGAACGATACCGCCATTATGGACAGCTGCCCTTGGGCCGATACCATCATTGCGGCCTGGGGCACCCACGGCGCACATTTGGGGCGCGGCGCACAGGTGGAGGCCCTGTTGACGGCCACCGGGCGGGACGTGCATCACCTTGGACTGACCAAGGATGGCCACCCCAAACACCCGCTTTATATCGCCTATACGCAACAGCCCGAACGCTGGATCACGGGGCGCACCGGATAGCCCTGCAACCTCTGGCGCGGGTTTGGAACAGGCAGGCAGCCGCACGGCGAACAAGGCTGTAAGCCAGACACAGCTGCATTGTTAAATCCCAAAATCGCGCGTGTCTGGATGGGTTGTCGCGCTGGCCCATCGGTTGGCCACCAGCAGCTGCCAGGAGACGTGGGGCGGGCGTACTCCCTGAAAAACAGGCCGGGATCATCCCCGGCCTACCTTCATTTAGCCTCAGGCCCGCAGCCGTTCGTTTTGTGGATCCCACAGCGGCGCGTCATCCTGCACCACGGCCGGCACACGGGTGCCGTATACGTCGACCTCCAGCCGGGTGCCCGGCACCGCCAGATCGGCGCGCAGCATACCAAGCGCGATGGATGCGTTGACGCGGTAGCCATAGCCGCTGGACGTGACCTCGCCCACGACCTTGCCGTCGTGCAGCAGCGAGGACATATAGGGCGGGTCGAAATCGTCGGCCTCGACGATCAGTTGCACGAACCCCTTGGTGCTGCCCTGCTGCTTTTCGGCAAGAAGCGCGGCCTTGCCGGTGAAATCCTGCGGTTTGTCGAATTTGACGAACCGTTCCAGACCGCCCTCCAGCATCGAATAATCGGTGGATAGGTCGCCCTTCCACGTCCGATACCCCTTTTCCATGCGCAGGCTGTTCAGCGCATACATGCCAAAGGGTTTCGCGCCCGCGTCAAGGATCGCCTGATAGATCGCAGGCATATCGTCGTTGGTGGCGTGCACCTCCCAACCCAGTTCACCGGCAAAGGACACGCGGGCCACGAATGCCTTTTGACCGGCGACAGTGCAATGTTGATGGCTGAGCCACGACAGCGACAGATCGGCATCGGTCAACGGCGTCAGCAGATCACGTGATGTTGGGCCGGTGACAATCAACGCGCTGCGCTCGGTCGTGGTTTCGTTCACGCTTACACCCGCGGGTACAGATTGGCGGATCATGTCGCCATCATGCCATTGCGCCGTGGCGGCGGTGATCAGGATAAAGCTGTCCTCGCCCACGCGGATGCAGGAAAACTCGGTCTTGATCCGGCCACGGCTGTCGGCAACATACACCAGATTCATTCGGCCAATTTTTGGCAGGCCGCCGGTGACAAAGCAACGCAGCCATTCGTCCGCGCCCTCGCCCGTGATCCAAAAACGCGAGAATCCCGGCAGGTCCAGTACGCCACAGGCGTCGCGCACCGCCTCGCATTCCTCGCGGATGCGCTGCTCCCACGGGCCGGACCGCTGCCAAGTGTGGGTCGATTCTTCGGAGGTGTCATCGCCGGGTTTGGCAAACCAGTTGGCGCGCTCCCACCCATTGTAAGCGCCCATGACGCCGCCCAATTCGCGGACCTTGGCATCATTGGGGCCCAGCTTTTTATCACGGCCAGCGGGCCATTCGTGCCAAGGGAAATGCATGGCGTATTCGTGGCCATAGGTTTCCAGCGCCTTGGCCTCACAATAGGCCTGATCGGTGTAATCGGTGTAACGGCGCGGATCGACGGCCCACATGTCATGCTCGGTTTCGCCGTGCATGATCCATTCCGCTGCCACCTTGCCCGCTCCGCCTCCCTGAGTGATGCCAAAGGTAAATACACAGGCCTCATAGGCGTTTGGTACGCCGGGCATCGGCCCCAGCAGGGGCAGGCCGTCGGGCGCATAGGGGATCGGGCCGTTGATGACGCGGCCAACCCCGGCGGTGCCCAGCATTGGCACACGGGCCATCGCATCCTCAATGTACCACTCCAGCCGCTCCAGATCGTCGGGATAAAGTTGAAAGCTGAAATCGTCGGGCATCGGATCTTCAGGCGTCACCCAATGCGCCTTGCAATTCCGCTCGTAAGGGCCAAGATTCAGACCGTTCTTGTCCTGCCGCAGATAATACGAGCTGTCGACGTCACGCAGCAGCGGCACCTTGTGGCCTTGCGCCTTGGTCCATTCGGCCAGTTCGGGGATTTCTTCGGTCAGGAAATACTGGTGGCTCATCGTGACCATGGGCACGGTGCGCCCGCCGTAGGGTTTGAACCACTCCCCAACGCGCTGTGCGTAGTATCCGGCGGCGTTCACCACCTTTTCGCAACGGATATCGCCCTTGGGCGTGTGCACGATCCATTCGTCGCCCTCGCGGCTGACGCCGGTGGCAGGGCAGAACCGTTCGATCCGCGCACCCATCTGGCGCGCGCCCTTGGCCAATGCCTGTGTCAACTGCGACGGATCAATGTCACCATCGGCAGGATCCCACAGACCACCAACCAGATCATGGGTCTCGATAAAGGGGTAGCGATCCTTGATGTCGGCAAGGTCCATCATCTCCAGATCCAGCCCCTGATGGCGCCCCATCGATACAGCGCGCTGGAATTCCTGCATCCGCGCCTTGCTGTGCCCCAACCGGACCGAGCCAGTGACGTGGTAATTCATCGGATAATCCACCTCGGCCTCCAGCCGGGAATAGAGATCCAGCGAATAGCGCTGCATGTTCATTATCGCCCAAGAGGTCGAGAAGCTGGGACAGTTGCCCGCCGCGTGCCAGGTCGAGCCCGCCGTCAGCTCGTTCTTTTCCAGGAGGACCGCGTCAGTCCAGCCGCCCTTGGCCAAATGGTACAGCGTCGATGTACCAACGACACCGCCGCCGATGATGACCACGCGGGCCGTTGTTGGGAAATCGCTCATGGGGATCGGTCCTTTCGTGAGTTGGGTTGGGCGGCTGCGTTACTGTTGCGGCAGGCCGTCGTTGATATCGTAGTAATCGCCCTTGTCGGCGGTGAAGATGTGTTTGGTCAGGCGCAGGTCGGTTGGCATGTCCAGACCGCCCAAGGAAAAGCTGATCGTGTCCTCGTCATGGGCGGTCCAGAACAGGAGGGTGCCGCATTTGGCGCAAAATCCGCGTTTGGCCGCGTCGCTGGCGGCGAACCATGTAACCTCACCCGTAACGTTCAACGCATCCCTGGGCACATAGGCCGAGGCCCAGAAATGCCCGGTTTGGCGGCGGCATTGCCCGCAATGGCAGGCGCTGGCACCCTGCGGTGTGATCTCGGTCTGAAACGTGACGTTGCCGCACAGGCAGTGGCCCTTGGTGGTCATGTCAGGTGCCTTTCATAGCGTGGTTCATGGTTTATCCCTGCCCCGGCATCGCGGAACTGCTGCCCAGCAACACACCATAAAAGACGAAACAGACGGCCAGCCCCCGGCGCAGCCAGACGTTAAAGACCGCGCCCAGCGCCGCCCGGCCAAGGCCCGCCCCAAGGGCGGTATACCCCATATAACTGAGTGCCGTCAGCGTCAGGGCCGTGGGGAAAATTACCCACATCTGCGCCGCTATCGGCACATCCGGCTGCACAAACAGACTGAACGCGGCAAGGTATCCCGCAACGCTTTTGGGGTTGATCACGGCCACGGCAAGGGCGTGGGCATAGATGTGCGTTGCGGGCCGGTCGCTGATCTTGGCGGGTTTCGTGGCATTAATCCAACCGCGCAGGCCCACATAAATCAGGAACCCGGCCGCGATCAGACGCGCGGCCTCGAACGCTGTAGGAGAGGCGGTCAGCAGGGCCGTCACGCCCGTCGCTGACAGGATCAGAAACAGCGTGGCCTGCGTCAGGATCGCAGCCACACCGGGCAGTGCGCGGATAAGTCCCAAAGTCATTCCGTTGGTGATGCAATTGACCGCATTCGGCCCCGGTGTCGTGACAAACACCACCCAGAACATAGCAAAAATCAACCACGCATCAAAACTCATCACGTTCCTCGTTAGTAAATCGGCGGGGCGATCACCCAGATCGCCACGGCAGGTGTGTCATAGGGATTGATCCACTCGAACGGTTCATTTCGAATGCGAAAGCTGTCGCCCGGATGGACAGTAAAGCGCGTGCCACTGATCATCAGATCCAATTTGCCCGACAGGAGATAGCCAACCTCCTGCGTCGGACGCGTGACCACTTCGCCGATGCGGCTGTGGGGCTTGAACGTGGAATGTACCACCTCGAAATCATCGGTCAAATCGGGGGACAGCAATTCCTCGATCAACCCCGCCTCGGTCGAGCCGATCTGACGACGGGTCTGACGACGCACGATATGTCCCGACTCGGCCGCTGGCGCGGCGTCATGTGCGAACAGCAGGGAAATCGGCGCATCCAGAGCCGCAGCGATATGGCGCAAATCGTCGATTGACGGGGCCGAGATATCCCGCTCGACCTGACTGAGCCAGCCGACCGAGCGCCCCAGACGCGCGGCCAGATCCGCCAGCGTGCTACCCCGCGCCTTGCGCAAGGCGCGCAGGTCAGCACCGAGGGTACTGCCGTGGGGTGGGTTGGAAGCGTGCAAGGGCGCGGACCTTTGAGAACAGAGGGCGTGAAAAAATTACCGATAATTTCACGCTGAGTGATTCTCGTGAAATTATCAACACATTTTTCACGCGCCTGTACGACGCTCAGGCGGCCAATGTCCCGAATGTCTGCTGCAACAAACGCGCCAAACCGTCCGCATCATCCTGTGTAAACGCCGCCGCCTGATCGCTGTCGATATCCAGCACGCCAATCAATTGCCCGGTTTGATTCCAAACCGGCAACACGATTTCCGATAGGGTCGAGCTGGCGCAGGCTATATGGCCAGAAAAGGCATTCACATCATCAACCAGCTGCACCTGCCCGGTCCGTGCCGCTGCACCACAAACACCGCGTGAAAACGGAATTGTCAGACAGCCATGCCCGCCTTGATAGGGCCCGATGCGCAGCATTTGCGGTCCGGTTACGCGGTAAAACCCGGTCCAGTCGAACCGGTCATCGGCATGATGCAATTCACAGACCATCGTCGCCATGAGGGCGATCAGATCCGTCTCACCTTCGGTGAGGGCGGCAAGGGATTTGGAAATTTCACTGTAGTCGATACGCATTGGTTGACCTTTGATCTGGCGTCCGGAGCCACGTCGGAATTTGGATATTTTTGCCAAGAAAAAGAACAGCGGACCAGCACAATCTGACCAAGGCACCGAGACGTGCAGTCTCAGCCATACTTGGCAACGTCGTCCGAATCAAACCTGCACACGGAATGGTAAGGTTTGGGATGTAGGGTCTGTTGTGATTTGTAAACTCAGTGGAGCTTTCATGGACCTTTCCAGCATTCAAAACGGACCCTATAAAATCGTCACCGTCAACGCACGCCGAATTGATGCCGCTGTCGCAATCCAGTTCAAAGACGCCATGCGCGTGCAGACTGGCGATGGTGCGGCGCATGTCGTTCTGGACCTTGGACAGGTGGCATTCATTGATTCAAGCGGATTGGGCGCGATTGTCGCCTCTATGAAACAGCTGGGCGTGGGACAACGGCTAGATCTGGCCGTATTGACGCCGGATGTCGAAAAGGTGTTTCTCCTGACACGCATGGATTCGATTTTCACAATCCATGACAGCTTGGAAACGCTGGGGCACCGGCAGGCTGGATGATAACTGTGCAAGGGGCGGTTCCTGCGGTGACGACGCGGTGATCGTCTCGATTTGCTTTCAGATAAAGGTTGTGCCTGATGCATGACTCCGCCAGCACAGCGGTTTTCAACGTGGACGCGTCCCCGGAAGGCGTGCGCGATGGGCTGCAACGGATCCGTCGGTTTCTGGACGATTCCGGCGTTCACCAGGACATGTGCGGCACTGCCGAGATCGTTTTGGCGGAGGCGCTGAACAACGTTGCCGAACATGCGTATGAGCTGCGCGGTATCGGTGACGTCATCGTCACTCTTCTAGTCGAACCTGACGGTATCCAGATCGATATTGTGGACTTCGGCCTAGCCTTGCCGGGTTTGGACCTGCCCAGGGGCAAACGTCCATCATTGCACCACCCCAAGGGCGCCTTGCCCGAAGGCGGGTTCGGCTGGTTCCTGATTCGCAGTCAGACCGATGCATTGCGCTATCACCGCGACGATGGCCGCAATCATCTTTACATGCATTTAACAAACGAGGCGGGTTGATGCTTGCGTCTGTTGCAGCGCGCTTAAAACCCAATGCGGCAACGGTCACCTGCCCATTTGAAATGGGTGCACCGCGCCAAACTATACCCTCAATCAAATGTCGGCACGGATCAGATGCTCATTGCGGACCCGCAGCAAAAAAATGCGATTGCCCCAAACTTGCCTAAGTGTCTTCGCATTGCTGCCAAGGTGATAGAGCATTTCATGTCCTGTAGCTGCAATGGCTTCCCTCGGCGCCGCGTTTAACAGCCCCCACCCAGTACGCGGCGTCGAGGACTATCTTCCCCCATATTGGCAAACCGCTCAGGTCGCCCTACTGTCCGCTGAATACAGGGACAGGAGGCCCCAATGCGCGATTTTCAATTACCCGGCCGTTCACCGGTTCTGGCAACCAACGGCATGTGCGCCACGTCGCACCCATTGGCGGCACAGGCTGCGTTGGATATTCTGAAAAGCGGCGGCAATGCCATGGACGCGGCCATCGCAGGCGCAGTACTGTTGGGCCTGTGCGAGCCGCAAATGACGGGCATCGGCGGCGATTGCTTCGTTTTGTGGACTGCGCCGGGCAGCGATACCGTGCAGGCGTTCAACGGGTCAGGCCGCGCGCCGGTCGGGAACACCGCGCAAGCCTTGCGTGATCGGGGGCTGGATAAAGTACCACTTTACAGCGCCGAGGCGGTGACAATCCCCGGTGCGATCGACGCGTTTTGCACGCTCAGCGAATCTCAGGGACGGCTGGGACTGGACGCCGTGCTGGCGCCCGCGATCCATTACGCTGACGCAGGGGTGCCGGTTGCCCCGCGCGTTGCACAGGATTGGATCGGCGAGGCCCCTGTGCTGCAAGGCTATGGTCGCCAGCATTTCCTGTTGAATGGGGCCGCGCCGAAAGTCGGCCAGTTGTTCCGTGCTCCGGGGCAGGCCGAGGTGCTGCGTCGGATTGCAGCCAAGGGACGCGATGCCTTTTACACAGGCGAGGTGGCGGACGATATGCTAGCGGCCCTGAATGCGGCGGGCGGAACACATGCCGCCGCTGATTTTGCGGATCACACCGGCAACGACACCACGCCGATCTCGGGCTTTTACAAAGATATCGAACTGGTCGAACATCCGCCAAACGGACAGGGCGCTACGGCCATTTTGATGCTGAACATTCTGGCGCAGTTCGATATTGCGTCCATGGACCCGCTGGGGGCCGAGCGTATCCACATCGAGGCCGAAGCGACCAAGCTGGCCTATGATGCGCGCAACCGGTTCATCGCAGATCCGGATATTGTCGCCGTCACCGACACGATGCTGTCGATGGACACCGCACGCCAACTGGCCGCGCTGATTGATCCCAAACGCGTCATGGCTGCCGCCGTGCCGGGCGCCGAAGCTGTGCACCGCGATACGATCTATATCACGGTCGTCGACAAGGATCGTATGGTCGTTTCACTGATCTATTCCATCTTCCACGGGTTCGGATCCGGTATCGCGTCCGAAAAATTCGGCATTCTGATGCAGAACCGCGGCGCGGGCTTTACCCTGACGCCGGATCATCCCAACATGCTGGCACCGGGCAAACGCCCGATGCACACCATCATTCCCGGCATGCTGCGCCGAGATGGGCGGGTGATCATGCCCTTTGGCGTCATGGGCGGCGGCTATCAGCCATGTGGACACGCCCGGTTCGTCACCAATATGCTGGACGCTGGCATGGACCCCCAAACCGCTATCGACGCCCCCCGCGCCTTTGCCGAGCGCGACGTACTGAAGGTCGAGCGCGGCTACCCGGACAGTGTGCCCAGCTCGCTCAGCGAGCTGGGCCACACCGTCGAGATCGCAAACAAACCGCTGGGCGGCGCGCAGGCGATCCAGATTCATGCTGACGGCGTACTGGAGGGGGCGTCAGATCCACGCAAGGACGGGTGTGCATTGGGATATTGAGGCGGCAGGGCCGTAGGGTGCGCTTCAGCGCACCCTCAGTTCAACTGAAAGTGCAGCGGGTACGACCCGTCCTCGAACGGGCCGAAAAGATCCTCAATATCGGGATGTTCTACCGGTTCACCGGAATAATCCGCGACCAAATTCTGCTCCGAGACATAGGCCACATAGTAGCTTTGATCATTCTCGGCCAGCAGGTGATAAAACGGCTGCCCCTTCACCGGGCGGCTTTCCTCGGGAATGGACGCATACCATTCTTCGGTATTTGCGAATTCAGGATCGACATCAAAAACCACCCCACGAAACGGATGTTTCTTGTGCCGGACAACCTGTCCCAGATGGTATTTTGCGCGTGTCTTAAGCATATCGTTGCAGCCCCTAACTGTTGACCATAAAGGTTGCAAGGGCCCTTTGTCCAATCCAGATCCTTAGTTAAACGGGAAACAGTCTGTGAACCTTGCCACGACAGTTCTTGAGATAACAGCGCCGGTATTCTTGCTGGCCGCAACCGGTTTTACCTGGGTCAAACTGGGATTCGAGTATCGTTTGGCCTTTGTCACGCGGCTGTGCATGACGCTGGCCGTGCCCTGCCTGATCTTTACTGCGTTGATGAAGGCCCAGATCGCACCCGAGGCGCTGACCGCCCTGTCGCTGGCGGCACTTGTGGCTTATGGGGCCGTGACATTGGTGATGCTGGCGCTGATCCGCGTAACGGGTTTGCACACCCGCACGCACACGGCCCCGATGATCTTTGGCAATACCGGCAATCTGGGATTGCCGCTGGCCTTGTTCGCGTTTGGCCCCGACGGGCTAAGCCTTGCGGTGATCGTATTCGCGATCATGGCGGTCTGGTCGTTCACTTTCGGGGTCTGGCTGGTCGCCGGGGGCGGATCGCCGTTGCGCGTGCTGCGCGAACCGGTGGTGGGCGCGACCGTGCTGGGCGGGCTATTCCTGTGGCAGGGCTGGCAAACCCCCACCTTTCTGACCAACGCGCTAGAGTTGGTCGGCCAGATGGCAATTCCCCTGATGTTGATCACGCTGGGCGTGGCGATGGCGCGGCTGCACCCTGGGCGGTTGGGGCTGGCGGTGGTGTTGGCCGGGATCAAGGTGGTGATCTGTGCAGGCTTGGCCTGGACGGCAGGGCTATTGTTCGATCTGGAACCTGTGGCGCATGCCGTTCTCGTGTTGCAGGTATCAACGCCGGTGGCAGTCACCTCGTACATGCTGGCCGAAAAATACGGCGCTGATTCGGATGCGGTGGCGGGCATGGTTGTGGTATCGACCCTGCTGTCGGTGCTGTATCTGCCCGCATTGCTGGCCCTGTTGCTGTAACGCGCCACCGAACGGGTCATTGCGAAAATTCGTGATTTCCCAAACGGCGCGACTCCGCTACACTACAAAGAAAAAAGTGAGAGCAGAGGCAGATGAGCAGACAGCTTCGTGCGGTCCTAAAGCGTTTTGAGACAAATTTGCGTGGCAAGTTTGGATTGAAACGCCCACAACGCCGCAATCTATCGCGCGCTTCAGGGTCACGTCGTTTTACGACTTTCTCCCGGAACGCATTATTATTGGTCCTTGTCGCAGCCTGCGGGCGCGGCGGCAGCTATGGGACCTCCCCGAACACAATGGATGACGCCTGTGCGATCCTGCGCGAGCGTCCAAACTATTCCCGCGCCTTCCGCGCCGCCGAACGGCGCTGGGGTGTTCCTGCGCATGTTCAGATGGCCACCATCTATCAGGAAAGCAAATTCGTCAGCGATGCGCGCACTCCGTTCCGCTATACGCTGGGCGTAATTCCGATGGGCCGGCAAAGTTCTGCCTATGGGTACTCGCAGGCGTTGGATGGCACATGGGACGAATACGTCGTCGAACAGGGCAAGCGGCGCGCGCGGCGCGACAACATCCATGACGCCACCGATTTCATGGGCTGGTACATGGCCAAAAGTCGCGATCAGTTAGGCATCCCCATGACTGACGCGCGCAATCATTATCTGGCCTATCATGAAGGCCGCACCGGGTACTCGCGCGGGACCTACAACAACAAGGCATGGTTGATCCGCGTGGCTGGCACGGTCGAATCGCGGGCGGCAAATTACGAGGCACAGTTGAAACGCTGCGGGCGTTGATTCCTCGTTTCATCTGACCAGTCGCACAACGGGCACATGCCCCGGGCCAAATCCGGGGCAGACCGTCACCGACAGTTTGTCTGTTTTAGCGATCCACGCTTTCGGGCTTCAGCCCCGGGATAACGAACTGCTTGTTGTCCAGCCGAACACCGGTCTTCAGTGCGCCCAGAATAACGGTTGTTTGCCCCCCGCCACTGTCGTTGATCACCCATTGGCGTAGTTGCGTCGGTGCCCCGGTAAAGACCAGATCAATACTGCCATACTCAGGGTTTTCGGGATCCTGCGCGCGTACTGTGGTCGATGTGCCGTCAGTGGCGTGACCCGTCACCATCTTGGCACGGGTCAGATCCACATTGCGCGCCAGTATAATCGACAGCGGCGTGCGGTGCAGCGGATAGGCCTGCGTGCCCTCGCTGGATTTTCCATCAACGATGCCCACCGTGTCCCCGTCGGACACAACCAGAATATCCTCGGGCGGCTGGTATTCGAACCGCACCCGGCCGGGCCGCTTGATCAAAATCTTGCCCTGACTGATCGTGCCGTCGTCATTTATCTGGGTAAATTGCCCCGACGCGGTCTGAAAGCTGTTCAAATAGCGCGACAATTCTTGCAGCGACAGTTTCTCGGCCGCCGCAGGCAGAGCCATGCAGAGGCTAAGCGCCCCGGCGATCACGGGTGTCATCCAGTTCATACGATACGAATCCTTGTTGCGCCTGTTACCCACGTAGTCTGACACGCGGGCCGCCTGTTATCCGATATCAGGCCTATCCATCACCATATCAGCAGGTAAGGCGCGACAATCAAGGCACAGACGGCCCAGATCAGCGCTACCAGCATCAAAACGCCGTCTCGTGCCATCATTGCCAGACCGATCAGCGCGATCGAAAGCATGGGAACAGAGCTGGCGAAAGGGATCAGTTCCAGGAACGGAACGGAGGCGCAGTGGGCAATTACAACCGCCGCGGCCACGCGCTGCACAGAGGGTCGCACCATTACAGGCAATCTCCCGCCAAACCAACGATCCATGCGCTGCGCAATCGGGCGCAGCACTTTCGTTGCCGTGTTCAATGCCCCGGCAGACAGCGTGCGCCGCTCCAAAATATCAGGAAGCCAGAAATGTGTACGCCCCAGCATGATCTGCGCCGCTATCAACCCGATAATGACCGCCAGAACCGTGGGCACACCGGGCACGCCACCAATCGGCGTCAATTCGATCATCGCCGGCACGAACAGAAGCGGCCCAAAGCCGCGATGCCCCAATGCCTCAATCATGTCCCCGACGCAGACGTGATCATGCCCATGGGCCTGATCCGCAATCTGATCGGTCATTTCCTGCGCTTTATGGTCGTTCTGCATTCTGCGGCCCCCTGACCTGTCCAGAAAGGGAAACGTCGGAATGTGTGATTGGTTGCCTGATTTTACTGTTCAGGCACCAATATCTCACGCTTGCCTACATGATTGGCGGCACTGACGACCCCCTCGTCCTCCATCTGCTCAACCAGACGCGCGGCCTTGTTGTAACCGATGGCCAGCTTGCGCTGGATATAAGAGGTCGAGCATTTGCGATCCGTGATGGCGATCTGCACCGCCTGATCATATAGCGCATCCTCGCCTTCCGAGCCCGAGCTAAGACCCAAGACCGCGTCGATATTGCTGGCCTTATCCTCATCCGGACCTTCCAGAACACTGCCGACATAAACAGGCGGGCCCTGCGATTTCAGATAGTTCACGATCTCCTCGACCTCTTCGTCACTGACGAACGGGCCATGACAACGGGTGATTTTCGCACCCCCAGCCATAAACAGCATATCGCCCATGCCCAGCAGTTGTTCGGCCCCCATTTCGCCAAGGATCGTCCGGCTGTCGATTTTCGACGTCACCTGAAAACTGATCCGCGTTGGGAAGTTGGCCTTGATTGTGCCGGTGATGACATCCACCGACGGGCGCTGCGTGGCCATGATGATGTGGATACCGGAGGCACGCGCCATCTGGGCCAGACGCTGAATACAGGCCTCGATTTCCTTACCGGCGACCATCATCAGATCGGCCATTTCATCGACGATAACGACGATATAGGGCATCTTTTCGGGCGCGAACTCTTCGGTTTCGAACACCGGCTCGCCGGTGGCGTCGTCAAATCCGGTCTGCACCGTCCGGCTGAACATCTCGTTCTTGGACAGGGCGTCGGCAACGCGTCCGTTATAGCCGTCGATGTTCCGCACGCCCATCTTCGACATCTTGCGATAGCGTTCTTCCATCTCGGCCACGGTCCATTTCAGGGCCACAACCGCCTTCTTGGGGTCCGTCACAACGGGACTCAAAAGGTGGGGAATACCGTCATAGACGCTTAATTCCAGCATCTTGGGGTCGATCATGATCATCCGGCAGTCGTCCGGCGTCAACTTGTACAGCAGCGACAGGATCATGGTATTGATCGCCACCGATTTACCGGACCCGGTGGTCCCGGCAATCAAAAGGTGGGGCATTTTGGCCAAGTTCGCGACCATCGGATCACCGCCGATGTCTTTGCCCAGCGCCAGAGGCAGCTTTTGCGTGCCATCCCCGAAATCGCGGGTCGACAGAATCTCCCGCAGGCTGACCATCTCGCGATTGTCGTTGGGCAGTTCGATCCCGATCACGGTGCGGCCGGGCACAGTGCTGACGCGCGCCGACAGTGCCGACATCGAGCGGGCGATATCATCGGACAAGCCGATCACGCGGGACGCTTTCAGGCCCGGCGCCGGCTCCAACTCGTACATGGTGACAACGGGACCGGGGCGAACGCTGACGATCTCACCCTTGACGCCGTAATCATCCAACACCGATTCCAGCATCCGCGCATTTTCCTGCAACGCCTCGTCACTCAGATGATGGCGCACGATGTTATCCGGGCTGGACAGCAGGCTGAGCGGGGGCAGTTCATAGACCGACGCGGCTTGCTCCTCGAATTGCAGGGCGGGCTGGGCCTCGGCCTTGGCACGGGTCGAGGGCACCACCACCTTGCGGGGCGTGTGCTGCACCACCTGACGGGGTTCAGGGATGGGAATACGCGGCGTGGCCATGCGCACAGGCTCGGGTTGGGCGGGTTCTGAACGCGCAGGTTCTGCACGCACTGGCTCGGGTTGCACAGGTTCGAGACGCATCGCCTCAACCTCGGAGGCAGTCTCGAATACATCGCTGTCTTCGGGGGCGGCCTCGGCCGCCTCAGCACGAGGTTGAACAATAGGGGCGCGCGGCTGAACCAAGGGCGGCGGGGCGCGTAAAGGCGGCTCGGACGGCAGCGCATGCGTTGGCGCGGTCAACGGCGGCTCTGGCGGCAAAGCGGCCTTGTTGGAGGTGTTCAGCAATAAAGGCATCGGGCCACGCCCGCGCCCCTTTGTCAAAGGCGCCACCTTTTCGATCTGAATAGCCGGGTTCTGACGCACGCGATTCTTGATCACATCCGCAATCTTCGATTTGATCCGATCCTCGCCCGGCATATCCGGATTACCGGTGGCATAGGGTTGCTCGACCAGCTCGGGTTCAGGCAGCGGATCAGGCTTGCGCATCAAGGCGGGCATACGCGCCAACAGGCCGCCCGCCGGTTTCGCAGGCTGCGGGGTCGCATAGGCCTCTGCGGGCTCTTCGATCACATGCGCGTCCGCACTACGGCTCATCCGTGGGGCAACAATATTGACGTGACGGCGCGTTTGCGCATCTTCATCCTGCGCGACAGACGCCGCCTTTTCGTTGCGTCGTGCCTCGACATGCGTCGCGCGGCGGGCCTGCGCCTTGCGGGCGGCATCTGCAGCGCCAGAGGCACCACGCGTCAACAGCGACACCAGCATCGAATAGCTGACGATCACGCCAACCACCAGGAATCGTGCAATGGCCCGGATCTCGGCACGCTCAAACCCAAGAACAAACGCCCCCATCACCAGCATTCCAGCGCCCAGAAACAAGGACAGCACTTTCAGCCCGGCGGTGGCACCAATAGGCAAAATACCCACAGCCGCGCCCAGAACCGTATCCCCGAAAATCCCGCCCAGACCGAAACTATGCGTCGCATACCATTCGGCCCCCGGCGTCAGCGACGCGGCATACAGCGCAAGGACGGCAATCCAGATCGGGGCAAAGATCAAACGGCCAACCGCGCGGTCCTGCCCGCGGTGCAATATGAACCGCAAACCCCAGGCCAGCAAAACAATGGCCACACCCCAAGCCCCCCGACCGACGACCATAAACAGCGTCGCCGCAATGGTGGCCCCGGTCTGGCCCAGCCAGTTCTGGGCAGGCGTCTCGACCGCCGACAGCCAGCTGGGATCATCCGGCGTATAGGACGCAAAGATCGCCGCCGCCATCGCAGCAACCGCCACCAGCGCCAGACCCAGCAATTCCTTGCCGCGTTTCTCGATCGCCTCGGTCATCGTGCTGTCTAACAGGGGATCGCGCCCGCGTGTCTGATATGCCATCTCGTCCCTCGTTCCTACCGGCGGGCTGCCACGGCCGGGCCAAACTGGCCCCGCCGCAGGAAGCCCTGCCGCATTGATCTGGTCCGACAGTGATGTGATTGGCACCCCCCTGACGCGCGCGCACATATCCGCAAATGCGAACACGCGACGACCGGCTGGGGGAAAAACCACTCGGGGTACATCGAAACTGCCTCGGACTACGGGATCATAGACGCCCCGTTTGGGTCAAAACTATCCAAACACGGCTTTCAGGTCCAGCAAAACCCACCCAAGCCCGGACGATTGTGGCATTTTTGGCAGATCCGGCTTTTTCTTGGTAAAAATATCCAATTCCAACGGCTTACGCCAGCGCACCCTCAGCGGCCTGGGCCAGACGCAGCAACCGTTCCTCGGCGTATGGCGCTGCACACAGCATGATCCCGCAGCTCGCTACCCCGGCTGGCAACGTCACCGCGCTCAACCCCATCAGATTGCCGGCACGTGTGTTGCGCAGGGTCAGAAGGTTCTCGGTCACGTAATACTCCGCGTCGCTTTGCAGACGGGCGGCATCGGGCGGGAGGTTGGGCGCGGTGGGCATGATGACTGCATCAAACCCCGCCATGCGCGCGTGCCATTGGATGCGCAACACCTCCAACCGTTGCCAGGCTGCAACGAAGTCAGGCGCGCTGACGGTGCGCCCACCCCTGAACCGCTCTAGAATCGGGGGGTACATCTTGTCTGGGGCCGCTTCGATCACGTCTTTCCATGTGCCATAGGCCTCGCCCGCGAAAAGGGTGCCAGCCAGATCCATCGCCGCGCTCAGTTCGGGCGCGTTGATACGTGTCACGGTGGCCCCTGCGGCCTCTAGCCGGCAGACGGCGTCGCCATAGGCGTTGGCCGGGCCATCGCGCAGATCGTTCATCACGACGGTCTGCACCTCGGCCAGACGCACGCCCTGCAACGATGCACCGCGCAGGTCCGGGCCGGCTCCCCCCTCCAGCGCGCCCAGTAGCAGCGCCGCGTCCCGCACGGATCGGCACAGCGGCCCGACCGTGTCAAACCGCGCCGCCAAGGGCACCGCCCCCACCAGCGACAGCCGCCCCGATGTGGTTTTCAACCCTACCAGATCGTTCCACGCGGCTGGAACACGCACCGACCCGCCGGTGTCGCTGCCAATGCCAGCCGGGGCCAGATCGAACGCCACACTGGCAGCAGCACCGCTAGAGGATCCGCCAGGCACGGCCTGTGCGTCGTTGATGCAGGGCGGCGTTGCCGTCATGGGGTTTAGGCCCAGCCCGGAAAACGCCAGCTCGCTCATATGGGTTTTGCCCAGACAGACCAGCCCGGCCAGCGTGGCGGCGCGCAGCACCTCGGCGTCGCGATCAGGCACGCGCCCCTTTAACAGGGCGCTGCCCGCTTCGGTCGCAGTGCCCGCGCTATCAAACAGGTCTTTCCAGCTGATCGGCACACCGTCCAGTGGCCCCCGACGTTGACCAGCGCGCGCGCGCAACGACGCGCCGCGCGCCTCGGACCGGGCGCGGGCGTGGGTGACGGTACTATAGATGCGCGGCGTCATCGGGTGGGCGTCGATGGCGTCCAGATATGTCTCGCACAGGGCTTCTGGATCGATCTGCCCCGCGCCGATACCTTCGCCCAAGTCCGCCGCACTCATCTTTCGCCACGCGTCCATGTTCCGCCCTTCCTGCTTTGACATTTCGCCGCAACGGTAGCGACGGCGCAGCGCATGGACAATCCCGCATCGCCCGCCATATTGAGGGGTATGAAACACGACACAGATATCGCAATCGTCGGCGGTGGCCTGAACGGCCCCGCTCTTGCCTTGGCCCTTGCGCAGGCAGGGCTGAACGTCACGCTGATCGATGCCCTCCCGGCGCCGCAGCGTGCGGATCCGGCCTTTGACGGGCGGTCCTATGCCTTGGCGATGGCCTCGACCCGGCTGTTGCGCAATATCGGCGTATGGGACGCCGTGGCCGACAATACCCAGCCCATGCATGAGATCAAGGTCAGCGACGGGCGCGCCGGGGAAGGCCCGCTGTCACCTTTCGCCCTGCATTTCGAGCGCGGCGCGCTAGAGGAGGGCCCAATGGGCCACATGTGCGAGGATCGTTTCCTACGCTGCGCGCTGGCCGATGCCTGCGCTGAAACCACCGGGATCACCGTCATTTCGGGCGATGCCGTGACCGCGCAAAGTGAAGAACCGGACGCGATGGTGCTCACGCTGGCCTCGGGCAAAACCCTGCGCGCGCGGTTGGTCGTTGGCGCGGACGGGCGCAAATCGGGCACAGCTCAGCGGGCGCGTATCCGGCGCAACGGATGGGATTATGGGCAGACCGCGCTGGTCTGTGCGATTGAGCACGAGTTGCCCCATAATGGGGTCGCGCATCAGTTCTTCATGCCGCATGGCCCGCTGGCCATCCTGCCCCTGCCCGGCAATGTCAGCTCGATCGTCTGGAGCGAGGACACCGAGACCGCCGCGCGATTCGCCGCGCTGAGCGATGCGGATTTCCTGCACGTCCTGCGCCCCCGGTTCGGCGATTTTCTGGGCCAGATCGCTCTGCGCGGCGCGCGTTATACCTACCCTCTCAGCCTGACGGTAGCCGAACGGTTCGTCGCCCCGCGTTTGGCGCTGGTCGGGGATGCGGCGCATGGGATGCACCCTGTTGCGGGCCAAGGCCTGAACGCTGGCCTGCGCGATGTCGCCGCATTGGCCCAAGTTATGACCGAAGCGCGCCAGAGGGGCGAAGATATCGCCGCCCCCGATGTACTGGACCGGTATCAGGTCTGGCGCAGGTTCGACACCTCGACGCTGGCGTTGACCACGGACCTCAGCAACCGGTTGTTTTCCAACGACAACCCGCTGTTACGCTTGGGGCGTGATCTGGGCATGGGCGTGATCAGCGCGCTGCCCGGCCTGCGCCGCAGCCTGATGCGCGAGGCCGCTGGCCTGACCGGAGACCTGCCCGCGCTGATGCGCTGACAGGTCCGTAACGGGCTTACTGGACCGATTTGTTCTGCGCTTTGATCCGGTGAAATTTCATAAACACGTCCAGCATCGCCTTTTGCTGAGCGGTATGCCCATGCTGGGCCTCGATATTATAGTAGGGCGCGATCTTGTTCAGCACGACGTAGTTGGAAAAGGAACAATCGTTGCGTTCCGGCCGGACGTGTTCGTAGATCACATTGATCCCGGCCTTGTGAAACTGCGCGGTTGCGCGTTGGGCCTGTTTGTCCTTCTCAAAAGGCTGCGTCCCCGCCAGCAAGATCGCATCATCCTCGTCCCCACCATTCGGCGCCTTCAACCCTTTCATGATTGCGCTGCTGCGCTCCACACTGATACCGCCGCTACCGCCATTGCCTGCATGGCCGTTGGCGTTGTTGTGCAACGTCAGGATGAAGTTCGGGCTATTCCCACGCAGGTCCAGCATAAACTGGGTGAACAGAGGTGCCGGCTTGCGACGCATATCATTGCAGGGTGCGGTGCTTTTGGCGGTCTCGCCAAAGTTGCGGTTGGGATCCTGACCATTGAATTCCCGGTTGTCGCCCGCTTCGACGGCCACCATTTTGCCGCCGTATTTGCGCACACCATACAGCGCCGAATCAAATGCCGAGTCTTCGTTGTCATGGGGCAGATAGATCGTCGGGCCTTTGGGGTGGCGGGTGTTATCTATGATGGTCAACGTCCAGTTCAGGCCGTTTTCCTCGAATTGCAATTCCGACAAGCACAGGCCGCTGTCGGCCCCGAACACCGCCGCGTTGCGCCGTACATCGCCGTCCCGCATGCTGACGGGCGACAGACACGCATCACCGGTCTGCGCGAATGCCGCGCCAAATGGCGCACAAATCACGGCACCGGTCAAAGCGGCATATTTCATAAGGTCAAACATCATCACTGCGCCGTCAGACGGAAAAATCCGCTGCCACAATATCCGTTATACAATTCGGCACTCAGCATCGGGCCGGAAATCACTGTGTGGTTCTTGGGCCGGGGCGTGACCCCGTCGCGCGTGATCGAGACATAGGAGTTCGAGCTGATCGTCCCGCGCCATGTGTGCCCGCCCGAGGTCAGTTCGATGGTGCCTTTGTCCAAATAAGCCTTGCCCGAATAATAGGTCTTGCATGTCCGACCCTTGGCACCGCTGAATTGGCCGTAATAGCCGCGCTCGAATCCGAACACACCAGTCAGCAGATCACCCCCCACCTGACTGCCGCCGGGCATGGCGTCATCCGCAACACCGCCGCAGTATTTCTCGACCACAGCGGCCGAGGTTTCGCCCTCGACGAAACCGGGGTTCATGCGCGCGAAGGCCGCCAGCGCCTTGTGCTGGCCACAGCTCAGTGCGGCACCGTTTTCGGCCGAAACGACCGCTTCTGTCGGCTGGCTGCCGGAGGTGCTGGTGGTCGTCGCCAGCGCGCCGGTGTTGTTGTGACACAGCTTGTTCAGCTCATCTATTGTGTATTTTCCAATGTCGGCACTGCCCAGCGTCGGACATCCGACATTCATGCGCATCTGTTGTGCGGCGGCTGGCGTGGCCAGCGTCAGCACCGCAAGGCACAGCGCCGCCTTAATCGCATTTAGCTTGAGAAACATATGCTATCCCCATACTTGAAAGTGTAATTTCATCATCTGTCACGGTCAAAAAACCCTGTCGAAACGACAGGAACCGTTCCGCGCCCAATCCGTGATGGCCCTCGTTGTCGGTCAGACCGTCCCCCAGATCATAGAACATTTCGGTCAGTTTGCTGATGTCGATATCATACTGTCGCGCACGCCAGCCCATATAGCCACCCGCCAGAAAATCCGCATGCAACTCGATACATTTGACGCGGTGTGGGTTGGTTTCCACCAGCATGTTCAGCAAGCCGTGCTTGGTCTGAAAGGCGTGCGCGGCCTCGTGCGCGATCACGGCGATGGCGCGGTTGATATTGCCAGGCGGGTTGGCCACGTCCAGAAAAAACTGCGTTCCGACGACCAGCGTGTTAGACCAGATATCGTAATAGGCGCCGTATTCCTCCTCATCCATGCAGAACGCGTCGAAGGTGAAGTCGAAGAAACGCTCGATTTCGTCCTGAGTGACCTCCAGAACCTGCCGGAATACCGTTTCGTCCAGTTGATCGACCGGATATTGGAAGGCGCCCGCGCAGCCCGCCACCGCCGCACCGGGGGCCGCGAACAGTGCGATTCCCAGCCCGGCGGCCTGATATTTGGCGCGCAGGCCCATGACGCTTAGTTGGCCTCGACCTGCTGAAAGATCCAGTCACGGTGGTCCGAAACGCGGGCATACACCCCCGGATAGCCCTGCAATGCACAGCCCTTGCCGAAACTGACGACGCCGACCTGCAAGAAGCCCGTCGGCCCGTCACGCACGATCAACGGCCCGCCGCTGTCACCCTGACAACTGTCCTTGCCGCCTTCTTCAAAGCCCGCGCACAGGTGCGGACCGGCCCCCGCGCGTACACTGCCGCCATAGCTTTGACGGCAGACGTCGGTTTCCAACTGGCGGACATTCACGCTCATCAGATAGCGCGACCCACTGCTGGCGCCCATTTCCAACGTGCCCCACCCGGCCACCTCGGAACAGGTGCGCACCGACGCCAGCTTTGCCTCGACCTGTTTGGAGGGCAGGATGGCCAATTGGCTGTTGGGAATGTCGAATGGCGCGCTAAGTTTGACCAACGCGATGTCATGCACGTTTGCATCGCTAGGATCATACCCCGGATGCACGATCAGCTTTTCAATGCCGCGCCCGCTTGGATCCAGTTGCCCGTCTGTGGCGGACCGATGCAGAGAGACATCTTCGGGGGCCATTTCTTCGCCCCAGCAATGCGCGGCGGTCAGAACCCATTGTTGATTGATCAGCGAACCACCGCAAAACTGCACGCCATAGCCCTGATGATACAGGCCTACAATAAACGGCCACTCGCCGGGTTTGGCGCGGTCGCCGTTGACGATACGCAGCACGGGTTGATCCGATTTGGGGTCGATGCATTCCATCTGCGCCTGCGCGATCACCGCGCTGGCCATGCCCAATGTCAAGGCGGCCGTTGTCAAAGCTTTGGTTAAAAACTGTTTCATTTCAATATCTCCGATCAATTCGTGATGCGGTAATCAATGTAGGTCACGTCGCGCGCCGCGCATGTGGCCGCCGACCTTTGATGGTTGCTAAGATGCAGGTTCATCGTCGAACGCGCCACCTTCTGACCCGGAATGGCGTATTCATCCACGCCCAGTTGAAAATCTGGCTGCGCCGTCAACGCGATCGAGATTTTGCCCAGGCCAATCCCCTCTTCCGGCGGATGATATAGCGGAAAGGTGTCCCGCCCACCGAAACAATACTGCTGACCGGCCTCAACCGGGGCGGATATTTCGCCATCGGGGTGGGTCAGGACATTGGGATACAACTGCTGAAAATCCCCCTCGATCGGGGCGTCGAAAATGGCGACATGTCCCGATTGCTGCGGGGTAAAGCACAGCACCAGCAGTTCATTCACCTGAAACGACGGTTTGGATGTGGTCGCGCCCTGCTCAAACTCGGACAGGCCGGTCATATATGCGTCGATGCAGTCAGCCTGCGCCGCAAAAGGCGCCAACGCCAGCACGGTGGCCGACAGGAAAAGGGAAGAATTGGAAAATGAAAAAAACAATGCGGTCACTCCTTAATCGGTCTTGGTATGCATGATGATTTCGACAGGACCGGTCGGTTTTTCAGTCAATGTCACACGTCCGCTCAGGACGTGACCGATGGTCGAGGTCAGTGTCGCTTCTACCGTCATCGGATAGGCCCCCTCACCGGTTTCGACCGGCATGGAAACGGAATAGGGCGGCCCCGATTTGGTTTTGGTGGTTTTAATCGACGGCGGGCCGGACCCTTCGCCAGTGGCGCTAAGGACCAGTTCTGAACCGGCAGGAACCAGAATCCGCTCCATGTAGGACACGCTGAGCGCGATATATTCACGCTTCTGGCTCTGAACAGCGGATCGGGTCACGGTTGCGGCCTTTCTGGGGGCTTTCGTCACGGTCTGAATAGGGACCGCCGGAGCGGGCTGAGGTTTGACCACCTCTTTGGGCGTTGCAACCTGTGGCTTTACCATCTGGGCTGTTCCATCTGTACAGCCCTGTACGGCGAAACCGGCGCACAAAAACGCGGCCAGAACGGCATAGCGCGGGATAGTGAGTGTAGGTGTCATAGGCTCTGCTCCTGCGAAACGGGGAATTCTGTGGCGGACCGGGCCTTATACCCGACGCGCGTGGTGTCATGTGTTGTTTTGCCCATATCCCGCCCCTTGCGTCATTTCCTGCAACTGACCCAAAGATAGGCCAGCGGCATGTGTCGCTCAACTGTGGTAGCCCATCCTGTTTTTTAGTTGCCCAACTAAATATTAGCAGGCATTTTCAAACGACCTGCCCCTGCCCTATTCATAGGCTATGATGACCCAGGCAACAGACATACGCACGGTTGAGAGTTTGCGCCGTGCCAAAACAGATTTCCACAACAATCTGTGCCGCGCCTGCGATGGGAGTGATCCCCAGCTGCTGCAAAAGCTGCGCAGCGAGAACGTTTTTGTCCTGACCGAATTCCTGTTTTTGCTGCGCGCGTTTGACCTGACCGCCCATCCCGATCGGCTGGAGGCGTATATCCTGGCCCATAACACGCAATTGGCAGATCTGATCGCAACACCGGAAAAGCGCCGCTTGATGGGGTTAGAGGTGCCGCGCCTGCAACGGGGCGTTTTCAGCGCCATACAGATCGATAAGGCCAAGGCCAACTTGCTGTCCAACACACCGGGGTTGGATCAGGCCGATGTACAACGCCTGACGATCATGCTGTTTTCCCCCGAAACCGGGCGGCGCGTGATCGAGGCGCTGGAGGCGGCGGGATTCATCAGCCGGGTCAAGACGCCCTATCAATCCAAGATCGTGCAATCACATGGCCAAGCCGAGGATTTCTTTGCCCAGTATCTGGCCCAGATTCGCGCCGAGGTGCCAAACCAGACCACCACTGACCCAAAGGAGATGACATAATGACCCGTTTGTTGCCCACCGTTGGCTTGATCTGCCTGCTGGCCAGCCCGGCCTTGGCCTGTGAGATGGCCCAGCCAGATCTGACAGACGCGCTTCGACAGGTGTTGACCGCGTCCGACGATCCGCGGGTTGCTGATCTGGTCAGCTATATGAACGAGCGTTTCTACAGTGATCTCAGTTGCCGCCTGGACGGGGCAATCACCCCGGACGAAGTGCTGGGCCTGCGCAACAGGCCATCCGCGCTAATTGATCTGGCATTGGCGCAACCCACGCCGCGCAATCAGTCCGACGCGCTAATGCTGATGCTGTCGGCCATGCAGGAAGGCGCCAAAACCTGATCAGGCGTCCACGGCAACAATTAGAATCGCGCGAAACCTATCGCTGAAGATCAGGATCACGTCGGCGGCGTCAGGTGCCGGAAGACCAGATTTCCAACGCGGCCTCATCCTCGCCACGGGGGGCGACCCATTCGGCACCGTCGGCCGTTTCCTCGCGCTTCCAGAATGGCGCGCGTGATTTGAGATAGTCCATCAGGAACATCGCAGCCTCGAACGCATCCTTGCGGTGGCGCGATGCGGTGGCGACCATCATGATCACGTCGTCCGGCGCCAGCCGCCCATAGCGGTGTATGATCAGGCTACCGCCCAACGACCAGCGCGCGTGCGCCTGCTCGGCAATGCCGGTCAGCGCCTTTTCGGTCATTCCGGGATAATGCTCGATCACCATATGGCGCAGGGTCGCATCGGGCAGATCGCGCACGATGCCGGTGAAGGTGACAATCGCACCCATGCCTGCCTGCTTGGCGGCAAAGGCGTTGGCCTCGGCCCCCATGTCGAACGCAGCCTCCTGAACGCGAATATCCATCCCCTATCCGCCCGTCATCGGCGGAAAGAACGCAACCTCGCGCGCGCCGATCAGAGAGGCGTTGAAATCGGTCAGTTCCTGATCGACAGCGACCCGCAGAGCGCTGATATCGGCAAAGGCGGCGTCATAACGCCCTTCGCGGCGGCGCAACTCATCCACCAGATCCAGCACGGTTTCAGCCCCGGTTTCCACCGTTTCGCGCGGCATACCGATCCGTTCGCGCACCCAGGCAAAATAAAGAACATCCATCGGCCTTTACCCTTTCAGATACAGCATGGATTTACGCAGATAATCCATGCCGGTGATCAGCGTCAGCGCGGCCGCGATCCACAGCAACCACAGCCCGGCATGCCATGTATAATACATCCCATTCAATTTCCACCAAAGGCCCAGATGATCCTCTGTCTGGCCGTTAAGAATGGCGTCGATCATGGCCCGATCCATGCCAATGGTGGACATGCCGAAATAATGCTCGAACACGCCCTGGGCAAACAGGGTGGCAATGGCGACCATCTGGGCCGTGGTCTTCCACTTGGCCAGTTTGGTCACTTTCAGCGTGCCCGCGGTATCGCCCAGAAATTCGCGCAGGCCCGACACGAACACTTCGCGAAACAAGATCACCGTCGCAGGCAGGACCAGCCATGGCGACATCGGAGAATAGCCCACGATCACCATCAGCGCGATCACCACCATCGCCTTGTCTGCGATCGGGTCCAACATCGCGCCCAGCTTGGTTTCCTGTTTCCAGCTGCGCGCAAGATAGCCGTCGAACCAGTCGGTGATCGCGGCAGACACAAACAGGATCAACGCGAACCAATCGGCGTAGGGGCGCGTGAAATACAGAAACATAACCGCAACTCCGGGTGCGGCCAGCAAACGCATCAGCGTCAGGATATTGGGGACGGTCCATGTCATGCCCTCTGTGTAGCCTGCTTGTCAGACCGACGAAAGCCCCCCGGCGCATGCGTTTTCCATTTCAAAAATGAACAGGAAAACGTTTGTTTTCCAGCGCCTCAACCCTTTTCATGGAAAAAGTCATAAACCTTTTGCGCTAGGCCTTTGGAAACCCCGTCGACGGCCTCAAGATCAGCCAGATTTGCACGCGATACCGCCTTGGCACTGCCGAAATGCGCCAGCAGCGCACGTTTGCGCGCAGCCCCCACGCCCGGCACATCGTCCAGCGGCGTTGCGCCGATGGCCTTGGCGCGTTTGGCACGGTGAGTGCCGATAGCAAAACGGTGCGCCTCATCCCGCAGGCGCTGGATAAAATAGAGCACCGGATCGTTGCGTTGCAGCGCCATGGGGCGCGCGCCGGTGCGGTGAAATTCCTCTTTGCCCTGATCACGGTCGATGCCCTTGGCGACGCCGACCATCGGGATGTCGCCCACGCCCATCTCGGTCATGATCTGGCGCACCGCGCTGACCTGTCCCGCGCCACCGTCGATCAGCAACAGACCGGGCCACAGGCCCTTGTCTCGGTCGGGATCCTCTTTTAGCAGACGTTTAAAGCGGCGCATCAGCACCTCTTTCATCATGCCGAAATCGTCGCCGGGGGTCAGGTCATCGCCCTTGATGTTGAATTTGCGATACTGGTTTTTCATCATGCCCTCAGGCCCGGCGACAATCATCGCCCCCACAGCAAAGCTACCCTGAATGTGGGAGTTGTCGTAGACCTCGATCCGGGCGGGCGGTGCGGGCAGATCAAATGCCTCGGCAAGCCCTTTCAGAAGCCGCGCCTGTGTGGCGCTTTCGGCCATTTTCCGCGCTAGGCTTTCGCGGGCGTTGCGCATCGCGGCATCGACCAGCTCGGCCTTTTCGCCACGTTTGGGCACCAGCAATTCCACCTTGCGGCCCAACTTGTTACTAAGCGCCTCGACCATCAGATCAGGGTTGTCGATCTCGTTGGACAGGATCAACTGACGCGGCGGATCCTTGGTGTCGTAGAACTGACCGACGAAAGCCTCCAGCGCCTCGGCCGCATCCACATCGACACCCACGCGCGGATAGAAATCGCGGTTGCCCCAGTTTTGGCCGCCGCGGATGAAAAAGACCTGCACGCAGGCCTGACCGTTCTCCAGATGCAGCGCGATCACGTCGGCCTCGTCCACCGTGCGCGGATTGATGCCCTGCGCGGTCTGCACCTGTGTCATCGCCTTGATCCGGTCGCGCAGGGCAGCGGCGCGTTCAAACTCCATCGCCTCGGACGCCTCGGCCATCTGGCCCGCCAGTTTTTCCTGAATCTCGGTCGAGCGTCCGCTGAGATACCTCTCGGCGTCTCCCACTTGCGCGTTATAGTCTTCCTTCGAGATCTTGCCGACGCACGGCGCGGTGCAGCGTTTGATCTGATATTGCAGACAGGGACGCGTGCGACCTTCAAAAACCGCATCGGTACAGTTGCGCAGTTGAAACACACGCTGCAACTGCGCCAGCGTACGATTGACCGCACCGGCGCTGGCGAAGGGGCCGTAATAGGCGCCCTTTTCGCGTTTCGCGCCGCGATGTTTCTTGATCATCGGAAAGTCGTGGGTTTTCGTGACCAGAATATTCGGGAAGGATTTATCGTCGCGCAGCAGGACGTTGTATTTAGGCTTGAGCTGCTTGATCAGGTTCTGTTCCAGCAACAGCGCCTCAGTCTCGGTCGCGGTGGTCAGGAACATCATCGACGCGGTCGCATCGATCATGCGCATGATCCGCCCGGTGTGCCCGGTGGGGCGCGCATAACTGCTGACCCGCGCCTTCAGATTGCGCGCCTTGCCGACATAAAGAACCCGCGCCTGCGCATCCAGCATGCGATATACCCCCGGCGATGCGTCCAGCGTGCGCAGGTAGGATTGGATCACGCTGTGGCCAGTCGGCACGGGTGTTTGGGGCGTTTGGTCGGTCATCATGTCCAACGTATGATTCTGGCGGGGTGCTGCAACCTTATCGCACACGGTTCAAGTCGATTCATGTCCACCGTTTCTGTGGATAACTCTGCGGACAAACTGGGGCCAAGTCGTATTTCTTGTTGTTTCCGGCCCGCTTCGCGGATCTGCCTATTTTTTAGGCAGCATTGTAACTCATTGATTTACGTGTGAAGTTTTATTGCCGCACGGCACGCCACTGATAACGTTACACTTTTTTTAACCGCTTGGTAAGAAAGGTTACGACGGTACATAACTTTTGCACCCGCCCCTTTTACCGATCCTATTCGGGGATCAGGGCATCGGGTGTTCGCCAGCCCAGATGCTGCCCCCCGTCGACGCATATCAACTGCCCCGTCACTGCGGGCGCGCCCAACAGATAGGCCAGTGCGCCAGTGATATCTTCAGTATCCACGCCGCGCTCAAGCACGGTTGCGGCGCGTTGCGCGGCAAAACTTGCCTCGGTCTGGCGCGCGGCGCGCAGGGTGGGGCCGGGGCCAATTGCATTGACCCGGACACGTGGCGCCAGCGCCTGCGCGCCGGTTTGCGTCAGGGTCCATAGGGCGGATTTAGCCAAGGTATAGCTCATGAAATCGGGGGTCAGTTTGCGCACCCGCTGGTCGATCATGTTGACGACCAGGCCTTGTGCCGTCGGTTCGCCCCGGCTGTCGCGGGTGGAGTCAGGCACCTGTGCCGCCAACGCTTGCATCAGCACGAAAGGAGCGCGCAGGTTGCTTTCAAAATGCCTATCCCAGCTTTTGCGCGTTGCATCCTCCAGCGTGTCAGGCTCAAAAATCGAGGCGTTGTTGACCAGCACAGTGATCGGCCCCCCCAGCGCCGTGGCGGCCGCAGGCAAAAGCGGCGTAACCTGCGCCTCGTCCAGCAGATCGGCGCGCAGCGCGACGGCCTGACGCCCCATCTTGTGCAATTCGGCGACAACCACGTCGGCCGCGCCGCTGGATGTGGCGAAATGCACGGCCACGTCATAGCCACGCGCGCCCAGTTCTAGGGCCATCGCGCGGCCCAGCCGTTTACCGGCACCAGTTACGAGGGCCCGTTTCATCACAAATCCTTAAAAAACCAATACGGCGGTGACGTAGGCCAAATAGGTCCCGGTCAAGGCCACGCCCCAACCCCGCCCGATATCGCGCCCCATGAACACGAAAGGGACCAACACCAACGATGCCGCCAGCATCACCCACAGGTCAAAATGCAAAAACTCGGGGTCCACCGGGATCGGCCCGACCAACGACGTGATGCCGATGATCGCTAGCAGGTTGAACATGTTCGACCCGATCACGTTGCCCAGCGCCACATCCGCCTGTTTGCGCAAGGCCGCCATAACCGTGGTCGCCAGTTCGGGCAGAGACGTGCCAACGGCCACCAAGGTCAAACCGATCACGCTGTCACTGACGCCGTATCGGCTGGCGATGATCGACGCGTTGTCCACCAGAATATCCGCGCCTAGCGGCAGGCCAATCAGGCCCAGCGCAAGAAACAGCAAGATCTGCCACCACGGCATGTCCGGGTCGACGCCTTCCAGACCGTCGGCCTCGTCAGAGATCGCCGCACAACTGGCCTTGCGGTGGCGGTGCGCGTCGCGAAACGCGTCGAACAGCACATAGGCCAGCGCCGCCAGCAGAACGATCCCGGACATCCAGTTGAAAACACCGAAAAACGCCAACGCGATGAATATCGCCGTCGAGATCAGCATGAAAATATAGGATTTACGGGTATCGCATCCCGATGTGTGCATCACCGACAGGATCGCCGGAATCCCCAACACCAACAGGATGTTGGCGGTGTTTGATCCCACAACATTACCCAGCGCCAGACCCGGCTTGCCTTCCAGCACCGCACTGATACCGACAAGAAGTTCAGGGGCAGAGGTGCCAAACGCCACGATCGTCAGACTGACGATCAGCGCCGGAATACCCACCCGCAGACTAAGGTTGACCGCGCCCTTAACCAGCGCATCCCCCGCCAGCAGCAGAATAATCAGCCCCAGCCCCGCCAGACCCCACACCATGTCTTAGCCGTTTCCTTTCCGGCAGGCGCAAGGCCCCTTGCCGATCTTGAATTTGCCGCAAGACGGGCATTTGGCCGCGGCCAGACGTTTCTGCCCCGGAAAGCGCAGTTTGCCAAACATGGCCAGAACGCCCATGGCGACAAGAAACAATGTGACGATTTTGACGATCACAGGCCTACAACCCGAAGCGCGCAAAGTGCGCACGCTCATCAATGGCGGCCATCGCATCTTCGACCAAGGAGACGCCGAACCGTTGGAACAGGCCCTTTTTGCGTCCGTAAGGCACCAGTCGCACCTCGTCGCCGTAAAGCTGCTTTAGCTTGGGGACCACATGCGCCTCGCCGTCGACAAGGCCCAGACCAATCGCGCGCCGACCAAGCCAGAATTCGCCGGTAAACAGGTCGGGATCGTCTTTCAGGCGCGCGCCGCGCCGCTCTTTGACATAGGCGATGAAACCGCTGTGCATATCCTCAAGGATCGTTTTAAGGCGGGCAACATCTGTCTCGTTTTCAGGCTTGAAGGGGTCCAGTGTCGATTTGGACTTACCAGAGGTATAGACCCGCCGCTCGATCCCTTGCCGTGCCAGAAACACCGGCAGGCCGAACCCGGCGGAAATCACCCCGATGGACCCGACGATCGAGCCGAAATCGACCCAGATATCGTCCGCCGACGCCGCCAGCCAATACCCACCCGATGCGGCCACATCTTCGACAAAGGCATGCACGGGGATCTTACGCTCGTCCGCAAGCCGCCGGATACGCGCGGCGATCAGTGCCGATTGCACAGGCGAGCCGCCGGGAGAATTGATGACCAAGGCCACCGCCGTCGGTTTGCCGCGTTTGAACGCCTTTTCTAGGATGGGGGCCAACCCCTCGTCACTTAGCGCCATGCGCCCACTGGCACCTATAGTGCCGCTAAGACGCACCACCGCGACACGCGGGGGCGATTTGGTAAAGGGAAGTCGGGATTTCAGTTTGCGCCATTCTATCATATGATCCGATGTAGAATGCGCGGGGCCCACAAACAAGGCGCGCCGTGTCAATGCGCGCCTTGTTGTTGGAAATAAATCGCCAAAACGGTCAGGATTTGATCCGATACCCGGTCTTGAAGATCCACCAGATCACGCCCATGCACAGTGCCGTGAACAGCCCAATGGCACCCAGACTAGCCAAAACGGGCACATCCGCCGCACCAAAGAACGACCAGCGAAAGCCCGAAATAAGGTAGACCACCGGATTGAACAGCGCGACCGTCTGCCACCCCGCTGGCAACATCGAGATCGAGTAGAACGCGCCGCCCAAAAACACCAAGGGCGTGATTACCAGCAGCGGGATCAGCTGCAATTGCTGAAAATTCTGCGACCAGATGCCGATGATAAAGCCAAACAGACTGAACGACACGCAGGTCAGCAGCAAAAAGGCCAGCATCGCACCGGGGTGCATGATCTGGATATCCACAAAGAAGAACGCCGTCAGCAGGATCACCACCCCGATCAACAGCGCCTTGGTGGCCGCCGCCCCGACATAGCCGATCACGATTTCCAGAAAATTCACCGGGGCGGACAGCAGTTCATAGATCGTGCCGATGAATTTCGGGAAATAGATGCCGAAAGAGGCGTTGGAGATGCCTTGGGTCATCACACTCAGCATAATCAGGCCGGGCACGATGAACGCGCCATAGCTGACGCCCTCGACCTCTGTGATGCGACTGCCGATGGCGGCCCCGAATACCACGAAGTAAAGCGAGGTCGAAATGACAGGCGACAGCAGGCTTTCCATCAGGGTGCGGAAAAACCGGAACATCTCGTATTTGTAGATCGCCCAGATTGCGGGAAAATTCATGCCGCGCCCTCCTTGATAAGGTCGACAAAGATTTCTTCCAGGCTGCTCTGATTGGTCTGGATGTCGCGCAGGGCCAGCCCCTCGGCGGCCAAAGCCTGTAACAGGCGGGTGATGCCGGTGCCCTCACCGCGCGTGTCATAGGTATAGGTCAAGGCGCTGCCGTCCGCCGCGAGGGTCAGGTTGTAGTCGGCCAACGCCGCGGGCACCGCAGTCACCGGATCGCGCAAATCAATACGCAGGGTTTTCGCGCCCATGCGTTGCATCAGGTCGGCCTTGTTTTCGGTCAACAGGATCTCGCCCCCGTTGATCACCGCGATCCGGTCGGCAATCGCCTCGGCCTCTTCGATATAATGCGTGGTCAGGATGATTGTGACGCCGCTCTGCCGCAGCCCCTCGACGATCTGCCACATATCGCGGCGCAACTCCACATCGACGCCCGCGGTCGGTTCGTCCAGAAACAGCACGCGCGGCTCATGCACCAGCGCCTTGGCGATCAGCACGCGGCGCTTCATCCCGCCAGACAATTCGCGGGTGCGCGCGTTGCGCTTGTCCCACAGGCTAAGTTGGCGCAGGATCTTTTCGGTTAGCGCATCGTCGCGTTTCTTGCCGAACAGCCCCCGTGAAAAGCGCACGGTGTTGATCACCTTCTCGAACGGCTCCAGCGCCACCTCCTGCGGGACCAGCCCCACCAAACGGCGCGCAGCGCGATAGCCGGTCACAACGTCATGCCCGCCGATTTTCGCCGTACCGCCGGTAGGCGAGGTGATGCCGCATAGCGTAGAAATCAGCGTGGTCTTGCCTGCGCCGTTGGGCCCCAACAGGGCCAAAATCTCACCTTCACGGATACTAAGATCGACACCTTTAAGCGCCTCGAACCCATCACCATAAACCTTGCGCAGCCCGTTTACCTGGACAATTTCGCTCATAAGACCTCCGTACCTGACCGACGGGACATAAGCGTACTGGCGCGCCGTGGCAATCCGCGATCAGGTGCGGGTGCACCCTGCACATATGCACAGCCGAGGCTGGCAAGCCTGCCTGCGCTGTGCGTATGTGGGTGATACCATGATGGGACCATCAGCATGAGTGACGCGGGTATCGTAATCGTCGATGCAGGGGCCGCTGGCATTGGCGCGGGGTTGGAATGTCAGGCACGCGGGGTGTCGTATCTGATCGTCGAGGCGTCAAACCGTGTAGGCGGGCGCGCCCACACCGCCACCGCCGGGCTAGAACGCGCATGGGATTTGGGCTGTCATTGGATGCACGCCGCGTCGCAAAACCCGCTGGTTCGCTATGCCGACCACCTTGGCGCGCGCTATGCCAAGACCCCGGGCTGGGATAATTCGGCCCTGTGATGGCGTGGCGCAATGGCCAGCGACGCCGAGCAACAGGCCGCAGAAGCCGAAACAACGGCGGCGTTCGACGCGGCCCGTGACGCCGGGGCCAGTGGACAGGATGTGGCCATTTCCCGGATTTTGCCCGACGCAGGCCGTTGGGCCGCCTGTGCGCGCCATGTGCTGCAACTGGACCTTGGGGATGATCCTGAGAAGGCCAGCGCGCTTGCCTACTCCGATTTTGGCGGCGGCGAAGGCGACTGGCCGGTGTTAAGCGGATACGGAACCCTGATCGCGGACATGGCGCAATCGCTGAACATTCGCCTTGCAACACCCGTGTATGATATTGCCGAGGACGGCGCACGGGTGCGGGTGCAAACCCCGGCGGGCGATCTGCGGGCCAAGGCGGTCGTGGTGACGGTGTCGACCAATGTCCTGTCTTCGGGTGCAATCCGCTTTGCCCCCGGTCCCGCCGCCGATATGGCGCAAATGGTCACGCATCTGCCCTGCGGCGCGTTCGAAAAGGTCGCCTACACTGTCACGCACCTGCCCGAGGCGCTGGGTGATCGCCAACACCTGACGGTTGATCCCGGTGACGGCGCTCCGGCGATTGATTTCAAGCTGATGAAGGGCGCGCCACCGATGATCGTGTCGACCATCGCAGGCACTCCGGCGCGCGCATTGATGGCCATGCCACGGACGGGCCGCATCGCCTTTGTGCGTGACCGGCTGTGCCTTGCGTTGGGATCAGACGTGGCAAAAACGATCACCGGCGCGGCCTGCACCAACTGGTTGCACGACCCACTGATCCTGGGGTGTTATTCACATGCCACCCCGGGTTACGGCCAGACACGCCGCGACATGATCGCCGCCGATACCGGGCGCATCGGCTTTGCCGGCGAAGCGTTTTCGCCCGGTCATCAGGCCACAGCGCATGGTGCATACCTTAGCGGACGGCATGTGGCAGCGCGGCTGACAGGACTGATTTCGGCATGACTTCGACGGGCTTGCCGATACGCGCGACCCTGCTACTGTCCCGAACGACACAGGGAGAGACGCAATGAGCGAGCCACAAGTAGTGATCATCGGCGCAGGTGCGGCCGGCGTGGGCGCAGGGCTGGAATGTCAGGCGCAGGGCATTCCCTATGTGATCATCGAGGCCGCAGACCGTGTCGGCGGGCGGGCTTATACCGCGACAGGTGGGCTAAATCGCGCTTGGGATTGGGGCTGTCACTGGCTGCATTGTGCCGACCAGAACCCACTGGTGGACTGGGCTGACCGTCTGGGTGCGCGGTACGAGGCGCGCGCCGAAGAAGACCGCGATTTCACCATATGGGACGGTGGCGCGTTTCTGAGTGGACCGACACTGGCCGAAGCCGGGCGCGCGCTGGACGATGGATTTGCCGCCATTGCCGAAGCAGGTAATGCGGGCCGCGATGTGGCGGTGTCCGACGTGCTGCCCGATATCGAACGCTGGTCGCCGGGGCTGCGCATGATCTTTCAACTGTTGTCGGGCGACGACCCCGAGGATGTCTCGGCCTCGGGGTATGAAGACTATGCCGATACCGAAGCGAACTGGCCGGTTCTGACCGGATACGGTAACCTGATCGGGCGCATGGCGAAGGGGCTGAACGTCCGATTGGGCGTAGCCGCCACGAGCATGACAGAGGTGGCGAACGGGGTCGAGGTTGAAACCGATCAGGGCACGATCAGGGCGCAGGCGGCGATTGTCACCGTGTCCTCCAACGTGCTTAGCAGTGGCGCCATCCGCTTTGGCCCCGGCGCGGCGGCGGATCTGGTGGGCGAGATGGGCGATATCCCCTGTGGCGCCTATGAAAAGGTGGCGTTCACCCTGTCCGACATGCCAGCCGAGTTTCGCGGCAAACAATTTGCAACGGTTCAGGCGGGCAGCGCGGCGGGCGCGGTCAATTTCCAGATCATCGAAGACGGCGACCCGATGTTGATTCACCACATCGCCGGTACACCCGCACGTGATGCAGTGCGCGCAGGCGCGGCCGCAATGACCGATCTGGCGGGGCAGCATCTGGTGACGGCGTTCGGCAAGGATGTGACCAAGCTGATCACGGGCACGGCGACCACCGGCTGGACAGAAGACCCGCTGATCCTGGGGTCCTATTCGCACGCCCGTCCCGGCATGGCACAAAAGCGGCGCGACCTGATCGCGCGCGACACAGGCGCGATTGCCTTCGCCGGTGAGGCGTTTTCGCCACAGTGGGAGGCGACAGCCCATGGGGCCTATCAAAGTGGACGGGATGTGGCGAAGCGGATCGTGGGGCGCTTGAACGGCTAAAACCTGCCGCTGGCCCGAAATCAAGGCCGAAGGCCCCCGTTCCAACCCTCAAGAACAGGCCATTCGCCCGTTCAAAGCCACCCTTGCGTGCGAAGCTACTCTTTCGAAATCATCCGCTTTAGCCAGCCTTTTGTCTCGGCCTCGGGGGCATCGTCACCCTCTTTAGGGCCTTCAATGACGGCTTCGAGGTTGGCAAAGAATTGATCCGCCATTTTCTTGGCGAAACCATCCACGATGCGGCTGCCCAGTTGGGCCAGTTTGCCGCCAACCTTGGCCTCGACATCGTAACTTAACCGTGTGCCGCCTTCGATCTCTTCCAGCCGCACATCAGCGCCCCCTTTGGCAAAACCGGCTGCGCCGCCCTTGCCCTCGCCCGTCAAGGTCAGGCTTTCACGTTCGACCATATTCGAAACTGTAACGGCACCTTTGAACGTCGCCTTTACCGGGCCGACCTTTTGGGTCACGACCGCCTCGAAACCGTCCTCGGGCGTGCCGGTCACTTCGGTCGCGCCGGGGACGCAGTCCTTCAGCACCTCGGGGCTGAGCAACGCGGCCCAGACGGTGGCGCGGTCTGCCGCAATGTCGCGCGTGTCACTCATGTGCATGGTGGGCCCTCCTGTGATCCGATCCCAGCCTAGCGCAGGCCAAAGCCCCCGCCAAGATGTCCAATGTCGCAAAAAGAC
Source organism: Rhodobacteraceae bacterium KMM 6894 (assembly GCA_035798175.1). GTDB lineage: Bacteria > Pseudomonadota > Alphaproteobacteria > Rhodobacterales > Rhodobacteraceae > Roseovarius. The sequence continues at coordinate 134,449 of JAPFBS010000007.1, forward strand.
GAGTGCGCCCGGCGAATCTTGTGATAGCGGCAATAAGACCGGAGGAACCCCATGCCAGACACGTCTCACAACGCCGCCGCCGGGATCGGGTTCATCCTTTTGGCGATGCTGGCAATTTCCTTCAACGACATGACGATCAAGCTGTTGTCGGGGGGCTATCCGCTACATCAGTTGGTGTTTTTCCGGTCTACCATCGGAATCGTGTTCAGCCTGATGTTGGTAAAATACGAAGGCGGTTGGCGTATCCTGAAAACCAGCCGACCGGGCCTGCATCTGGTGCGTGCATTGCTGCTGGTTCTGGCCAACCTCACGTTCTTTTCAGCACTGGCCAGTTTGCAACTGGCCGAGGTGACGGCAATCTTCTTTATCTCGCCGCTGATCATCACCCTGCTCAGCATCCCGATCTTGGGGGAAAAGGTGGGTCCACTGCGGATTGGCGCAGTTGCCGTTGGGTTTGTCGGCGTGATGATCATGGTGCGTCCTTGGGCCGGAAGTGGCGGGCGCGATGCGGCTTGGTACATCTATCTTCTGCCGGTCGTGGCGGCGACGGCCTATGCGTTGAGCCAGCTGTTGACCCGCAAACTTGGCGCGACAACACGCGCCTCGGCAATGGCGGTGTATGCGCAATCGACATTCATCATCGTGACCGTCCTGTTCTGGATGATCGCAGGAGACGGGCGATTTGTCGAGGGGCTGGAAAATGACAGCCTTGTCTTCATCCTGCGCGCGTGGATCTGGCCTACTGGGCATGACCTGTGGTTGTTCGGGGCGCTGGCCCTGGCCTCGACCTTTGGCAGTTATACCGTGGCACAGGCCTATCGAATGGCAAATGCGGCCACGCTATCACCGTTCGAATATGCGGGGCTGCCGCTGGCGATCATGTGGGGCTACGTCATCTGGGGCGATCTGCCCGCGCCACAGGTGATGGCCGGGATCGCGCTTATCATCGGATCGGGCCTATTCGTGTTCCTGCGCGAACGCCAGAAGGGTCGCGGGCCGCTCACACGCAAGCGGATAAACCGCAGGTTTTGAGACCCCGCGTCCAGATTGCCCTGATGGGGACGGTGATTACCGGACCGCCGCGAAACGCCGTGGTTTGCCGACTTCACGATCTGTTGTTTCCAAATTCAGCGAAATCCGGCGCAATTACATCGGTTTTTTTCGCTGACGGGCACAATTCTGCCTTGAATACCTGTATAAATCGGCTGTGATCCCGCATACTGCGGGTAAACACAGTTAATGCTGTGGAAACACCGCCCCACTAAAGAGGGTGGGGAGCAGATTTTCGGAGCGCCTCAATGCTCGAGTTCGACAATGTCAGCAAGTCCTTCTGGACGGGCACACAACGCAAGGTGATCTTGGAAAAGGTCAGCTTTCGGGTGGAGCTTGGCAAATCCATGGGCATCCTCGCGCCCAATGGAACCGGGAAAACCACGCTGATCAACATGATGGCCGGTTTGGAAAAACCGGACGAGGGCGTCATCAGGCGCAGTTGCCGAATCAGTTTCCCTTTGGGGTTCATGGGCGGAGTGATCACGAAAATCTCGGCGATGGAAAACAGCCGCTACATCGCGCGCCTCTACGGGCTGGAGCCCGATTATGTCGAATCCTTCTGTCGCTGGATGTGTAATCTGGGCGAATATTTCGATCAGCCGCTGGGCACTTACAGCGCGGGCATGAAGTCGCGCTTTACCTTTTCTCTGATGCTGGCGCTGGATTTCGATATATACCTAATCGACGAAGGCATGCCCAGTTCTACAGATGTCGAGTTCAACCAGAAGGCGGGCGAAATCCTGCAAGAACGGCTGCGCACCACGACCGTTGTGATTGTGTCGCACAACCCCGGGACGCTGGAAAAATTTGCCACCTCGGCGGCGGTGCTGATGGGCGGACAATTGTATATGTTTGATACCTTGGAAGAGGCAAAACAGCTTTATGACTATGAAACCCAAGGCTAGAAAATTCCGCATCCGTCGCACGCCCGGATCCGAAGATGGATATGGCGCGAATGCACCGCCACAGGCGGCCAATACCGGTGCGCCTGCCAATCCACAGCGCGCGCACCCGCCTGCTGCATCGCATCCAGCACCCGCGACTGCCACAGGGTCCGGCGCAGTTGCGGACGACACCCCGCGTAGCGGGCAGGTCAGCAGCGCACGCGAAATGTCCACATCCCAATCCATCGACGAGATCCGCAAGGAGGGGCTGACGGGGCGGCAACTGCGCATGGCGCGGCGTATGGCGCAAAAACACGGGCTGGCGCCGACATCGGATTTTGACGCCGTGCGCCTGCTGCGTGCCAAGGGAATCGATCCTTTCCAGCGCGGCAGTATTTTGGAGTTGTTGACGCCCGACCCGAACGAGGAATTGGGCGCAGGCCCCCCCAATGCGGGGCAATCCTCTACCGATGTTGGCCCGCCCCGTGTGCAATTGCCCCAGACCGTGCCAAAAGATGCGACCACGCTGCCCTCGACCCATCTCAGCCCGGCCGAGAGGCGAGGCGAGGAAATTATGCGCATCCAGCGCGACATTGGCAGACGCCGCCGTCGCAAGCTGCTGTTGCTGTTCACCCGGTTGGCGGCCTTCGTCTTGCTGCCAACGCTGGTGGCCGCCTATTATTACTATGTCGCCGCAACGCCGATGTACGCCACCAAATCCGAGTTTCTGATCCTGTCCGCCGATGGCGGTGGGGGCAGCATGGGTGGCTTCAAACTGCCCAGCCAGTTCGCCACCGGGCAGGACGCGATTGCCACGCAATCCTATCTGCTGTCCAAGGATGCGATGCTGCGCTTGGATGACGATCTGGGATTCCGCGCGCATTTCAGTCAAGAGTGGATCGACCCGATCCAGCGGCTGGATCCGGATGCCAGCAACGAAGAAGCTTACAAGCTTTACAAGAAATACGTCAAAATCGGCTATGACCCGACCGAGGGTGTGTTGCGCATGGAAGTATCCAGCGCCGACCCCGTCGTCAGTCAGGAGTTTTCCGAACATCTGATTATGTACGCCGAAGAACGCGTAGACGAGCTAAGTCGGGAAAAACGTCAGGATGCCGTGCAGATCGCCATCGCCGGTCTGGAAGAAGCCAAGGCCGAGCGGCGCGCGGCTCAGGAACGTCTGGTCCAGATGCAGGAGGGCACAATTCTGGACCCGGTCGGCGAAGTCGGTGGGATTCGACAGTTGATCGCAAATGTCGAATTGCAGTTGCAGGAAAAACAACTGGCGCTGAACATTCAGATGAACAACGCCCGTCCCAACGCGGCCAAGGTCGAGGCGCTGCGCAGCGAGATCGAGATCCTGTCGACCGAGCTGGTAAAGCAGCGGGCGCGCCTGACGGATGCGGCTGACAACCAATCTTCGCTTGCATCGCAATCCGCCGACATCCAGATGGCACAGGCAGATCTGGCCACCTCGGACCTGATCCTGCAATCCGCGCTTGAGAACAAACGCCAAAGCCAGATCGAGGCGAACAAGCAGGTGCGCTATCTGACGGTCTCGGTGCGCCCGGTCGCGTCTCAGGATGCGGCCTATCCGCGCTCGTTCGAAAATACGATTCTGGCCTTTCTGGTCTTTGCAGGGATTTATCTGATGATTTCACTTACAGCCTCGGTGCTGCGCGAACAGGTCTCGTCCTAGGATGGGTGTGGTCAAGTTTGCCGGCCTCAGCGTGGGCAACGATCAACCCCTGTGTGTGATCGCAGGGCCATGTCAGCTGGAATCGGTCGATCATACGTTGATGATCGCCGGGAAAATGCAGGAGGTGTGCCGCGCCGCTGGGGCGCAGTTCGTCTTCAAAGGCTCGTTCGACAAGGCCAACCGCACATCGGTCAGCGGCAAACGTGGCCTTGGCATCGACGAAGGCCTGAAGGTCATGCAGGCCGTGAAGGACGCGTTGGGCGTGCCGGTTCTGACCGACGTCCACCTACCAGATCAATGCGCCCCGGTGTCCGAGGTGTGCGACGTGCTGCAAATCCCGGCGTTTCTGTGCCGTCAGACCGATCTGTTGGTCGCTGCGGGTAACACGGGCGCGGTGATCAACGTAAAAAAGGGACAGTTTCTGGCCCCTTGGGACATGCCCAACGTGATTTCCAAGATCGAGTCCACAGGCAACACACGGATCATGCTGACGGAGCGCGGCACGTCCTTTGGCTATAACACCCTTGTCACCGACATGCGCGCCCTGCCCCAGATGGCCGCGACCGGATATCCGGTGGTGATGGACGCGACCCATTCGGTACAACAGCCCGGCGGCATGGGCGGCTCCAGCGGTGGACAGCGCGAATTCGCGCCGGTGATGGCGCGCGCCGCTGTTGCGCTAGGTGTCGCGGCGGTCTTTATCGAGACGCATGAGGCGCCCGATACTGCGCCCTCGGATGGGCCCAACATGATCCCGCTGGACCGGATGGGCGCGTTGATCACCAGCCTGATGGCCTTTGATAGATTGGCCAAATCTGACCCTGTATTACTGCAAAAGTGAGTTCTTAAAGTGCGTAAACCAGCCCCTACCGTCACGCCCAACACCTGGGAATTCCTGCGCGATCCGATGATCGCACCCACCGGATTTCGCGAATATGACGCGCGCTGGAAATACCCCGAGGAAATCAACCTGCCGGGCATGACCGCGCTTGGTCTTGGCCTGGGCACGCAGATGATTGCGAGGGGCATTGAGCCCGTGATCGCGGTCGGCAATGACTATCGCGACTATTCTTTGACGATCAAGAACGCGCTGATGCTGGGCCTGATGCAGGCCGGGATCAAGGTGCTGGACATCGGCCCCGCCCTTAGCCCGATGGCTTATTTTGCGCAGTTTCATCTGGACGCGCCAGCCGTGGCGATGGTCACGGCATCACACAATCCCAACGGCTGGACCGGGGTCAAGATGGGGTTCGAGCGCCCCCTGACCCACGGCCCCGACGAGATGGCCGAATTGAAGGCGATCGTCCTTGAGGGCCGCGGACAGACCCGCCCCGGCGGTAGCTATGAATTCATTGAGGGCGTCCGCGAAGCGTATCTTGATGACCTCGTCGGTGACTTCAAAATGACGCGCAAGTTGAAGGTCGTCTGCGCCACCGGCAACGGCACGGCCAGCGCCTTTGCCCCCGAATTGTTCGAGCGATTGGGGGTCGAGGTGGTGCCGTCGCACAACGAACTGGACTACACGTTTCCCCACTACAATCCCAACCCCGAAGCGATGGAAATGCTGCACGACATGAGCGCCTCGGTCACCGCCTCAGGCGCGGATTTCGCGTTGGGATTTGACGGCGATGGCGACCGCTGCGGCGTGGTGGATGACGAGGGCGAGGAAATCTTTGCCGATAAGATGGGCGTTATCATGGCCCGCGATTTTGCCCGCCTTTACCCCGGCAGCACGTTTGTGGCCGACGTGAAATCTACTGGATTGTTCGCCTCGGATCCTGAATTGCAGGCGCACGGTGCCAAGGCCGATTACTGGAAAACCGGGCACAGCCATATGAAACGCCGCGTCAAGGAAATCGGCGCGCTGGCCGGGTTTGAAAAATCCGGGCATTATTTCTTGGCCGAACCCATCGGGCGCGGCTATGACTGCGGGCTGCGCGTCGCGGTCGAAATCTGCAAGTTGATGGACCGCAACCCGGACAAATCCATGTCCGACCTGCGCCGCGCCCTGCCTGTGACATGGGCCACACCAACGATGTCGCCGTGGTGCGCCGATACCGAAAAATATCAGGTACTGGAGCGTTTGGTGGCCAAGCTGGTCGCGCATTTTGAGGCGGGAAAACCGCTGGCGGGACGCAAGATCGCTCAGGTCGTCACGGTCAACGGCGCGCGTGTCATTCTGGATAACGGCAGTTGGGGTTTGGTGCGTGCGTCGTCCAACACCCCCAATCTGGTGGTGGTCTGCGAAAGCAGCGACAGCGAGGCCGAGATGCGCGCGATCTTTGCCGATATCGATGCGGTGATCCGCACCGAAAGCGCCGTCGGAGACTATGATCAGACCATCTGAGCACTGCGCCTTGCGCCACTGATGATTGGATAAGGCCCTGGACATGCTCCGGGGCCTCAACATTCGAACCGCCGACCACCGCGCGCCCCTCTCAAGCCCCGTTAACCTCTCGAACATATCCCGGTCCCCATCATCTTTAGAGGGGACCGACCATGCTACGTTTTATTTACGCTTCCGACCTGCCCGCCTATCCCGCCCTTGCCACCTCCATGTTCCGCGACCGCGCCGATCAATTCGCCCGCCGTCTGAAATGGGCGGTGACGGTGGACCAAAACGGCGAAGAGCGCGATCAATATGACGCGCTCAACCCCCTCTATGTGATCTGGCAACGCGCCGATGGGCTGCATGGTGGCTCGATGCGCCTGTTGCCCACCACCGGGCGCACCATGCTGGCCGAACACTTTGCCCATCTTTGCCCGAACGGTCCCATCAATGATCCAACCATCTGGGAATGCACGCGGTTCTGCCTTACCCCCGGCGCATCCCCTCACGTCGCCGCAGCGTTGATGTTGGGCGGTGGCGAGGTCCTGCGCGGCCTCAACCTACGCCAGTATGTCGGCGTCTTTGATGCACGCATGATCCGGATCTACAAATTCATCGGCTCGTCCCCTCAGGTCATCGGCGCATCCGGCTCAGGCCGCGACCGGATCAGCGCAGGCCTATGGCACCTGAGCGAGGCCGATCGCCAACGCGTAGCGCGGCGCGCCCACCTGTCAGCGGACATTGCCGAACTGTGGTTTCGCCGCGCAGCCCTGACACCAGTCCCCATCGCCGCCTGAGGCGTCTTTCGCTGGCACACATCGGGCGGGCCATATAGGTTCGCCCCATGAGCGAAACAGCCCTTACATATTCCGACGATCAGGCCGAGGCCCATGACCGTATCGCCGAGGCCCTGCGCACTGCGGGTGTCGATCTGGATCAGGGCCTGACCCAGCCCGCGCGCGAAGGCAAAACCAGCGTCATGGCCGTGATCGGCAAGGCCGGATCGGGCAAAACCCTGCTGCTGGCCGCGCTCTATCGTGCGCTGGAGGAGGCGGGCGTCGACATTGTCTCGGGCGACTATGAGGGCAAGAAGCGCAAGGATCGCCGTACACTCGCCATCCTTGCCCCCACCAACAAGGCCGCGTCGGTGCTGCGCATGCGCGGTGTGCCTGCGACCACTATTCACCGCATCCTTTATACTCCGGTCTACGACCCGGAATATGAAAAGATCGCCGAATGGCTGGCCGGCAATGGCGACCGCCCCGAGGGAACCGAGCTAACCGATGTGGCGCTGGACCGCGCGCATGCCTTCTATCAGACCAACAAATCCATCCCTGGCGCGCTGGCCGCCGCCGGTCTGCGCGGCAGCGATTTCATCACCGGCTGGAAACGCCGCGAAGAACCTCTGGATATCGGGTTCGTCGACGAGGCAAGCATGCTGGACACCCGCCAGATGGACGACCTGAAGGAAATTTTTCCGACGCTGGTTCTATTTGGTGATCCCGCACAGCTGGCCCCGGTCAACCAATCCGGCGCGATGGTGTTTGAAACCCTGCCCGATCCCGCCAAACTGATCCTCAGCCGCATCCACCGCCAAGACGCGGGCAACCCGATCCTCGATCTGGCTCACGCGCTGGCCGATCCCGCGCTGGAGTTCCACGATTTCGAACGCATGATCGAACAGGCCGCCGCCCGCGATGATCGTGTGCAACTGGCCCAGCGGGTTGAAGTCGATCTGATGGCGCGCTCGCCCGTTCTGGTCTGGCGCAACGCCACGCGCATCCGCCTGATCAACGCCTTTCGCCGTGTCCACGGCGCGCCCGAAGATGCCCTGCTAGAGGGCGAGCCCCTGATTTGCGACGGTATCGAACTGCCCCTGAAACACCGCAAGAAACGACTGGACCTTGAGGCACGCGGTCTGATCAAGGGCGCGCAGGTGATCTACCTCGGCCCCGGTCGCAAGCCCGGTTTTTCGCGCCTGCATGTGATGGGTGCAGAGGACCCGCGCATCAGCGCCGCCAGCATCGTGAAAATCGAAAAACCGGACGAGGAAGAACCGTTCATCCCCTTCGCCGCCAACATGGGGGCCACCTTTCTGCACGGCGCCGCCGTCACCATCCACAAGGCCCAAGGCAGTCAATGGCCACAGGTTCAGGTGTTCGCGCCCGACCTGTTCGTGGCCGCGCGCATGGGCCGAGTAGAGGCCGGGCAACCGCTTTGGAAACGGCTGGCCTATGTGGCTATCACCCGCGCCGAAGAACGCCTGTTCTGGGTCGTGCGCAATCGCCTGTCCAAACCCGAATACCCGTTGACCGTCGATGACCTGCAAACCGTCGCGGCCCCGCTGACACTGGAAATGCAAGGGGAAGATCCATGAACTCCATCCTGATCACCGGTGCCAGTTCGGGCATTGGACACGCCACCGCACAACTTTTCCTGCAAGAAGGCTGGCGCGTCGGCCTGCTGGCGCGCCGCGCCGACCGCCTAAGCGCGCTGGCAGACACCTATGAAAACGCCGTCCCCCTGCCCTGCGACGTCACTGACCCCGACGCGATGCAAGAAACCTTCGATCGCTTCTGCGCCGATGCCCCGCTGGACGTGCTGTTCAACAATGCTGGCATTTTCGGCCCCTCTGGCCCGATCGACGAAATCCCGGTCGCGGCATTCGACGAGGTCATCAACGTCAACCTGCGCGGCATGTTTATCGCTGCCCGCCTGGCCTTTGCCCAGATGCGCCGCCAGTCCCCTCAAGGGGGACGGATCATCAACAACGGCTCGCTCTCGGCTTATGTGCCGCGCCCCGGCTCGATCTGCTATACGACCAGCAAACACGCCGTCACCGGCATGACGCGCACCCTGTCGCTTGATGGCCGCCCCTACGACATCGCCTGCGGCCAGATCGACATCGGCAATGCCGAGTCCGAGTTGGTGGCCTCGCTCAAGCAAAATCAACCTGACATGCACACTATGGATGTGGCCAACGCTGCCCGCTCGGTTCTGCATATGGCGCAGATGCCCCCCGGTGCCAACGTCCAGTTCCTGACCGTCATGGCCACCAAAATGCCCTATATCGGCCGGGGCTGACCCCCTCTTGCATCGTTCCAAAAATACTTAAATTCCAACGTTGGCCACACACTGTCAGGCCGCGACGAGCCGCTGTTCCTTCACCGGCAGATGCACGATCGCACTGAAGGCGCCGATCCCGACCCCAACCCACCAGACCAAAGTATAATCGCCGTACACGTCATACAGGCGTCCGCCCAGCCAAACCCCCATGAAGCTACCCAGCTGGTGACTGAAAAACACGATGCCATAAAGTGTCCCCATGTACCGCAACCCATAGAGATGCGCGATCAACCCCGACGTTAGCGGAATTGTCGCAAGCCACAGCGATCCCATCGCGGCTGAAAAAAACAGCACCGATAGGGGCGTGACCGGCGACGCGATAAACACCGCCGCCACCACAGTCCGACCCAGATAAATACCCGCTAACAAATACTTCTTGGAAAACCGCTTGCCCAGATATCCCGCCGTCAACGTGCCAGCAACATTGGCCAGCCCGATCACGGAAATCGCCACAGCCCCCAACGCCGAGGTGCTGGTGATCCCGATTCCATGCAACAGACTACCCGGGGCTATTGGCCCGCACATCTCGGTCACAAAGGCCGGAAAATGCGCGGTGATAAAGCCAAGTTGATAGCCACAGCTGAAAAATCCAAGAAAAATCAACGTGAAACTGGGGTCGCGCAGGGCTTGCCCCAGTATCTCGCCCATGCTCTCATGCATCTCGACGCGGCCCTGCACCGGCGGCGCGCGCATCAAGGGTAGCAACAGCAACACACCCAAGATCGCCGCCGCAAACAACATGAAAACAGATTGCCACGGCATCACACCCAACAGCGCCTCGGCAATAGGCGGACCGAAAATCTGCCCGCCCGATCCCGCCGCGGTCGCCACCGCCAAACTCATCGAACGGTTCTCGTCCGTGCTGGCCCGTGCCACCACCGCCAGGATCAAGCCAAAACCGGTCCCGGCAATGCCGAACCCGACCAGAATCTCGTAAACCTGATGCGCCCCCGGAGTGACGGCAAAGGACGACGCCACCAGCCCGGCGGCATAGACCAACGCCCCGATCAAGATCGCCTTGCGATCCCCGATCTTCTCGCCCAGCGCCCCGAACAACGGTTGACCGATCCCCCATGCCAGATTCTGGATCGCAATAGCCATGCTGAATTCGGCCCTGAGCCAACCGAATTCTTCGGCAATCGGAATCTGGAACACCCCGAAAGACGCCCGGATCGCAAAGGAAACCAGAATGATGGCACAGCCCACGATCAAGACGGGGTTTAACAACGAGGCAGGCTTATCCATCACACTCTCCGGGACGACACCTGTACCCTACGCAGGTCGCGCCGGGCGTCAAAAAACAATGCTTGATGGCCTCGATCACTCGCCCTTGCGCACGCCGTCGGCCTTCTCGCATAACTGGGCCAACTGCGTTTCCATCACACGCATCCGGGCCAGCATCTCGTCACGATAGGCGTCGGTATTGGCCGCATCCTCGGAATGATGCGCGTCCTGCATCGAGTTCACGATCAGGCCCACCAACAGGTTTACCACGGCAAAGGTTGTGACCATGATGAATGGCACGAAAAACGCCCACGCCCAGCCATAAATCTCCATCACCGGCCGAACGATTCCCATCGACCAGGATTCCAGTGTCATGATCTGGAACAAAGTATAGCCCGACCGCCCCAATGTGCCGAACCATTGTGGAAAGTCCGCACCAAACAGCTTGGCCGCGATCACCGCGCCGATGTAAAATATAATTGCCATCAGCAAAAAGACCGAACCCATGCCGGGCAACGCCGTCACAAATCCCTCGACCACGCGGCGTAGACTGGGCGCGACTGAAATAACCCGCAGCACACGTAGAATTCGCAGCGCGCGCAACGCCGACAGGCCCTGCCCCGCTGGAACCAACGCCACACCAACAATCACAAAGTCAAAGACACTCCATCCGCTGCGAAAAAACCGCCCACCGCGCGCAAACAGCTTGGCGGCAATCTCGACCACAAAAAACGCCAAACAGGCCATATCCAGCGCGACGATCACACCACCATAGGAGGCCATCAGCGTGGATGACGTCTCCATCCCCAGAATAACCGCGTTGAACACGATCACACCGATGATCAGATTGCGAACCTCAGGCCGTTCCAGAAACGCATCAATCTGTTGCCGTATATCCGCCACGCCGTCCGCTCCCTATCCATTTCCCAGTATATGAGGCGCACCGCGCCTTCACACAAGCCGCGCTCGTGTATCTTCTGGCCAGAAATATCCCGGGGGGCCCTAAAAAATTCGCGAATTTTTTAGGGCGGGGCAGAGCCCCAGCCCGATCTCGGCTAGGTTAGCCGCGTGCGATCATCTCAGACTGCTTCACGATCACCTCGGCCTGTTTGATGCTGGCGATATCCACCAGGCGCCCCTTATAAACAGTCGCGCCCTCACCGTTCGCTTTGGCCGTTTCCATGGCCGCCAGAATTTCACGCGCTTCGGTCACAGCGGCCTCGCTGGGGGTGAACACCTCATTGGCCAGCGCGATCTGCTTGGGGTGAATGGCCCATTTTCCCACCATGCCCAACGTGGCCGAGCGAAGCGCCTGAGCGCGAAAACCTTCATCGTCGGAAAAATCGCCAAACGGTCCATCGACGGGCAGCAATCCATGGGTTCGGCAGGCGGCGACGATGGCCGTCTGCGCCCAATGCCACGGATCGGACCAATGTTTCACGCCCTCATGCAGCATATAGTAGTTTTCCTGCGTGCCGCCGATTCCTGTCGTTGCCATCCCCATCGACGCGGCAAAATCGGCCGCGCCGAGGCTCATCGCCTGCAAACGCGGGCTGGCGGCGGCGATTTCCTCGACATGCGCGATGCCTGCGGCACTCTCAATAATCACCTCGAAACTGATCGGCTTGGTACGCCCCTTGGCGCGTTCGATCGCCGTGACCAGCGCATCAACGGCATAGATATCGCCCGCACACCCCACCTTGGGAATCATGATCTGGTCCAGACGGTCGCCCGCCTGTTCCAGCAGGTCGACCACGTCGCGATACCACCACCCGGTATCCAGCCCGTTGATCCGCACGCTGAGATATTTGCTGCCCCAATCGACCGAATTGATCGCCTCGATCGTCTGCTTGCGTGCCAGATCCTTGTCGTTAGGACTGACGGAATCCTCAAGGTCGATGTTGATCACATCCGCCGCACTCGCAGCCATCTTTTCGAACAGTTTCGCGTTCGAGCCGGGGCCGAACAGCTGGCAGCGGTTGGGACGGGCGGGTGCGGGGGGTTGCAAACGAAAGCTCATGATGGGATCCTCTCACAGGTAAGGAAATTGCGTAAATTCTACATATAGAGCTATTAAATTGCGCACAGGGTGGCAAGGCGATTTTGCAGGTGCAGCATATCCATCGCAGTGATCGGTTTTCCCCAGCCCGGAATGATTCTGACCGGGTAGGTGGTCAAAGAAGGCGCCGGGAAGATCTGCGGTAATTTCGATTATTTCCAGAAACATCATGCTTATTTCCAGTCCAACGCAACGATTTAAATATGAAATATCTGGATATTCGGCCCAAACTGCCGCAAACACCGTGAGCATATATTGCGCACCACTGCATTGGGACCTTCAACATGATCGAAACGCCATATCTTCTGTTCCTGGGCGACGCGCCCGATATGCTGGCCGCGAAAGTGGCCATCGGCATCCGCGACTGGCGGCCTGAAAATGCCATTGGCCAAATCCGTTTGCCCGGCTGTGGCGCCGATTTAGGTCTGACCGAGATGACCTTGCAGGATGCACGTGACGCTGGTGCGAAAACGCTGGTGATTGGTGTAGCCAACCGTGGTGGCGTGATTTCGGCCGCGTGGAAAGAGGTGCTGATCAAGGCGCTTGAGATGGGCTATGATCTGGCTTCGGGCCTGCACAATCTGCTGCGCGACGAAGGCGATCTGGTTGCCGCGGCGCAGACCCATGGCGGCACTTTGCACGATGTGCGTGTGCCAACGGTTGGCTATCCGATTGCAAACGGCGTAAAGCGCACCGGCAAGCGCTGTCTGGCCGTTGGCACGGATTGCTCGGTTGGCAAGATGTACACCGCGTTGACAATGCAACGCGACATGGTCGCGCGGGGGATGAAATCAACGTTCCGCGCCACAGGTCAGACCGGTATCCTGATCACCGGACATGGCGTGCCATTGGACGCGGTGATCGCCGATTTCATGGCCGGGTCGATTGAATACCTGACGCCCGACAATGACGACGATCACTGGGACATGATCGAAGGACAAGGCAGCCTGTTTCACGTCAGCTATTCGGGCGTGACGATGGCGCTGATCCATGGCGGTCAGCCGGATGCGTTGATCCTGTGTCACGAGCCGACCCGCACCCATATGCGCGGCCTGCCCGGCTATTCCCTGCCCTCGCTGGAGCAGTTGCGCGACACGGCTCTGCCCTTGGCGCAGGTCGCCAACCCGGCCTGTCAGGTGGCTGGCATCGCAGTGAACACGCAGCATATGAGCGAAGACGAGGCGAAGGCCTATCTGGCAGATGTCTCGGCCCGGATGGATCTGCCCGCGACCGATCCCTATCGGTTTGGATCGGATGTGTTGGTCGCGGCGCTGGCGGCGCTTTGATATAGAACTTGGCGCCTGTCAAAGGCGTCGAGTTTGAGTATTTTTGGAACGATGAAAGGCGGGGGCAATGCACAGTTCGATGCAGATTTCCGTGACGCGCGATGTGTTTCGATTGGCGCAGGTGTTTACCATCAGCCGCGGGTCGCGCACCGAGGCTCAGGTGTTGACCGTGCGGGTGTCCGGCGACGGCACGACCGGTGTGGGCGAATGTGTGCCCTACGCGCGGTACGGTGAAACGCTGGAGTCGGTGACGGATCAGATCATGGCGCTGGCACCTCTGTTCGAAGCGGGCGGCGAGGTGGATCTGGCTCCACATCTGCCCGCCGGGGCCGCGCGCAATGCGCTTGATTGTGCGCTGTGGGATTGGCGCGCCAAGTCGGCGGGAAAACGGGTGTGGGATCTGTTGAACCTACCTGCGCCCGGACCTGAGATCACCGCCTATACCCTGTCGTTGGACACGCCCGAGGCAATGCAGGCGCAAGCGGCCAAGCATGCGTTTCGCCCGTTATTGAAAATCAAGCTGGGCACGCCCGACGATATGCCCCGGTTGGAAGCTGTGCGGGCGGGTGCGCCGAAATCAACGATCATCATCGACGCCAATGAAGGCTGGAGCGCGGAAGTGTATGCCGATCTGGCCCCGCATCTGGTGCGGCTGGGGGTCGCTCTGGTCGAGCAACCTTTGCCAGCGGGCGAGGATGACGCATTGATCGGGATGGCGCGGCCCGTGCCGGTCTGCGCCGACGAGTCGTGCCATGATCGCGCCAGTTTGGCCAGCTTGAAGGGCAAGTATGACATGGTCAACATCAAGCTGGACAAGACCGGCGGACTGACCGAGGCGTTGGCGTTGAAACAGGCCGCTTTGGCCGAAGGCTATGGCGTGATGGTGGGCTGCATGGTGGGCAGCTCGCTGGCGATGGCGCCTGCGACATTGGTGGCGCAGGGCGTGGCGGTGACGGATCTGGACGGGCCACTGTTGCTGGCCGAAGATCGCGACGCGCCTTTGATTTTTGATAGCGCGGGGGTGCATCCCCCGACGCCAGCCTTGTGGGGATGATATAATGCGAACTGTCTATGTAAACGGCGATTACCTGCCCGAGACCGAAGCCAAGGTTTCGATCTTTGATCGTGGATTCCTGATGGCTGACGGGGTCTATGAGGTGACCAGCGTTCTGGGGGGGAAGTTGATTGATTTCCCCGGACATTTACGTCGGTTGGAACGGTCGTTGGATGAGTTGGATATGGTGAAACCCGCCGCGTTCGACGACCTGCTGGAGATCCACCGGGAATTGGTGCGGGTGAACGACATCAACGACGGGTTGATCTATTTGCAGGTCACACGCGGCAGTGACGGGGACCGCGATTTTGCATTCCCCGACCCTGAAACCACCGCGCCCACGCTGGTACTGTTTACGCAGTCCAAGCCGGGCATGGCCCAATCCCCCTTAGCCGAAAAAGGGATCAAAGTGATTTCCATCGAGGACATCCGCTGGGGCCGGCGCGACATCAAGACGGTTCAATTGCTGTATCCGTCTATGGGCAAGATGATGGCGAAAAAGGCCGGGTGCGACGATGCTTGGCTAGTTGAAGACGGCTATGTGACCGAGGGCACCAGCAACAACGCATATATCATCAAGAACGGGCGCATCATCACCCGCGCGCTGTCCAACGATATCCTGCACGGGATCACCCGCGCGGCTGTGCTGCGCTGCGCCGAAGAGGCGCAGATGGAAGTTGAGGAACGGTCGTTTACCATTGCCGAGGCACAGGATGCGGATGAGGCGTTTTTCACCTCGGCCAGTGCGTTTGTCATGCCCGTTATCGAGATCGACGGCGTTAGCCTAGGCGATGGCACGCCCGGCCCCGTGGCGCGGCGCCTGCGCGAGATCTATCTGGAAGAGAGCCTGAAAGCCGCTATTTAGGTCAACCGGGGCGGCCCATGTGCCGCCCCGCGTCCACTCAGCCCTTGTCGCCTACGTTTTTCGCGAACGCGACCTTGAACGCGTCCTGTTGGGCGTCGCTCGCGTCGGCCTGATAGTTGCGCTTCCATTCGTCCATGGTCATGCCATAGTAAATCTCGCGCGCTTCGTCCTTGGTCATGGCGATGCCGCGCTCATTCGCGGCCTCTTGGTACCAGCGGCTAAGACAGTTGCGGCAGAACCCGGCCAGATTCATCATGTCGATGTTCTGCACATCCGTGCGCTTTTCCATCAGATGTTCGCGCAGGGTGCGAAAGGCGGCGGCCTCCAGCTCGGTCTGGGTGGCTTTGTCCATGATCATTCCTCCTTGGGTTCAGTCGGGCAAGACCCGTTTGGCATAGCTGGCATCCAGATCGGACAAGTTGACTGACAGGCTGGTCGCATCGGGCAAATGCACTGTCAGTTCACGCAGGATCGTCTGTGCCAGATCTGATTTGGTGTCTGCATCGCGCCCAGGCAAGAGCAGCAGTGTCGCGTGGGCGAATCCCTGTCCCTTAGTGCCCAGTCGATGCGCGGTCACCGGGGCACAGCGAATTTTCAGCGTTTCGGGCCGGGTGATCGCAGGATGCGCGGCCAGCGCGTCAAACAGGGCATCGCACAAGGTTTGCATCTGGGCCGCGCTGGCGATGTCGGCGGCGTAGTCTATGATGACATGGGGCATGTGAAGACTCCGTTTTACAGGCCGGTCTGGGCCAATGCTTGGGTGAGGATCGGCGCAAGGCGCGCGGCCCAGGCGTGCTGCTGGTCTGGCGTTTCGATCAGGTCGCTGCGCAGTTCGATCAGGACATTGGGGCGTTGATGGGCGATGGCATGGCGCGCGATCGCATCGCCGGGCAGGTGGCCACCATAAGGCTGGTTATCGCCCACGCACAGGTCCGGTTCAGCGCGCAGCAGCGACAGCAAAGACTGTGCCAGACGGGCGTCGGCGGCATAAAGCACACCGATATGCCATGGGCGCGGCGGACGGGCGCGCAACTGCGGCGTAAAGCTGTGCATCGACACGATCACTGTATCGTCGCGGCGCGCCGACATTTGCGCCAAGGCACTGTGATAGGGGCGATAGAGGCGGTTCAGACGGGTCTGCACCTCGGCCTCATCGGCATGGCGATTGCCGGGTATGATGGTCCCATCATAAAGCTTCATCACCAGCGTCGGGTCGTTTTCGCCCCTGTTGGGATCAATCACCAGGCGCGAGAAATCCGACAGGATGGCGGGACAATCCAGCGCCTTGGACAGCGCCTGTGTCACGCCAGCCGCGCCGATATCATAGGCGATGTGGCGCGCCATATCGGCAGGGGTCACGCCCAGATCGCCGCCCGCAACAAAATCGGGCACCCGGTTGCTTGCATGATCGCAAGTCAACAGCCAGCGTGACGGGCGCTCCGCGCCCGTCACATAAAAGGGGGGAACCTCGGCGACGGGCATACCATCTGCTGCTGCTGTCATGCTTTGCCTTTCCGCTCTGCGTGTCGCATTGTGCCTATCGCACCTCTTGCACCTACGGCACGCGTTAGCGATAACACGATCATCTGCCCACGCATGCTTCACTATCAGGGAATTTCACATATGAGACGCCATCGCAACGTCAAGATCGTCGCCACGCTTGGCCCTGCTTCGGATACCTATGACATGATCCGCGCCCTACACGAGGCCGGGGCAGACGTTTTTCGCCTGAACATGAGCCATGGCGCGCATGACGACATCCGCGAAAAGCACCGTATCATCCGGCAGGTCGAAAAAGATCTGGATAGCCCGATCTGTATTCTGGCCGACCTTCAGGGGCCCAAGCTGCGCGTTGGTGTTTTCGCCAATGGCGAAGAAGAATTGGTGCCCGGCGCATCCTTTCGACTGGATCTGGATCCGGCCGAGGGCAGTGTAAGCCGTGTCTGCCTGCCCCATCCCGAGATTTTTCAGGCGCTTGAATCCGGCGCGTCCCTTTTGGTCAACGATGGCAAGATCCGCCTGAAGGTCGTCAAATGCGGCAAGGATTTTGCCGAATGCGAGGTGATGGTGGGCGGTGTGATCAGCAACCGCAAGGGCGTAAACGTGCCCGATGTTGAACTGCCACTGGCCGCCCTGTCGGAAAAGGATCGTAAAGATCTGGAGTTTGTCTGTCAGTTGGGCGTTGATTGGCTGGCACTCAGTTTCGTGCAGCGCCCCGAAGACGTGACCGAGGCGCGCGATCTGGCCGCCGGGCGGGCCGCCATCCTGTCCAAAATCGAAAAACCGTCCGCGGTCACCCGGTTCAACGCCATTCTGGCCGCGTCCGACGGCATCATGGTGGCGCGCGGCGATCTGGGGGTGGAACTGCCGGTGCAGAATGTGCCGCCGATCCAGAAGCGTCTGGTGCGTGCCTGCCGCGCCGCTGCCAAGCCGGTGATCGTCGCCACTCAGATGCTGGAATCAATGATCGAGGCCCCGGTCCCGACCCGTGCTGAGGTCAGCGATGTCGCGACCGCCATCTATGAGGGCGCGGACGCCATCATGTTATCTGCCGAATCCGCCGCCGGAGATTACCCGATCGAAGCGGTAACGACGATGGACAATGTCGCGCGCGAGGTCGAAAACGATCCGACCTATACCCAGATCATCGAGGCGTCCCGCGTTGCGGTGCGCAGCACGGTCGCCGACGGGATCGTCGCCGCCGCACGTGAAATTGCTGAGACCACCAACATCAAGGCGATCTGTTGCTTTACCCAGTCGGGCACAACCGCCTTGCTGACCGCGCGCGAACGCCCGCGCGTTCCGATCATCGCCATGACACCCCTGCGCGGAACCGCGCGGCGTTTGGCGCTGACCTGGGGCGTGAATTGTGTGATGACGCCGGAACTGGACCGGTTCAAGCTGGCCGTAATCAGTGCCGCGCGCGCCGCATGCGCCCAAGGGTATGCCACGACACTTGATCAGATTGTGGTCACGGCGGGCGTGCCGTTCAACGTGCCGGGCTCGACCAACATCTTGCGGGTCGCCCCCTGTCAGGAAAGTTTGATCTACGCGACAGATCCGGGTTAACCTATTCTCAAGGGGCGTCCCCTATGGGTGTATTTTATGAATTCTGATCTATTTCTGGTCATCGGCCTGATTCTGGGCGTGTTTGCCATCCCTTCAATTGTCTCGTCTTTTTCGGACCGGCGCGCGCCACGTGTTGCCGCGCTGGTTCTGGTCGCTGCCGGATGTCTGGTAATCTATGCCATCCAGAAAAAGCCGGGGGGCTATGCAATCAAGGATGTTCCGGCGGCCTTTGTGCGGGTTGTCGGCTCGCTCATGTGATCCCGGGCACCGGCGCACAGCCGCGTGCAATCGACCTAAACTTACGGTCGAGGCGGGCGATTTCCCTCTTGCGCCGGGCGTGTGCCGCCCGTAAACAGCGCACTCAATCCGCGCGACCGGCCTAAGTGGCATGCCGAGTCGCGCGTCCGACCGACTGACCAGAATAGGAGCCGGAAATGCCCAAGATGAAGACCAAATCGAGCTGCAAAAAGCGGTTCAAAGTGACGGCGAGCGGCCGTGTCGTGGCGGCTCAGGCCGGCAAACAGCACGGCATGATCAAACGCAGCAACAAATTTCTCCGTAACGCGCGCGGCACCACCACGCTGTGCAAGGCCGACGAAGGTATCATCAAACCGATGATGCCCTACGCACGCTGATTTAGAGGGATTTAGGATATGTCACGCGTTAAAAGTGGTGTTGTTACCCACGCCCGTCACAAGAAAGTCATCAAGGCTGCCAAAGGTTATTATGGCCGCCGCAAGAACACCTTCAAGGTGGCCGCACAGGCCGTCGACAAGGCCAACCAGTACGCCACGCGCGACCGCAAGAATCGCAAGCGCAACTTCCGCGCCCTGTGGATTCAGCGGATCAACGCCGCCGTGCGTAGCCATGATGCGACGCTGACCTACAGCCGCTTCATCAATGGCCTGACCCTGGCCGGCATCGAAGTGGACCGCAAGGTTCTGGCCGATCTGGCCGTGCACGAACCCGCTGCATTCAGCGCGATCGTCGAGCAAGCCCAAGGTGCGCTGGCAGCCTAAGCGCCAGCCTTGGATTATACAGAAACGCCGCCGTGGTTTTACCCCGGCGGCGTTTTTCGTTCTGGGGGACATTAAACGCCGCAAGCGCACGACGAAGCGTGTTAGCCGCGCGATTGCAGGCTGACGCGACAATGCCGCCCGGCGTTGGGTTGTCCAATGTGATGCGGATTCAGGATCAGCACCCATTGCACCGCATAGCCCGGTGCCTTGGCGCGAGAGTATGAGCACCCATCCGGTGTTGTATACCATTGCCCCTGATGGCTGGCCGGGGGCGGCGTGGCAGCGCGTTTCGACACACCAAAGGCATCGACGGGAGATCCCATGAGGCCAGCGGCGAGGACGGGTAGAATTAGGGCAATGCGCATCGGTTTCATCTGATATCTCCTGATCTGGGCCAAGTTACGACTGATCCGAAAACTGGCGATCCGCAGTGGCGCCTCAGCGGCGCAAATCTGGCTAAACAGTGTGGTTCGCCAAGGGTTTTACGCGAATTCGCAGGGCTTAGAGGCGCAGGGCTTGCCGCTGGAGGGCGGAATGGCTAGGAACGGCGCGACAGTCAGGAGACAGCCAATGGACGATCTGCGCCAGACATACATCGATTTGATCGCGAACGCCCCGGACGAGGCAACGCTAGAGGATCTGCGCCTGCGCGCGGTCGGCAAAAAGGGCGAGATCAGCCTGAAGATGCGCGAACTGGGCAAGATGACGCCCGAAGAACGCCAGACCGCAGGCCCCGCGCTGAACGCGCTCAAGGATGAGATCAACAGCGCGCTGGCCGCCAAGAAGGACGCGTTGGGCAATGCCGCGCTGGATGAACGTCTGCGCAATGAATGGCTGGACGTGACATTGCCGTCGCGCCCCCGTCGCGCGGGCACGATCCACCCGATCAGCCAGGTGACGGAAGAGGTCAGCGCGATTTTCGCCGACATGGGATTTGCCGTGGCCGAGGGCCCGCAGATCGAGTCGGACTGGTTCAACTTCGACGCTTTGAATATACCCGGCCACCACCCGGCCCGCGCCGAGATGGACACGTTCTATACCCACCGCGCCGAGGGGGATGAACGCCCGCCGCATGTTCTGCGCACGCATACCAGTCCGGTGCAGATCCGCTCGATGCAGGATCAGGGCGCACCGATCCGCATCATCGCGCCGGGCCGCGTTTACCGCGCCGACTATGACATGACGCACACACCGATGTTCCACCAGATCGAGGGTTTGGCGATCGACAAGGACATCTCGATGGCCAACCTGAAATGGGTTCTGGAAGAGTTCGTGAAGGCGTTTTTCGAGGTCGACGATGTCGACCTGCGCTTTCGCGCGTCGCACTTCCCCTTCACCGAGCCATCGGCCGAGGTCGACATCCGCTGCTCGTGGGAGGGCGGCACGCTGAAAGTGGGCGAGGGCGACGACTGGCTGGAAATCTTGGGCAGTGGCATGGTGCATCCCCACGTCCTGCGCGCGGGCAGCATCGACCCGGATGAATGGCAGGGCTTTGCCTTTGGCATGGGGATAGACCGGATCGCGATGCTGAAATACGGCATTCCCGATCTGCGCGCCTTCTTTGATTCCGACCTGCGCTGGCTGCGGCATTACGGATTTTCAGCGCTGGACGTGCCGACGCTTAGGGGCGGGTTGAGTAGGTGAACTGGGCAGTTGTAATTGCTGCGATGGTCACTCTCTTTGGTGGCGCTTTAGTTTATCGTTGGCAAAAAGAAACCGATCGGCTCTCCGAAATTGCTAAAGAGCGGCGCGACGCATACCGAGACTTTATTGATGCTATAGATCAGCATGCGCTGGTATTTTTTTCAGATGACGAAGAAGCCAAAAAACTCGGTTTCTCTCAGTTGAGAACTGCCAAACGCAAGCTGATTTTAGTTGCAAGTTCGTGGGTGCTTAAATCCGTTGAAAACCACGCCAGGGCACTACACGAATGCGAATTGGTTATGGATGGCGTCAAGGTCGGCTCGTCAAGAGAAGCAATTGACCAAATTCATGTAGCAGAAGACGCCATTATTAAGGCAATGCGAGACGATTTCTATTATGGGGTCGCGGTTAGCTTGAAAGATCTCTTTGAGATTAAGCGAGTAAAACGACCACTAAGCTAGAACTAACTCAGACCTCATCCGCAGAGCCATTTGCAACCACACTTTCCCCCTGCCGTGCAATCAGCTAAGGGGTGAGTAACCCACAATTACTTGCGGATGAAGGCATATGAAATTCACCCTCTCCTGGCTCAAAGACCACCTCGACACGACCGCGTCTGTCGATGAAATCACCTATGCACTGACCGATCTGGGGCTGGAGGTCGAGGAGGTCTCGAACCCCGCAGCGCGCCTGTCGGCCTTTACCATCGGCAAAGTGATCAGCGCCGAGGCTCACCCGGATGCCGACCGTCTGCGCGTCTGTCAGGTGGACACCGACGATGGCCCGCTTCAGATTATCTGTGGCGCGCCCAATGCCCGCGAGGGGATCACCGTGGTCGTCGCCAAGCCCGGTGTTTACGTGCCCGGCATCGACACCACCATCGGCGTCGGCAAGATCCGCGGCATCGAGAGCTATGGGATGATGTGTTCCGAGCGCGAGATGGAGCTATCGGACGAACATGACGGCATCATCGAACTGCCATCGGGCGAAGTGGGCGATAAATATACCGATTGGCTGGCCGCAAATGACCCCGCCAAGGTGGACCCCGTGATTGATATCGCCATCACTCCAAACCGCCCCGATGCGTTGGGCGTGCGTGGTATCGCGCGGGATTTGGCCGCACGCGGTCTGGGTAAAATGAAGCCAGCCAAGACGGCGCAGGTCGCGGGCCAGTTCTCCTGCCCCATCGGCGTGACCATCGACGACGACACCCGCACCGCAGGCTGCGAGGTGTTCGCCGGACGTCTGATCAAAGGCGTCACCAACGGTCCCAGCCCCGCGTGGTTGCAGGACCGGTTGCGCGCCATCGGCTTGCGACCCATTTCTGCGCTGGTCGACGTCACGAACTTCTTTACCTATGAC
The DNA here is from genome assembly GCA_035798175.1 of Rhodobacteraceae bacterium KMM 6894. Classification (GTDB taxonomy): domain Bacteria; phylum Pseudomonadota; class Alphaproteobacteria; order Rhodobacterales; family Rhodobacteraceae; genus Roseovarius. The sequence continues at coordinate 157,122 of JAPFBS010000007.1, forward strand.
CGCAATCGCCCGCTGCACGTCTTTGATGCGGCCAAGGTCAGCGGCGATTTGCGCGTGCATCGCACGGCAGGCGGCGAGACCCTGACCGGATTGGATGAGAAGGACTATACCTTCTCCGCGGGCCAAGTCGTGATCTCGGACGATAACGGCATCGAAAGCATCGGCGGCATCATGGGGGGCCTCTCGACCGGCTGTACGCTGGACACGACGGATGTGTTTCTTGAGGCCGCGGTTTGGGACACCGTGCAGATTGCCACGACGGGGCGCGCGTTGAAAATCAACTCGGATGCGCGCTATCGCAACGAACGCGGCATTGATCCGGCCTTCAACATGGAGGCAATCGAGCTGGCGACGCAGATGATCATGGACCTGTGCGGCGGAACGCCCTCGGACGTGGTGGTCGCGGGCGAAGTGCCCGACGTCAGCCGCGCCTACCGGTTGCAACCCGCCCGCGTGCAGTCACTGGTTGGCATGGATATCCCCGAATCCGAGCAGCGCCAGACGCTGACCGCGCTGGGATTCCGCCTGGAAGGCGATATGGCCCATGTCCCCAGCTGGCGCCCCGATGTACAAGGTCAGGCCGATCTGGTCGAAGAAGTGGCGCGTATCGCGTCCCTAACCAAGCTGGTCGGTCGCCCCCTGCCGCGCGCGCAGGCCGGTGTACCCAAACCGATCCTGTCGCCCATGCAGCGGCGCGAACAGATGGCGCGCCGCACCTGCGCCGCGTTGGGCTATAACGAATGCGTCACCTACAGCTTCATCGACCGCGCCAGCGCGCAGATGTTTGGCGGCGGTGACGATGCCACGATGCTGGCCAACCCGATCAGCAGCGAGATGAGCCACATGCGCCCCGCCCTGCTGCCCGGTTTGCTGCAAGCTGCCGCGCGCAATCAGGCGCGCGGGATCATGGACATGGCCCTGTTCGAGGTCGGACACGCCTTCCACGGCGGCGAGCCGGGCGAACAGCACCTGCTGGCCAGCGGCATCCTGATTGGGCGCACTGGCCCCAAGGATGTGCATGGCAGTAGCCGCGCAGTGGACCTATACGACGCCAAGGCCGACGCCGAGGCCGTTCTGGCCGCCATGGGCGCGCCCGCCAAGGTACAGATCCTGCGCGGGGCCGCCGAGTGGTGGCATCCGGGACGGCATGGAAAAATATGCTTGGGACCGAAAAAGGTGATGGGCGTGTTTGGCGAATTGCACCCACGCATCCTGCGCGCGATGGATATCAAAGGGGCCGCTGTTGGCTTCACCCTTTGGCCTGCTGAAATCCCCCTGCCGCGTAATGCCGGGGCCAATCGCGGTGCGGCGCAAATGCGGGATCTGCAAGCCGTGGACCGGGATTTCGCCTTTGTTGTCGATGCAGATGTCGAGGCACTGACAGTGGTCAACGCGGCGGCGGGCGCAGATAAGGCCCTGATCGAGGACGTGCGCGTGTTCGATGAATTCATCGGCGGCAGCCTTGGCGAGGGCAAGAAATCCATTGCCGTCACGGTGCGCTTGCAACCCATTGAAGCAACGCTGAAAGAGGCCGATCTGGAGGCCGTCAGCGAGAAAATCGTCGAAAAGGTGGCCAAGGCGACCGGCGGCGTTCTGCGCGGGTAAGGTGCGCTTAAGCGCACCCTACGGCAACAAGGGAGAAACCAATGTTAAGTGTTTATTTATCTGGTGAAATCCACACCGATTGGCGTGAACAGATTGTCGAAGGGGCCGCCGGGTTGGCAGTATCCTTTGCTGCCCCTGTTACCGACCACGCGGCAAGCGACGACTGTGGCGTGGCGATCCTGGGTTCGGAAGATACCAAGTATTGGCACGATCACAAAGGCGCCATGCTGAACGCCATCCGAACCCGCAAGGGGATTGAAGAGGCCGACGTGGTGGTCGTTCGGTTTGGCGAGAAATACAAACAATGGAACGCAGCCTTTGACGCAGGCTATGCCGCCGCCTTGGGCAAGTCTCTGATCATCCTACAACAACCCGAGCATGACCACGCATTAAAAGAGGTCGATGCTGCCGCGCTGGCCGTCGCCCGCACGCCTCAGCAGGTGGTCGATATGTTGCGCTATGTGCTTGAAGGAACACTCCCCGGCTGATCCACGCAAGGGTCGGGGAAAAATCAACCGCAATTCCCACACAAAACTGAGGTCACTCTCCGCCATTTATGCTAGAGATCTGCCTGATAGTCGCGGCACAGGCCGCACTGAAACGCGTGAGGGACATGCATGATTAACGAATTCAAGGATTTCATCGCCAAGGGCAATGTCATGGACATGGCCGTTGGTATTATCATCGGCGCGGCTTTTACCGCCATCGTGACATCCCTTGTGGGCGACCTTATCAACCCGATAATCGCGTTGTTCACCGGCGGTATCGATTTCGCGGGCTGGTTCTATGTCATTGGCGGCGACGGATCGCAGTATGCCTCGATCGATGCGGCCCAAGAGGCCGGTGTCGCCGTCTTTGCCATCGGCCGCTTCGTCATGGCGATCATCAACTTCCTGATCGTGGCCTTCGTTGTGTTCATGCTGGTCAAGATGGTCAACCGCGTCAAATCGGAGGCGGAAAAACCAGAGGAAGTAGCACCGGACGTGCCCACCGGCCCATCCGAACTGGATATCTTGATGGAAATCCGTGACGAGATGAGAAAATCCAAAGGCGCCTGACTCCTGCTGGTCGGCACGAAAATGAAAGGCTCCGGGGAACCGGGGCCTTTGTCACGGGTTCGCCCCCTTCAAGTCGCGTTTGAAAGGACACTGATAGAATGGATGACCTCTTGCAGGAAGTCACAGTTTACGCCCCATTGATCATCAACGCGGTCAAGGCGCTGATCGTTCTGATCATAGGCTGGGCAGTGGCCGGGTTCGTCGGACGCATGGTGCGACGTCAGGTGAACCGTCACCCACGGCTGGACAAGACGCTGGGGAATTTTGCCGCGACTGTGACAACATGGGTCATCCGCCTGATGGTGCTGATGGCGGTGCTGGGGTTGTTCGGCATCCAGGCAACCAGCCTGGTCGCTGTGATGGGTGCCGCGACGCTGGCCATTGGCATGGCGCTGCAAGGAACGCTGGCGGGATTGGCCGCCGGGATCATGCTGGTAATTTTTCGCCCCTACTCGTTGGGCCAGTATGTAAATATCGGAGGCACCGAAGGGACAGTGACCGAAATATCCCTTTTCTTCACCGAACTGACGACGCCGCAAAACGTTCAAATCATCGTGCCAAATGGGCAGGCTTGGGGGGCTGTAATCACCAATTACTCGGCACATGACACCCGGCGTCTGGACCTGACCTTTGGCATCGACTACGGCGACAACGCGGATCAGGCGATGCAGATCATTCTGGAGCATGCCCGCGCCGAGCCGCGCATCATGTCCGACCCCGAACCCTGGGCGCGCGTGACCAATCTGGGAGACAGCGCTGTCGATATATCAGCGCGGCTGTGGTGCAGTACTGACGATTACTGGGATCTCAAATTCTCCCTGACCAAAGCAATCAAGGAAAGCTTCGACGCCAACGGAATCTCGATCCCCTACCCCTATCGCACAGTCGTCACCAAGCAGGGCTGACGCGCCTCAGGCCTTGCCTTCCAGCCCATCCGCCTCGGCGCCGTTGGCGTCGGGGATGCGCATCTCAAACGTGTCGCGCACGACGGTGTAGTCATAATACCCCATCCGTGCGACCGGCGCGATCTGCGCGATGTCCAACTTGCCCTCGGGCGTGATCACCGCGTCGTCCACATTGATCTGCTCAACCCGGCCATAAACCACATCAACCCCGCCCACCGGGCTGTTTCCGGGCAGGTGATGCGTGCTGAGATATCGACACTCAAAATGGCAGGGGCTGGAGGCTACCCGCGCGCCGGGGGCATGTACGCAGCCCGCTTTCACCAATCCCGCCGCCTCGAACTCATCCACATCCGAAGCAACCGCCATGGCGGTAATGTTCATCGCCTCGCGCAGATCGAACGTGACCATATTCCACACGAACCAACCGGATTCTTCGGCATTTATCACCGTAACCTTGCGCCGTCCGTCGGAATAGCGGTTGGCGGCGAACATCACCATTGGCGGATCAAACGTCAGGTTCTGCCATTGGCTGTAAGGGGCCAAGTTATGTCGCCCATCGGCGCTGATCGTCGACAGCCATCCAATCGGGCGCGGTACGGTGCAGGACTTGAACGGTGAAAATGGCAGCGGGCAGGGTTGCGTCATTGGATCATATTGCATGTCAATTGGGCCTTTCAGTTCACTACACCTGCGATCCTGACGCCCGCATCGCCCCGTCGCAAGGACGCATATCTGCGCCACACCCTGCTTTTTCTTGGTCTAAATATCCAAATCCCACCGGGGGCAACATACGCCGCGCCAGACAGGACATCACCCGCTCCAAACCTGGTCCCGACATCAGTCCACCACTCGCAAAGTCAGGTTGATCCGGCCGCCACCGCTCAGCAGGCCTGAGCTGCCAAACCGGATCCGGTCCACCCCATGATAGATCAGCCGCGCGTCGCCGCCCATCACCACCACATCCCCCGACTTCAACCAGTGTGACACCGTGCTACCGCCCCGTTCACGATTGCCGATACGCAACAGCCCGTCGTCCCCCAGAGAAATCGACAGCACCGGCCAGCTGAAATCGGCCTCGTCCCGGTCTTGGTGCAGGCCCATGCGCGCGCCTTCGCCGTAATAGTTCAGCAAACAACACTCAGGATCGCGCACGGCACTGATCAGATCACGCCAGATCGCCATCACCTCAGCCGGAATCGGCTGCCAGCCCTGCCCGTCGGGATGAACCCGCGAATAGCGATAGCCGCGCCTGTCCGACACCCAGCCATAGCGCCCCGCCGAGGTCATGCGCACACGCATCGGCTTGCCATAAGGTGTCATCGGGGAAAACAATGGCGCCGCAGCGACGACTACGCGCAGCGCCTCGACCAGCTCAGCCTGCGCTTTAGCGTCCAAATAGCCCGGCAATATACGAAAACCGCGCAGGTTCAGCTCTGTCATGGCGGTCCCGGCATCCATTTTCGAGGCGCGCCGATCAGCGGGCCTGTTGGCCCTGCGGCAAGAATTTCGCGCAAAAAGTCCCAATTCCTGCACATCGCCCCGCTTGCAGCGTCTTGCAGCGCTCCCTATATACGCCCAGAAGCGTTGCAAACACCATATGCCGCGCATCATCTTAACCGGGGCCGGGATGCCGTAATGGGTCGCGCCCTGTCATATCGCCTGAAGAAAGAGGGATAAAATATGTCCAAAGTCATTGGTATTGACCTGGGAACCACCAACAGCTGTATCGCCATCATGGACGGTCGCACGGCCCGTGTCATCGAAAACTCCGAAGGGGGCCGCACGACCCCGTCGATCGTCGCCTTCACCGAAGGTGAACGTCTGGTCGGCCAACCTGCCAAACGGCAGGCCGTGACCAACCCCGAAAACACCGTCTTTGGCGTCAAGCGCCTGATCGGTCGTCGTGCGGATGATCCCGCGCTGGCGAAAGACAAGAAAAACATGCCGTTCAAAGTGATCGACGGCGGCAACGGCGACGCATGGGTCGAAGCGCGCGGCGAAAAGTATTCGCCCAGCCAGATCAGCGCGTTCATCCTTGGTAAGATGAAGGAAACAGCCGAATCCTATCTTGGCGAGGACGTTACGCAGGCTGTCATCACCGTTCCGGCCTATTTCAACGACGCTCAACGTCAGGCCACCAAGGACGCAGGCAAGATTGCCGGCCTCGAAGTGCTGCGCATCATCAACGAGCCCACAGCCGCCGCGCTGGCCTATGGTCTGGACAAGGAAAACGCCCACACGATCGCGGTCTATGACCTTGGTGGTGGTACATTCGACGTGACCATTTTGGAAATCGAAGATGGCCTGTTCGAAGTCAAGGCGACCAACGGCGACACCTTCTTGGGTGGCGAAGACTTTGACATGCGCATCGTCGATTATCTGGCGAGCGAGTTCAAGAAAGAGCATTCGGTCGACCTGACGCAGGACAAGATGGCGCTGCAACGTCTGAAAGAGGCGGCCGAGAAGGCCAAGATCGAGCTTAGCTCGGCCTCGCAGACCGAAATCAACCAGCCGTTCATCTCGATGAGCTCGAACGGTCAGCCGCTGCACATGGTCATGAAACTGACCCGTGCGAAACTGGAATCGCTGGTCGGCGACCTGATCAAATCCTCGCTGAAGCCTTGCCAGGCCGCGTTGAAGGATGCCGGTCTAACCGCGTCTGACATCGACGAAGTCGTTCTGGTCGGCGGTATGACCCGCATGCCCAAAGTGATCGAAGAAGTGACCAAACTGTTCGGTAAAGAGCCGAACAAGGGCGTCAACCCTGACGAAGTCGTCGCAATGGGCGCGGCTATTCAGGCTGCTGTTCTGCAAGGCGACATCAAGGACGTTGTTCTGCTGGACGTCACACCGTTGAGCCTTGGTATCGAAACGCTGGGTGGCGTGTTCACCCGTCTGATCGACCGCAACACGACGATCCCGACAAACAAGTCTCAGGTGTTCTCGACCGCCGAGGACAATCAGAACGCGGTGACGATCCGGGTGTTCCAAGGCGAGCGTGAAATGGCCGCCGACAACAAGATGCTTGGCCAGTTCAATCTGGAAAACATCCCGCCCGCGCCGCGTGGCGTGCCTCAGATTGAGGTGACGTTCGACATCGACACCAACGGTATCGTTGCGGTTCAGGCCAAGGATAAGGGCACCGGCAAAGAGCACAAGATCACGATCCAGGCATCGGGCGGTCTGTCGGACGAGGACATCGAAAAGATGGTCCGCGACGCGGAAGAAAACGCCGAGGCCGACAAAGAGCGCCGCGAACTGGTCGAATCCCGCAACCAGGCCGAAAGCCTGATCGATTCGACCGAAAAATCGATGGAAGAGCACGCCGACAAGGTGGACCCAACCACAATCGAGGCGATCGAGCTGGCTATTGCTGCGCTCAAGGACGAGTTGGAAAACGACGATGCTGCAAAGATCAAGTCGGGTATCCAAAACGTCACCGAAGCGGCCATGAAACTGGGCGAAGCGATCTACAAGGCCTCCATGGATGCCGAAGATGACGCGCCCAAGGCGGCGGATGAGTCAGCAGGCCCCGGCGACGACGATATCGTCGACGCCGATTTCGAGGACCTGGACGACAACAAGCGCGGCTAAGCGCAGTTGCGAACCCTGTAGGGGCCGGGCCCAGTGCCCGGCCCCTTACGGTTCAAGGAAAGGAGTTCTCGAATGGCCAAACGTTGTTTCTACGAGGTTCTGGGCGTCGCCCGCGGTGCCTCGGCCGATGAGATCAAGAAGGCATACCGGCAAAAGGCCAAAGCCCTGCACCCGGATAGCAACAAGGACAATCCCAACGCCGAGACCCAGTTCAAAGAGGCGGGTCAGGCGTATGAGATTCTAAAAGACGCCGAGAAAAAAGCAGCCTACGACCGGTTCGGCCATGCCGCCTTCGAGGGTGGAATGGGCGGCGGCGGGCGGCCAGGCCCCGGCGGCGGTCAGGGTGATTTCGCCTCGGCGTTTTCGGATGTGTTCGACGATCTGTTCGGTGATTTCATGGGTGCGCGCGGAGGCGGCGGTCGTGGTCGCGCGTCGCGCGGTGCTGACCTGCGCTATAACATGCGCATCACGCTGGAAGAAGCCTACAAGGGTCTGCAAAAAACGATCAATGTACCCACCTCGGTCACGTGCAAATCTTGTGAAGGCTCGGGCGCTGAAGGCGGTGCTGAGCCAACCACATGCCACACCTGTTCCGGCATGGGCAAGGTGCGCGCGCAACAGGGGTTTTTCACCGTTGAACGGACCTGCCCGACCTGTTCGGGCCTGGGTCAGATCATCCAGAATCCCTGCAAGGCCTGCGGTGGTCAGGGCCGCGTTGAAAAGGACCGCGCACTCAGCGTAAATATCCCCGCTGGCGTCGAAACAGGTACGCGTATCCGTCTGTCTGGCGAGGGCGAGGCGGGCATGCGCGGTGGTCCTACAGGTGATCTCTATATCTTTATCGAGGTGACAAAACACGCGCTTTTCGAGCGTGAGGAAACCAACCTGTTCTGCAACGTGCCCGTTTCAATGATCGCTGCTGCCATCGGCGGCGAAATCGAGGTGCCTACAATCGACGGCGGCCGCAGCCGGGTAAAGATCCCCGCCGGCAGCCAATCGGGCCGTCAGATGCGCCTGCGGTCTAAGGGCATGCCATCTCTGCGTGGTGGCGGTGCCGGTGATATGTTCATCGAGTTGGCGGTCGAAACACCTGTCAACCTGACGTCGAAGCAAAAGGAACTTCTGCGCGAGTTTGAAAAGCTGTCCGAGGATAACAACCCGGAAAGCAAAAGCTTTTTCCACTCGGTCAAGAGTTTCTGGGACAGCATGAAGGGCTGACGATTTGCCCATCTTTTGTGTTCAAAGGCCCCGCCCGAAACGGCGGGGCTTTTTCGTTTTTGGGCGAACTTGATTGGCCTTGACCGAATCTAAACCAATTGCGGCCAATCTGACCGGGCTACCGATAATCCGGGGGAATGAATGAGCGCACAGGCCATGTCCGCCACAAAACTGCTGTCTCAGGCGCAATCGGCCCGGCGTACCGGCGCCCACGGGCGCGCCCGCGCCTTGTATAGTCAGGTGTTGGCGCGCTATCCATCCAACCGTCGTGCACGCGACGGGCTGGACGCACTGGACCGCCCCGACCCGGACGCACGGCAGGTAACGCAGGCCGATCTGGACGCCACGATCGCACTGTACCGCGCCGGGGAATTCACGGCGGCCTTGACGCGCGCCGACGCATTGGCGCGGCTGTCACCTAACTTGCCCGCGGTGTGCGATCTGCGCGCGGCCTGTCATCGTGCGCTGGGCGCACCGGATCGGGCGGCTGCCCTGTATCGCAGGGCCTTGGACACCCGCCCCACCGAAGCGCCCCTGTGGCGCAACTTGGGTGCCGTGCTGATTGAGCTGCGACAGACCGGTGATGCGGCGACGGCGTTGGAACGCGCATGCCAACTGAGCGCTGATGATGTGCAAAACTGGACCGCGCTGGCCGCGTGTCGGTTGGAATTGGGTCACTATCGACGCGCGTTGGCTGCCTCTGATGCGGCAGTGCAGGGTGCGCCCGACAGTCCTGCGGCGCTGAACCTGCGCGGCGACGCATTGCGTCATCTCGGTGCGCTGGACCTGGCCCAAGATGCGCATGAGCGGGCCAGCATCCTACCCGGCCCCCGCGATCAGATCGCCGAGGCGCATAATCATCTGGGAATTCTGGCCACTGCCCGTGGCACATCGGACGCCGCAAATCAGTTTCAGGCCGCGATTGCCCTACGGCCCGGCCACACAGCCGCCCACCTAAGCCTGTCACGCATCACGCGATACACACCGGATCACCCGCATTTACGCCAGATCGAGACGCTTTTGCTGTCAGAAAACCAATCGCCCATCGACCGAGCGCGCTTGCATTTTGCCGCCTTCGAGGCGCATGACCAACTGGACAACATCGAAACCGCATGGCGACACCTTCAACAGGCCAACACGCTGCGCCGGGCCGCGCTGCGTTATGACCCCAACAGAGACGCGACACTATTCGATTACCTGACGTCCCTTGAATTCCCCAACCTAACTGAAACGGCACCAGGCCCAAGACCCATATTCGTGTTGGGCCTGCCGAGATCCGGCACCACCTTGACCGAACAGATCCTCGCCGGGGTGCCGGGCACCCATGCCGCAGGCGAATTATCCGTCGTCGCCAGTGCCGTCGCTGACTTGCTGCGTGCAGAAAACGGTGCGCACCGGATAACGCCGGATCAAATGGCCACCTTTTCCGCTAACCTGCGTGCCGGTCTGTCACATCACGCAAAAGGAAAACCGGTAATCATCGACAAGATGCCGCTGAACTTCCGTTGGGCCGGTTTGGTTCTGGCCGCCTTGCCCGATGCCTGCGTTGTGCATGTTGCCCGCGACGCCCGTTCCACTTGCTGGTCGCTTTATCGCACTTGTTTTGCGTCTGGTGGCAATAGTTTCGCCTATGATCTGGATGATCTGGTACGCTATTACAGCAAGTATCGTGCCCTGATGGGACATTGGCAGGCACGCTTTGCCGACCGTATCATCCCGCTGTCCTACGAGGCGCTGACCACCGCCCCCGAGCGCGAAGCCCGCGCAGTGATCACCCGCTGTGGTCTGGACTGGAGCGATGCCTGCGCCGCCCCACACCGGGCTAACCGGCCGGTTCTGACGGCCAGTGCACAGCAGGTGCGCCAACCCATCCACGCCACCAGAAACGCGGCGTGGCGGCGATACGCGCCCTACCTTACCGCGTGGGACGCGGCGTTTGACACATGATCAGGCAGGGTTACATCCCCTCAGCACGCGCACCTCCGCCAGCACAACGCGCAGGGTGTGCAGAATCATATCGACACCATCGGCATCGATTGTCAGCGGGGGGCGGATTTTCAGAATGTTGTCCGCGGGTCCCTCGGCCCCGATCAGGATACGATGATCGCGCATGCGGTTGATCACGTAACGCGCGATGTCTGTGCCCGGCGCGCGACTCTCGCGGTCCGACACCAGATCGACCCCAATGAACAGACCATAACCGCGCACATCCCCGATTTCGTCAAAATCAGCCTGCAAATCGCGCAAGCCCGCCAGCAGCGCCTTTCCACGAAGGCGGGCATTTTCCATCAGGCCTTCGTCCTCGACGATATCCAGAACCTCCTTGCCAATACGGCAAGACAGGGTGGAGCCCCCGAAGGTCGAAAAATACTCGGGGCCCTGCGCGAATGCGTCGGCAATCGCGCGGGTGGTCACGACCACACCCAAGGGGTGCCCGTTGCCAATGGGCTTGCCCAGAACGACGATATCTGGCAGCGCACCCTGTTCCTGAAAGCCGAAATAATAGTCACCCAAACGACCCAGACCTGTCTGGACCTCGTCGGCGATGCACACACCGCCCGCCGCGCGGATACGTTTGTAAACCCCGGCCAGATACCCCTTCGGCGGGATGATTTGGCCGCCAACACTGGGAAACGTCTCGCAGATAAACCCGGCCAGTTTGCCACCGCGCGCGGTGATCGCCTGCAAGGCGGGATCAACCAACGCCGCGTATTTTTCGGCCCGGTCAGGATCGTCGCGCCGGAACTTTCCGCGATAATCGTCTGCCACATCAACCAGTTGCACCCAATCCGGCTGCCCCACACCGCCCTTGGCGTTGAACTTGTAGGCGGAAATGTCGATCGCACCGGTGGTGTTGCCGTGATAGCCGTGATCGGGCGTGATCATGTCACGACCACCCGATTGCGCGCGCGCCAGACGCAGGGCCAGCTCGTTCGCCTCGCTGCCGGAGTTGACGAAGAAACAGGTATCCAACCCCTCCGGCATGTGGCGCAAAACCGCTTTGGCGAACGCGCCTTGTGCCGGGTGCAAGTAGCGCGTGTTCGAGTTCATGCGCCCCAGTTGGTCATACGCCACGGCCCGGATGCGCGGATGAGCGTGGCCGACATGCGGCACGTTGTTGTAGGCGTCCAGATAGGGCCGCCCCCATTCATCGAACAGGTGATGCCGCCATCCGCGCAGCAGCATGACAGGCGATTGATAGCTAAGTTTCAGGTTCGCACCAAAGTTGGCACGCCGCTCCTCCAACGTCTCGTCCCGGCTGACGGGCGTGAATTGGACCTTAGCATCAGGCACATTCATCAGGGCCGCTGGATTGGGGCAAATCGCAGTCCAGAACGCCAGATCGTCGGGCGAAACGGCGCCGGGCCAATCTTCTTTCATGCCATCAATACCAAGCGCCATCTGAAAATGCAGATGCGGGGCCCATGCGCCGTTTTCGTGCAGATCACCAAAGACAGCGATCTGCTGGCCCTTGGAAATCTGCTGACCAATGCTCAGCGTTTCGACCGAGGAGCGGGACATATGACCATACAGAGTGAAAAACGCGCCTTCAGGTGTCCCATGGCGCAGCATGATCAACCCGCCATAGTCCAAGTTCGATGGGCGATAACCGGCAAAGGCAACCGTGCCCGCCATGGGCGCATGCACCGGCGTTCCGGCAGGGGCGAAGATATCGACCCCCATGTGCACCGTGCGCCGGTCGCTGGCCTTCCATGGACCGAGGCGAAAGAAATCCTCGGTGTAGATCAGGCGGGGGTCGCCGTAATGACCCAGCCATAATGCGTGCGTTGCGGCGTGTTCCGATCCAAGGGTGGCGGCCTCTTGTGCGGTGATGTTGAAGGGATCCTGTGGCAGGCTGGTCGCCTCGACCGAACAGGATTCCATCGGTGCATCTGTCAGATCCGTGCCGACAATTGGCGCAAAGCCACCGCGCTGCGCGTCCAGCCAGTCCAGCACGCGGTCGGCCCCGTCCACCACGGCTAGGCCACAGGCGACGCGCAGCCGCGCGGCAATCTGGGCCTCATTAATCTGGTGACCTTCAAGAAAGCGCCAAGCGGGGCCTTGGCTGACCACCACATAGGGATCGTCGGGCACCTCTTGTGCCATGATGGTGGAGTTTACCAGACTGACCGCCAACCGCATTTTCAACAGCGGCCACAGCATGTCCAGTTCCTGCGCCGTCAGGGGATTGGCGGCATGATAGGCAGCGACCAGCGCGGTCAGCATCGCCTCGGGATTGGGGTGATCCAGCACGACATAGGCAGCCGCAATCGCCAGATCGCAAATGCGCGGCGCGGCGCACATATCGCCAAAGTCGATGATGCCGGTGATCTGCGGTGCCTGCTTCAGCGAGCCAAGTGCGAGGATGTTGTAGTCATTCACGTCGTTATGGATCGCCTGCTGCGGCAAGGCCTCCAGCGCGGGTTTAAGCGCGGCAAATTGCTGTGCGATGCCATCCAGAAGGGCGCGGCGGGCAGGGTCCGTGATCACATCGAAGCGGTCGGTGATCCAGCCCCCCTGCATCAGATTCCATTTGAAATCACGGGCTAGGTCGGGGTGTTGAAAATCGGCCAATGCCGCGTCCATTCGGCCCACGATCCCGCCCAGCTGCGTGGCCAAGTCGGGGGTTTTGGGCAGCATATCGGCATAGGCAATACCGGGCGCACGGTGCAGTAGCCATGCGGTGTGCATATGCCCTTCCGCGTCGGGAATCTGCGCCATCAACGTGCCATCTGGCGTGGCCACCACATCAGGGATCGGCAGGTCCGGCACGGCACTTAGGATGTGGCGGATCGCGCGTGCCTGCATATCGACAAAGGCCGGATCGCAGCCCCTGCGCATTACCTTCAACACATGGCCCGGTGTGCTGGACACAGCAAAATTCAAGTCATATTCGCCGTTCAAGGGGCTCAGCGTTGCCTGAATACCCCATGTTTGATCCAGCATGTTGGCCCAGTGATCGGTCATGTCGCGTCCTTCCTGCGTATGGCTTGCTATCTTCGATCACAAGGGCGTGCAGGGCGCAAGCGCCGCCATGCGCTAGACGCGATTCGCGCGCTGCATGGACAGGCGGCGCGTCACGATCTGACGGCGGATAAAGGCAACGATAAACATGGCTGTCAGGATCAGGATGATCGTCGGGGCAGGCGCGCTGTCCAGAAAAAAGCTGGCGTAAGTGCCTATCAACATCGCACTCATGCAGATCAGGACCGACAGCCAAAGCATCGTGGAAAACGTGCGCACCAGCAGAAAGGCGATGGCCCCCGGCGCGATCAGCAGTCCGATGGCAAGGATCAAACCGGCGGCCGACAGCGTGGCAACGATGGTCAGCGATAGCGCCGCCAGCAGACCATAATGCAGCCAGTTCACCCACAGCCCCGAGGCACGGGCCTGTGCCGGATCAAAACTGTGCAGCAGAAGATCCTTCCATTTCAACGTCAGGATCAAACCGACACCGGCGGAAATGATGCCGGCGGTCCACATCTCATCCGCGCCCACGCCCAGTATGTTGCCGAACAGGATGTGATCCAGATGGGCGTTGGTCTCGATCGAGACGTATAGCACGATGCCCAGCCCAAACATGCCGGAAAACACGACCCCCATCACGGTGTCCTGTTTAATGCGGCTGTTGTCGGCCAGATATCCGGTTAGCAAGGCACAGGTCATGCCCGCCCCGAATGCGCCAACGATCAATGGCAGCCCGAATATATAGGCCAGCACAATCCCCGGCAGCACCGCATGGCTGACGGCATCCCCCATCAGCGCCCAGCCCTTCATCACCAGAAAACATGACAGCAGCGCGGTGGGCACCGATACGATGATCGAGATCAGGAACGCGTTCTGCATGAAGGCAAATTGAAACGGCAGCAGCAGTGTATCGATGTCCATCACACGCGCCCCCCTGTCACGGCATCGGGGCCATGGCGCAACGCCGCGCGCGCCTTGCGCCGGGCCGCCAACACGCCGTGCTTGGGCGCAAATACAAAGGCCACCAGAAAGATCAGCGTTTGCAGGCACACGATGATGCCCCCCGTCGCCCCATCCAGAAAGTAGCTGGCATAGGCGCCGACAAAGCTGGTTGTTGCACCGATGATGACCGACACCACGATCAGGCGCGGAAACCTGTCGCACAACAGATAGGCCGTGGCCCCCGGCGTGACGACCATCGCAATCACCAGAAACGCGCCCACCGTCTGCATCGCCGCCACGACCGAGGCCGACAGCAAGACAAAGAACACTGCCTTCAACAGGCCGGGGCGCAGGCCGATAGTGCGTGCGTGGTTCTCGTCGAAAAACACGACCATCAGGTCTTTCCACTTGGCCAGCAAGACCACCAGCGACACCGCGCCGATCAGCACCAGTTGCACCGTGTCCGACGGTGTGATGGCCAGAATATTGCCCATGGTGATCGTCTGGATCGACACCGACATCGGGTTGATCGACACAATGAACAGGCCCAGCCCGAAGAAGGACGTAAAGATCAGGCCGATGATGACATCCACCTTCAACCCGGATCGTTCGGACAGGAACAGCATCGCGCCCGCGGCCAACCCACCAGCCAGAAACGCGCCCAGCGCGAAGGGCAGCCCCAAGATATAGGCCCCCGCCACGCCCGGCACGACCGAGTGTGACAGCGCATCCCCAATCAGGGACCAGCCCTTTAGCATCAGATAGCTGGACAAGAAGGCGCAGACGCCACCGACAAGGGCCGACACCCACATCGCGTTGGTCATGTAGCCATAGCTGAATGGCTCTAGCAGCGTGGACAGCATCACAGTTCGCCCCGGCATTGGGTTTTTTCGCCGTATTGCACGAAGGGGCGTTCGTCGTCGGAAATGATCGTGATCTCGCGCGCATCTTCGTCGTCGTGCAGGGTATCCCCGCCTAGCGTGAAGTGACGCAGCACCCCGCCAAACGCGTTTTCAAGGTTTTCGCGGGTGAATGTCGTCTCGATCGGCCCGTAACTTAGGACTGTGCCCTTGACCAGAACCGTGCGGTCGCAAAATTCAGGGACCGAGCCCAGGTTGTGCGTGGATACCAGCATCACCCGCCCCTCATCGCGCAACTCGCGCAGCAGGGCGACGATCTGTTCCTCGGTCTTCACATCGACGCCGGTGAACGGTTCGTCCAGCAGGATCACCTGCCCGTCCTGCGCCAGCGCGCGCGCCAGAAACACCCGCTTGCGTTGACCGCCGGACAACTCGCCGATCTGGCGGAGTCGAAATTCCTGCATGTTGACGCGTTTCAGCGCCAGATCGACCGCCGCGCGATCCTCTGCACTGGGCCGACGCAGGAACCCCATATGCCCATAGCGGCCCATCATCACGACATCTTCAACCAACACCGGAAAGGACCAATCCACCTCTTCGGATTGCGGTACATAGGCCACCAGATTGCGCTTTAACGCTTCGCGCACCGGCAATCCCAGAATTCGGATTTCGCCCTGCGCTGCGGGCACAAAGCCCATGATCGCCTTGAACAGTGTCGATTTTCCCGCGCCGTTAACACCGACCAATGCCGTGACCGTACCGCGCGGAATTTCGAAACTGGCGTTCCACAGGGCGGTATGACCGTTGCGATAGGACACCGTCACGTTCCGCGCCATGATCCCGCCGCCGGGGTCGGTGGCCGAGTAAGTGGCTGTGTCTGTGACGGGCTGGTCGCGCATGGGCGGGTGTCCTTGGTTGGTTAACGAATAGTAGATTTAGTTGGCACCGGTCAGGCCCTCGACAATCGTGGTCGAGGTGACGTTCAACAGGTCCAGATAGGTCGGCACCGACCCTCCCGGCTCACTCAAGCTGTCAACATAAAGCACCCCGCCAAAACGCGCGCCAGTTTCCCGGGCGACCTGTTTGGCCGGCGCGGTGCTGACGGTGCTTTCGCAAAAAACGGCCGGGATATTATGCGCACGCACCCCGTCGATAACCCCCCGCACCTGCTGAGGCGTGCCGACCTGATCAGCGTTCATCGGCCACAGGTATAGTTCATGCATGGCGAAATCGCGCGCCAGATAGCTGAATGCGCCTTCGCATGTCACCAGCCACCGATTTTCTTCGGGAATTGTCGCAACCGCGTCGCGAAGGGGTTGAATGGTGGCGCGCAACCGATCCTTGTAGGCGTCGGCATTGGCGCGATAGATGTCAGCATTGCCCGCATCATGTTCAATAAAGGCCGCGGCGATGTTGTCGATATAGATCAGCGCATTATCGAGACTCATCCAAGCGTGCGGGTTCGGCTTGCCCTCGTAGCTGCCCGAAGAAATCGAAATCGGATCAACCCCCTCGCTTAGCGTCACCGAGGGCACATCGGCCATATGTGACAGGAATTGTTCAAACCAAAGCTCCAGGTTCATGCCGTTCCACAGGATCAGATCGGCATCATGCGCGCGCACGATGTCCTGCGGCGTGGGTTCGTACCCGTGGATTTCCGCGCCGGGCTTGGTGATCGAGACAACTTCGGCGGCGTCGCCCGCAACATTTGCTGCCATATCCGCCAACACGGTAAAGGTGGTCACCACCTTCATTTTCTCACTGGCGACGGCCCCGGTGGCCAACGTCAGCGCAGTGGTCATGGCGGCAAGCGAGCGGGCAATCGTCATTAAGAATCTCCTGTCGGTGTCTGTCTGGCTCTGTAGATGCGAGCCACTCGCAACTGTCAAGTAAAATGAGAACAATTCGCAACTAGAGCCGCTCAGTCGCAACTGAAGATACAAAAACGCCCCGAATGCACTGCATCGGGGCGTTTTCTAACCGATCAAAATACGTCAGCGCCTTAATGCGCCTCGGCCCAGTTCGCCCCCTGCCCGGCATCCACCGTCAGCGGCACGTCCAGATGCACCAGCGGTGCGGCAGCCCCTTCCATCACGTCGCGGGCGACCTTGATCACTTGATCCTCGGCACCCTTTTCCACCTCGAACAGCAATTCATCGTGGACCTGTAGCAGCATCTTGCACGGCAGGCCCTCAATCGCATTCGGCATACGGATCATCGCGCGGCGGATCACATCGGCGGCGGTGCCCTGAATAGGCGCATTGATCGCCGCGCGTTTGGCGAACCCCGCACGCGGGCCTTTCGCGCCAATCTCGGGCGTGTGGATCTTGCGCCCGAACAGGGTCTGCACATGGCCATGCGCCTTGGCAAAATCCACCGTGGCATCCATGTATGTGCGGATGCCGGGAAAGCGTTCGAAATACCGATCAATAAAGCCCTGCGCCTCGGCGCGCGGAATCCGCAGATTGCGCGCCAGACCAAAGCCTGAAATGCCGTAAATCACGCCAAAGTTGATCGCTTTGGCTTTGCGACGCACCTCGGGCGTCATGTCCTCCATCGGGACGTTGAACATTTCGCTGGCCGTCATGGCGTGAATGTCCAGCCCTTGGCGAAACGCCTCTTTCAGCGTCTCAATGTCAGCGACATGGGCAAGGATACGCAGTTCGATCTGACTATAGTCCAGACTGACCAGCGTGCGCCCCTCCGGCGCAACAAAGGCCTCGCGGATACGCCGGCCCTCTTCGCTGCGCACAGGGATGTTTTGAAGGTTCGGATCACTTGAGGCCAAACGTCCGGTGCTGGCCCCGGCCTGCATGTAAGACGTATGGACGCGGCCCGTATCGGGGTCGATATGGTCCTGCAAGGCATCGGTATAGGTCGATTTCAGCTTGGACAGTTGCCGCCAGTCCAGCACGCGGGCAGGCAAATCATGTTCCGTCGCCAGATCCTCCAGCACGTCGGCGCCAGTGGCATAGGCGCCTGTCTTGCCCCGCTTGCCGCCCTCCAGGCCCATTTCGTCAAACAGGATCTCGCCCAGTTGTTTGGGGCTGCCCACGTTGAAATTGCGGCCCGCAAGCGTGTGGATTTCATCCTCCAAGCCTGCCATCTTTTGCGCGAACGCGTTCGACATACGGCTGAGAACCTCGCGGTCCACCAGAATACCGTACCGCTCCATCTGCGCCAGTACCGGCACCAGCGGGCGTTCCAGCGTCTCGTAAACGGACGTGACCCGCTCGCGATGCAATTGCGGTTTGAACAGGGTCCAAAGGCGCAGCGTCACATCCGCATCCTCGGCGGCATAGGGCACGGCCTTGTCCAACGGCACCCGGTCAAAGGTGACGGCGGATTTGCCAGTCCCGATCAGCGTCTTGATCGGGATCGGCGTGTGGCCAAGATACCGCTCGCTCAACGCGTCCATGCCGTGATTGTGCAGACCCGCGTGCATCGCATAGGACATCAGCATGGTGTCGTCGATCGGGGCCACATCCACGCCGTAACGTGCCAGAACCTTGGCATCGTATTTCATGTTTTGCCCGATTTTCAGGATCGCGGGATCCTCTAGCATAGGCTTCAGCATGTCCAAAACCTGCTGCACCGGCATCTGCCCCTCGGCCAACTTGTCCGAGCCAAACAGATCATCCGCATCACCGTCCTTGTGGATCAACGGAATATAACACGCCTGCCCCGGCTCGACACACAATGACACCCCAACCAGCTCGGCCTGCATTTCATTCAGCGAGGTGGTCTCGGTATCCACAGCCACATAGCCGCGCGCATAGATTCTATCCAGCCAGACCTGCAAACCGGCCGCATCACTGACCTGCGTATAAACCGCCTCGCCCATTGCGGGCATTTCAGGCGCGGCAGCATCCGTCGTCTGTGGGGCCTCATCGACGATCACAGGCGCCTCGGCCCCCACAGCGGCAGCGATGCGCTTGGTCAGGGTGCGGAATTCCATCTCGGCCAGAAACGCCAACAAGGTTTCGGGATCCGGGTCGCGCACCTCCAGATCATCCAGACTGAAATCCAGCGGCATATCGCAGTCCAACTGCACCAATTGGCGCGACAGGCGGATCTGGTCAGCGTGATCAATCAAGGTCTGGCGGCGCTTGGGCTGCTTGATCTCGCCCGCGCGTTCCAACAGGGTATCAAGATCACCGTATTCGTTGATCAACAGCGCAGCGGTCTTGATCCCGATGCCCGGCGCACCGGGCACGTTATCGACGGAATCACCGGCAAGCGCCTGCACATCCACCACCCGATCCGGCCCGACACCAAATTTCTCATGGACCCCTTCGACATCAATCCGGCGATTTTTCATCGCGTCCAACATTTCGACGCCGCCCCCGACCAGTTGCATCATGTCCTTGTCCGAACTGATGATCGTCACCCGCCCGCCCGCGTCGCGCGCCTGACAGCTCAGCGTGGCAATGATATCATCCGCCTCGTATCCCTCGACCTCTTTGCAGGCGATATTGAACGCAATCGTCGCCTCGCGCGTCAATGGGATTTGGGGGCGCAGCTCTTCGGGCATCGCCTCGCGGTTGGCCTTATACTCGGGGTACATATCGTTGCGGAATGTGTGGCTGCCCTTGTCGAAAATCACCGCCACATGGGTCGGCGCATCCGCCCCGTTGTTGCCCTCGACATAGCGTTGCAGCATGTTGCAAAACCCGGCCACGGCCCCGATGGGCAGCCCGTCAGACTTGCGCGTCAACGGCGGCAGCGCATGATAGGCGCGAAAGATAAACGCCGAGCCGTCGATCAGATGCAAATGGCATCCCTTGCCGAATTGCGTGGTCATGCGCGCCTCCCTTTTGGTTCGAACATGATATGCCACGCAGACGCGCCGCTCGCCACCCGTTTAGACAACGATCACAGCAAAACGCGACCGATGCGGATACCACACGGCCTCAGGCTTTCAATGTTCTAAAAATACTCAAATGCCAACGCCGACGAAAGGCGCAGGGCTCACAGGTCGTTAAACCTTGCCCACAAAATCCCGATGCACAATCTTGCAATCGCAATAGGGGCACTCAACCCAACCCAGATCGGCCGGAATATGCAACCACACGCGCGGGTGGCCCAATGCCCCCTCGCCACCGTCGCACGAAATGCGATATTGATCCACGATCCGCGTTTCTGGGGCCTGGGTCACCATGGGGGCGTTTCCTTTTCACGTCCGATACTTTACGCAACTATCTGCGATCCAAACGGCAAGGGCAAGACCACCATGAGCGCATCAGCCATCGAAATCCGCGGGTTGCGCAAAACCTACGCGGCCAGCGGCACCTCTCCGGCCAAGGAGGCGCTGAAGGGCATCGACCTGGACATACCGGCGGGCAGCGTTTTTGGCCTGCTCGGCCCGAATGGCGCCGGGAAATCTACGTTGATCAACATCCTTGCTGGACTGGTGATCAAATCAGCGGGTAACGTCACGATCTGGGGCTTTGATCAGGACGTGAATCCGCGTCAAAGCCGCGCGGCCATTGGCGTCATGCCGCAGGAACTGAACCTTGATCCATTTTTCGCCCCGCGCGCTGCACTCGAGGTGCAGGCGGGACTATATGGCGTGCCTCGCGCCCAGCGCCGCAGTGACGAAATCCTGAAACTGGTCGGGCTTGAGGACAAGGCGACCTCTTATGCGCGCACCTTGTCGGGGGGTATGCGCCGCCGTCTGCTGTTGGCTAAGGCGTTGGTGCATTCCCCGCCGGTCCTGGTGCTGGACGAACCCACGGCTGGTGTGGATATCGAACTGCGTCAGATGTTGTGGGAAAACGTGCGCGAATTGAACAAGCAGGGCATGACCATCATCCTGACCACGCACTATCTGGAAGAGGCCGAAGAGATGTGCGACGAAATCGCCATCATAAACCATGGCGAAGTGGTGGTACGCGACAAAACACAATCCCTGCTGGCGCGGATCGACCGCAAGACGATTCTGATCACGCCGGACACCGCGCTAAACCCGGACAGCGCCCTACCACAGGGGCCCGGCATGACGGCGCAACTGCGCGTCGATGGACGGCTGGCGATCAGCTATAACCGCTCGGAGACGCAAGCGGGCGCCGTGTTAGAGACCGTGCGCGCCGCCGGAATCGGCCTGCGCGATCTCCACACCGAAGAGGCACATCTGGAAGAGGTGTTTCTGGACCTCACACGCAGCCGTTAAGGCACAATCGCTTGCATCAATTTGGGCCGCACGCCAAGTGACGCCGCGGCCCGTCCTGTCACTCTTGCGATTTAGGCGCTCACATCTTTGCTCATCAGGCCGGCGCGTACGACCAATCCGGCCAGAATCGCGCCCAAGATCGGCGCCAAAATGAACAGCCACAGCTGCCCCAATGCCCCTGCCCCGGCAAACAGCGCCGGGCCAAATGAACGGGCAGGATTAACAGACACCCCCGTCACATTGATCCCCACCAGATGGATCGCTGTCAGCGTCAAGCCAATCGCCAATCCGGCCATGGCCGCGGGTGCCGTGCTGGCAGTCACTCCGAGAATGACGATCAGAAAGATGAACGTGGCCACTACTTCGAAAACAAACGCGGCTCCCGTTCCGTATTCCCCCATATATCCGGGGCCCCAGCCATTTTGGCCCAGACCGTTGGCTGCAACGCTATAGTCCGCTTTGCCACTGGCGATAACCAACAAAACAACCGCAGCCGCCACCGCCCCTAGGCATTGCGCAACGATATATCCGACCGCCTCGGGCAGCGTCATTCGCCCCGCCGCCACCATGCCCAGCGACACCGCCGGGTTGATATGGCAGCCCGATATCGCGCCGATCCCATAGGCGGCCCCCAGCAAGGCCAGACCAAACGCCAGACTGATTCCGGTCAGGCCGATATCGGCCCCTGCAACCACAGCCGCGCCGCAGCCGAAAAGGACTAATATGAAAGTTCCGATAAGTTCCGCGAGTAATTTCGTCATTCTTCAACCCCTGCACACTCGTTAATCAACACCCGCCAGCGTACGTGTGCCGTCGATTATCGGTAGGGGAATTTTGGCAAATCAAGCGCAGCATCCGAAGATGCGCGACGTTTCCTTTACCCGGCGTGCTCCAACATGCGGCCCAGATTACGGCCGCCCAGAACGTGCATGTGCAAATGCGGCACCTCCTGCACGCCATTCATCCCAGCGTTGGAAATTACGCGATAACCACCGGCCCCGATCTCGGTGATGCGACAGACTTCACCGATGGCACGGTTGAAATCGGCCAGCTCGGCATCGCTGGCCTCAGACGCGAAATGATCGAAGCAGACATAGGGGCCCTTGGGTATTACCAGCACATGCACCGGGGCCTGCGGATTGATATCGTTGAAGGCCAGACAATGCGCTGTTTCCAGCACCGTATTGTTCGGGATCTCGCCGCGCAGGATTTTGGCAAAGATATTCTGATCATCATAGGTGTAGGACATAGCGGCTCCTTGCGGGTCTAAATGGCGTCAATCGGCGAACAGATGTTCGGTCCGGGCAATTTGAAGCGCAGTTTCATGGCTCATATCCAGAAATTTGGCAATCGGGCCTGCGTTCTCTTCGGGGCTGTTGCGTTCATGCATGATATAGTGGTGTTCGAACTCCGCGTCGCGGATCTTGTCACTTTCAAACGTGGTATCGCCCCGGATCGTGGGCAACAGGCGTTCCAGCGTTTCGGCGCTGGTCTGTTCACCGGCCAGCCCGACGCGCATGGCGTGGCCCGTCAGGAAGTCGTCGGTAAAGACGCATTGAATTTCCAACAGGCGCGTCACGCTGCGGTCACTGCAAAAGTCCTGCAACAGGTCCAGATTGCCGGGGTCCATGCAGACAATCATCTGATCGGTCTCATAGTAATCGAACAACATACGCATCAGGGCGCGGCGATGGCGCGTGCGCTTGCCCAGACTGGACTGAATACCGCCCAGATCCGGTAGAACCGTATCCTCTTCGTTGAAAAGGTATTCGATAGTCGGCGTGTTTGTCTCTTGACGGATCCGCTCGATCAGGCGTTTGGCGACGTGCCATTTCTTGCAGATCACGATCATCAACTCGCGCTGACGGCCCAGCGTACTTTCCGTTTCCCAGAACCGGCTGGCAAAGCGTCGCCCGATCCGGCCGCGTCCGGTCAGAAACTTGAACAGGCTGCGCCCCTCGTTGGAAATCCTGAACTCGGCTTGATCGTCGGAATAAAGCGCCCCAAGGCGCTGCTTCAACTCGATCGCCTCGGGGCTGATCTTGCGCGCGAACAGGGCGTCCTGCCCCAGCAACAGTTCGTAGTGATCGTTATAAAAGGTCTGCGGCATCCCATATTCGGTGAACATCAGGAAAGTCAGAGTCCGCGTGCGAATCTCGGAATCCGGCACGATATGGCGGACAAGCGTTTGAAAAAACGTCTCATCCGGGATCCAGGTGGTGCGGAAAAACCGCATTACATCGCGACGTTTGCGAGTGAACTCCAAGATCCATTCGATGGTGCGGCGGCGCAGACACCACCATTGGCTGCCGATCTGGATCTGAATATCGTGCGGGATATCCCGCGACAGACCCAGCTTCTGTTGCAGATGAAAGGACGTGTCGAACAGCCACTTGTGCCTGCGTTCGTTAAAGAAGTGGCGGTAAATCAACCGCTCTTCCTTCATGCCGGTCTTGATCCATTCGCTGTCGAAATAGTCGAACGATTCGATGTAATCGACATCCTCTGCATCCAGAAAATCATGCGCATACCGCGCCGATTTGATCGCCGCACAATCGCCGGACAGCATGTAAAAATGCGTGGCCCGCGGGAATGCCTGCGCCGCCGCCTCGACCGCCAACAGGGTCGCCTGAACCAGAGACCACTCCCCCCAGCCGCACTTCAGACGACGTCGCGCGAAGGTGACGTTGGGATTATCCTTCAAAGCGGTGCGGATCTGCTTGTAATGTTCAGGCTTGGCGCGGCCATCGAAATGGATCGCGATATAGTCGCCCGCAGCGGTCAGCATTTCGGCCTGCCCGATGATGGCATCAGGGTCCTTGTGGCACAAAAGAATGAACGCGATTTTCGCCATATCGGAAACAGACTAGCCCTTGTTACGTGGATTGTTTACAGTGATAATCGTGATAGCGCATGGATAAAACCGGGAATGTTCCGTTTTTTTAACATGCTAAACACCAATAAGCCCTAAACGGGCACCCGAGGCATTTGGAGACGGCAGTTATGGGTTTTCCCGGCACCTGGATGACCGAGAGCGAGAGTGTTGTGTATAGGGTCGTACCCAAATGCGCCTGCTCGACGATCGGTCAGATCATGTATTATTCGGACCACGGACAGTTTTTCGATGGAGACATCCACGACGCCAAAGGCGGGATGCACAAATGGGCGCTGGACGACAGTCAGCCGCTGATCACGGCCAACGTGGCGGCGCACAAATCCTATACGTTCACATGCGTGCGCAATCCCTACACGCGCATCCTGTCCAGCTTCTTCGATAAGATCTGCGGCATCCAGCGGAACGGCAAACGCTATCGGGGCAAATTAGTCCCGCTCTTGGTGCAGAAATACGGCATCGAAGTGGGCGGCGACGACGGCAAGCAGGAGTTCGACCAGATCGCCAGCTTCCGCCGCTTCCTGCTGTTCGCGCGCGACACCATCCGCTGGCGCCGCCCGATGGAGCCTGACATCCATTGGTCCGCACAGGCCGGGCATGTCAGCACGTTCATCGTCAACGGCGGCAGATATGATCGTATCTTCTGGACCGAGGCATTCAACGACGGCATGCAGGACGTGTTGGACGCGATACAGCCCCCCCATACCGTCGATCTGGCCAGCATTCCGCGCTTCAACGAAAGCGAAGGCCACGGCCCCAAACGCGCCCACCCGGTCGAGGACTATTTCGACGACCTATCGATGCATCTGGTCTATGAAATCTACAAGCGCGATTTCGAGTTATTCAAATACGACTTTGGCGATCCATCTAACAAGATGCCCATTGGCGAGATTGATCTGGATGAGGTCCACGCAAAGCTGGGTGAATGACGCCACCGTTGCTCTTTTGGATATTTAACCCAAGAAAAAATCAAATGCGTGCGCCGGGGGCCGCGTCGGTCAGAGCATTTCTGATGCAAACCACCACCCGGCGCGCGACTTTTCCTTGGACGGTCATCGGCTTCCCAGCCTGTACCGTAAGAACAAACTGCACGATTCGGGGTTAACGCCCGGTTACCGATTGTTCAGGCATCGGCTTTTTCTTGGCTCAAATATCCAAATCCCGCCAGCGCAACCCAATGCCAAGGCCCTCAGATCAGCCCTTCGGCAGCAAACAGCGCCTTCACGTCTACCTCAGGGCGCGCGCCATAATGCCCGATCACTTCGCGTGCGGCAACACAACCCATGCGCCCGGACACTTCCAGTGATGCCCCGGTTGCCAAGCCGTATAGGAAACCAGCGGCGAATTGGTCGCCCGCACCGGTGGTATCCACTGGCGTTACGGACTGCACCGGAACTCTGACGGTATCTTCACCGCGCGCAATCACCACATCATGGCCGGATCGCGTGCAGACGATCAGCCCGCTTTCCGAAGCTGCCTGCTCTAACGCAGTACCCAAATCTTCGGTTTGAAACAGCGATTTCCATTCGTGCTCATTGCCGATCACATAATCCAGATCCCGCACTAGTACGCGGAAATCGTCGCGGTGACGGTCCACGCAAAACGGGTCGCTCAGACTGACGCCCGCCATGCCGCCTCCTGTACGACAGGCCTGTGCAGCGGCGGCAAAGGCCGCCTTGCCCTTGGGCTTGTCGAACAGATACCCTTCCAACAGCAGCAGGCCAGCGCCCCCCGCCACATCCGAGCGCACATCATCTACGCCCAGTTCGGTAGACACGCCCAAATAGGTGTTCATCGACCGCTCGCCATCCGGCGAAACGAAGATCATCGAACGGGATGTCGGCATATCCGTCCCGCGTGGCGGGTTGACGAACTCGGTGCCGGCATCACGCATGGCCTGCGCATAATACCGGCCCAATTCATCATCCGCGACTCGCCCGATCAACGCCGTCGACAGGCCCAGCGCGCCGAGGCCCGCAATCGTGTTGGCGACCGATCCACCGGGTGCCTGAAGGCGGTTGGTCATGGCATCATATAGCGCCTCGCCCCGGTCCTGTTCGATCAGGGTCATCACACCTTTTTCAACGCCATTGCGTGACAAGAACGCGTCGTCACATTGGCTGATCACATCCACCACGGCATTGCCGATTCCGACTGCTTGGTACTTGGTCATAGGTTCTTGTCCTCGAATTGGCACAGATCACGGATAAGGCAAGTTGCGCACAGGGGTTTGCGGGCCTTGCAGGTATAGCGCCCGTGCAAGATCATCCAATGGTGAGCGTGGTGTTGGAAATCGGCCGGAATCTGATCCTCAAGCCCGCGCTCCACGGCGACGACATCCTTGCCGGGCGCCACGCCTGTGCGATTGCAGAACCGGAAGATATGCGTGTCGACCGCTTGTGCGGGCATCCCCCACCACACATTCAGTACGACATTGGCCGTCTTGCGCCCCACGCCCGGCAGACTTTCCAGCGCAGCGCGCGAGTTGGGGACTTCACCGTCATAGTCATCCAGCAAGATCTGGCTAAGCCTCATCACATTCTTAGCCTTCTGGCGGAACAAGCCGATGGTCTTGATGTGTTCGATAAGACCCTCCAGCCCCAAATCCAGCATCTTTTGTGGGGTTTCGGCCACCTTGAACAGCTCTCGGGTTGCCCTGTTCACGCCCGTATCGGTCGCTTGCGCACTCAGCGCGACAGCGACGACAAGGGTATAGACGTTCACGTAATCCAGCTCGCCCTTGGGTTCGGGTTCCGCCGCCTGAAAGCGGGTGAATATTTCGCGGATCGTGTGGTAATCCAGCTGTTTTGCGGGTTTGCTCATGGGGCTTTCTATGACGCCAAATCTGGCAATGCGCAATATTCGGGTCGCGCAGACCGTGCCACGCGCCTATTTTGGCAGATCAAGGAGGGACACTCATGACCGTAACGCCCCTGAAATCCCCGCAAGACAGCTATCATTTCAACGTCATGCGCCGCGCCATCGACCTGATCGACGCGGGCGGCACCGATATGACGCTGGACGCGTTGGCGCGCGCCATGGACATGAGCCCGGCGCATTTTCAGCGGCTGTTCTCAGCCTGGGTCGGTGTATCCCCCAAGCGCTATCAGCAATATCTGACGCTGGATCATGCCAAGACCCTGCTGGCGCAGCGCTTTACCACGCTTGACGCCGCCGCCGAGGCCGGGCTGTCAGGCACGGGCCGCCTGCACGATTTGTTTCAGCGGTGGGAGGCGATGAGTCCCGGCGAATTTGCCCGCAAGGGGGCCGGCCTGACGATCTACTGGGGGTGGTTCGACAGCCCATTTGGCCTGTCTTTGGTAATGGGCACCGATAAGGGCATTTGCGGCATCGGCTTTGCGTCCGAGGCGGGTGAGGCTGCGACGATGGAGGACCTGATCGGCCGCTGGCCTCGCGCGACCTTTGTCGAGGATCCAATGCGCCTGCGCCCGTGGGTTCTGACAGCCTTTGGCGCAGCGGCGAATGAGCCCGCGCCACTTTATCTGATTGGGGCACCGTTTCAGATAAAGGTCTGGGAAGCGTTGCTGCGAATCCCCTCGGGCCACGTCACCACTTATTCCGAAATTGCACAGGCCATCGGCCACCCCAAGGCGGTACGCGCCGTGGGCACTGCCGTAGGGCGCAACCCCGTCAGCCTGCTGATCCCTTGCCACCGCGCATTGCGCAAATCCGGGGGGCTGGGCGGCTACCATTGGGGATTGCCTGTCAAACGCTCAATTTTGGCGTGGGAAAGCGCAAGGGCGGATGGATAGCGCGTTTCGCAAACGGCGTGAATTCAACGCCTTCCAGAAAGGGCCAGAAACATCAGAGGGTTGCGGGCTTTTCAACCAAGGTCTTTGATTTCCGCAGCCTGATGCGGCGCTTCCTTCTTACGAATGGAAGGACCCAAACTAAGCAGCCAAATCACAAACGGTAAGTGAAACGGGTGGCTTCAAAGATAATTGGTGCGGTCGAGACGCCTTACCAGAGCGCCAACCCAACATTTAACATATTGTTTTTCAAAGACATTGACATACAGCCTTGCCCCTCAGTGTCCCATACAGGGTCCATTTTGTGTCCCATGAACGGAACAA
This sequence comes from Rhodobacteraceae bacterium KMM 6894, assembly GCA_035798175.1. GTDB lineage: Bacteria > Pseudomonadota > Alphaproteobacteria > Rhodobacterales > Rhodobacteraceae > Roseovarius. The sequence continues at coordinate 185,431 of JAPFBS010000007.1, forward strand.
AAAGGCAAGATCAATCAGGGTAGAGAGCCCTCAAACTATCCGCCATATCCTCGGGAACGAATGTGAGAAGCGCTGATATACAGGAGCGTTCAAGATCGCCCATAGGCCCCGCCACATCGAATGTCTTGGCGAAGACCCGCGACAACGCCGCAATCGAAAGGCTCACAGTGAAGAAGATCATTTCATGATGCGCTGATAGGTTTTCAGCCTGCTCACGCTTACCGTTATGAAGCGAAGTGAAGAGTGCGTAACCATGATATGACCCATGAATAATTTCCGAGCTGACGTCGTGTATCATTCCCTCCACGCCGCCAAACAGCAGCCCAGCCCTACTGTCGAACTTAGTTATATGCTCAAGCATTTCTGCTCTGCTCTCGGTGAAACAGGGACGGACACCAGAACTCCCACCGAACATTTCTAACGATGCAACCACGAGAGGGTCTTTCCGTGACAAACGAGGAGATCGCGAAATACGTAGAAGGACGCCTCCCGCTTGATGAGCCTGAGTTTGGTTTCGAAACATCTTGTAGACCGAATACAGTTCCGCCCGCCTTGCCCGGTCGGGACCGCCCACACAGGTAAACGCAGCAATCAGCGACGTCTCATAAAAGACGCGCGATAATGCTATCGCCTCCTTCACCTTGAGGCTCAGTTTCTCCGTAAGGGACAAGATTGACACCAACGTATTCACTGCTGAGAGAAGGTGGGTGGATGCGACCCGCACGAGCTGCTTTCGCTCTTGGTCGGCCTCCGAAGCTCCCAGCAAGATCAAAGTAACGTTTGCCCGGTGGAACTGCAGAGCAAGCCCTTGAAGGGCTGCGTGTTCCTCGGCATGCTTGGGGGTCTCAAACTCCTCCACGAATACTTTCTCGGGCATTGCAATCCCTGCTCTGAAATAACACTCTGCCCAACTGTCACTCGAAAAAGACTGATAGGACACCCCAAGACACCTGCTCGCATTAACTTTCTGGTCCGAAGTGATGGCCTCTATGATGCCTTCTCATCTTCAAGGATGCGATAGACGCTGGCCCTACCAATGCCTACCCTACGGGCAATCTCAGTGGCCCCCACGCCCCCCGCATGAAGCTCTAGCACGTCTTTCGCCTTGGCCTTCGCGGTGGGCTTGCGTCCCTTGTATTTGCCTGCGGCTTTGGCCTTGGCGATACCCTCACGCTGACGTTCAAGCATGATCTCGCGTTCAAACTGAGCGACGCTCCCCAGAATGTTCAGCATCAAGCGTCCATTCGGGGTTCCCGTGTCAATGGCCATATCGAGGATGCGGAGGCTTGCGCCCTTTTTCTCCACCTCTCCCAGCACTTCCAGCAGGTGCGCAACGGAGCGCGCCAAACGGTCCAGCTTGGTCACTACTAACGTGTCACCCTTGCGGATATAATCGAGGGCCTGAGCGAGTTGTTCACGGGCCGTCACGTCAACCGAGGAAACCTGTTCAACGAACACCTTATCACAACCCACTGCAGCAAGGTCGCTCTGCTGAGCTTCAAGCCCTGCGGTCTGGTCGAGGGTGGAGGTGCGTGCATATCCAACGATCATATATCTCAATCCCTATGTCTCACTGGGTCTCAGACGTGGATAGCGTTGCTGTACCAAAATATCAAGACTATTTGTGTGAGACGGTGGGGCGATGGGGAATGAGACGACTCAATAGGGCCTGCCTCAACGAGACTGATGGGCCCCAGCTATCTCACTTGATAGCATGCGCGATGATTTTCCGCTCCCTGTGCGCTAGGCTGAGTGGAAGTTTGTGCTTGGATTCAGGCGGCGAAGGGATGGAAAGTCATTGGCAGGGCGTACGAGGAGCCCCCCCCTCCCCACGGGGGAATTGCGCGGTTGCATATATGATCTGAGGTCCTCAGATTTTTATAGCTGAATATTCTGGAACGTGCCTCGCCCCTCCTTCCGGGAAAACTAGGCTTCCCTTGGGGCGAAGGAGTGATGTGCAGACGGTTAATCGGGCTCTGTTGTCTTCTCCGCGCCGATTTGTGTGTGCATGGCTAACTCAAATCATAGCGTTGGCTTTCGGCCCTAACCTGACATTGACCAACCCTCGGCCATGCTGCGATAGCAGCCCGCATTGCCGACATTCGCTGCGCCCGCGAAATTATATGGTGGGCTAATTCACGAAGTGCGGGACAAAGGCCATTCGTAAAGAACTTTTGGGAAAGCCGGTCCGATCTGATCTTATGAAGCGGAACTAGTGCTTTCCTAGCAGGCTTCGATGGCCCATTGTCGGGTCATTAACATTTTACCTGCTGGGCTTGCTCATGATTGATCGTCGTCTATTTCCATTGCTCGAAACTTTGGCTGCATCGCGCCTTGATTGGCTTATGAGAGATGTAATGGTCTCAATCGAACTTGGCGATCAACAGGTGGAAACGGAAAATGCGCTTTCTAGCGCACATGAACGAATCCGACTAAATGAAGAGGTTCGTTCTGAGAGCGAGAACCAAGCATCGAAAGAACGGTCAACACCTTGGACAGGCGATGAACAAGTCGCGCTTGCCGCTGACATCGTGATGACAAGGCTCAAAGAAACACTCCTTATGGCAGAATTTTCGATTGAGAGTGTTTCGCGGCTTATTGGCGCAGAAACGCGAGAGGTTACAACTCCTTCGAACGAGGGAGTAGCTGTCTTGGGCGATGATGGCGAGGTCGAAGCGTCAATGGACGAACAAGCCGTAAGGAAGGCACTTGAGGGTATGGATCAGTTACGGCTTGCTATTGAGGAATGGAAATCCGTAACGCTCCGCGGGTCCGAGAACACATGATTTCTGCAGTTTCGAGCGCGCTGAACACAATCGTCGGGAACGCAACTGTACTGCAGAATGCCAATGGTGCAGGCCGCGTGTACGAACTGTACCTTATGACGAAAATCGCAGATAGTTTGCGGTCCGCAGGTGCGGACGTCTGGATAAGGCGGTCTGACGGTACGAAGGTTCATCCTGGTGACGTAGATCGCCAGTTTGTGCAACGCGGTGGTTCACCATCTGGTTTGCCTGGCAGTGCACAAGGAGCAAATGGTATGAGCGCATTCGCCTTTCAGCTTCAAAATTCTCAACGCGAGTGGGAAATGTGGAATGGCGTACAGTTTTCTGGACGAAGCGGCGCTAAGCACGAGTTTGATATCGCAATTGTACCGTCGCACACTGCTTCGACACTGCGGGCGCGAAATGCAGGCGGCGTCCCTTTCGGACGCCCTGTAGTTGCTATTGAGTGCAAGGACGTGTCGGCAGCTGGGACACTCGATGAGATGAGGGCTTTCATAGCTCGTCTGTATGATGTCACTGCCTTGGACGGACACGCGCCATTTCTCACAAGTGTGTGCAGCCCATTAACAAGTATTCATCCTGGCCGGCTGCCTCTTGATGGACCGCACAGGACCTACCGCAATAGTAACATTGCGAGTCGCAGTGTCTTGGTTCGAAGAGCTGGCTTCTCGTCAGGGACTTTGGCAATGACAGGTTATTACTCTATCGATCCTCGAGGCAATGTTGTTCTAGGTTCCAGTCAAGAAGCCAATCTATTATCGGATTTGACCGCTTGGATAGTTAAAAACTTGGCGTGAAGTTCTTTGTAGCATTGGTAAGTGGTCTGGAGCATTACTTCATTTCGATCTCGGCCCAAAGCGGCCATCGGTCCTTTTCCCTTTTGTGCTGCGGTGCAGCCCGTCATACCTGCCGTTTATCCATCACGCAGCATTTCTCAAGGCTATTCTTCTGTAGCGCGACGCGCCTACTATAAAGAACGTCGTACGTCCTCAGCGAGAAAAAATCACGTTTAACGAGAGGGAATGGAATGATCACTAGGATTCGGATGGTTTGAACGGCTAGCCTTCAAGTGAAGACAATTACTGGAGGTTGCGGAAAATGAAATGGTGGGAATCAGTCGAGAAGGCACTCGAGAACCTTGGCGGCAAAGCCAGCCTCAAAGACATTTACGACGAAGTGCGGCGTGTAAGGGTTGAATGCAATGATACGACACCGGTTTCGTTGGAGGAAGTGGTTCGCAAAGAGTTGGAATATAACTCCTCCGACTCAAGCAATTGGCGCGGCACTCGCGATTTATTCTTCAGCGTTCACGGCATCGGCAACGGTTTCTGGGGGTTGCGCGATCAGATTGCCGAGCCGCCTCTAGCGTCGGATATCAACGAGCCGGAAGTGGTCTCAGAGAGCAAATCCAAAGAGCAAATCGTCTATCGGATTATCCGCGACACCGTTATGACTCGAAAGGTCAAAGCGCTGCATGATCATAAATGCCAGATCTGCCACGAAACCATCATTTTACCTGACGGAAAAAAATACGCGGAGGCGCACCACATCATTCCTATCGGAGCACCTCACAACGGGCCGGACGCTCCCTCAAATATAATCGTTGTTTGCCCGAACCATCATGCGATGCTCGATTTTGGGTGCATTCCACTTGATGTCGGCACTCTTCGAAGCAGCGCAGGCCACGCGATTGCCACGGATAGTGTTGGCTATCACAACCGAGTCATTCACGATGAAAGCGACTAAAAGCCTCTCGGGTACAGGTGAACGACTGCGTGGAACAGTTTACAACATCCGTATCGAGGCCAACGCTTTCCGCATATAAAACCAGCCTCGATCAACCTCCGGCAAACCTGTAGCGGTTCAAACCTTGCGAATCCAATGTCTGGTTTCACTTGATCAGTTTTGACGGTTCGCACCTGCAGCGAAAGTCCACTTTGCGCCCAACTCATCAAGCGGAACTGATCATCATGTTGGATGGCAGGACGACCCATTGACACCTCTCATAGAGACGTTGGGCAAGGGTCATCCTGTGGGAGCACCCAGTCAGGCGGACTTCGAGTTTGAGAACCTCATTCGACCGACGGCGCGGCCTTGAACTAACCGGTAACTAGAAATCACTGTGTTCATCTGCCACACAGGATCTCTTTACTTCCGTTTCACGGTCATTCTCGTCGTCGAATTCATCATACTCGTCGTCCGAGTGGCCTCGAAGATAATCGACTGCGAAGCTGGTGTTCGGCTGGCCGAGGGCGCGACCAAATGCTTCAGCTATGATATCTACATCACGACTTCGGGTCAGCCTGATGGCTTCTTGAAAAGCGTCTCTAAGCTTTGCTATTTCACCCTCCCGTTCGTCGTCGGTTGGCGGTGTCCATTCTGTTTCTTCCGGCCAAATGCGGGCCTTGAACCACGTGTCGGGAAGTTGATCGCCTGCTTCGATGATCGCGTTGCGTTTGTTGCGCATGTTCAACACAGTCCTTTGTGAAATTCCTGCAGCGGCTGCAATCATCGGCTTTGTTGCCTCGTTTGCTGTGTCGCGAGATACGATTTTCCATGCTGCGTCCAGCTTCTCTGAAAGGGAGAGCGCGAGCTTGTCCCTGCTGTTTAATGCGAGCGCTTTCAGGGCGGCGGTGATCTCAGAGCCTTCAAAGATATGCGCAGGTATTTGAAGATAGCGCTCGTGGCCAAATCTTTCGAAACATTGCTCATAGGCTGCTGTCCGATGTCGCCCATCCATGAGCACGAGAGAGCCGGTGGTTTCACCATTGCCGTCCACTTCCTGCCAAACCCAAATGGGGTCTAGATTTCTCTTCCCGCGCAGGGTCCGGCATAGCGTGTCTACATGGCTATTAGATATTCGACCAGTTCGGTGGCTGAAACGGTCGTCGTCGATAATTTTGCAGGGGTGCAAGATGATGCGTTTTGGTCTGGGCATGTCATGTGTCTTTCATGCAGGAGTGATTGATGTGACGGACGAAGAAGAGTCTTCCTTGTCCTAGTGTGTGGGTTAATCATCCTGCATCGCTTTAACCGCGCAAATGCGCGCATTAAGGGGTGCGCAGGGGGCAAGCCGAATGCTGACTCAAAGAGGCTCTGAGTGGGACGCTACAATTGATCAATCACCGCGATTTAACGCGACGTGCAGCAGCAGAGATTACGTTCGCAGAGGGCAAGCCGTCTTTACCAATCTGCGGGCACGCCTTGCTAAAGATTTATCCGTCTGGGCGGGACTGTGCGCAGTTCGATGTTGTGGAATTTGAAGGTGGAAATTTTGGGAGTGCTGAGCACCTCAGGGCATCAAGGCGTGAGCGCTCTTCATGGCCTTGGTTGCCGCCTTCAACTTGGCCTCATCACCGCCATACACCCGATTGCCTACTCCCCCGAGAGAGTGGCCGAGAATGCGATGCTCATCCCTTTCAGGAACACCAGCGCTGACCAAATAATCTTTCATGTTGTGGCGGAGAGAATAGACCACATGGCGTTTGTTCGTGGTGAACCGTCGAAGGTGCTTCATGAGGGCCTGTGAGACCGCATCTGGACCTCCCTCATGGGCGTATCGCGGGAACAGCATGCGCTCCCCCTCAGCCAGATCAAGGGCCTCTTTGGCGGCTTTCAGAGCGTCGCCCACAAGGGGCACTGAGCGGATAGACACCTTGGTCTTTACACGCCTGTCTTCGTGCCACTGGACGCGGATGTGGGGATATGGGCCGGTGACTTGGACATCCTCCGCCCTCAGCCCAACCACCTCTGCGCCCCTGCACCCGGTGCCCTCAAGCAAGCGCCAAATCACGCCCAGCGCGGGCTGCCGTAGCTTGCCTTTCATCCTCCCCCGCATGGCCAACAGAATGTCCTTGGGCAGTGGGTCGCGCTTATCCCATTCGGTGTCTGGGGCCGCATTGGCCTTCACCACCTCAAGCCCATCAAAGGGGTTGTGCGCTTTCCCTTGAAGGTCATGTTCGGTGATTGCGATAGAGACCATCGCCCGTATCATGTCCAACTCTCGCCTGACCGACGATGGGGAAAGGGGCGAACCGTCCCGCTTCTTGGCAGCAAGCATGTCATCCCTGAGCTTCCTCGCATGCTCCCGTTTGAGGTCAACCAAAGCAAGCTCGTTAAGGGGACCAAGAGACGCCTCAATACGCCTACAAACGCGCTCTAAGCGATTCTTCTGATTGCGCCCATGTGCACCCCCCATGCGCTCGGTGCGATACATTTCCTTGGCGTCCAGCATCGTCACTGGCGGCTCCTCCGCCTCAGGCGCAACCACTGCGCGATAAAGGGCAGGGTCAGCCCCGCGCTTTTCAAGATCATTGGCGACAACCTGTCGGGCTTCATCCTCATCACGAACGCCAGAAACGCCCGCCACAAGCTTTTCCGCCTCCTTCACCGCCTCGCGCCAATTCTCCAAAGGTGAAAGCTGACCATCTTGGGCAGCCTTGCGGCGGGCCTTGGCCACGATCTTCTCATATTCGGAGAGGAGTTTTGCATGCTCGGTGAAAAGCTCGGCCCCCTGACGAGCCTTCATTGCGACCTGAAAGACCGATTCCCCGAGCACTTGAGCAACAGCTTTCGGATACCTGCGACGGAATCGTTTGCGGCCACCCTTCAATTCATCAACGTATTTGAGCTTCATCACAACAGCCATGTGTAGTGTCCCCAAAGTGTCCCGTTTTGTGTCTCACGAGGGGCGCTAATGTCATGTTATGCTTTAAAAACAACGCCCTCAAGGGGTGTTTTTGGTGCGGTCGAGAAGACTCGAACTTCCACGGGTTTAACCCCACAGCGACCTCAACGCTGCGCGTCTACCATTCCGCCACGACCGCACAGTCATGGTGGTTTGGCGTTTAGCGCCTTGTGCAACGTTTGTGAAGGGGCAATTCTGCGTAAGGCCGTGATGATGGCCGCTCTCTTTGCAAGGACGCGAGGCGGGTGTAACAGGGGCGCATGGTGGAATGGAAAATATCGCCCGGCCTGACCGGTTATCCTGACGCGCTGGCCCAGATGGAGGCGCGCGCCGATGCCATTGCGCGCGGCGACGCGGATGAGCTGATCTGGCTGTTGGAACACCCCCCGCTTTACACGTCGGGCACTTCAGCCAAGGCCGAGGATTTGACCGACCCTGACCGTTTTCCGGTTTATGACGCGCGGCGTGGCGGGCAATACACCTACCACGGCCCCGGTCAGCGCGTGGTTTATGTCCTGCTGAACGTGGGTGCGCGTGGGCGAGATGTGCGCGCCTTCGTGCAACAACTGGAGGCTTGGGTGATGGCCACTCTGGATGAATTCAACGTCACCGGCGAGGTGCGGCAAGGCCGGGTCGGCGTTTGGGTTCAGCGGGCGGATAAACCACTGACCGCGCTGGGCCAGCCTCAAGAGGACAAAATCGCGGCGATCGGGATTCGCCTGCGCAAATGGGTCAGCTTTCATGGTATCTCGATCAATGTTGAGCCGGATCTGGAGCATTTCAGCGGCATCGTGCCCTGTGGAATCAGCGATCATGGCGTGACCAGTCTGGTCGATCTGGGCCTGCCGGTTGCGATGGCGGATGTAGATGTGGCGTTGCGGCGTACGTTCCGCGACGTGTTTGGCGACGCGCCGATTGATAGCGCGGTCTAGCCGCGCGGTCCCTTGCGGTTAAGACAGTCGGCGTCACCATAAAAAAACCAGCGATTCCCGGGTGGAAATCGCTGGTCAGTGACGTCGCCTATCGCGCTGACCTAAAGGGACACGGGTCAGCGAGCAGGGAGCGGCAACATCATTCGCAGGGTCAGTACGGGGTCAGTTACGGTCAGGTTCAGTCCTTTTGCAGATCGCTTGCGAAAATCTGTGGCCCTCATGGGGCAGCAACACAAGCCAGAGCGCGAAGGCCGCGACCAAGGCGATATTAAGTATCTGGAAAGTCAAAGAGGCGCTCCTTTGCTGGCATTTCGGGGCTTAGACCTGACCGCGGGGCGGGCCTTACGTTAGGTTCTTTGGCGCTTAACGCCCTGTGCGACAAAAAGGTTCCGTCAGACAAAATTGGGCGACCTGTCGCAATTTATGTGCGGTCGGACGCCGAACAACGCCCGCACCGATGCGCCGTGCGCCGCGACACTGACCTGACGGCGCGCGGTTCAAGGAGGTGCGACAATTTAATTTGACCTATGTCAAACTCTGACATTGCCCGTCCGCGCAGGGCGCATTAAAACCAATACAGGAAACATGGCGCGCGCCACCCGTCGCGCTGCGCCCAATGAACGCACCAAGTAGGAGGCACTCATGGCAGACGCAGCCATTCACGGCCACGACCACCATGACGATCGCGGGTTCTTTACCCGTTGGTTCATGTCCACGAACCACAAGGATATCGGTATCCTTTACCTGATCACATCAGCCTTTGTTGGTCTGATTTCGGTCATGTTCACCGTCTACATGCGCCTCGAGCTTATGGAGCCGGGTGTGCAGTACATGTGTCTGGAGGGCGCGCGGTTCACCGCTGCCGCCGCTGGCGAATGTACGCCAAATGGCCACCTGTGGAACGTGATGATCACGTATCACGGCGTGCTGATGATGTTCTTCGTGGTGATTCCCGCACTGTTCGGCGGTTTCGGTAACTACTTGATGCCGTTGCAGATTGGCGCGCCTGACATGGCGTTTCCGCGAATGAACAACCTATCATACTGGCTATATGTCGCGGGTACGGCCCTTGGGGTTGCATCGCTGTTGGCGCCGGGTGGCAATGGTCAACTGGGCTCGGGCGTGGGTTGGGTTTTGTATCCTCCGCTGTCCGTTCGTGAGTCCGGATTTTCGATGGATCTGGCGATCTTTGCCGTACACGTATCTGGTGCCAGCTCGATCTTGGGCGCGATCAACATGATCACCACCTTCCTGAACATGCGTGCCCCCGGCATGACCCTGTTCAAGGTACCGCTGTTCTCATGGTCGATTTTCGTCACCGCATGGATGATTCTGTTGGCTCTGCCTGTGCTGGCTGGCGCGATCACGATGCTGCTGACCGACCGTAACTTTGGGACGACCTTCTTTGATCCTGCCGGTGGCGGCGATCCAATCCTGTATCAGCACATCCTGTGGTTCTTTGGTCACCCAGAGGTCTACATCATCATTCTGCCTGGTTTCGGCATCATCAGCCACGTCATCGCCACGTTCAGCCGCAAGCCTATTTTCGGCTATCTGCCGATGGTTTGGGCGCTGATCGCTATCGGTGCACTGGGCTTTGTCGTCTGGGCGCACCACATGTATACGGTGGGCATGTCGTTGACCCAGCAGTCCTACTTTATGCTGGCCACGATGGTCATCGCCGTACCAACCGGCGTGAAAGTGTTCAGCTGGATCGCGACAATGTGGGGCGGCTCGATCGAGTTCAAGACGCCGATGCTGTGGGCCTTCGGCTTTCTGTTCCTGTTCACTGTCGGCGGCGTGACCGGCGTGGTTCTGGCACAGGCCCCCGTGGACCGCGCGTATCATGACACCTACTATGTCGTGGCGCACTTCCACTACGTGATGAGCCTTGGCGCGATCTTTGCGATCTTTGCTGGGATCTATTTCTACTTCCCCAAATTCACCGGTCGCATGTATCCCGAATGGGCTGGCAAGCTGCACTTCTGGGCGATGTTCATCGGTGCGAACCTCACCTTCTTCCCGCAGCACTTCTTGGGTCGTCAGGGCATGCCACGCCGCTATATCGACTACCCCGAGGCGTTCGCGACGTGGAACTGGTGGTCCTCGATGGGCGCATTCCTGAGCTTTGCCAGCTTCGTGTTCTTCTTTGGCGTGATCCTGTATTCCCTGTTCCGCGGCGCGCGTGTGACCGAGAATAACCCATGGAACGAATACGCCGATACGCTGGAGTGGACGCTGCCGTCCCCCCCGCCCGAGCACACGTTCGAAATCCTGCCCAAGCAGGAAGACTGGGACAAGCATCCCGCGCATTAAGAGCGCAGTGTGAAATCAGAAAAAGGCCCCGGATCGCTCCGGGGCCTTTTTTCGTTTAACGCGCTGCTTTGGGTTACTTTGCCGTGTCTCAGCAGTCGGCGCGAAAAACGCCCAAACCGCGCAGCATCGAAGGCGCGAAAACATCTTGGACTCGCCAAAACGAGGGCTAGGCAAAAGCCCTCAGAATGTCGGACTGAACAATCTCGGGGCCCGCCAAAATCGTTGACCTAGATCAACGCATGCTACTTACATGTCACTATGCTGCGGTGAATTATGCGCAACTAAGACGGGGAAATATCATGGCAAATGAAACCGCCGACCAAGGTCGAAGCGAAACAGTCATAAAAGTGCCTGAGGCCGTAGGCGTATTTGATTCTTTTGAAAGCTTTCGACAAGCCTTCTATGACCTTCGCATGGTGGGCTTCAGCCGCTATGACCTAAGCGTTCTGGGCGATGAAGATGCCTTGAGGGAAAAACTTGGCAGTGCCTACCTGCGCGCCGAGGACATGGAAGACGACCCGCGCGTGCCCCGTGCAGCTTTCACTTCGGAAGAAGCAATTGGCGAGTTGGAAGGAATGGCTATTGGTGGGGCCTTCTTTATCCCGTCCTACATTGCGATGGCAGCAATGGCAGCAGCGGGCGCAGCGGCGTCGGCAACTGCCGCAGTTGTGGCCATCGTAGGACTGCCAGCCGCCGCCATAGGTTTGCTTTTTGCAAATAGAATAAAACAGCACCACAAAGACTATTACGCCGATCAGATCGCCCGCGGCGGCATCCTGTTATGGGTACGGGTGGCGGACAAAGAGAAAGAAAAGCTGGCTGTTGAAATTCTGAAGGGGCATTCCGGGATAGACGTTCACGTCCATGACTGGAGTGTTTGAGCTAACGCTTTAAGACACATGCAATTTGGGGCGCCATTCCAACGGTTTCAACGCACCTAAAGCGTTGCAACCGTTGCCCGGTTTGGGCCGTGACCGGGGATTTAATACCCTCCGGCCCTGCACCCGAAAAACACCTTTGTCAGATCCTCGCTCACGTCCCACGTCACACGACTGCCGTCGCGGACGAACAGGCTGTCGCCGGTCGCTAGGTCACGCGTTTCGCCGGTGGTGTGATCCGTCAGGCGGCAACGTCCTGACAGGATCGTCATCAACTCGTCACCCTGCTCGGTGCAGTCAAACGCACCCACTGTGCAGTGCCAGATGCCCATGCGCGTCGCGTGGCCCCGTCCGCCCGCGTCGATGCGCCCGGATGTGCGCGGGGTGCCGCGACGGATCACATAGTTGCTGGCCGGTTTGTCCAGCGGCCAGTCCTCTAAAGTGCCGACATCATCGCCGGGCGCGTAGCCGATCATGCCCCGGACACACCGTGGGTGCCATCATAGCCATTCACCGGCGGGCTGGACCAACCGGACAGCGCACCGGAGGGCGGGGCGAACACCTCGACCAGCAGGGGGTGGCATTGCACGGTGTCGCTGGAATGAACCAGCGAGCAGTCCCCGCCGGGGCAAGCCGACAGCGCGCCCAGCAGGTCGATTTCGGCGAAGAATTCCAGATAATCACCCGGGCGCACCGGGCTGGCCTTCATGAAATACTGCCCGGTGTCGCGGGTGAATCCGGTGCACATGAACACGTTCAGCACGTCGTGGACGTGACGCTCGGCCTCGCTTAACGACAGGCCGGTCTCCGCTGCCAGCGCGCGGGTCAGGTTGGAATGGCAACAGTGATGATACTGCGACCCCGACAGCAAATTGCCGGTGTAGGGATCACAGCGCGTGCCGATCACGTCATGGACCGACCCACCAAACGCATCCATCCCGTACCAGCCCAGCGTGTCGGTGGTGATCGTCGCCATCGGGCGCAGGGTGGGGAAACTGCTCCACATCCGCTGGCCGGTGGTCAGGTGCGTGCCGTGCAGCGCGCGGGATTTTCCGGAATAGAATCGCTCACCCAGGTCATGGGCGCTCCAAAGGTTCAAATCTCCCACCTGCGGTCCTTCAATGGACGATATCCGAAAAAACTGTCCCGCGTTGACGCGAAAACAGGCGGCATCGCGCGGCGCGATGCGTTGTTCGCCTACCTTGACCGCCTTGGCGCGCGCCGCCGCATAAAGCGTCATATCGGGCTGTGGCAGCGTCTCGTTGGGATAGCAGATGACGGGCGCAATCGCGCGGCGCGCGTCAGCGTCTTCTGGGGCGAGGGGTAATCGGGTCATTCAGCGCACCTTAGGGATCGGAGGAATTCAACAGGCAAATCAAAGGCGGTTTGCCGGTCTTTGTAAAGCTGCGTCCACCGCAGGCCGCACAACGCCAGGCGCTGGCGTCATCGGTATCGTTGACGCGATCCGCCCGCCACCGGCAATTGCGCGTGGTCCGGTTGGAAAAAATCACGACCAGTATAAAGGCGACAAACAATCCGACAACAATCAGCATTCTGTTCTCCTCGTTCAAACCACCCACGTTGCCCTTGGGACGAAACCCGGGCGCTCAGCGCCTATTTTCCGGCGAATACGTGCTGATCTGTTCCAAACAGGGCCTTTAACGTATAACGCCATCGGCCTATAAGGACATTTGTCTGCTGGCAACCGCAGTGGGCCCCATCCGCATTCATGAAAGCACCCGCCGCCCATGTCGATACTCAGCAGAATACCCGGCCTCTTCACCTCGGATATGGCGATTGACCTGGGCACCGCGAATACGCTGGTCTACGTCAAGGGCCGGGGCATCATTCTGAGCGAACCTTCGGTGGTCGCCTATCATATCAAGGATGGCGTCAAGAAAGTGCTGGCCGTGGGCGAAGATGCCAAGCTGATGCTGGGCCGCACACCCGGCTCTATTCAGGCCATCCGCCCGATGCGCGAGGGTGTGATTGCCGACTTTGACACCGCCGAGGCGATGATTAAACACTTCATCCGCAAGGTTCACCGGCGCTCGACCTTTTCCAAGCCCAAGATCATCGTGTGTGTCCCGCATGGTGCGACCCCAGTCGAAAAGCGGGCGATTCGCCAATCGGTTCTGTCGGCGGGTGCGCGTCGCGCCGGTCTGATCGCAGAACCCATCGCGGCGGCCATCGGGGCAGGCATGCCGATCACCGACCCCACCGGCAACATGGTGGTCGATATCGGCGGCGGCACGACCGAGGTCGCGGTGCTTAGCCTTGGTGATATCGTTTATGCGCGTTCGGTGCGCGTGGGTGGCGACCGCATGGATGAGGCAATCATCGCCTACCTGCGCCGCAATCAAAACCTGCTGGTCGGTGAATCCACCGCCGAGCGGATCAAGACCAGCATCGGCACCGCGCGTATGCCCGACGACGGGCGCGGCGAAACCATGAAAATCCGGGGCCGTGACCTGTTGAACGGTGTGCCCAAGGAAACCGAGATCAGTCAGGCCCAAGTGGCCGAGGCGCTGGCCGAACCTGTGCAGCAAATCTGCGAGGCGGTGATGACCGCGCTGGAAGCGACGCCACCCGATCTGGCCGCCGATATCGTCGACCGGGGCGTCATGCTGACCGGCGGGGGGGCGTTGCTGGGCGATCTGGATCTGGCGCTGCGCGAACAGACCGGTCTGGCCGTGTCCATCGCAGACGAGGCCCTGAACTGCGTCGCGTTGGGCACCGGCAAAGCGCTGGAGTTTGAAAAACAACTGCGCCACGCTATCGATTACGACAGCTGAAACCATCATTCCCACGCCCGCCAAAAGGCCGGACTTGGGAATGAGAACGCGACACCCCATATGGTGTTCTGTGGTATCTGATCATCGACGCGCACTGCGCGCCGTCGCCGCCCTGTTTCGAAAGGGGCCCCGTTGGCCAAGGACAAAAGACAGTCCGACGATTATACAGGCCCCTTGAAGCGTCTGCTTCTTGGGGTTTTGTTGGTGTGCCTTGTGGGTCTATTCCTTTTTTGGCGAATCGATAGCCCCCGCGTTGAACGGTTTCGCGCGCAGGTCGTCGATACCGTCGTGCCCAATTTCGATTGGGTCATGGCGCCGGTCACCGGAACCGTCCGCCTGTTTCGGGATTTCCAAAGTTACCATCGCATCTATCAGCAAAATCAGGAGCTGCGCCGCGAATTGCAGCGCATGCAGGCGTGGAAAGAAGCCGCTCTTCAACTGGAACAGGAGAACGCCCGATTGCTGGACCTGAACAACGTGCGTCTGGACCCGCGCCTGACCTTTGTAACGGGGGTGGTCAGCGCCGACAGCGGATCGCCGTTTCGTCAGTCGGTGCTGCTGAACGTGGGCGCGCGCGACGGTATCATGGACGGTTGGGCGGCGATGGACGGTCTGGGCCTTGTGGGCCGTATTTCCGGCGTCGGTGACAACTCGGCGCGGGTGATCCTGTTGACCGACACGTCCAGCCGCATCCCGGTGACGGTGCAACCCTCGGGACAGCGCGCATTGGTGATTGGGGACAACACCGCCGCACCGCCGATTGATTTTCTGGAGGACGCAGGCAGCGTGCGCCCCGGTGACCGCGTGATAACCTCGGGTGATGGCGGGGTATTTCCCGCCGGGCTGTTGCTGGGACAGGTGGCGCAAGATCCGGGTGGGCGGATGCGCTTGCGTCTGGCCGCCGACTATGAGCGGCTGGAATTCCTGCGCGTATTGCGCGACCATGGCACCACACGGATCGAAACACCCGGCACGCTGATCGCCCCCGAGGGCCTTCCGCAGGCGGATGCGGGTGTTCCCATGCCACAGGAGGGCGGGATTGATGGCTGAGCAATCCGAGATCCACATCTGGGTGCGACGCGTGATCTTTGCCGCGCTGTGCCTCTCGGTGATCTTCTGGCGACTTTTGCCGCTGGACACGTTGCCGCGCGGATGGGCGGGGCCGGACCTGATTGTGGCGCTGGCCTTTGCCTGGGTGTTGCGTCGGCCGGAATATGCGCCGCCATTGCTGATCGCCGCGCTGGTGCTGTTGGCCGACTTGATGTTTCAACGCCCGCCGGGCCTGTGGGCCGCGTTGGTGCTGATCGGCTCCGAGGCGCTGAAATCGCGCGCAGCGGGCCTGCGCGACATGAGTTTTGTGCCCGAATGGCTGACCGTGTCCGCCGTGCTGGTGGCGATGACGCTGGCGGAACGCACCGCTTTGGCAATCCTGCTTGTGCCGCAGGCGCCCTTGGCCCTTAGCCTGATGCAGGTGGTGATGACCGTACTGGCCTATCCGTTGGTGGTGGCCGCCTCAGCGCTGCTGTTTCGGGTACGCAAACTGCGACCTGGTGATGCTGCTGCGATGGCGGGCCGCGCATGAGACGCCCCAAACGCGATAACGCTCTCAGTCACAAGAAGGTCACACGCCGGGGCCTGATCGTCGGTGCCGGGCAGGCCGGGTTTCTAGGCCTGTTAGCGTGGCGGATGCGCTATTTGCAGGTCGATCAGGCGGATCAGTTCCGCCTGCTGGCTGAAGAAAACCGGATCAAGATCCGCCTGATCCCGCCCGCGCGCGGCGAAATCTATGACCGCAATGGTCTGGTTATCGCCGAAAACGTCCCCAGCTATCGCATCATGATGGAGCGCGACGAGGCCGGTGATATCGACGCGGTCATTGATCGGCTGGCGCAATTGGTCACGCTGGACCCGGACGAGGTGAAACGCGCCCGCGAGGAAATGTTGCGTACCCGCCTGCACCCGGTCACCATCGCGGATCGCATCAGCTGGGAGGAACTAAGCCGCGTCGCGATCAACGCCCCGGCCCTGCCCGGCGTGCGCCCCGAAGTGGGTCTGTCGCGCCGCTATCCGATGCACGAGGAATACGCCCATGTGGTCGGCTATGTCGGCCCGGTCAGCGACTATGACCTTGACCGGATCGAGGCCCCGGACCAGCTGTTATTGATCCCGCGATTTCAGATCGGCAAGGTTGGTTTGGAAAACCAGCGCGAGGATCTTTTGCGGGGCACCGCCGGCACCAAGCGGGTCGAACAGAATGCCGCAGGGCGCGTCATGCGCGAATTGGACCGCCGCGAAGGTCAGGCCGGTCAGGATCTGCAAGTTACCACGGACAGCGCGCTGCAATCGTATATCCACGCCCGTCTTCAAGGCGAAAGCGCCGCCGCCGTGGTGTTGGATTGCGAAACAGGCGATGTGTTGGCCAGCGTTTCAACGCCGGGGTTTGACTCCAACCTGTTCGTGCGCGGCATTTCCGTGGCGGACTATAACGCGCTGTTGAACAACAAATACCGCCCCCTGCCCAACAAGACGGTGCAGGGCGTCTATCCGCCCGGTTCGACATTCAAGATGGTCACGGCGCTGGCCGCGCTAGAGGCCGGTGCGGCAGTGCCCGAAGACACAGTCTATTGCCCTGGCCATCTTGAGGTCAGCGGGCGTAAGTTCCATTGCTGGAAACGCGCGGGACACGGCAACGTCGATCTGGCGCGCAGCCTGCGTGAAAGCTGTGATGTCTATTACTATGAGATGGCATTGCGCGCCGGGATCGAAAACATGGCGGCCATGGCGCGGCGTCTGGGGCTGGGTGTGCAGCACGACCTGCCGATGACGGGCGTCGCCAGCGGTCTGGTGCCCGACAAGACGTGGAAGCGCGAAACGCGCGGCGCGGAATGGCGGATCGGGGATAGCGTAAACGCCTCGATCGGACAGGGCTATGTCCTGACCTCGCCGATGCAACTGGCCGTGATGACCGCGCGGCTTGCAACCGGGCGTTCGGTCACGCCGCGCCTGATCAAATCCATCAACGGAGTCGAAACACCGACCGGCCACGGCGAGGATATGGGCCTGAATGAGAACAATCTACGCATGATCCGGCGGGCGATGTACGACGTGTCCAACAACCGGCGCGGCACCGGCTATCGCAGCCGCATTATTGCCGAGGGCATGCGCATGGCCGGCAAAACCGGGACCAGTCAGGTCCGCAACATCACCGCCGCTGAACGCGCGCAGGGTGTGCGCCGCAACGAGGATCTTCCATGGGAGCGGCGCGATCATGCGCTGTTCGTGGATTTCGCGCCGTTCGACAATCCGCGCTTTGCTGTGGCAGTTGTCATCGAACATGGCGGCGGCGGCTCGACCGCCGCGGCCCCTGTGGCGCGCGACATCACCTTGCAGGCGCTTTATGGAGGCGATCCCCCGCTGGACGCGTACCCCGAGAGGGATCGCGCCCGCATCCGTGCTCAGCAAAAACGCCTGCGCGAGGCCCGACCGGATTACTCTAAAGACGCGAGCGACCGCGCATGAGCTATCTTGAATATACCGTCAAGAACGTCCCGACCGGGCTGCGCAAAGTGCTGTATGTCAACTGGCCGCTGGCGCTGTTGCTGACGGCGGTAGCCTGTGTCGGGTTCCTGATGCTTTATTCCGTCGCGGGCGGATCATTTAACCCTTGGGCCGAGCCGCAAATGAAGCGGTTTGCGCTGGGGTTCTCCGTGATGCTGGTCGTCGCGATGGTGCCGATCTGGTTCTGGCGCAACGTGGCGGGTGTGGCCTATGGTATCTCGCTGGCGCTGCTGTTTGGGGTCGAATTTTTCGGCACTGTCGGCATGGGGGCGCAACGCTGGATCGACCTTGGTTTCATGCGGTTGCAACCCTCGGAGTTGATGAAAATCACGCTGGTGATGTTGTTGGCCGCATATTACGACTGGCTTCCGATTGAGCGCACCTCGCGGCCCATCTGGGTGTTGATCCCTGTCTTTCTGATCCTGTTGCCTGTCTATCTGGTCCTGAAACAGCCCGATTTGGGCACCTCGATCCTGCTGATTGCGGCAGGGGGCATGATGATGTTTCTGGCCGGGGTGCATTGGGCCTATTTCGCCGGGGTCATCGCCGCTGTCATCGGGCTGGTCACAGCCGTATTTCGCAGTCGTGGCACAGATTGGCAGTTGCTGGCGAATTATCAATACCGGCGGATCGACACGTTTCTGGATCCATCAAGTGACCCGCTGGGCGCGGGCTATCACATCACCCAGTCCAAGATCGCGCTGGGATCTGGCGGATGGACCGGTCGGGGATTCATGCAGGGCACACAATCGCGGCTGAACTTTTTGCCCGAGAAACACACCGATTTCATTTTTACGACCCTCGCCGAGGAATTCGGATTTCTGGGGGCGATTTCGCTGCTGGGGCTTTATGCGCTCATTATCGTGTTCTGTATCTCGTCAGCGGTGTCAAACCGGGACAGGTTTTCATCCTTGTTGATCTTCGGGATGGCGACCACATTTTTCCTGTTCTTCGCGGTGAACATGTCGATGGTGATGGGGCTGGCACCTGTGGTGGGTGTGCCCCTGCCCTTGGTCAGCTATGGGGGGTCGGCGATGTTGATCCTGATGATCGGCTTTGGCATGGTCCAAAGTGCGCATGTCCACCGACCCAGATAAATCGAGAGCACTGATGAGCCCTGCAAAAACACCTAACGTCCTGTTCGCCGCCCTGCCGCCGCGCTGGCCTCAGTATGAACCACATCTGCGCGCAGCCCTTCAGGCGGCTGGCGTCGATGCCCGTATTGCGACCGATATCCCGCCCGAGGAGGTCGATTATATCGTCTACGCCCCGAACAGCGGATTGACCGATTTCACCCCCTACACCCGTTGCAAGGCGGTGCTGAACCTGTGGGCCGGGGTCGAGGATGTAGTGGGCAACACCACGCTGACGCAGCCGTTGGCGCGGATGGTCGATCATGGGTTGGAACAAGGCATGGTCGAGTGGGTCACAGGCCATACGCTGCGCCATCATCTGGGGATGGACCTGCATATCCATGGTCAGGATGGTGTCTGGCGCAAGGATGCCCCCCCGCTGGCCTCAGAGCGCCCGGTGACGGTGATGGGCATGGGCGAATTGGGCACGGCCTGTGCCCGGGCCTTGGCCGGTCTGGGATTCCCCGTAACTGGGTGGAGCCGATCACCCAAGGATATCCCCGGCGTCACCTGCCTAAGCGGTGATGACGGGCTGGAACATGCGTTGGAAACGGCGCAAATCCTGATCCTGCTGCTGCCGCTGACGCCTGCCACGGAAAACCTGTTGAACGCCGACAGGCTGTCCCGGATGCCGCGCGGCGCGTTCATCGTGAACCCCGGGCGCGGGCCGTTAATTGATGATGACGCGCTGTTAGACGCGCTGGACAGCGGGCAGATCGCGCACGCCACGCTGGACGTATTCCGGGTAGAGCCCCTTCCGGTGGACCACCCCTATTGGGCGCACCCCCGCGTAACCGTGACACCGCATATCGCGTCCGAAACCCGCGCCAGCAGCGCCTCGCAGGTCATTGCCGAAAATATCCGGCGCGGCGAAGCGGGCGAGCCATTCTTGCATCTGGTGGATCGAACGCTGGGATACTGAACGGCAGAGTCCGGGCACCGCATGAACCCGGGCGCTGACCTGCACCCATCGCGCGGCTTGTTTCAGCGCAGTTTAGGCGGCTTTTCAGGATCCGATCCAGGTGCCACCCGTTCGACCCGTCCGGCAACCTCGGGCAAATCAAACCGTAAACCGACGCGCCCTAGGCGGTCGGCCAATGCACTGTCCGGCGCGGCAAATCCGACGTCCAGTGCGCCGGCTTCGATGCCGGAAAATACCAGCGCCTCGGATACGGCGCGGGTCAGAGCCTCTTCCGCCTCCGGGATCGCACCGATGAACATCAGGATATGGCCCTGTACCCCACCGGGATAAACCGCGCCCGCCAGAAACGCCTGCTGTGCCAGCCCGGCCATCCGCGCCAGCGCGCTGTCCAGCGCCTGTAGCAGCGACGGGGGCAAATTTCCGGGGGCCTGCACCATGTCGGGCCGGGTGGTGGCCGCGCCGGGGCTATCGCCGCCCAATGTGTCGCGCAGCCATGTCAGCGCCTCGGGCGGGATCAGGATGGCCGAGGGGGCCACATCCAAATTCAAGCCCAGCCCGATACCGCCTGTCGCCAACATCCCTGCCAGCGCACGCCCCGGTAGGGCCGCATAAGGGGCGGGCGCGCCTGCGAAACCGGCCAGCCGCTCGGCCGTGTCAAAGGCCAGTGCATAACTGTCCCCCTCGACATCGAACACCTGCGGAGTGATTTGATCGCTGCCCGGCGATGGCTCGGACTCCAGCAGAAGATACAGTTCGGACCCTGCCAACCGGTGATAAAAAGCCAGCCGTGCGGAGGTGTCTTCGGGGGCGGCCTCCATGCTGGCGTGGGCCGTGTCCAATGCTGTGGGCTTATCCATCGTTCAGCGCCTCCTTGACGCGGGCCCGTAGCACCGGCAGCAAATCCTGCGCGAACCACGGGTTTTTCTTAAGCCATCCGGTATTGCGCCACGACGGATGAGGCAAGGCAAACGTGCCGGGCGGATGGTCGCGCCAGGCCCGCACGGTCTGCGTGACGCCGGTGCGCGCGCCCAGATGATAACGCTGGGCATAGCCGCCCACAACGATACGCAGGGGCACATCGCCCAGATGCTCCATAACCCGGTCGTGCCATGTCGCGCGGCAAATCGGCGGCGGAGGCAGATCCGCGCCCTTGGCATCATAGCCCGGAAAGCAGAACGCCATCGGCACGATTGCCACGCGCGTGCGGTCATAAAACGCAGTCCGATCCAGCCCCAGCCAATCGCGCAACCGATCGCCCGAGGCGTCATCAAACGGCACGCCCGACGCATGTACCCGCGCGCCCGGTGCCTGCCCCGCGATCAGGATTCGCGCGCCCGGCGCAAACCACGCCACCGGGCGCGGCGCATGGCCGCTGACAGTGGCCGCAAAACGGCTGGCACACAGGCGACAGGCGCTGATCTGGCGGGCCAGTTCTGTGTTGGTGTGATCCGAAAGCGGCGGCACGAAAGCTCCTGTCGGCGGTGACGCGCACCAGTTTAACGTGTCGAGGAGGGCAGGCAATGACCCGCGCGCTACGGGATCTGCATGCTTGCCACAGAGAGGGCTGGTAAAGCACGTATAATCATGGAACCATCACCACGGCGCTTGCGTTTAATCCCTTGGAATGGGGATGTTTAAACGGTCTGTCATGGGCTGGCCTTAACGCACCTCTCAGATGGAGACGGCACATATGGATTTCAATGGATATACCGGCTTTGCCGGACTGATCGTACTGGTCCTTGCTCTGTGGGCAATCATTTCTATTCTGGGCTCATCTTCCAGCACCGGTAAAAAGGTTTTGTGGATTCTTTTGGTCCTGTTCCTTCCCGTCATCGGGTTTATCATATGGCTACTGGCAGGTCCGCGCGCCGACAAAAGGCAAATCTGATCCATGGTGCCCAGACCCCATTACGGGTTCGCCGTCTGGTGGTCCGTCGCTAAACGCGTCTTTAAAATGATCGATGAAAAGCGACTGGTGCTGATCGCCGCCGGCATTGCATTTTTCGGTATTCTGGCTCTGTTTCCCGCAATCGCCGCCATCATCGCACTGTGGGGTATCATCGGGGATCCGCAATCCATCCTGCCGCTGATCCAGCAATATGATTTCCTGTTTCCCGCAGAAGTTTTCAGCCTGATCAGCACGCAAATTTCGGCGCTGGCAACTGCGGACGAAGGGCAACTGGGCTGGGCCTCTATCCTGTCGATCCTGCTTGCGCTGTGGTCGGCGCGAGCGGGTGTTACAGCGCTGATACAGGGGATGAACGCGGTCTACGATGAAAGCAACCGCAAAGGTCTCAGGCAATATCTGGCGGCTATCGGATTGACGTTGGCCTTGGTTTTTGTCGCGCTGACGGCCATCGCCGCAATTGTCGTAACTCCTGTTATCATGGCCTTTGTACCGCTGGGCGCTTTTGCACAATTGCTGGTGGAAGCGATCCGGTGGCTGGTGGCCGTGGGCATCCTTTTGGCGGGTGCCGGGCTGGTTTATCGCTATGGGCCGAACCGGCGCGCGGCGCGTTTGGCGTGGATCACGCCAGGGGCCATGTTGGCGGTTGGCCTGTGGACTATCGCGTCTATAGGGTTTTCGATCTATCTGGCGAATTTCGGCACCTATAACGAGGTTTACGGATCGCTTGGGGCGGTGATTGCCCTGTTGATGTGGCTGTTCATCAGCGGTTTCCTGTTGCTGATCGGCGGGGCTGTGAATTCCGAGTTGGAGCGTCACACGCAACCCGATAGCACCGTTGGCCCGCCACGACCCATCGGTGAACGCGGCGCGGCGGCGGCGGACACGTATCTGGACACTTCGGGCGACGCATAACCGTCACATTAAGGGGCGTTGTTGCGGGTCCTCTGGCTCCATTCCGGCCAACCGCATCAGCTTTGTCGTGTCATGGACAGTCAGCGATCCGTCGCTCCAGTTTGCCAATTGCCGGTCGCGCAGCTTTGCCAGCGTCTTGTTGGTGTGCACCAAGGACAAACCCAAAGCATCCGCAAGATCCTGTTGACGATAGGGCAGCGGCATTGCCCGATCCACCGCCAGACCCAAGGCAATTCCACGCTGCATGATTTTGGCCAATGCCCAGGCCACCCTTTCGGTCGCGTCGCGCTGACCAACCGACGTCAGGGTTTCGCCCATGAAATGCTCGGACACGGCGGCCAGCCACGTCAGGTCAAAGGCACGCGAAGGATGGGCCTTGAAGAAACTCCAGAACTCCGACCGATCAAAAACACATAGCGTCATGGCCGAACTTGCCTGCACGGAATGCTGCATTTCCGCCATGACGGCGGCCTGAAGGCCTATGAAATCTCCGGGAAAAACAAAGTTCAGCACTTGCCGACGCCCGTTTTCCAACGTCTTGTACCGCAGGCCCATGCCGCGCAGGGCAGTAAAGATTTGCGGGCTGTTGGAGCCTTCCATCAACAATGTGGTGCCGGGGTCGATTGCCAATTCTCCGACCTTGAAACGTTGCATAAAACGGGTGTCGTCATCGGTATGCGGGACAAACAAATCACTACGCCTGAGCGGGCAATGCGCACATTTCGTCGCCATCAGGTCATTTCTCCGGTTTGCTATGTCACAGTTTAATGCGTCAAATCCCGTTTGGTTCCATAATGCCCGGCTATGACCATGATGGATACACCTCGAATGCCCCCGCGTTATATCGTCGTCGCAACCGATTTGTTCGTGTCTGAAGACCTGTGCGAGATCCTGCGTACGGTCGAAAACAGTGTTCTGGCCGTGGCGGTTTCAAACCTGTCAGGCGCATGCAACCTTCTGTCCGACGGTGCGCCGGTTGATATCGTTTTCTTGAATGGCAGTGCCGCACAGACACAAGACGTGCAGTTTCTGGCGCTTGTTCAGGCGCGTGGCGCATTTTTGGTGCGGATCGGCGGGCCGATGCCCCTCGCAGACACGTGTCCGCACAGCGAGGTGTCGATTCCGGCCCCGTTCACCAACGAGGTGATCACCGCCCTTCTAGAAGCGCGCAGGGTGCCAGCCGCGCGGGTGTAGAGCCCGCCAAGGCGAGAATGACATCCTGCGTTTGGCGCGGCTCTTTTTTCAGGGCGACGTGAAAATACGTTCGGGAACATTTATCGCAAGCGTAACGTTCTGTCCTCAAGATCGACCACCGACCGGGTGGATATCCAAAAAGTCGAAAGGACATAACATGTTGTACTGGGCTGTCGTTTTCTTTGTCGTGGCCATAATCGCCGGCGTTCTCGGCTTTGGCGGCATTGCGTCTGCTACGGCGGGCATCGCTCAAATTCTGTTTTTCATCTTTATTGTGTTGTTCGTTTTGGCCGTCATCTTGCGGCTGGTACGGGGCCGTGCGCCCTGAAACAAGTAACGCATCAGGCAAGCGGGGGGTGGCCAATGGGCCGCCCCCGTTTTGTTTGGCAGCCCCCCGTGATGGGAAAAATTGACGAGTATTTTGGAACTACCCGCGCGAACCGTGCGTTTGGAAAGCAACAACCAGTTAGAGGGAGACTGCTATGACAGACGCACTGAAAATCGTACCCGAAGATTCCAAAGTCAAAACCGGCATAAAAAATGCCGAAGGTCTGGCGACTGGCCTGACGGACGTTCTGGCCGACACGTATCGCCTGATCTTCAAGACGCATGCGTGCCACTGGAACGTCGAAGGGCCGATGTTCTTTTCGATCCACAACCTGACCGAAGGTCAATACGAGGAAATGTTCGGTGCTGCCGATGAGCTGGCCGAGCGTATTCGCGCCCTGGGTCAGATGGCCCCGCATCGTTTGCAAACCTTGATGGACAACTCGGTGATCAGCGATCTAAAGGACGACTGCACCGCCGGTGAAATGTGCGAAAGCTTGGCAAAGGACCACGCCCGCGTTGCGCATCGCCTGCACGCCTTGATCGAACTGGCCGAAAAATCCAGCGATCCGGTAACCGCAGACATGGCGACCGCACGGTCAACCTTCCACGAAAAAGCCGCATGGATGCTGCGCGCGATCAGCAAAACCTGATCGCTACACCGCAGACCTAAAAAAGCCCCGCCAGATTGGCGGGGCTTTTGTGTTTCTTGGGAAAGGCTTACGCCTTTAGAGTAGCCGTTGTCGAAAAGAACATCGCCTGACTGACCGCCGAGCGCACTTGATCCTCGTTATACGGTTTCGAGATCAGGAAAGCGGGCTCGGGGCGGTCGCCGGTCAAAAGACGCTCAGGATAGGCGGTGATGAAAATCACCGGCAGCGTGCCAAACTTGCCCAGCAGGTCATTGACCGCGTCGATCCCGGACGAATTGTCGGCCAATCGGATGTCGGCCAGGATCAAGTCAGGCTTGTCTGCCGATCCCTTGTCCATTGCCTCGGTGCGGGTGCGTGCGATGGCGGTAACGCGATGGCCCAGATCCGATACAAGGCTTTCCAGATCCATAGCGATCACCGGTTCATCCTCGATGATCAGGACGCTGCCCGCGATGCTGTCGGCCATTTCGCGGTGAGCAACGGACACCAGATGCTCGGCCTCGGTCTGATCGATGCCCATGATCGCGGCCACGTCGCCATAGGGGAATTCCTCGATCGTGTGCAGCAGCAGGGCCTCGCGCGTGTTTTCGGTCAAGCGGGACATGTGTTTCTGAGCCGCACCTTCCAACCCACTGTCGCTGCCCGGCGCGACGCTGGTTTTGCTGCTTTGCCAGATCGTGTGCAGCACTTTGAACAGGGCCGGCTTGACGGCCATGGTGGTGTCCAATGTGCCGCGATCGGTCAGGATCGCCTCAAGCGTGGTTGCGGCATAGGTATCGCCACTGGACTGATTCCCCGTCAGGGCCCGGGCGTAACGCCGCAAGTATGGCAGGTTGGCACCAATCTGTGTGGTCAGGTCCTGGTCAGTGATCTGTGCTGTCATTCTTTTTTTCCCGAATTTATAATTTTCTTGGGAACCAAACTCGTCGGAGGGTGTTTGGTTCCAAAGAAACTGCGACTAGTTGAAATTATAGCATCAGGCGGATCCATGGCAAAAGAACAACCGAATGCACGGACAATGCAGCAGATCGACGAAAATCTGCGCATGGTGTTCCGCGAAAAAGTCGAGGAGGAGCTACCCGACCGGTTCAAGGATCTACTGGCCCAACTCAAGCAGCAGGATCACAATTCAGGGACGGATGGCCCAAAATGAGCACCTCGGATCCAAGGGATGAGCTGGTAGAGCACCTGCCGGCATTGCGGGCGTTCGCGCTGAGTTTGACGCGCAACGGCGCGACGGCGGATGACATGGTGCAGGATACCGTGGTCAAGGCGTGGACGAACATCGAAAAATTTCAGGTCGGCACAAACATGCGCGCCTGGTTGTTCACCATCCTGCGCAACACCTATTATTCCAGCCGCCGCAAGGTGAAACGCGAGGTGGCCGATGTGGACGGTGTGTTCACCGAAGGCATGTCGGAAAAGCCCGCCCATGATGGGCATCTGCAAATGCGCGATTTTCGCCGCGCGTTCGAACAATTGCCAGACGAACAGCGCGAAACGCTGATCTTGGTTGGTGCCTCGGGGTTCTCCTATGAAGAGGCGGCGGACATGTGCGGTGTGGCCGTTGGCACGATCAAAAGCCGGGCTAACCGGGGGCGCAAACGTCTGGCCGAACTGATGCATCTGGACGCCGACAGCGCGATGGAACTGACCGATCAGGCCACAATGGCAGTGGTGTCGACCAACCGGGCGACCGCTTTCTGATGCAGAGCGATCCGTCTGACGTGGCACCCAAGCGGCCAATCTCCCGCGGGTTGCGGTTTCGGATTGCGGCAGTTCTGGCCTTGGCGCTGTTGCCCATCGGTGTGATGGGCATCCTGCAAACCCGATATTTAACCCAAGAAGTGGCCAGCCGGACAGAATTGACCGTGCTGGCCCTCAGCAATCGCGCCGCCTTTGGTGAGCGGCAGGTGATCGAACGGGCCTTTGGCGCGGCCGAGGCGTTAAGCGCGATCTTACAGATTATTCAGGGCGATCCTGAAGCGTGCAGACGATATTTGAGCGGGTATTTGATTGAAAACGAACGTTATTCTTTTGTCGGGTTTGTGCCCCCCGATGGTATTGTAACCTGTTCGTCTGCGGACACCGCATTGGATTTCAGCGCGTCCCAGCGGATCGCAGATTGGTCAGCCAATCCGCGACCGTCGATCGCGGCGATTGCGACGCCGATCGTCAGCCGCGAAAGCGTGATCAACATCCTGCATCCGGTTTTCGAGGACGGCGCATTTACCGGCTATGTCTCGATCTCGATGCCAGTTCAGTTGGTGTTGCGTGAAAGCGATGAAACGTCGGACAAACGCCCCCTCAGCCTGACGACCTTCAACGCCGAAGGCGGAATTCTGTCGTCTCAATCCAGTTTGACCGGGGATCTTATGACCCTTCCGGCAAACATCCCGCTGGCGCAACTTGCGGGGAATCCATCCGTCACGTTTGTCGCGCCGGACAGAACTGGGCGCCAGCGCAATTATGCTGTCGTGCCGATCATTCCCGGTCTGGCCTATGCGCTGGCGGTATGGCCTGTAGAACGCGGCATGTTCACTGTGGCCGGGTTTCCGCTTGCTCCGGCCATCGTGCCGCTGCTGATGTTCGTGGCCAGTCTGGGTGTGTCCTATCTGGCCGTTGACCGCTTGGTCGTGCGCCATGTTTCGGGGCTGCGCCGCAGGATGCAGGCCTTTGCAAAAACCCGCAGCTTTCAGCATGTGAACCGCAAATACACGATCTCAAGCGAGTTGGAGGATCTGGAAAGCGCGTTTTCCGACATGGCGTTCAGCCTGATGGACGACGAGGCTCAGATGGAGGATGCGCTGCGCGAAAAGAACGTCCTGCTGAAAGAGGTGCATCACCGGGTCAAGAACAACCTGCAACTGATTTCGTCGATCATGAACATGCAGATCCGCAAGGCCCGTCAGCCCGAAACCGTGGCTGTTCTAAAGCGTCTGCAGGAACGGATTCTTGGGTTGGCAACCGTGCACCGCAACCTCTATCAGGCTGAAAACCTGAGCCAGACGAATGCCGGAGTGTTGATGTCCGAATTGTTCAACCATCTGGTTATTTCGGGTGCCGAGGCTGGAAGTAATTTGGATTTCCGCGGCGACTTCGACGATGTGATCCTGTTCCCCGATCAGGCGGTGCCG
This sequence comes from Rhodobacteraceae bacterium KMM 6894, assembly GCA_035798175.1. Lineage (GTDB taxonomy): Bacteria > Pseudomonadota > Alphaproteobacteria > Rhodobacterales > Rhodobacteraceae > Roseovarius. Next base: position 213,570 of record JAPFBS010000007.1, read on the forward strand.
CTGGCCCTTTTGGCGTCCGAACTAGCGACCAACGCGTTGAAATACGTCGGATCCACGACGGGGGGACGCCCGCGCATCCGCGCCGGGCTGACACTGGTCGAGCCGGGCATTGCGCGGATGATCTGCGAGAATTCCGTTGGTGAGCTGGTCGAGGAAAATGGCGGTACGGGACTGGGCAGTCAATTGATCCGGGCCTTTGCCTCGCAATTGGACGGCGATGTCCAGACCGAGACGTCCGAGACGACCTATACCGTCGTGGTCACCTTCAAGGTTGATGAGTTTTCGCCCGAACCGGCGGATCACTGACATGGGCCCGGTTGGCGCGCACGATCCGCAATCTCCCCGGTTGTTCCTGACCGCGTCCGAGGCGTATCCCGCCCTCGAACAGCTTTTTCTTGAGGCGCGCTCGGACATTTCGATGGGGTATCGCGTGTTCGATCCCGACACACGGCTTCATTCCGAGGCGGCGCGTGCGATAGGTGACACATGGTCCGATCTGCTGGCGCATACTTTGGCGCGCGGGGTGTCCATCCGTCTGCTGCTGTCGGATTTCGACGTGGTCGTTGCACCGGACCTGCACCGTATGACATGGCGCGCAGTTGCCGGGATCAAGGCGGCGGGGCAGGCCTCGGGGCGCCCCGATCTGTTGACTGTGCTGCCCGCGCTACATCCCGCGCGCATCGGCTGGGTCCCGCGCGCGTTTATGTGGTCCAAGATCGTCGGCAACATCCGAACCGAGGCCGCCCGCCTGAATGCTTTGCCGGTCGAGGCCGCGCAGGATGATCTGGTCCATATGCCCGCAATTCTGCCCTATCTGCGGGGCAAACATCCGCATTTGCAGGTCAAAACCTGGCCGATTCCGGCCATAGTGCCTGTGACGCACCATCAGAAACTGGCGGTGTTCGACGGTCAGCGGCTGTTCATTGGCGGTCTGGATCTGAATGACCGGCGCTATGACACGCCCGAACATGACAGGCCCGCCGATCAGACTTGGCACGACACCCAAATTCTGGTAGATGGTCCCGTCGCCGCCGAGGCGCGCGCGCACCTAAACGAAGTAACAGCCGTCGCGAATGGTGATCGTACCGCGTCGCGCATGCAGCACCTGCTGCGCACCCTGTCGGCCAAGCATCCGCGCGACACCTTCCGCATGTCCCCTGCCCCGGTCGATACCGGGCTAGAGCGCGCGCATTTGCAGCATATCAAACAGGCCTGCCGTCTGATCTATTTCGAAAGCCAGTTCATGCGCAGTGTCCCACTGGCGCGCGCCCTTGCACGCGCTGCGCGTGCCAATCCGGATCTGCACCTGTTGCTGGTCCTGCCCGGTGCGCCGGATGATGTAGCGTTTGAGGGCAATAAAAAAAGCGATGCGCGCTACGGCGAATACCTTCAGGCGAAATGTGTGAGGCTGATCCGGTCCGCGTTCAAGACGCGGTGTTTCATCATGGCCCCCGCGCAACCCAAGCGCACATATACCCATGGCCGCAGCGCCCTGAAGGGTGCGCCTCTGGTCTATCTACACGCCAAGGTATCGATATTCGACGACGAGGCAGCGATCATTTCATCGGCCAACCTGAATGGGCGCAGCCTGCGTTGGGATACCGAGGCGGGTGTGATGCTGACCGATAGCGAGACTGTCGATGTCCTGCGCCGTCGGTGTTTTCAGCATTGGCTGCCCGAAGACGCACCAGACGCCGCCTTTGACCCGAAGACCGCCGTCGAAAGCTGGCGCAACATGGCGCGTGACAACGCCGCGCGTGCGCCCGAGGATCGGCAAGGATTTGTGCTGTCCTATCCGGTGTCGCCCGCGCGCAGGTTCGGGCGCAACCTGCCCGGCGTTCCAGAAGAATTGGTGTAAAGCCGGGCGGCGATCAGGATGCCGGATCGCTTTGGGCGTCGACACGCACCACGCTGGGGCGGCGTTTCAACAGGGCCAGCGCCCAGACCAGCAGCGGGATTGCGATGATGCCGCCCACCGGCCCCCACATCCACAGCCAGAATACCAATGACAGAAATACCAGTAGCGGACTGACCTTCATCTGACGTCCCACAAGGCTGGGCGTGACGAACTGCCCCTCCATCATGTTCAAGCCGACAAACAGCGCAGCAGGAACGAAGCTAAGCGCGCCCTCGAACGCCACGATTCCGCCCAGCAATAGCGCCACGGCAAAGATCGCGGGGCCAAGATACAGAATATAGTTGGCCAGAAATGCGACGAAGCCCCACAGAATGGCATAGGGCATGCCCAACAGCATCAAGGCCGCCGCCACGATGGTTCCGAAGGCGGCGTTGATCATGGTAATGGTCAGAAAATACTTGGAAACTTCACGCTCGGCCTCCAGCATATCTGCGGTGCTGGCGGAAAAATCCGAGGCGCTGATCCAGTCATAAACCTCACGCCGCGACAGCAAAAAGAAATAAAGCGTGCCGATAAAGATCATCAACCGCGCCGCATAGGCCGGCGCATAAAGGATCGCATCGGTGATGCTGGGCACTTTTACAGCTGACTCGGCGGCTTCGACCGACCGGGCTGCTTTTTCAACGGTTGTAGCAGCATCATCGGCACCGTCGTTCAGCGCCTTTGAAACCTGATCGCTGACGTTATCCAACCCGCGCAGCGCGGATTGAACCATGTCTATGGTCTCGCGCAGCTCGGCCCAGATGATCGGCGCGCGGCGCACGGCCTCGGTCACGACCGGCTCAATCAGGAAGAGCAGCAGCAAAATCACGCATAGCGACGCTGCCAACGTCACGAAGGCCCCCACCGCAGGCGGTGCCCCCATTCGATCCATGCGCCCGGCAAAGGGCGACAGAACCACCCCCAGCACCAGCGCTAGAACAATAGGCCCGAACAAGGGCGCGGCGACCTTCAAAAGGACAAGGGCGGTAGCGATGGCCAGGAACCACACGGCCGGCCGGATAGGGGGAATGGCGTTCATGGAGGCTCCTTTAGCAGAACAACGCCGATGGTGCGAAAAATGTTCCGCCGCGTCGGAACTGTCCCCGCGTTTTTTGCGTTTACTTATCACACCAGCAAAGGAGACCCGATATGAACTGGGATCAAGTCGAAGGTAAATGGAAGCAATTCAAAGGCAAGGCCCAAGAACAATGGGGCGATCTGACCAATGATGAGCTGGACAAGGCCGCCGGAAATCGCGAGCGCCTGGAAGGTCTGATTCAGGAGCGTTACGGCAAGGGCAAAGAAGAAGCCCGCAAAGAAGTTGACGACTGGCTGAACAAACACTGACCCATCAGCCCAACCCGCGCAAAAACGCCCCGGATATATTTCCGGGGCGTTTTCATGTCCACTAGCGGCGCGCAGCAAGGTCCACCCCTATCAGCTGTCATATTCGGGCAAGGCGTCAAGCGCTGCGTCAGTGGCAGCCAGATAGAGACGCGTCCGGTCCCCTTCGATGTTTTGCAGAACCGTTAGACTGTCCAACCGAATTGCGACAGACCGTTCCCCCATTCCCAAGAACCCGCCAACATCAACCACAGCCCCGATAGGGCGCCGGGATGCGCCACGGATCAGCCCGCTAACCTCCCCGATCCAGTTATCGGTGATATCGTAGACCCGCAGATCAATCAGTGCTTTCAATTCTAGGTCGTCCAACGGCACCGTCTTGAACCCATCGCGCATGATGGAGGGCGGGGTAAAGGCTGCGATCTTTGAGTTCGGCACGATCGTGGTCTGTCCGGGCGCAACCGTCGGAAGGGCAACGACAATCGCCAGAACAATCGGAAATGTGACATGTCTCATGGTCGCCTCCTGTCTTTTGAACAGGGCTTGAAACGTCGCGGCAAAGCCCTTGGGTGTCAGTCCTTTTGTCAGTTCGGTTCAGATGATCGTTGAGGGTGGTTTCAGCACCCATCCTCGTTGTCGCGGGTCATGATAAACCGGCACGTCCAGTGATGTGGACGCCCCGGTGAACCATACTGCATGATCTCAGGTGCGTTTTTTTAACGCGAATGGGTGTCCTCGACACGATCCTGCACTCGCTTTGCGGCTTCGCGCAGCTTGCCTTCGGCCAGATCTGCGGCCTCGGTTCCTGTGGGCACCTGATCCGCAGCTTCGGTGGCCATTGTGCGAACTTCGTCCATTGCAGCACGCCCCGATGCCTTCAGCCGGTCCATTTCCTCTTGCAAGACGCGTTCTGCCTCGCTCATCAGGGCATCACGGTGAGCGCCAAATGCACGGTTTTCCGTGTCTGTCCGCGGCAGCGTATATGCCAAGGCGGCTCCAGCGGCGGCGATGCCCGCCCCGATCAGCAGAGGATTGTCCTCGAACGTCCGTCGGCCAAGGCGGGCCGCATCGCCGCCCATCTCCTCGATACGGGACTGCGCGGCGATGGCCTTTTCGCGGGCCTGAATCACGCGCGCTCGGGCGATATCATTCAACTCGGCAGTACCTTCATACAATGTGTCGCGCATATCGGCGGCGGTGCGCCCGACAAACTGCCGCGCTTGCGCCAGACGGCTTTGGTCCGATGTGTCAGTGTCGTCATTACCGTGCATCGCGCGTTCAGCAGCGTCGACGCGATCAGTAAACTGGGACGGGTCGCTGCGATGGTTGAACCCCCTGACGGTTGGTGTCGGACGGGTATCGTAGGCCGCGTTCGTATCGCTGTCTTGAGATGCGCTGCCGCTGGATTTCCCCCCCATCAACAACCATGCCAATCCGGCCCCCATTAAGCCCAGCGCGACCGGATTTTCCCGCGCGCCCTTAACCACCGCATGGGCCAAAGCCCCGCTTTGATCCTTCAACGTGTCCCCGACGGACGAGATCAGTTTTTCAGGCGAAAAATGCTCTGTCAGCTGGCTAAGGCTGTCGGCCAAGGCGGCGCGTTCGTTCTCGATGTCCGCTTGGATGTCGGATTGGTTTTTGTCACTTGTCATGAAAACTCTCCTTCAGGATGCGTGCGTCGCGCTTCATGGCTGCAACCGTTTCGGTCGGGGCCAGCGACGTGGTTTTCAAAATATGCACGCCCTTTGCACACAGGGCGGCTGCGATAAGGATGAATGTTCCGGCAACGATCAGGGCGGCCCAGCCGGCGCTAAGCCCCAGATCGACCAGCAGCGCCACACCGGCCCCTGCCAGAACATTCAGGCCGGTCAGAACGGCGATGACCGAGATCGTGATCAACCCGATGGCAATTGCCGCCCGGTTCAGTTTCTGTGACATCTCGGTCCGGATCAGCGCCATTTCCTTGCGGATCAGCCGGTGCAGATGCTCCAGAACCGATGAAATCAGTGTCGCGTTCCGCGTGGGTTGATCCGGCTCAATCATACAGAACCCCGATGCGTCGTACGCTCGTCGTTGCGGGCGCGCGTCGTGTTGCCCGACGATTTCAGGAACCGGCCCAAGGCGAAACCCGCCAGTGCGGCGACGCCTGCAAAGGCAACCGGATGGCGGCGGGCCATATGGTTCAGATCATCGCCCAATGTGGCCAATTCGGTTTCGCGCAGAGTCTGCGCGGCATGCGACACGCTATAGGCCACACGATGCGCCGCCTGCGACTGGGGCGAGCCATCGGTCATGTTCTGCGCGGCATCGTCCAGCCGCTCGGCGGTGGAATCAAACCGGTCAGCCACTGAATTCTTGGCGTCATGCACCCGATTTCCAGCGCGATCACGCAGATCCGAAACCTCGGACTCGACCTTGTTTTTTGCGCTGTCATAAGCGGATTTTGCACGGCCCTTGAGGGCGTCTGCGGTGTCTTCGACTTCTTTTTTGGCTTTTGAGACGGATGATGTGGAATCGGTCATGATGTCCTCCATTGAGTGTTTTCGTTTTGATCATCTGCCAATCGTTCCCACCCCGATAAGTTTGGAGCAGAGGCAACAGGCCAGACGATGCGCAGTCTGGTATTCTCTGACGAACAAACGCAGCGCTCTGCATTTGGTTCCCATTTACCAGTTTCAAAGCACCCGTCATTGTCGTGTGTCAATCGGGGTAGAGAAAGTGGTCGACGGGTTAACTAAGCCTCCCCTTCAGGGGCCTGAGGTGCCCAACGGCGGACTTCTCGGTCTGCTCTCGTGCAGCCGCCTTCATGTTTGCAGGATAAATCCTGATCTCAGGCACGTCCCTCACGGAAAAATGCGCGAAATGCCGCCGAATTCCCCATTTTTGCCTGTTGGGCATCCGCCCGGGGGTATTTATACTAGTGTGTAAGCCCGGAGTGTTCGGGCATGAAAATCACGAGGCGTTTTTATGATCCGAGCGAAAAAACCAATTATTCTGGTGGCGGGTATGGCCCTGATGCTGACCGCAGCCTGCGAAGGCCCTACCAACCTGCAAGGGTCGCAATCGGCCCCAAGCAAGACCGGCCAAGGCGCATTGCTGGGCGGTCTTTTGGGCGGTGTTGTCGGCGCTGCGGCCAGCGACAACAAGGCCAAGGGCGCCGTCTTTGGCGCTGCTGTAGGTGCTCTGGGTGGTGCCGCCGTCGGCAACGCGCTGGACAAGCAAGAGGCCGAATTGCGCCGCGATCTGGAAAATGACCGGGTACAGGTCACCAACACCGGTGACCGCCTGATCGTGACCCTGCCGCAGGACATTCTGTTTGCCGTCGACAGTGCCTCTGTGAACGGTGCGCTGCGCGGTGACCTTCTGACCGTGGCGGACAGCCTGAAATCCTATCCCGGCAGCACGGTTCAGGTCGTTGGCCACACCGATAATTCCGGCTCGGCCGCCTATAATCAGGACCTGTCCGAACGGCGCGCCAATTCGGTCGCGGATGTTCTGATGAATGGCGGCGTCGCCTTCAACCGCATCCAGACCTACGGGCGCGGCGAGGATCAGCCGATTGCATCCAACCTGACGCCACAAGGCAAGGCGCAAAACCGCCGGGTCGAGATTGTAATCCTGCCGAACGCTTGATGGCTTGATGAACGTTATAGCCTGAGTTGAAGTATAGCCCCGCCCATTGGCGGGGCTTTTTTTTTGACGCGGGGGTGCGGGCTGGTTCTGTGGGTCGCGCGCGTTTTCCTACAACTTTGATGGCAGCTTGGGTTTTGAACGGAGGTTGCGGCAACGTGCAAAGAGATGTTTGGTGAATGCGCCAAAAAGGAGTCTTCCTGAACCTTCAAAAACCAAGAGTTTTTAGAGTATTCTTTGGGCACGATCCACTGACATTGCAAATATTGGGAGCGTGCAGCATACCCAGTATAAAACAGCATACCCAGTATAAAACTGAGCAAAGGCTATAGATGACCAAGTCCTACTTTCTGCTTCTCTTGGCAATTGTTGCTGAAGTTATCGCTACAACAGCTTTGGCGAAATCCGCCAGCTTTACTAAACTTACTCCAAGCATCGTCGCTGTCATCGGTTACGCAGCCGCATTTTGGTTTCTTTCGTTTCCGATGCGTGTGATGCCGACAGGTATTGTATATGCGATTTGGTCTGGCCTAGGCATTGTGTTCATTTCCGGCATCGCTTGGGTATGGTATCGGGAAGCGCTGGACCTTCCAGCAGTGCTTGGCCTTGCACTCATTTTGATCGGTGTGGTCATCATCAATGTCTTCTCCAAGTCCGTTGTTCACTAATTTGCGTAGCTACTGACCGCCCCTATGTTACGAAGCAGACGCTTGTCCTATCCACCCGACATTGACCCCACCCCAACTTCGCGCTACCCGATTGGCCAACACATTCAGCCAAAAGGACCGCACCCATGACCACCCCATCGCTTCTTATTCTGCCCGGTGACGGGATCGGCCCCGAGGTCATGGCCGAGGTCCGCAAAGTCATCGACTGGTTCGGCGCCAAGCGCGACATGCCGTTTGACGTGTCCGAGGATCTGGTCGGCGGTTGCGCCTATGACAAGCACGGCACCCCCCTGCACGATGATACGATGGCAAAAGCGCAAGAGGTGGACGCGGTCCTGCTGGGCGCTGTCGGCGGCCCGAAATACGACTCTCTGGATTTTTCCGTCAAACCCGAGCGGGGCCTGCTGCGCCTGCGCAAGGAGATGGACCTGTTCGCCAACCTGCGCCCGGCGCAGTGTTTCGACGCGCTGGCCGATTTTTCGTCGCTGAAAAAGGACGTGGTTGCCGGTCTCGACATCATGATCGTGCGCGAACTGACCAGCGGCATCTACTTTGGTGAGCCGCGCGGCATCTTCCAGGAAGGCAACGAGCGCGTCGGCATCAACACCCAGCGCTACACCGAGTCCGAAATTGACCGCGTCGCGCGCGCCGCGTTTGAACTGGCCCGCAAGCGGAGCAACAAAGTGTGCTCGATGGAAAAGGCCAACGTGATGGAGAGCGGCATCCTGTGGCGCGAAATCGTCACCAAGGTCCATGCCGAAAGCTATCCTGACGTCGAACTCAGCCACATGTATGCCGACGCGGGTGCCATGCAACTGTGCCGCTGGCCCAAGCAATTCGACGTGATCGTCACCGACAACCTGTTCGGGGATCTTCTGTCTGATGCGGCGGCGATGCTGACCGGCAGCTTGGGCATGCTGCCCTCGGCCAGCCTTGGCGCGCCGATGGCCAATGGCCGGCCGAAGGCCCTGTACGAACCCGTCCACGGCAGCGCGCCCGACATCGCCGGTCAAAGCAAGGCGAACCCAATCGCCTGCATCCTCAGCTTTGCCATGGCGCTGCGCTATTCCTTCGACCACGGCGACGAGGCCGCGCGTCTGGAACAGGCGATCGAGACGGTCTTGGCGGGCGGCGCACGCACCGCCGATCTGCTAGGTCCCGAAGGCGGCAGCCCGATCACCACAGCCCAAATGGGCGACGCCGTGATCAAGGCGCTGGACGCCAGCCTCTGACCCCGTCCAACGGGCCGTCGACCATCCCCGCACGCCCTACGCGTGCGGGTTTTTTTATGCGCGACATCCAGCGTCATCCCTATAGTCCGCGCTTGCAAATATCCACGCCATGTCGTATCGCGTGCCCCGTGTCGGAGTGTAGCTCAGCCTGGTAGAGCACTGTCTTCGGGAGGCAGGGGCCGGAGGTTCGAATCCTCTCACTCCGACCAATAAAAATCAGACATTAATGAGTGATTCTTGAACGGCTAAACGCAGCTTAAAATGTGATGCCTCTCGGATTGAGGGCGAACCGGTTTGGGACAGTGCAAGCTGGGGCCGTGAAACCCCGCCGCCCAATGTGTCAACGGTCGCGGTTGTCTTCGATCGTTTTCAGGGCTGCATCCCAGCGGCGGTCCGAAAGAAGACGACGAAAGGCCCGCTCCAACTCGGCCACCGCGCCGCGATCATACCAGCGGCCGTGGGCCAGAATCAGGCGGTCTGGTGCCCAAGCGATCATGCGTTCGATGCTGTCGACAAGGGGTTTCTTGCGAAAGCTAAGACGCAGGTCGGGGGGCATCTTGCCGTCGCTGTCGTCGATCCCGGCGATCCAGACCAGCGGGCGCATCCACATGGGTAGTTTGGCGGTCTCAAAGTTCTCGATCAGGTCTGTGAGGATGAGGGTTTTCGAGGCACGGTGATGGAACACCGCCTCGCGGTGCACTTTGCTGCCTTCGACGATCATCTGGTCGATCTGGTTGTGCCAAGGAGGCTCGGCGGTGTCGCCGAGGTTGTGATCGAAACTGAGCGTAAGACCTTTTTTCGCCGCTCGCTGGGCAACGCCGGGCGCGGCCCAGGCGGTGGCATCCGGATAGGCCGCCTGCCAATCGGCGATATGGGCGTAATGGATCCAGTTGGGGGCGATCAGGTGCCGCACCGGGCCGAGTTCGTCCAGTTCCGCGCGCAACGCGTCTGTCAGCCGCGTCGGCGAATGGATCCATAGCCCGCCGTTTTCCAAGCGCACAACGGTAGCGCGTGTGGAAAACGGCAAACCATAAAACGACTGCGCCGGGCCGTCGATCAGCCAGATCGACGGGCCCACGGGTTTGAGCGCATTAAGCGGCTCGTACCCGGTGGGGCGGTCCGGCGCAGCGTGGTTCACGGGGTGACTGTGACCGAGGTCATCACGTCGGGTTTACCCATCACCTCACCATTGCGGCCCGCGCCTTTGCGGATCGCGTCGACCACCTCCATGCCGTTCGTAACCTTGCCGATAACGGTATATTGGCCGTTCAGGTGCGGATTAGAGTCGAACATGATGAAGAACTGGCTATTGGCACTGTCATTAGTTTGACCGCGCGCCATGCCGATGATGCCACGCTCGAACGGGATGTCCGAAAACTCGGCCTTCAGGTCGGGTTGATCCGACCCACCGCGTCCGGCCATGCGCATGTCGCCACCCATCTTGCCGAATTCAACATCGCCGGTCTGGGCCATGAAGCCCGGAATGACGCGGTGGAACACGACGTTGTCATAGGCACCGGCAGAGGCCAGATCGGTGATGCGCGCGACATGACCGGGGGCCACATCCTCGAACAGATCAACGGTGATCGTGCCTTGGGCGAGCCCGTCCACGGTGATTTCCAGCCCTGTCGCCAAAGCCGGTCCCGCCAATGTCAGGGCGATTGCTCCTGCCAACAGGTTACGCATCCGCGGCAACCTTAACGCTGATCATGCGGTCGGGATTCGCTGGCGGCTCGCCACGGGTGATCGCATCGACATGCTCCATGCCTGAAATGACGCGGCCATAGACCGTGTATTGTTTGTTCAGGAAATGGTTGTCGGAAAAGTTGATGAAAAACTGGCTGTTGGCGCTGTCGGGGCTTTGGCTGCGCGCCGCACCGATTGTGCCGCGATCATGGGGAACGCCCGAAAACTCGGCCTTGAGGTTGGGCAGGTCCGACCCGCCGGTGCCTGCGGCGCGCGGGTTGTAATCCTTTTCCATGTTGGCGTTCTGCACATCGCCAGTCTGGGCCATAAAGCCGTCAATCACGCGGTGAAAGGCGACGTTGTCATAGGCTCCGGCACGGGCCAGTTCCTTGATCCGGTCACAATGGCCGGGGGCAATATCGGGCAGCAGTTCGACGGCAACGGTGCCGTCTTTCAGCTCGATCAGGATCGTGTTTTCGGGGTCTTTGATCTCGGCCATGGGGGCCTCCTGTTTGGCGAATTACGCCTTGATACCTAGGGGCTTCGCGCGCAAATGCCAAGTGGTTGAGGTTGACGCGCGCGGGGCGGTCGGCCATGACATGCGCCGGGCGATGACACGCAGGGATGGGACAATGGGCTGGAAAACACTGGACGACATGGATCTGGCGGGCAAGCGCGTGCTGGTGCGGGTGGATATCAACGTACCTGTGAAGGACGGGCGCGTCAGTGACGCCACCCGGATCGAGCGGATCGTGCCCACGGTTCTGGATATTCTGGACCGTGGTGGCCACCCCATGCTGATCGCGCATTTCGGGCGCCCCAAGGGCAAGGTTGTGCTGGATCTGTCGCTGCGCGTGGTGCTGCCTGCCTTGCGGGAGGCACTGGGACATTCCGTTCGGCTGATCGAGACGTTGGAAGGTGCCGAAAACCTGACGGATGAGGCGCGGGCCGCCGATGTCCTGCTGTTGGAAAACATCCGCTTTTATCCCGGCGAAGAGGCGAATGACCCACAGTTTGCCGCGCGTCTGGCCAGCTTGGGCGATATTTACTGCAACGATGCGTTTTCTGCGGCGCACCGCGCGCATGCCAGCACGGCGGGCATAGCCGCGCATTTGCCCAGTTGCGCAGGCCGGTTGATGCAGGCCGAGCTACAGGCGCTAGAGGCTGCGCTGGGCACCCCCAAGCGCCCTGTGCTGGCGGTGGTCGGTGGAGCCAAGGTATCGACCAAGCTGGATTTGCTGGGCAATCTGGTGGCGAAGGTGGATGCGCTGGTGATCGGCGGCGGGATGGCCAATACGTTTCTGGCCGCGCAGGGCCTGAACGTGGGCAAATCGCTGTGCGAGCATGACATGGCCGCCACCGCGCGCCAGATCATGACCAAGGCGGCGGATGCGGGATGCGAGATTATCCTGCCCGCCGATATTGTCGTTGCGCGTGAATTCGCCGCGCATGCCCCGCATGAGGTGCTGGCGGTGCATCTGTGCCCCGACGACGCGATGATTTTGGACGCAGGTCCGCAATCGGTGGCGCGCGTCGCCGCTGCGCTGGATCGAGCGAAAACTCTGATCTGGAACGGCCCGTTGGGCGCGTTCGAGTTAGAGCCCTTCGATGCAGCCACCAACGCCGCCGCGCGCCATGCGGCGGACCTTAGTCGGGCGGGTAAGCTGATATCGGTCGCGGGTGGGGGTGATACAGTGGCCGCACTGAACAAGGCAGGTGCAGCCGAGGATTTCACCTATATCTCGACGGCCGGTGGCGCGTTTCTGGAGTGGATGGAAGGCAAGGAATTGCCGGGCGTCGCCGCACTGCACGGCTGAGGGGTGGCACCACGGCATTGAGGTCAGGAAAACCTCTATTGAACGAACGGCCGAGAGCGGCTTACGCTGACATCCCTGTTCCCGGTGACCAAAGGATGCCGCCATGCGCCTGATCAAATCCGCAATTCTCTCTGCCTGCACCTGTCTGGCGCTGCCCACAGCGGCGCTGGCCGAAGGCGACCCAAAGCCGGGGCTGTGGGACATCATCACGCCCGACAGTATTGCCGGATCTCTGGCCAGTGTGGCGATTTCCGCCCTGCGTACACAGATGGAGGTGGAATACGCCCATCTGGAAACCGATGTGATGCGCGGGTCGGTCACGCTGTCGGGTGTCACATTGCGCCCGCAACTGCCCTATGACCGGGCGCGCCAGTGCGAAATCACACTGCAACGCGTCGGATTCGACATGGGGCAACCGCGCCCCTTCCTGCCTGCCGCAAACGTGTCGGTCACAGCCATTGGCGCGCGCGCCAGCATGGCCTGCGTAGAGCGCGAGGTGGGGCTGGCGCTGCGCACTGCCGGGTATACATCAATTGATGTCGATCGGCTGGTTTACCAGATGGAATATCTGCATGGCTCGGGCGAGATCAGCGGGACGTTGTCTGCGACGATCAACGATCTGGCAACGATGGACCTGGCGCTGACGGGCACGATATTACCGCGGCTGAATGAATACGGCGGGGCCGGAGATCCGGCCATCCGGCTGCGCAAGGCCGTGTTCGGCCTACAGGATCATGGCGGCTGGGAGCGGCTGTCGTCGCTTCTGCCAGAGAACCTGCGCGACTCCGAGGTGATCCGCAGTCTGGGTACCGAAGAACTGACCAACATGCTTAGCCAGAATGGCACCCGCGCCCTGACGGCGACCGAACGGCGATTCATCGATGATCTGATGGAGCATGTCGCGGGGTTTGTGCGCGAGCCGGGCGAAATCACCATCGAGGCCGAATTGCCCGCCGAAGGCATCGTGATCGAACCCGAGGTCTACAACGCCCCCGAAGAATTGTTGCAGGCTCTGGCACCCGAGGCGCGTTCGGCCCCGCGCGCGCAATCGCAACTATTGAGCGCGGATTTATTGACGCGCGCGGACGCTGAGTTGTCCGATGCCGATCGGATGACCCTTGCCACGGCATTGCTGGAAGGGCGCGGTGTGCCGCGCGCCGAGGCGCTGGTGCCTCAACTACTGGCTCCGTTGGTCAGTAACGACACGGCGCAGGGCGGACAGGCGGCCCTTCTGACCGCGCGTGCGTTGATGACCAGTGACCTACAATCGGCCTATCTGCATGCGCTGGTGGCCAGTGACGCGCACCAACCTGCGGCGGTTCCGCTGCTGGATGCGCTGGAGGCGCAGCTGACGACGGGCGACGTGTTGGCCGTGCAGGATGACTATCTGAGGCGCAGTACCGTGGCGCAAAACCCGGCAGCCGCCTTGCCCGCAGACGGGGATGTGCGGGTCGTGCGGCGTTTGGCGCTGGCGCATTTCACCGGGCTGGAGGCAGCGCGATCTTACAAGATGGCCTATTATTATGCGCTGATCGCCGAGGCGGCGGGCGACATCGGCGCGCGCCCCTTGCGCGAAGATATCGAAGCCCGGTTTGCCAACCGCGGCGCGGATGTTGAACAATTATGGGGGGCTTTGCGGGCAGAGATTCAGGAAATGGCCCTGTCGGACTGGGTCAAGATGGATCTGTCTACGCGGTTCCTGAAAGCCGAATGATCGGCCCTGTGCAAGCATCGCGCCGATAGCGCCATCACAATTGCGCTCTGTGTCGGGCTCGCCTAGAAGGAGGGATTATATGAATGATCCTTCACGCGGAGCCCGACATGCCCAACCAAGCCCAGATTGAAAAAATGCGCGCCGGGAACGGCTTTGTCGCGGCGCTGGACCAATCGGGTGGCTCGACCCCCAAGGCGCTGGGCCTTTATGGGGTCACCGCAGACGCCTATTCCTCCGACGCCGAGATGTATGACCTGATCCACGCCATGCGCGCGCGCATCGCACAGGCCCCTGATTTCAACGGTGACAAGGTGATTGGCGCGATCCTGTTCGAGATGACGATGGATCGCCAGATCGGCGGCAAACCGTCGCCCGCCTATCTGTGGGAAGAGCGCGGTGTCGTGCCGTTTCTGAAGGTCGACAAGGGGCTGGAGGACGAAGCGGATGGGGTGCGCCTGATGAAGGCGATGCCGGATCTGGATGCGCTGTGCGCGCGTGCGGTTGCGGCGGGGATTTTCGGAACCAAAATGCGCTCAGTCATAGATGCCGCGAATGAGACGGGTATCGAGGCGATTGTTGCACAGCAATTTGCCGTTGGCCGTCAGATTCTGGGTCATGGCCTGATCCCGATCATCGAACCCGAAGTGACGATTTCGATCCCCGACAAGGCCGCCGCCGAAGATTTGTTGCTGGCTGCGCTGATGCGGCATCTGGATACACTGCCATCGGGCACCCAAGTGATGCTGAAACTAACCTTGCCGGAGGTGGCGAACCACTACAAGGCGCTGGTCGATCATCCGGCCGTGCTGCGCGTCGTTGCGCTGTCGGGCGGGTACAGCCGGGACGAAGCGAACGACCGCTTGTCGCGCAACACCGGAATTATCGCCAGCTTTAGCCGGGCGTTGACCGAAGGGCTGTCAGCCGATCAAAGCGACGACGCGTTCAACGCCACGATTGGCGCGACAATTGACAGTATCCATCGCGCTTCAGTGGCTGGGTGATGGTATTGGGGCGCTGCCCCGCCCTAAAAAATTCGCGAATTTTTTAGGGCCCCCCGGGATATTTTTAGCCAGAAGATACGATCGATGGCTCTTTAATGGTGGCGTCAAGTTAGCCGGTCGAGAATGGCATCGGTGTCTACGCCCGAGATAGCTCCGGCGACGGGGCCGCGCGCGCCGCTCAGGCGGGTGGTGATGTAGGCTTCGGCGATGGCGGTGGGCGCGTGTCGCATCAGGACTGATGCGGCCAGCAAAGTTGCCAGGCTGGCGACGTACCAGCGCGCTTGCGCTTCGTCCGGAAGGTGGGGGAAGCGTTGCATATGGGCGTGCAGGGCGGCGTCGTAATGGCGGTATTGGCCCGTCACCTCGCCCAGTTCGCGGCCCAGAACCTCGCCGGACAGAGGGGTGACGCGCAGGGTGCGCAGGATGTCGAGACACAGAACATTGCCCGAGCCCTCCCAAAGTGCGTTTAGCGGGGCGTCGCGTAGCAGCATCGGCAGGCCGGTGTCCTCGACATAGCCCATGCCGCCCAGAGCCTCCATCGCTTCGCAGACCACACCCGGGGCCAGCTTGTTGCCCATAAACTTGGCCAGGCCGACGGACAGGTGCGCAAAGGCACGGTCGGCCTCGCGTTTGCCATCGAAGGCGCGCGCGACATGCAGGCCCAAGGCCAGTGTCGCCTCCCAATCCAGCGCCAGGTCGGCCAGCACATTGCGCATCAGCGGTTTGTCGATCAACTGTGTCTGGCCGATGCTGCGGTATTGCGCCCAGTAATGGGCCTTGGACAGGGCAGCGCGCATTATCCCGGCGGGGGCCAATGCCGCGTCCAGCCGTGTATGGTGCACCATGTCCATGACGTGGCGCAGGCCATCGCCCTCGTCCCCCAGCGGATGGGCCAGTGCGTCGGCAAATTCGATCTCGGCGCAGGCAGTGGCGCGGTTGCCCAGCGTATCCTTCAGGCGTTGGATATGCACCGTGTTACGCACATCCGCGCACCAGCGCGGCACGACAAAGGCGGTCAGGCCGCCGGGGGCCTGTGCCAGCGTCAGAAACCCGTCTGCCATCGGCGCAGAGCAGAACCATTTATGACCGCGCAGGCGATAGGTGTCGCCGTCCCGTACCGCCCGTGTTGATATGCCCGACAAATCCGAGCCGCCCTGTTTTTCCGTGAGCGCCAGTCCCATCGTTGCTGCGGTCTTGGACGCCAATGGGCCGACCGACGGATCATACATGCGTGCCGTGAGTTTTGGCACCCAATCGGCGAGCAGCGCCTTGGATGCGCGCAACGCGGGCACCGCGGCATAGGTCATGGACATCGGAATGCAGGCACCCGGCGCAGTTTGAGTGGTCAGATAGACCATTGCGGCGTGAGTGGAATGCCCGCCTGTCGCCCCCTCCCACGGGAGCGCGGCATAGCCAGCACCCAGACCGGCCTGCATCAACGTGTGATAGGCCGGGTGATAGGTCACCTCGTCCAGCCGGCGACCGCCTGCGTCGAACAACCGGGGCTCAGGCGGGTGGCGGTCCACCTGAACCCCGGCCGCGCGCATATCGGCACGCCCCATCTTGCGGCCATAGAGCGCGAGATGATCGGCGTCGGCGGCAAAGCTATGATCACGCAGGGCCGCGTCGCCCGCCCACAGATTCAGATCGCCGCGCGGCTCCGGCTGATTGGTGACCGCGTGGGTGTCTGTCTCATTGTGGGGGCGCGATTGGGTCATGGGCAACTTCCTTGCAAGCGTCGGGCATTTCATCCGAGACGCGGATGAGGGCCAAAATAGTCCCTCGATGGACGGCCCTAAATTCTACTTTTCCGCGTGCTGACGAAAAAGAAAATACTTAAGCATGTGAAATAGCGGAGGCTGCCACCAGAATGCAACGCCCTGCATCAATCGCCCGGCACACGGCCACAGGGCATTTGCAAAGCACGGTATTTGTGACAACTTCGACGAAAGCCCGCCAGAGGCAGAAAAATGAGGCATCCGCAGTGACAACCAAAGCCAGACCCGCGTTCAGCGTCCTGATCTATTTCGCCATCGCCTTTGCATTGGGCACGTATTTCACCTTTGCCGCTGTGCAGGGCGATTACGGCCTGTTCAGCCGCGCCCAGATCGAGGCCGAAAGCGCCGCCTTGCAGGCGCAGCTGGATCAGATCAATGAACAGGTCGCGCGGATGGAAAACCTGACCAAGCGCTTGTCGGACACTTATCTGGACCTTGATTTGCTGGACGAACAGGCGCGGAGCGTGCTGGGGTTCATGCGTCCGGACGAGATTGTTATTCGCTGATCAAGACGTTGCCCGCGCTTTGAACGACCGGGTGCCCTATAACAGTGCGCTCCAGAAAGCGGTCAGCGCGGCGCCAACTGCTACCCCGCCAGCGCCCCACGCCAGTAAGTCACGGCGACGACGGCGCGGGGGCGTGGGTTGCGGGGGTATTGACGCGCGCATTAATGCCGCCTCCAACAGTTGGGGCAGGCGCGGGCCGAAACGCGACAGTACCATCGCCGATTTGCCCAACGTGGTGGCAAAGGCGCGCGGTCCCAGGCTGGAACGGATGTAATCCTCGACCACCGGCTTTGCGACTTGCCAGATGTTCATCTGCGGGTTCAGCGAGCGGGCGACGCCCTCGACCACCACCATGGTGCGCTGCAAAAGGATTAGTTCGGTCCGGGTTTCCATGCCGAAACGCTCTGTGACTTCAAACAGATAGCTTAGAAGATTCCCCATGCTGATGCGTGTGGCGTCCATGCCGAAGATCGGCTCGCCCACCGCGCGCAGGGCGCGGGCGAATTCATCGACATCGCGGTCGGCGGGCACATATCCGGCCTCGAAATGCACCTCGGCTACGCGGCGGTAGTCGCGCTTTATGAAACCGTAAAGGATTTCAGCGTAAACCCGACGGGTGTATTCGTCGATATGGCCCATGATGCCGAAATCATAGGCGATGATATTGCCGTTGGGCGCGACCTTCAGGTTGCCCTGATGCATGTCGGCGTGAAAGAACCCGTCGCGCAAGGCGTGGCTGAGGAACAGTTGCAGCACCCGGTCGCCCAGCACTGTGCGGTCATGGCCCGCAGCATCGATCGCGTCATTGTCGCCCAGCGGCACACCGTCGGCCCATTGCATTGTCATGACCCGGCGGCTGGACAGATCCCATTTGATCGCCGGCAGTTGAAATCCCGCGTCGCCGGCAGTGTTCGCGGCAAATTCCGAGGCCGAGGCGGCCTCAAGCCGCAAGTCCAGTTCGCCCATCACGACGCCCTCGAAATGGGCGATCACCTCGGAGGGGCGCAGGCGACGGGACGAGGGTGACAGCAGTTCGATCACGCTGGCGGCAAAATAGAACGCGTCAATATCCACGCGAAAGGCGCGCTCAATTCCGGGGCGCAGAACCTTGATCGCCACGGGCTCGCCGGTGTCTTTCAGGCGGGCTTTGTGGACCTGCGCAATTGACGCTGCGGCGACGGGCGGGCTGAAATCATCGAACAGCGCCTCAACCGGTTTGCCCAGATCGCTGGCAATGGCGGCCTTGGCTGTGTCGATGCCGAACGGGGGCAATTTATCCTGCAACACGCGCATCTGGCGGGCCAGATCGCCGCCCACAAGGTCGGGACGCGTCGACAGGATCTGACCAAATTTGATATAGGCAGGGCCAAGCGCGGTCAGCGCGCGGGGCGCGGGTGGCACGGAAGGATCGCCCTTTAGCCCCAACCACTGAAACGGCCAGGCCAGAAACCGCAACGTGCCACGCACCAATGGCGGCGTGTCCATCGCGTCCATAATCACGGCCATGGCGCCGGTGCGTTCCAAGGTCGCGCCGGTGCGAATCAGGCGGATGATGTTGTGAGGACCGCGCATGGTGTTCTACAGTTTCCAGCCAGAGTGAAGGCAGGCGATGCCCATCGATAGATTGCGATATTTCGCATTCCCGAACCCGGCGCGTTTCACCATGTCCAGAAAGGTTTCCTGATCCGGAAACTTGCGGATCGATTCGACCAGATACTGATAGCTGTCACGATCTCCGGCAATCGCCTGACCAAGACGCGGGATGATGTTGAAGCTGTAAAGGTCATAAACCTTTTGCATCAGGTCGTTGGGGATCTGCGAAAATTCCAGCACCATTAGCCGCCCACCGGGTTTCAGCACGCGGTACGCCTCGTTCAGGGCCTCTTGCGGGCGGGTGACGTTCCGGATGCCAAAACTGATCGTGTAGACATCAAACGTGTTGTCAGCGAACGGAAGCGCCATTGCATCGCCCACCACCCAATCAAGGCTGTCAGCCATCGTTCCGGCCTCGGCCCGCTGGCGGCCTGCGATCAACATCGGTTCAGTCAAATCCAACACGGTGGCATGGCCGGACCCGGCGCGTTTCAGGAACCGGAAAGAAATATCGCCGGTGCCGCCTGCCACATCCAACAGCTTTTGACCGGCACGCGGGGCCAGCCAATCCATCATCGCATCCTTCCAGACGCGGTGGATGCCCATCGACATCGCATCGTTCATCACATCGTATTTGCTGGCGACACTGCCGAACACGCCCTGCACGCGCCCGGCCTTTTCGTCCTCCGGGACTGTCTGAAATCCGAAATGGGTGGTCTTGTCACTCATCGCTCTTGCCTTGGCCTGTGCTACCAGCCTTGTTATAGGCCGATAGGGCCGGGACACAATGCGGCCCGTGCGCGACAAAGGAGCCGTAATGCCCGAATTGCCCGAGGTCGAGACCGTCCGCAGGGGCCTGTCGCCGGTGATGGAGGGCGGCGTGATCGCGCGGGCCGATGTCAATCGTCCCGATCTGCGCTGGCCTTTTCCGCCCGATATGGCGGGGCGTTTGACGGGCAAGACGGTGCTGGGGCTGCGCAGGCGGTCCAAGTATATTCTGGCCGATCTGGATTCGGGCGAAACGCTGCTGATCCATCTGGGCATGTCGGGGCGAATGTTGGTGTCTGGTGACCCGCTGGGTAAATTCGTGCACGACCACCCCGCGCCGGAAAAACACGACCATGTCGTGCTGCATATGCAAAGCGGCGCGCGCATTACCTTCAATGACCCAAGACGCTTTGGCGCGATGGACCTGTTGACGACTGCCGTGGCCGAGGAGCATCCCTTACTGGCCAAGATAGGCCCCGAGCCGCTGGGGAACACGTTTGACGAAACCTATCTGACCGCGCGCCTGGCCGGGCGCAATACGCCTATAAAATCCGCCCTGCTGGATCAGCGAATCGTCGCGGGGCTGGGCAACATCTATGTCTGCGAGGCGCTGTATCGCGCCGGAATCTCGCCCCTGCGCAAGGCGGGCAAGATCAGCGCACGGCGCGCGGGAACGTTGGTGCCGATTATCCGCGAGGTGCTGCGCGATGCGATCGAGGCGGGCGGATCGTCCCTGCGGGATTTCCGGCAAGCCGATGGGGAATTGGGATATTTTCAGCACCGATTCGATGTCTACGACCGCGAAGGCCAGCCCTGTAGGCGCGAGGGCTGTGATGGAATCATCGCGCGCACCGTGCAATCCGGGCGCTCCAGCTTCTACTGCAGTCAATGTCAAAGATAGGTTGCTTGCGCAGGCGGTAGTGATAGAAATGCAGTTCTGACAGAAACAAGCGAAAGCACATTTCATGGCCTATGAGACGATCATCGTCGAAATAGAAGACCACGTCGCCCTAATTACCCTGAACCGCCCCGATGCCATGAATGCACTGAACGATCAGTTGCTGGATGAGCTGGTGAATGCGCTTCAGGAGGCGCAGGTCAACGACAAGGTGCGCTGCATCGTCCTGACAGGTTCCGAAAAGGCGTTCGCCGCCGGGGCCGACGTAAAGATGATGTCCGAAAAGACATTCGTCGACATGTTCTCGGTGGATTTCTTTGGGGCGCCGCACGATGCGATTACGGCCATCCGCAAGCCTATCGTCGCCGCCGTATCTGGCTATGCGCTGGGCGGTGGGTGCGAATTGGCAATGATGTGCGATTTCATCATCGCGGCAGACACTGCCAAATTCGGCCAGCCGGAAATCAACCTTGGCATCATGCCGGGCCTTGGCGGATCACAGCGCCTGACGCGCTTCATCGGCAAATCCAAGGCGATGGACATGGTTCTGACAGGCAGGTTCATGGACGCCGAAGAGGCCGAACGCTCGGGGTTGGTCAGCCGCGTTGTACCCGCCAAAAAACTGAAGTCCGAGGCGATGGCGGCTGCGGGCAAGATTGCCGAAAAATCCATGGTTTCCGTGATGGCGGCAAAGGAATCGGTCAACCGGGCTTATGAAACCACCCTGCGCGAAGGACTTCTTCACGAGCGCCGCGTCTTTCACTCGCTATTTGCGACCGAGGATCAAAGCGAAGGTATGGCCGCCTTCATGGAAAAGCGCACGGCGCAGTTCCGCGACAAATAAAGGCAGGCAAGGCGCGCGGAACAATGGCTGAAAGGTTGCCGCGCTCTTTCAATTCCTGTGATGCTTGGCGGGGTTGGTGTGTCACGACTTGCCTGTTGCATTTGCCCATCCCACAGCCTAGAAGGCCGCGATACATGCGTGTGATGCCCGCTTAGGCAAGAATCACTTTGGCTTCGACCAAAGGGCCCGAAGGGTGTCACATTGCGCAACGCACATTGATACCGACGATAAAAAAGGGTCATTCTCACATGGCAACGACACCACAGTCCAAAAAACGCGCCCGTCAGAACGAGACACGCTTTGCAATCAACAAAGCACGCCGTTCGCGCATCCGTACCTTCCTGCGCAAGGCAGAAGAGGCAATCGCCTCGGGTGACAAAGACGCCGCAGCCGCAGCCGTCCGCGCCGTTCAGCCTGAACTGATGCGCGGTGTGTCCAAGGGCGTTTTCCACAAGAACACAGCAGCGCGTAAAATGTCGCGCCTGACCTCTCGCGTCAAATCGATCGGCTGATAGAATCGGGGCAACCCGGTTTAGAAATGCCAAGCTAGAAGGGTGTCGCGATTGCGGCACCTTTTTTCGTTTCTGTGGCGCTTCTGTGACCCAGCGCGCGGCGCACAGATTCTTTTCATGAAGAATCAAGGTCAAGAGAGAAGATGCCTTGAAGACGCGCTATCCGGCTTGGTAACTTACCCAAGCGAGTCACGCTACCTAGGGGGGTATGCACGAGAATCAGGATGGCTAGGACGCCGTCTGATTCCGTTTTTGGGAGAGATCCCGGCATATCCAACAGGCACTTCAGGGCCGGTACGGATCAATGGTCATATTGGCCAATGTTCGTGCACGGCCCCACCGCAACAGACATCTGGCCCGTTCTTCGGGGGCTGGTAAACCGACTGATTGGGGAAATCAGTTGGGTGGTCTGGTGTGTGCCGAACTTTGGGGAGTGTGAATCGTTCGGGATGCGCGTGGCCCCTGCTGGCTGTGCGTGAATGAGTGACAACTTTTGCTGCGGGACCGGGGCTCATGGAATTAAACGACTGGCACGGGCTGAAAGATGCTCTTCTCAACGATATTGGGAAGAACAATTTCAAGAACTGGATCGAGCCTCTGGAATTGGCCCATGTCGAGGACGGTGTTGCGACATTCAGTGTCCCGACCAGCTTTGTGGGCAACTATGTGTCTCAGCAATATGGCGAGCAGATCCTGTTCCGCGTTCAAAGCGTATCATCCGATATTCGCCGTGTGCATTTTCAGGTGCCCACCAACGCTGCCGCCCGTCCCGCGCCAAAACCCGTCGCACGCTCTGCTGCCCCTGAGCGCCCCGCGCAGGTGCCCACCGCACCGCTGGACCGCCGGTTCACATTTGATACTTTCGTCGTGGGCAAACCCAACGAACTGGCCCATGCCGCCGCGAAACGCGTCGCCGAAGGTGGCCCCGTCACCTTCAACCCGCTGTTTCTGTATGGTGGGGTCGGACTGGGCAAAACCCACCTGATGCATGCCATCGCATGGGAGCTGCAACAGCGCCGCCCCGAATTGAACGTGGTCTACCTGTCGGCTGAACAATTCATGTATCGCTTCGTGCAGGCCCTGCGCGAGCGCAAGATCATGGATTTCAAATCCATGTTCCGCTCGGTTGATGTGCTGATGGTCGATGACGTGCAATTCATCGCCGGCAAGGAAAGCACCCAAGAGGAATTTTTCCACACGTTCAACGCGCTGGTGGATCAGAACAAGCAGATCATAATCTCGGCCGACCGTGCGCCTGATGCGATCGAAAACCTCGAAGAACGCATCAAGTCGCGCATGCAATGCGGGCTGGTGGTGGATCTGCACCCCACCAACTACGAATTGCGTCTGGGCATCCTGCAATCCAAGGTCGAATTCTACCGCGAGCAATATCCCGGTCTGGAACTGGCCGATGGCGTGCTGGAGTTTCTGGCGCATCGGATTTCCAAAAACGTGCGCGTGTTGGAAGGCGCTTTGACGCGTCTGTTCGCCTTTGCCTCGTTGATCGGGCAGGAAATCAATCTGGAAATGACGCAGGATTGTCTGGCCGACGTGTTGCGCGCATCTGATCGTCAGGTATCGGTCGAAGAAATCCAACGTCAGGTGTCGGATCATTACAACATCCGCCTCAGCGATCTGGTGGGCCCCAAGCGCGTGCGCATCTATGCCCGCCCGCGTCAGGTGGCAATGTATCTGTGCAAGCAACTGACCAGCCGCAGCCTGCCCGAAATCGGGCGCCGCTTTGGCAAGCGCGATCACACCACCGTCATGCACGGTGTGCGTCGCATCGAGGAACTGCGCCAAAGCGATGCGCAGATTGCCGAAGATATCGACCTGCTGCGCCGCGCATTGGACGGCTAAGGACGCGTTAGAGGGGCGTCAGCCCCTTGACCATTGTCCCGCTCAGGCAAATAAGAACATAAATCGCTTGCGTGGACGCGCGGGATTGGTAACGTGCCCCTCCGGTGGCGGGAACGGCACCATTTTGGGAGGACGGGCATGAAGCTGAGCATCGAACGCGGTATATTGCTGAAAGCAGTGTCGCACGCGCAATCCGTTGTCGAGCGGCGCAACACCATTCCGATTCTCGCAAACGTGCTAATCGAGGCCGAGGGCAACGAGGTGCACTTCCGCGCCACCGATCTGGACATCGAAGTGGTCGACAAGGCCCCGGCCATGGTCGAGCGCCCAGGTGCCACCACAGTGTCGGCCGTTTTGCTGCACGAAATCGTTCGCAAGCTGCCCGATGGTGCGCTGGTGACATTGCAGGATGATGGCAAGGCCGGGCGTTTGTCCGTCGAGGCCGGGCGCTCTCATTTCAATCTGGCCACATTGCCGAAAGAGGATTTTCCGGTGATGGCATCGTCGGAATACGCCAGTAACTTTTCGGCCAAGGCCCCGGTGCTACGCCGTCTGTTCGACAAGTCGAAGTTTGCGATCTCGACCGAGGAAACCCGGTATTATCTGAACGGGGTCTACATGCACGTGTCCGACGCTGATGGCGGCAAGGTGTTGCGCTGTGTCGCGACCGACGGTCACCGTCTGGCCCGCATCGATGCGGATTTGCCTGACGGCGCCGGCGACATGCCCGGCGTGATCGTACCGCGCAAGACTGTGGGTGAATTGCGCAAGCTGCTGGATGACGACGAGATGAATATCGCCGTGTCCGTCAGCGAAACCAAGGTCCGCTTTGCGACACCCGACATTACCCTGACGTCCAAGGTGATCGACGGCACATTCCCCGACTACACGCGCGTAATCCCACAGGGTAACACCCGCAAGATGGAAGTGGACGCCGCCGAATTCGCACAGGCCGTTGACCGTGTGGCGACCGTCAGTTCCGAACGCTCGCGCGCCGTAAAACTGTCGCTGGACGAGGACCGCCTGGTCTTGTCAGTGAACGCACCCGACAGCGGTGCCGCCGAGGAAGAGCTGGCCGTGGCATATGGCGATGAGCCGCTGGAGATCGGATTCAACGCGAAATATCTGCTGGAGATTGCGTCCCAGGTGGATCGTGAGAATGCGGTGTTTATGTTCAACTCTTCGGGCGATCCGACGTTGATGCGCGAAGGCAATGATCAAAGCGCAGTTTACGTCGTCATGCCGATGCGTGTGTGACGCCCGTCGGATTTGAGTATTTTAGGAACATTGAAAGCCGGTGAATGACCGCGCTTTATCTGTCTTCGCTGAACCTGTCGCATTTTCGCTCGCACAAGTCGGCGCGTCTTGATCTGGACGCGCGGCCTGTCGTTTTGCATGGACCGAACGGGGCGGGCAAAACCAATCTGATTGAGGCTGTGTCGCTGTTTTCGCCGGGACGTGGCCTGCGCCGGGCGGCGGCGCAGGATATGGCGCGCCGCCCCGAGGCGTTGGGATGGAAAGTGGGCGGTGTGCTGCATGCGCCCAGTGGGGTGCACGAGGTCCAGATCTGGGCCGAGGGTGGCAATGCCCGGCAGGTGCGTATTGATGACAAGGCCGTGGCGCAACTGGCGTTGGGCCGGGTTGCGCGGGTCCTGTGGTTGATCCCGGCGATGGATCGATTGTGGATCGAAGGGGCCGAAGGGCGGCGGCGGTTTCTGGACCGGATCACCATGAGCTTCCTGCCCGGTCACGGCGACGCGGTTCTGACTTATGAAAAGGCCATGCGTGAGCGCAATCGTCTGCTGAAAGATCAGGTGCGCGACGGACATTGGTACGTCGCGCTGGAGGCGCAACTGGCGCGCAGCGGATGCGAAATTGACGCCGGGCGCCGGCACGCGCTGGACGCACTGCACGCCGCACAGGCCAAGGCCGAGACCAGCTTTCCGGTGGCCGAGCTGGAGTTGACCGCCACCGAAGGAGAGATGCCAGGTTCTGTCGATGATTTCCGCACCGCTCTGAGTGAAAGCCGCTTTCGTGATATGGCCGCCGGGCGGACCTTGATCGGGCCGCATCGCGCCGATCTGTACGGGGTTTATGCCGCGAAGGGTGTGCCCGCGCGCGACTGTTCCACGGGTGAGCAAAAGGCGTTGCTGGTGTCGTTGATCTTGGCCAATGCGCGGGCCTTGACCGAGGGATTTGGCGCGCCGCCGATCCTGTTGCTGGACGAGGTTGCGGCGCATCTGGACGCGGTCCGGCGCGCCGCTTTGTACGACGAAATATGCGCGCTAGGCGCGCAGGCGTGGATGACCGGAACCGGCCCCGAGTTGTTTGGTGAGTTGGGCGCACGTGCACAGCATGTCGAGGTGCTGGAGATTGGCGAGACGTCGCAGGTGCGGCTGCTGTAGCAGGGCACAAAATATAGTGTATCTGCGTGACATTCCCCCCTTGATTGGCCTATAAACTACCGAAAAGACGAAGGATTATTCGCATGTCTGAGGCAGCTTCCGCACCCGAAGAATACGGTGCCAATTCCATCAAGGTTCTCAAGGGGTTGGAGGCTGTTCGCAAGCGTCCGGGGATGTATATTGGCGACACCGATGATGGTAGTGGCCTGCATCACATGGTCTACGAGGTCGTGGATAACGGCATCGACGAGGCGCTGGCCGGTCATGCCGACCGTGTGACGGTGACGATCCACAAGGATTCATCCGTTTCCGTCAGCGACAACGGTCGTGGTATTCCGGTTGATATGCACGAAGGCGAAGGCGTATCCGCCGCCGAGGTCATCATGACCCAGCTGCATGCGGGCGGCAAGTTCGACAGCAATTCTTACAAGGTGTCGGGCGGCCTGCACGGCGTGGGCGTGTCCGTGGTTAATGCGTTGAGTGACTGGTTGGAGTTGCGGGTCTGGCGCAATGGCAAAGAGCACATGGCGCGCTTTGAGGGTGGCTTTACCACCGAGCATCTGAAGGTTCTGGGCGATGCCAACGGGCGCAAGGGCACCGAGGTGCGGTTTCTGGCCTCAACGGATACATTCTCGAACCTGAATTACGTTTTCGAGACGCTAGAAAAGCGTCTGCGCGAACTGGCGTTTCTGAACTCGGGTGTGCGCATCCTGTTGCGCGATGAACGCCCTGAAGAGCCCAAGGAAGTCGAGCTGCACTACGATGGCGGCGTCAAGGAGTTCGTCAAGTATTTGGATCGTCACAAGGTGGCGATGCTGCCCGAGCCGATCTTTATCACCGGCGAGCGTGACGATATCGTTGTCGAGGTCGCTATGTGGTGGAACGACAGTTATCATGAAACTGTACTGCCGTTTACCAACAATATTCCCCAGCGCGACGGCGGCACGCATCTGGCAGGCTTTCGCGGGGCCTTGACCCGCACGATCAACAATTACGCCCAGACCAGCGGTATCGCCAAGAAAGAAAAGATCAACTTTACTGGTGATGACGCGCGCGAGGGTCTGACCTGTGTTTTGTCGGTCAAGGTGCCAGATCCGAAATTCTCCAGCCAGACCAAGGACAAGTTGGTCAGTTCCGAGGTGCGCCCGGCTGTCGAGGGGCTGGTGAACGAAAAGCTGGCCGAATGGTTCGAGGAAAACCCGAACGAGGCCAAGATCATCGTCGGTAAGATCGTCGAGGCCGCATTGGCCCGCGAGGCGGCCCGCAAGGCGCGCGACCTGACCCGGCGCAAGAACCCGATGGACATGAACTTTCTCTCGTCCAAACTAAAGGACTGTTCCGACAAGGACCCGGCCAACACTGAAATTTTCCTCGTCGAGGGTGACAGCGCCGGTGGCTCCGCGCAGACGGGCAGAGACCGCAAGACTCAGGCTATTTTGCCGCTGAAGGGTAAGATCCTTAACGTCGAACGGGCGCGATTTGACCGGATGCTGGGCTCTCAAGAGATCGGCAATATGGTGATGGCGTTGGGCACCGGCATTGGTCGGGACGAGTTCGACATCAAGAAACTGCGCTATCATAAGATCGTCATCATGACCGACGCGGACGTTGACGGCGCGCATATTCGTACGCTGTTGTTAACGTTCTTCTATCGTCAGATGCCGGCGTTGATCGAAGGGGGATACCTCTATATTGCGCAACCGCCGCTTTACAAGGTGATGCGTGGCCGGTCCGAGGTCTATCTGAAGGACGAGGCCGAAATGCAGGATTATCTGATTCAGCAGGGCACGGATGACGCCGCCCTGCGCCTTGACACGGGCGAGGAAATCACCGGTCAGGATCTGGTACGCGTGGTCGAAGAGGCCCGTCAGGCCAAGCGTATTCTGGAATCCTTTCCAACACATTACCCGCGCCACATTCTGGAACAGGCCGCAATCGCGCAGGCGTTTGAGCCGGGTCGCGTAGATGGCGACTTGCAAGGTGTGGCCGATGCCGTGGCCGCGCGTCTGGATCTGGTTGCAGTCGAATACGAGCGTGGTTGGCAAGGCCGCCCGACACAGGACAAGGGCCTGCGCCTGACGCGTATTGTGCGCGGCGTTGAAGAGGTGCGGACCGTGGACGGAGCCGCCCTGCGCTCGGGCGAGGCGCGGCGCCTTGGGCAGATGACGCAGGTCCTGAGGGATGTCTACAAGTCCCCCGCAACGCTGGTGCGCAAGGATCGGGGGCAACCTATCAACGGCCCGCTGGACCTGTTGGATGCGATCCTGAAAGAGGGCGAAAAGGGCCTGAGCCTGCAACGCTACAAGGGTCTGGGCGAAATGAACCCCAGTCAGTTGTGGGAAACCACGCTGGACCCCGAGGCGCGCACGCTATTGCAGGTAAAGGTCGACGACGTAGCCGAAGCCGACGACCTGTTCACCAAGCTGATGGGCGACGTGGTCGAACCCCGCCGCGAGTTCATTCAGCAGAACGCGCTGAACGTCGAAAATTTGGATTTTTAGGGCGCTGTAAGAAAGCGGATAAAATTGCGTGGCGCGCATAGCTTTGCGCGTCGCGGCTCATATTGCGATGCTTGAAACCGTATTTAGTTACTATCTTGCGTCATTTATGCCAAGACTCCGGGCTCAGGGGCGTGCACCAGGTTCACCGCTTCCTTCTCAAACCCGAGTGAATCTTGAAATAAACCTTCCGCCCTATCTGACCCATTAACCGCTAACGTCAGACATTCGTCGTGCTTTCGGCTGTGGAATAAGCTTATGCCTCACGGTCGATTATGCGGGCGGGGAGTTTCACATTAAGCTGTAGATTCATAGCCCCTAGACAAGCATTCATGCAGCAGCCCGTCTGTTTTTCCAATTTCTTGATAGTCACCAGGCATATTTTTCAAAGCGTCGATTAGCGAATAGTCACTGTCATAAAATTTTTCAATTTTCGTCTTCGTTTTATTGCTTACATCAATGTTAAACTTCCGACTTTCGTTCCAATCCAGTGATGTTTGAATCACTGGAGTATCAGTAAATTTGTCGATCCATCTGTACACTTTTTGCAAGCCTTTCTCGAAAAGAAAGACCTTCATATTGGGCCCAACGAAATCCGTTTGAGGCCTTATATGATTGTCGCAAACATGCGGAACATCGATACATCTATCAAAAACCACGTTCACCCATTCGTCAAATGTCCCTTGGAATACTTCATTCCAGTCCAATTCAACTTTTAGTCCGTCAACGGCGGAAAGATGTCCGTAGTCGGTGTATTGGTTGTTGTGTCTTGTCGCGCGATAGCGATATTCACTTAGTAATCTTGCGAGTGGATCGCGCACTATTGCAAAAGACGCATCTGCGAAACCTTCGGGGATAAGCGCCCTGGTGGCATCAAACTCAAGGTGTTGTGGCGTTGTCCGAGCCCAGGTTAGCTGTTCTCGCGAGTAGAGGGCCACTTTTCCTTTTTTCCTCATATAGTCGGTTGTTCCTGCTCCGCCCGTCTTTGGGATGTGAACAAAATGTAGCAGGCGATTGTTTATTCTGGCGAGGGGCACTGACTTGGCCTTCTTTGAAAAGTAACGTGAGGGTGACGCTAAGCCAGATCGCGGGTGTGATACCTTCGCTGGTGCGAGGGGCGCGGAAAACTACGATCTGAAACCGACATATCGCGCTTCAGCCGCACACACAACCTAAGGTTGCGCAATTCGCGTGACTTGTAACATTGTTGGATCAGTTCCCGGTTTTCTGAATGCTGACAATTCGTTTTCAGAAAACAGGAATAACGTGACTATCTACAGGTCACACGGCCAACCGCAGGGCGGTCAGCCGTGACGTGCAAGGCAAGACCCGCCCCCACACTGATCGGACGTTATCGAACCACTTAGAGGATTTGTTGGGGCCTATTTATGCGCCTTGCCGGACGTGTCGGCATTTTTGTCGGGCGTTTCTTCCGACGGACTGCCATCCACCACCTCTGCATCTACAACGGTGTCCCCCTCAACGGCCTCTGCCGCCTTGGGTGCGTCAGTCAGCGGGTCAGCGGTGTGATCCACCAAGGCATCCATGACAAGCGGCAGCATCTGAACACCGGTGGGCGAGGTCAACTCGGCAACGGGCGGAGATTTCCATTCAAGCGTATCAAAGGCGTGGCAGTTTTCGCAGATGGGTACCCAATCGGCGTGGATATGTTGGCACTTCGAACAGATCCACTGTGGGCCGCGCGGCGAGGTCAATGCACGCGCCAGCCAGCCGCGTACAATCGCATCCGTCGCGCCTTCGCCGCGCTCGATGGCGGCCATAATGGTCAGCACGCGGGCATCCGCATCGTTTTGCGGCAGGTCGCCCAGCGCGCGGCGCGCGGCGGGAAAATCCTCGGCGGCGATACGTAATTCGGCTTCGACCAACTTGGATTCGCGGTGATCGGGGCGCGCCTTGAACAGTTTGGCAAAGCGGGCCAGACGGGCCTTGGGCGTCTCGTCGGGCGCAATAGCCGCAAAGGCGGCGGCCAGGTCGGGATGCGGCTGTGCTGTCCACGCCTTGAGGATCACGCGCGACGCATAGCGCGGTTTGCCCTGTTCGATATAGCTGCGCGCGGCCATTACTGCGGCGGGGATTAGCTGGGGCGACAGGCGGTTGGCCTCAATCGCGGCCTCGCGCGCTTTGATGTCCAGACCTTCGGCGGCAACTTCGCGCGCCTCGGACAGGGCCAGAACAGCCTCGCGGCGTTTATGGACATCGCGGGGCATCGTACCGTGCTTCAACTTGGCGTTCAGAGTGGCGCGGGCCCCTGTCCAATCCTCTTTCGAGGTTTGCAGTTTCAGTAGGGTATCTTGCACCTCGGGATTGGCCGGTTTCAGGCCAAACGCAGTTTCCGCCAGTTTCAGCGCAGTGTCAGTATCGCCCTCTGCCAGCTTCTGGCGCAGGATGCCGCGCACCCCGACAAAACGAGTGCGGTCGTCCTGCAACAAACGTTTATAGACCTCTTCGGCCTTGGCGCGATTGCCCGCCATCTCGGCGGCCTGTGCGGTGATCAGGTTGGTCAGCTCGGGTTTTTTCAAATAGCGCTCGGCGCGGGCGGCGCGGGCCATAGCCACGTTGCCTTCTCCCGAAGCGAGGGCCATCATGCCTTCGGTCAGCGCGCGATATCCCTTTTCCTGACGGTTGCGGTCAAAATAGCGCGAAATCGCGGTCTCGTCGCCGTTGATGAATTTCAGCACCGCGATCAGCAATGCGGCCAGTTTCAGCAACAGCCAGATCCCCAGCACCAGCAGCGCCAGCAGGATGACCGCCTTCAGCGGTGTCAGGCTAAGCTCGACCCCCCCCATAGCAAGGCGCACCCCGCCCTCCAGCTCCAGCAGGTAGGACGCGGCGAAGGTCACGGCCACCACGAGGGCCAAGAAGACGACGATCTTTAAAATTGACCACAGCATTGCGCGTGCCCTTTCGGTTTCAATTCAATTCGGCACTCAGCGCGTCCAGGGCCTGCGTGGCCTCCAGACGGCTGCGCGCGGTGGCGGCCCAGTCGCTCATCTGGGCGCGGGCGGGATCGGACAGCGTGTCGATCTCGGCCAGAGCATCCTCCAGACGTGCAGCGCGCAGGGCTGCCTCGGCGCGCGATAGGGTGGCGTCGGTGCCCGGCCCTTCGCGCGGTTCAAGGCTGCGCGCGCCCAGTTGATCGCCCATGAAAGACCAGAATTTACTGCCCCCCTCATCGCCCTTCTCGCCACCCGCCCGTGCGGCGGCCAGCGCCGCGCGCGCAGCGGGCGCGAAGGTATCTTGCAGGCTGGCCAATGTCGGAACGCCCTCAGCGGCAGCGTATAGCGCATCCGGGGCGGTCAGACCGGTTTGTTCAAGATCGGCCAGTGCGGGCGCAAATTCGGCGCCAGTATCGACCGCCGTGCGGATCTGGCTAAGCGCCGCGCGGCGCAATGTGGCAGTGGCTGCGGCCTGCGCAGCAGCGGCGCGGGCGGTTTCATCCGCGTTGAGTTTGGTTTGCAGCCCCGCGATCTGATCGGCCTGAGTGGTCAGCGCCTCTTGCAGGGCTGCGATTTCGCCGGATGAGACAGACCCGCCGGTGCCGGCGGGGCGCGATTCAAGCGTGTTCAGGCGTGAGTCCAGATCGGCCAACTGTTCGGTCAGACCGTCTGTCTGCTCGCTTAGATCAGTCATGCGGGCTTGCATCTGCGCGTGACGGTCTTCCATCGCGGCCGTGTCCAGCACGGGCAGATTATCCAGCCGTTGTGTTAGCGCCTGAATGTCGTCTTCCCCCGCGCTGATCCGGCCATCCAGTGCCGACATGTCCTGTGGATGCTCAAGAAGGTTCAGTTGCGGCAAAATCCAGTAAGCCGCGCCTAACCCGATACCTGCGGCCAAGACACCGCCCATCAGCGCGGCCAACGTGCCACCGCTGCGTTGCTCGGTCTGCGTCACGACCGGCAACTGAGTCGTGTCGCTGGGTTTGTCCTGATCCGGCTTGGGTGTATCACCTGCATCCTTCTTTTCAGGGTGCTTGGCTTGAGGGGTATCTGATGCTTTGCCAGATGTCGTTGCGGGGGCCTCTTTTTTGCTATCCTGGGCAGTCACGCCACTTTTGCCCGACGCTGCGCGAGCGTTCTTTTTGGGCGTTTCAGCATCCGTTTGCCCCAAAGGGGCCGCAGGGGACGTGTCGGACTTGGCTTCGGGATCTGGCTGCGCATCGGTGGCGGCCTGCCCCTTGGTTGGCAGGCCGTGTCGACCCGCAGTTGTCTTTTTGCCTGCCATGCCCTGCTCCCCAAAATCGAATCTGACTTAGATGGTCAGCCTGACGACCTTACTGCGCCGCTCCATCACCCTCAAGGCGAATGGCCCGCTGCCATAGCTCCGGTAAGGCCGCCAGCATCGCTTTTGCGTCGGGACGATCCACAGTTTCCACCCGCACCGCCATTTCCGGTGGCACCATTCGTGCCACGGCAGCACTAATCGCCAGTACCAATAACGGCGCGCGCGGCGTCATTTGGTCGAACACTAGCGTGGAACTGCGCGGCGAGAACAGCGGCACGACAATCGGCCGTACCCCCTTCAGCACGTTCAGCGCCTCTGCACTCAGGGACTGAGGGTTCTGTGCATAAATCACGGCCTCACGCGCGTCGATGCCGACCGTGCGCAGCGCCCCCGCCACATCACCCGCCGCATGCGTGCCGCGCAGGTGCAACATCGGGCCGGACACGCCTTGCTCCAGAATACACGCCACCAGATCCGCGGCATCGCCGCGCGCCGACACGGCGTTCAACCCTGCCGCCTGCGCCGCCTGCGCCGTGCCATCGCCCACAGCAAAGACCGGCAAATCGCGCCGCGCACTGCGCGCCACAAATTGCGCCACACCCTGAGGCGAAGTCAGAATCAGGGCGCGGATATCGTCCAGACAGGGCAGATCGCCCGTCGCCTCAATCGCCATCACCGGCGACCGAACAATCGGGACATCCCCCAACACGTCCCGCGCCATGGTCGCAAATTGGGTGCAGCCGGGCTCGGGACGGGTGATCAGAAGGGTGGGCATCGCAGTGCGCTCAACTGTTGTGAGGGGGTCCATCGGGTGTTACCTGCCACAGCAGGATCGTGCAACGGGCAGCACAATGGGGCCGCAATGACCGAAACGCTGACAGTTCTGGGGCTGGAAAGCAGCTGTGATGACACCGCTGCCGCCATCGTGCGGCTGGAACCGGGGCGCGCGCCGTCCATTTTGGCGCAGGTGGTGAAGGGCCAGACGCAACTGCACGCAGATTTCGGCGGCGTCGTCCCCGAAATCGCCGCGCGGGCCCATGCCGAAAAGCTGGACATTTGCGTGGCCGAGGTTCTGAGCGCGTCGGGGCTGGCCCTGCGTGAGATGGACGCGATTGCCGTGACCGCCGGGCCGGGGCTGATCGGCGGAGTCATTTCGGGCGTGATGTGCGCCAAGGGGCTGGCGGCGGGTGCGGGACTGCCTCTGATCGGGGTGAACCATCTGGCGGGCCACGCATTGACGCCGCGTCTGACAGATGGGGCCGCCTATCCCTATCTGATGTTGCTGGTGTCGGGCGGGCATTGCCAGTTTCTGCGTGTCGATGGCGCGCAATCCTTCACACGCCTCGGCGGCACCATCGACGACGCGCCGGGCGAGGCGTTTGACAAGACTGCCCGCCTTCTGGCGCTCCCCCAACCGGGTGGCCCCGCTGTCGAGCGTGAGGCCCGCACGGGTGATCCCAAACGATTCGCTTTTCCGCGCCCACTGTTGGACCGGCCCGATTGCGACATGTCATTCTCGGGGCTGAAAACCGCGTTGTTGCGCACCCGCGATGCCGTCATGGCCGAGGCAGGCGGGCTGACCCGCGCCGACCGGGCCGATCTGTGCGCCGGATTTCAGGCCGCGGTGCGCGACGTTCTAGCCGAGAAAACCCGCCGCGCGCTGGCCGCCAATCCGGACCTGCGCCTGCTGGCTGTGGCTGGGGGCGTGGCAGCCAACACAGCAATACGCGATTCGCTGATGGAGGTGGCGTCCAACGCAGGTGTGCAATTTCTGGCACCACCACTGGCGCTGTGCACCGATAACGCCGCAATGATCGCCTATGCCGGGGCGGAACTGCTTCAATTGGGTCAGCGCGACGATATGTCCCTGACCGCCCGCCCCCGCTGGCCGCTGGACACCAGCAGCCCCGCAATGCTGGGTTCAGGACGCAAAGGCGCGAAAGCGTAACGTCAGATTGCGTTGGGCGCCCAGCGCCGATAGTCTGCGCAAAACAACCTGACAGGACCCATTATGCTGATTGCCATTATCGCTCATGATAAACCCGGTGCCTTGCAAACCCGATTGGACAACCGCGAGGAACACCTCGCGTACCTGAAGGGATCGGGCGTGGTCAGCCAGGCAGGCCCGCTACTGGACGATGCGGGGCAAATGTGCGGCTCGCTGGTGGTGCTGGACGTGGCAGACATGGCCGCCGCCGAGGCTTGGGTCGCCGGTGATCCCTATGGCAAAGCGGGGCTATTCGCATCTGTCGCACTAAGCGCATGGAAAAAAGTGATTTAAAATCAATGCGCTATTGGCTGTTCAAATCCGAACCCGGTGAATGGGGCTGGGACGATCAGGTCAAACGCGCCGACGCTGGTGAACAATGGGACGGCGTGCGCAACTATCAGGCACGCAATTTCATGCGCGAAATGGCCTTGGGCGACCGGGGCTTTTTCTATCACAGCCAAGGCGAAAAAGCGGTCGTCGGCGTGGTTGAAATCTGCGCCGCGTCCCATCCCGACAGCACCACCGACGACCCCCGATGGGAATGTGTCGACATCCGCGCCGTTGCCGCCATGCCCACGCCCGTCACTTTGGACGCGATCAAGGCCGATCCGCGCCTTTCCGAGATGGCTCTGGTCCGTCAACCGCGCCTGTCAGTGCAGCCGGTGACAGACGAAGCATGGCAGATCATCTGCACGATGGGGGGCTTGGACGAGTCGACCAGCCTATGACAATCGCGCCACAATGCCATTGCCACCTAACCTTATAGTTGTAGACTATTGATGCCTCATAACTGAGGCCATGCTTATCTACTGAACCGCGGAAACGAATGTTTAGACGGGTTCAGCAGAGGCAATTATAGCAACTGGAGATTAACAATGAATAACATCCGTATTGCTGTCGCAGCGCTGGCTTTGGCCTGTGCAGCCCCGCTGAGCGCCGCCACCGATGACGTCCTGCCCTCGGGGGGTGACGACATCTCGAAATTCCGTGATGCTGGCGCATGGTCGATTTACAAGAACGCAACGCGCGGATCGTGCTTTGCGGCATACAAAAGCACGAATGGTGAAATCGTGCAGTTCGGTTTCACCAAGGACGAGGGCGTGGGGTATCTGGGCCTATTCGCAAAAGGTGCCAAAATGGACGAAGCAGAGTCGAATGTCGCCGTAATCGTCAATGGCAACCTGTATACCGGCACAGCATCCGGCACCGGCCAAGCACTGCAAGAAGGATATGCAGGTGGCTACGTTCTGGTGAACAACCCGATGTTCGTGAAAGACATCGAAATGGGCCAAGTGTTGACAGCATTCCCCGATACCCCACGCAGCTATATCGTTGATATGAGCGGCGCGGCGAATGCTGTATACGAAGTGCGCAAATGCACATCTGAACTTGGCGGCTGATTTTACGATCAAAGCGGTACGGGCCATGCGTCAGACGCGGCGTGGACCCGCAATGATTTGGTAAGCGATTGATCCAAGGCCCTCGGAAAACCGGGGGCCTTTTTCGCATTTTGGTACTGACCGTAATGTTACGGTGGTTTCTTTGAACGATAGCTGCAAACGTTATGGAAGCAATGCAGGCAAATTCAGACCTGAAAACCCAAACGGAGGGCCCTGGCGCATGCCAGAACCCTCCGCTACCCCACGCGCTCCCATAGCACCACACGTGTTATATTGATAAGGTTCCGGCAATGCTTGCTCGGATAAGTAAAGACTAACCGCAAACCGCAAGCAGCTCAAACATCAAGTGCCAAGAATTTCACTCAAATTCGCGCAGATCGGTCAGCGGCAGTGTTTGGCCACTTCGCGGTCTTTCAAGCTGGTTTCGACCAGCAGGCAACGGTCGCGTGCCTCGTAATAATACCCGCGGGCATACCACATCACCGCTTCGTCCATATCACCATCCGAAACCAACCACGCCCCACGCAGATATTTGACCGCATATTTCAGGTTGGTCTCTGCATCCAGAAGCGCCCTCGGCGGGCCGCTAAACCCCATGCCGCGTGCGGTGGCGGGAAGGATCTGCATCATACCGTAGTAAGGGCCGTTGCGGGCTTCAGGGCGATAATCGCTTTCGCGTTGGATCACCTTGTGCACCAACGGGCGGGGAACCTGGTTTTCATCAGCATATTGGTTGATCAGCGCGCGCAATGCCAATGTTTCGTTGGGATAAAGGGCCGCAGCCTGAGGCGCCTTCGCAGGTTCTTGGCGTTGGCGTTCACCGCATGCTGTCAGGGCGAAAACGCTGCAAATCATAAGAAGGCGAAGGATCATGAAGGATGCTCTGAGTTGACCAAATCAACAGCGAAACACCCTGAATCCGCCTTCAAATCAAGTAGGACGTTTTTGTCTCAGCAGTTTTCCGCCTTTGACAAGTGTGGCGCGCCCCGAACTTGATCCGGGGCCGCGCGTTTTTTCTGGTCTTCTCAGGACCGATCAGCCGGGCAATTTTGTCTTGCGCAGATAGGGCAGGACGGTGTCGAATTCACCGAATTTCGCCTTGGCGTCCGTGTCGGAAACCGACG
Organism: Rhodobacteraceae bacterium KMM 6894; assembly: GCA_035798175.1. Lineage (GTDB taxonomy): Bacteria > Pseudomonadota > Alphaproteobacteria > Rhodobacterales > Rhodobacteraceae > Roseovarius. The sequence goes on from JAPFBS010000007.1 coordinate 250,980, forward strand.
GCGGAATGATCACGTCCTGACCCACTTGCCAATCGGCAGGCGTCGCTACACCGTATTTTCCAGCGGCCTGCAATCCGTCCAGCGCGCGCAGCACTTCGGAAAAGTTGCGGCCCACGTTCATCGGATAGGTCATCGACAGCTTCAACTGCTTGTCTGGGCCGATGATGAATACACTACGCACTGTAGCGCTGTCGTTGGCGGTGCGTCCATCGGGCAGATAGGCCTCGGCGGGCAGCATGTCGAACGCCTTGGCCACTTTCAGGTCCTGATCCGCGATGATGGGGAACCCAGCCTTGGTGCCGGCGACCTTCTCGATGTCGCCCTTCCATTTCTTGTGCTCCTCGACGCCGTCAATGGACACGCCGATCACCTTGGTTCCGCGCTTGGCCCATTCATCGGACAACTGAGCAACTGCCCCGAATTCGGTCGTGCAGACCGGGGTAAAGTCCTTGGGGTGCGAGAACAGGATGGCCCAGCTATCACCAATCCAATCATGGAACTGGATGGTGCCTTGATCTGTCTCGGCGGTGAAATTTGGAACTGTGTCGTTGATGCGCAAGCCCATTGGTCGCTCCTTTATCTTGAGTGGTGTTCGCGGTTCGGAGCAAAGATAAGGTTGCGCCGCGCGAATTGCACCCCATCACTTGCAGCGCACGGACAGGGGTGACAAGGTGCCGCAAGCATTGGGCGGCACGGATGATTACCTGTTGCCTTAGCCATCACTCAATTACGACCATCAGGAGGTCAGCCATGATCGAGAAACGTCAATTCTATATCAACGGGGCATGGACCAATCCGGCCCAGCCGCATGATCACAACGTCATTGACCCATCCAGCGAAGAACCCTGTGCGATCATCTCGCTGGGTTCTCAGGCCGATACCGACGCTGCAGTTGCCGCTGCCAAGGCCGCATTCCCGGCCTGGATGGCCACGCCCCCTGCCGAGCGTATCGCGCTGGTGGAAAAGCTGTTGGATATCTACACCAAACGGACCGAGGACATGGCCCAGGCGATCAGCGTGGAAATGGGCGCGCCCATCGACATGGCCCGTTCTCAACAGTCGGGTGCCGGTGCGTATCATATCGACAACTTCATCAAGACCGCCAAGGAATTCAGCTTTGCCCACCCGCATGATCCGGCCACACCGGGCAGCTATATCCTGAACGAACCCATCGGCGTTGCCGCGCTGATTACGCCTTGGAACTGGCCGATGAACCAAGTCACGCTGAAGGTGATCGCGGCCGCTGTCGCGGGCTGCACCATGGTTCTGAAGCCCAGCGAGGAATCGCCGCTGTCCGCGATCGTTTTTGCCGAAATGATGGATGAGGCCGGGTTCCCCGCAGGCGTGTTCAACTTGGTCAACGGTGACGGTGCAGGTGTGGGCAGCCAGCTGACCTCGCATCCGGATGTGGACATGATCAGCTTCACCGGTTCGTCCCGCGCGGGCAAACTGATCTCGAAATCCGCAGCAGATTCGCTGAAACGCGTCAGTCTGGAATTGGGCGGCAAGGGTGCGAACCTGATCTTTGCCGACGCCGATGAGGCCGCCGTGAAACGCGGCGTTCTGCACTGCATGAACAACTCGGGCCAGTCGTGCAACGCACCGACCCGGATGATCGTCCAGCGCGAGATCTATGACCAAGCGGTTGAAACAGCCGCCGCTGTCGCCGGTAAAATCAAGGTTGGACCCGCCAGCGAAGAAGGCCGTCACATTGGCCCGGTCGTGAATGAGGTGCAGTTCAACAAGATCCAGGACCTGATCCAGAAAGGCATCGACGAAGGCGCGCGCCTGATCGCCGGTGGCACCGGGCGCCCTGACGGGTTGAACCGTGGCTTCTATGTCAAACCGACGATCTTTGCGGACGTGAACAACGACATGATCGTCGCGCGCGAAGAGATCTTTGGCCCCGTCCTATCGATCCTGCCCTTCGACACCGAAGAAGAAGGCATCGCGATCGCCAACGACACGCCCTATGGCCTGACCGATTACGTCCAGACTCAGGATCCGGCCCGCGCCGCCCGTGTCAGCCGCGCCTTGCGCGCTGGCATGGTCGAGGTCAACGGCCAAAGCCGGGGTGCAGCCGCGCCCTTTGGCGGGATGAAACAATCGGGCAACGGCCGCGAAGGCGGCAAATGGGGCATCGAGGACTTCATCGAGGTCAAATCCGTCTCGGGCTACGATCCCGCCGCCTGATCGGGCGCGGGCTGATGCGGATGCGCGCCTATGTGCTACACCTCCTGCGCGCCGAAGCGCGCAGGGCCAATGCGCGTCATCTGCTGCGACATTGCGGCGTGGCCGGAGAAATCTGGCCCGCCGTCGACGGGTCTGCCCTGCCCCCGGACGAATTGCAGGCGCATTACGACACGGACCTGTTCGACCCGCACTATCCCTTCACCCTGCGCACCGGCGAAATCGGCTGTTTCCTCAGCCATCGCCAGATCTGGGCGGATATGCAGCACCGCGCCGAGGGCTGCGCCCTGATCATCGAGGATGACGCGGGCATCGACGAAGGCATCCTGTCCCATTCATTGCATCTGGCTAAAAAACACATTCAGACACTCGGCGTGATTCAACTGCAAACCCGCCCTTTACCAAAGGGGCCATCACAATTGATCGACCAAAGCGGGCCCTGTCAGTTGGTCGTACCGCAGGTAACGGGACTGCGCACCACAGCACAGGTCGTTTCGAAATGGGCGGCGGCGCAACTGCTGGACCGCTCGGCGCTGTTTGACCGCCCCGTCGATACATTTATCCAAAGCCACTGGCACACCGGCATCCGCCCGGCGGCCATCGCCCGCTCGGGCGTGTTGGAAATCGCGGATCGGCTGGACGGGTCAACCATCCAGACCGCCCCAAAGCCCCTATGGGAAAAACTGTGGCGTGAAGTGGCGCGGGGGCGGTATCGCCTCGCCATGCACCGCGCAGCCCGCCACAGCGACGCCCCGGCCAGCGGCGGGCGCCAATCCCATGACTAAGCCCGCTGATCCTGCCAAGGCCATCACCGTGCGCCTGTTCGGCGGCGCGGGCAATCAACTGTTCCAATATGCCGCCGGGCGCGCGCTGGCCGATCACCTGGGGTGTCCGCTGGCATTGGATTCGCGCTATGTCGCAGGCAGCCGCACCCGCGCCGACTGTTTCGGGCATTTCGCCAATGCGCGATTCACCCGCGACATTGCTTTGCCACCGGCCAAACATGACAGCGCGCTGCGCTACGCGCTGTGGCGCGCCTTTGGACGCAGTCCACGATTTCACCGCGAGGCTGGGCTGGGCTTTGATCCGCAGTTCTTCAATCTTCCCTGCGGGACCTACCTGCACGGCTATTGGCAATCGCCCCGTTATTTCCCAGACGCCACGCGCCTGCGTACCGATCTGACCATGACAACCCCGCTGAACGCCGAAAACGCCGCCATGGCAGCGCGTATTCAGGCAGCAAACATGCCGGTTTCATTCCACGTCCGACGTGGCGACTATATGGCGGGCGACAGCTATGCGGCCTGCCCGCCCGACTATTACCGCCGCGCCGCGGACACGCTGGCCCGACAAACCGATCAACCGCTGACCTGTTTTGTCTTTTCCAACGATCCGAATTGGGCGCGCGACAACCTGTCACTGGGGCACGAGACGGTGATCGTCGATCTCAACGACGAGGCGACAGGCCATTTCGACATGGCCCTGATGTCCGCCTGCACCCACAATGTCATCGCCAACTCGACGTTTTCATGGTGGGGCGCGTGGCTGAACCCCACCCCCGACAAGACCGTGATCGCCCCGGCACAGTGGTTTGCAAAGGACAAGCTGCACAATCCAGACCTCTGTCCGCCCGAATGGCTGCGCCTTTAGCGGGAGATCCCTTCCCGCCTTGTGCAAAACTCACTATGATAACCGCCATGAGCCAACCTCCAACCACCGCGCGCTTCCTGCCGGAAACAGTGCACAAGCGTGATATCTTTTCGGAAACGATCTCGGGCACGCTGGAGGGCATGCCCGATACGCCTGTCGTTCTGCGCAAGTTGGACACGGTGCCGCTTTATGCCCGCCCCATCGCTTGGGCGCTGGCCCGCAAGGAAATCAAGGGCCTGCGTGCCGTGCAGGGCATTGAGGGCTGTCCAGCCCTGCTGCGCGTCGACAAAACCGGCCTGCTGCGCAGTTGGACCCATGGCACGCCCCTGCAACTGGCCAAACCCACCGATCCAGAATGGTATCGCGATGCCCGACGCCTGCTGCGCGAAATGCGCCGCAAGGGCGTGACCCATAACGACATCGCCAAGCCGCAAAACTGGCTGATGACACCCGATGGGCGCGCGGCCGTGATCGACTTTCAACTGGCGTCGGTCCATCGCCGCCACGGCGCGCTGTTTCGCACCATGGCGCGCGAGGATCTGCGGCATCTTTTGAAACAGAAACGCGCCTACGCACCCGATCTGCTAACGCCCAGTGAACACGCGATGCTGGCGTCCAAGGCCCTGCCCACGCGCCTCTGGATGGCGACGGGCAAGCGCGCTTACAACTTCATCACGCGGCGCCTGATGAACTGGTCCGATGGCGAAGGCACCGAGGACCGGATCGAACGCGACGGCCCCGCCCTGACCGCCGCCCTCGTGGCCCATCCAGAGGTGACTGGCGTCGCCCTCAGCACCTACGCCCTACCAGCCAAGGGTGTGGGCCTCTATGCCTTCGTCGAAACCACGTTAGACGCCGCCACGTTGAACGCCCTCGCCCCTGCACCCAAACCCGAAATGATCCAGCCGGTCACCACCCTGCCCCGAGGCCCGGACGGCAGCGCGCGCATGGATGCGCTGCACCTGATCGCGGCAAACCGTCTGGACGAACTGGCCGAACTGCAAAAGACCGATCCGAAACTGGCCAAAGTCCTTGCCCCGATCATCAAATCTCGCCTGAACCTGACCGACCGCGTGTTGAAACGCTAAAGCGTTTCTAGAAAAAACCGAGACATTGCTTTTCTCAACACGCGCGCAAAATTTCAATGTCGTGGGCGTTTCGAATTATTTTCGTACCTCAAGTATAATTCGAAACGATTTAAAACGGCACCTTCGCGCGAAATACCATTCCCCGCCCACTTTCGGGATGGGCAATGCGCAACTCTTCGGAATGTAGCATCAACCGCGGATACGCCCGCGCCGCCCCCTGCGCGTACAGCGGATCGCCCAATATCACATGCCCCAGCGCCTGCATATGCACCCGCAGCTGATGCGTGCGCCCGGTCTTGGGTCGCAGGCGCACCCGGCTGACCCCATCCTTGACGCGCATCACTCGGTATTCGGTCAACGCAGTTTTGCCCGTCTCATGGCATACCATTTGCAAGGGCCGGTTGGGCCAATCCACGATCAAGGGCAGGTCCACCTCACCGTCACGCGGCTCTAAAACCCCCTCAACCAACGCCACATACGTTTTACGCGTACGACGCTCCTCGAATTGCTTTGACAGGAACCGCTGCGCATGGGGCGTCAGGGCAAACACCATCACCCCGGACGTATCGCGGTCCAATCGATGCACCACCAATGCCGTCGGAAACGCGCCCAACACCCGCTCGTACAGACAATCGGCCAAATGCTCGCCCTTGCCGGGCACGGATAACAAGCCATCGGGTTTGCACAGCACAACCATCTCATGGTCGGCATGAATCACGTCAAGCGGCACATCGGGCGGATTATAATCAGAACTCATGCCGCCCGCTTACCGCGCAAGCGCCCCAAGTTCCAGCACCCCACCGCTTTCATCGTTCCAAAAATACTCATTGCACGCCATGCCAACACACACCGCCCCCTGCAACAAACCAGTTCGCGTGCCTCAAGCGCCAGAAAACAGCGCGCGGCCCCCTTGGGCCGCGCTCTATTTCCTTGACCGGAAAAGGTTCACGCCTTGGCGCGTTCGCCCTTGGGGTCATACATTGGGCGTAAGGACGCCTCAGCCTTGACCCGCGTTCCCGCCACGTCGATCTCATAGCTGGACGCCAGAACCTCAGCGGCGCTTTCACCCTTGCAAGGCACATAGCCCATCCCGATCGCGCCCCCCAGGTGATGGCCGTAGTTGCCCGAACTAACATAGCCCACGATCTGACCATCCCGGATAAGCGGCTCGTTGTGATACAAAAGCGGTTCGGGGTCGGTCAGCTTGAACTGCACCATGCGCTGTTCCAGCCCCGCGTCCTTTTTGCGCAGCACCGCATCACGCCCCATAAAAGCGGGTTTGTCGGTTTTCACAGCAAAGCCCAGCCCCGCCTCCAGCACATGATCTTCCGACGTGATATCATGCCCGAAATGGCGAAAGCCCTTTTCGATACGGCAACTGTCCATCATATGCATCCCGCACAGCTTCAGACCGTGGTCCTGTCCGGCCTGCCAAATCGTCTCGAACGCATGACCCGCCATATCGGCGCTGACATAGATTTCCCAGCCCAGCTCGCCCACATAGGTCACGCGGTGCACACGGGCCAGGCCCATGCCCAGTTCGACCTCTTGCGCGGTGCCGAACGGATTGACCGCGTTCGAAAAATCACCGGTGGATACGGCCTGCATCACCTCACGCGCCTTGGGGCCCATCACAGCCAACACGCCTTCGCCTGCAGTGACATCAGTGATCACCACGTTGAAATCACCCTTGTGGCGCTCCATCCATGTTTGGTCTGCCAGACGGGTCGCGCCGGGTGTGACCACCAGATAGGCGGTTTCCGACAGGCGCGTCACTGTCACATCCGCCTCGATCCCGGCGCGGGAGTTCAGGAATTGGGTATAGACAATCTTGCCCACCGGGACGGAATAATCGCCGTCCCCGACATAGTTCAAAAACGCCTCGGCATCCGGACCTTCGACCCGCAGCTTGCCAAAGGACGACATGTCATACATGCCCACGCCATTGCGGATCGCGTGATGTTCGGCGGCCGCATTGTCGAACCAGTTCTGGCGCTTCCAACTGTATTTATATTCCCGCTCCTGACCTTCGTTCGCAAACCAGTTGGCCCGTTCCCAACCGCCTGCTTCGCCCATGACAGCGCCCTGTTCCAACAGGTGATGGTGGAACGGCGTGCGCCGGATGCCGCGCGCAGTGGCCATCTGGCGATAGGGAAAATGGTCGGCATAAAGCAGGCCCAACGTTTCCTTGGAGCGTTCGAACAAGTAATGCTTATTGCCCTGAAACGGCTGCATCCGGGAAATATCGACCGAGCCAAGGTCAAACGGTTTCTCGCCACTGTCCATCCACTGGCTCAGCGCGTGACCCGCGCCCCCCGCCGACTGAATCCCGATCGAGTTAAAGCCGCACGCGACCCAGACGTTGTCCATCTCGGGCGCAAGGCCAAGGTGATAGGCGTCGTCGGGGGTAAAACTCTCTGGCCCGTTAAAAAACGTATGAATTCCCGCATTGGCCAGAACCGGCATCCGGTTGCAGGCGGCCTCCAGAACAGGCTCAAAGTGGTCGAAATCCTCGGGCAGTTGGTCGAATTCGAAACTGTCGGGGATGCCGTTCATGCCCCATGGCTTTGACAGCGGCTCGAACGCGCCCAGCAGCATCTTGCCCGCGTCCTCTTTGTAATACGCGCACTCGTCCGGCACGCGCAGCACTGGCAGGCGGGGCAGATCGGGAATGGCCTCGGTCACGATATAGAAATGCTCGCACGCATGCAGCGGCACATTGATCCCCGCCATCTTGCCCACCTCGCGGCCCCACATGCCCGCACAGTTGACGATCATGTCGGCCTCGATATGGCCCTGCGATTTACCATCGTCAGCCACCCAATCCACGCCCGTCACGCGACGGCCCTGACGCGCAACGCCGGTAACCTTCACCCGCTCTTGAATAAGCGCACCGTTCTGGCGTGCGCCCTTGGCCAGCGCCAGCGCAATGTTGGCCGGATCACCCTGACCATCCGTGGGCAGCCAGACACCGCCGGTGACACCGTCCAGATTGATATGCGGGTATTTTTCCTTGACCTCTTTGGGCGACAGTTCTTCGACCGGCACACCAAAGGCGCGCGCCATCGCAGCCTGACGGTGCAACTCTTCCAGCCGCTCGGATGTTAGCGCGGCGGATACGGACCCGCCCTGACGCAGGCCGGTGGCCACTCCGGTTTCTTCCTCCAGCTTCAGGTAAAGTTCGGCGGTATAGCGTGCCAGTTTGGTCATCGAGCTGGACGCGCGCAACTGCCCGATCAGCCCCGCCGCATGCCAAGTGGTGCCGGATGTCAGTGCCTTGCGCTCCAGCAGGACAATATCGCTCCAACCCATCTTGGCCAGATGATAGGCAACCGAACAGCCGATGACACCACCGCCGATGATGACCACGCGGGCCTTTGAGGGAAGATCCATGTTATTCGCTCCGATGCGCCTGCGGGTATGCGGCGGGTTGTTTCAGGGGGCCGATTGGCAAGGATCATACCTGCCAGCGCGATTGCCAGCATGGGCAATCCGTCACGAAACACGCGAAAATCCGCATCCCGCACCGCCGCGCCCCTTTTTCAGCGCGCGCGTTTGCGTTTGCGCATGGCCAGCGGGGTCAGGCCGAATTGCGCCTGATAATGCGCGGTGAACCCGCTTTGAAATCCGCAGGCCAACGCGATTTGACGGATGGCCAGATTGGTGTTCAGCAATAGGTTGTTGGCCCGGTGCAACCGCAAGGCGCGGTAATACTGCGCCGGGCGTGATCCCAATCGGTCGCGAAACCGCCGTTCCAACGAGCGGCTGGAGACGCCGACCAGTCGGACCAGATCGGAAATCGGCAGCGGTTCTTCGACATTTGCCTGCATCAGTTGGATACAGCTATCCAGCACTGCATCACCCGTGACCGAAATCCGTTTGCCACCATAAGGTTGCAGGGTGCCCAGATCGCGGATCACATCATGCAGCAGGATATCCGCGACGGTGGTCACAGTTGCTGGATCTACATGGCGCGCGACGATGGTCAGCATCACATCCACGGTCGATCCCATGCCCGCGCTGGTAATCACCTGCCCCACCTCGGTCGCCAGTGCGTGCGGGCCGTCATCCAGCCCGATTTCCTCTTGCAGGATCGCTCGGTTTTCCCAGTGGGTGGTCAATTCATGATGACCGCGCGTCTGGATATGACGGGCTGCCGCCTCGGCCAGCAGGACCACCTTGGACTGGCGGGTCAGATAAAGATCGATCACCCGGTCAATGCTCAGCGCCGGATGACCCGGATCAGAATTGCCGGGGGCCATGAAATATTGGGCCTCGGGGTAAGGGTCGGGCGGCAGGGTGTCGACCCAAGCATCTGACAGACAGCGGATGGGACCACCCGTGGCCGACAGGCTGCGCCACGCGAACAGCGGTTCGGGCAGGCAGCGGTTGGTCGTGCGCAGCACGTCGGTGATGGCCGCGTATTCGGTCAGCACAAAACCGGTCGTCAGCCAAATGTCGAACCGTATGGGGGGGGTGCCTGACACGATACCGCCTAAACGATCCGATGCCCGGCAGCGCGCAATTGCGCGGCCAGTTCTGCGATGTGTTCGGGGCCGACCTCGCAGCACCCGCCTACGATCGTGGCCCCCTGCGCGACCCACCCCATCGCGAAGTCCGCATAGGCCTTCGGGTCTAAATCAGAGCGCTGTTGCAGCGCATCGACCGTGGGCGACTCTTGCAAAAAGCCTTCGGTGATCTTGGTGAACCCATTCGCATAGGCCCCGAAGGGCAGCCCGAAACGCTTGAGATATTCCAACCCTGCCGCCACAGCCTCGGGGCGCGAGCAGTTTATCAACACAGCCTCGGGCCCATATTCTTTGATCAGCGGGGCCAGATCCGACAGTGGTTCGCCCGAGCGCAGGACCGTACCGTCATTGTCGTTAACGCTGACCGCCAGCCAGACAGGTTTACCCGCCTTGCGGCACCCTTCCAGCGCGCCGCGCGCCTGATGCACCGAGGATACGGTTTCGATTATGAACAAGTCCACGCGTGGGGCCATCATCGACACTAATTCGGCGAAAGCGACGGCGGCCTGATCCAGCGGCACGACAATATCCGGGCGATAGGACGCGCCCAAAGGCCCCAACGATCCGGCAATCCGCCCCGATCCGTGGGCCGCGCGGGCGGTTTCCGCCTCGTGCAGCGCGCAGTCGATCAACGCGGGCAGCTTGTCTTCCTGACCTACTTTGACCAACCGATCACGGTGCACAGTGTAGGTATTCGCGGTCGCAATAGTCGCCCCGGCGTCGAAGTAATCCAAATGCACCGCGCCCACGATACCCGGCTTGTCCATCATGACCGAGGTGGACCACAGGGGCGTCGCCTTGTCGCCGGATCGCTTGACAATCTCTTGCCCGATCGAGCCGTCCAGAAGGGTGATGTCGGTCATATAAGAGCCCCCCGATGCGCGGGCTGCCCAAGATGAACAGCGCAAAACACATGTAGCAGAGTCTATAGGATTGGCCACTGCGCAGTTGCGCGGCGTTACACCCTGACCACGTCACCTTCCGCCAGATCACCTTAGCTGGTATCGATAGCGCCAAGATGCGGCGCGCGGTTCTTACGGCACAGTCATATCGCGCCTGTTCCAACTGCGCCTGCGCGGCGGCAGTCGCCGGATTGTCTTCGCTTTGAGCCAAGCGATCTGCGCGCGCTTCCCGGCTTGATCTTGGAAGCTGTCAATCGCGGATCTGCGACTGACAGCTCATTTCGGGCCTGAATGTCAGAGCGACGCGATAAAGAAATCAATACCCGCCTGCGCCACTTCGCGGTCTTGTGCAGGTGTGCCTGACGACACGCCAATCGCACCCACGACCTCGCCGTCGATCACGACCGGCAGGCCACCACCCACAACCATCAGGCGCCCCCCGATCGCCGAGGCGATGCCGTAAACTGGTGCGCCGGGTTGGCTGACTTCGCCGTATTCGTGCGTCGCCTTTTTGGCGGCAGAGGCGGTATAGCTTTTGTCGATTGCGATCGTGACCGAGGTGACTTTGCCACCGTCCATACGCTCGAACGCGACCAGATTGCCGCCCTCGTCGGTGATCGCAATACACATCGGCACGCCGATTTCTTCGGATTTGGCACGCGCGCCTTCGATCAGCACGCGGGCATCTGCGATATCCAGTCTTTTGATGGTCAGCATTGTTCGTCTCCTTGGAAATAAGGCCCGCGCCACAAACGGGCGCGGGCGGTCACTGTCATGCAGTGGCCTGCTTGACCCGCAGACGGGCCGCATACAGCAGCGGTTCAGTATAGCCAGACGGCTGTGTCACGCCCTTGAACACCAGATCGCGGGCGGCGTTGAACGCTTCGCCGTCGAACGCCGGGGCCATCGCAGTGTAGGCCGCATCGCCAGCGTTCTGCGCATCCACCTTGGATGCCATACGGCGGAACGACTGTTCCACCTGTTCGGCGGTGCAGATGCCGTGCTGGATCCAATTCGCCAGATATTGCGAGGAAATTCGCAAGGTGGCGCGGTCTTCCATCAGGGCGACATCGTCGATATCGGGCACTTTGGAGCAGCCGACACCTTGATTGACCCACCGCACCACATATCCCAAAATCGACTGGCACGCGTTATCGATTTCACGCGCCACCACATCGTCACTCAGATTGCGACCGACCATTACCGGGGGCGTCAGCAGATCATCCAACGCCGCAGGATGCCGCGCTTTCAGTTGTTCCTGCACATCAGCAACGTTAACGCGATGATAATGCGTGGCGTGCAGCGTAGCGGCCGTCGGGGACGGAACCCACGCGGTATTCGCACCCGATTTGGGGTGCCCGATCTTGGCGTCCAGCATTTCGGCCATATTGTCCGGCTTGGCCCACATGCCCTTGCCAATCTGGGCCTGCCCCATAAGGCCAGCGGCCAGACCGGCATCGACGTTGCCGTTTTCATAGGCTTTGATCCAGCCGCTTGACGCCATCTCACCGCGCGGAATGACAGGACCGGCCTGCATCATCGTGTGGATTTCATCGCCTGTCCGATCAAGGAAACCGGTGTTGATGAATACACAGCGCGATTTCACCTCGGCAATGCAGGCCAACAAGTTGGCAGAGGTGCGCCGTTCTTCGTCCATGATGCCCAGCTTCACGGTGTTGCGCGGCAGGCCCAGCAGGTCTTCGACGCGGGAATACAGCGTGTTGGAAAACGCGACCTCTTCGGGGCCGTGCATCTTTGGCTTCACCACATAGACCGAGCCCGCGCGCGAGTTGCGCAAGCCATCGGTTTTGGCCAGATCATGCATCGCACAGGCCACGGTGATCACCGCGTCCATGATGCCCTCGGGCGTTTCCTGACCATTGAACAGAATCGCTTTGTTGGTCATCAGATGCCCGACATTGCGCACCAACATCAACGCTCGGCCCGCGTGGGTCACGGAGCTGCCGTCAGGCGCGGTAAAGGTCAGATCGTCATGCAGCCGGCGGGTGATCGTCTTGCCGCCCTTTTCAAGTGTCTCTTCAAGGTCGCCTTTCATCAGGCCCAGCCAATTGGCGTAAACCGTGCATTTGTCGGCGGCATCAACAGCGGCAACAGAGTCTTCGCAATCCTGAATGGCGGTCAGCGCGCTTTCCAGCCGGATGTCGGCAATGCCTGCCGGATCAGTTGCGCCGATAACGCTGTCCCGGTCGATCCGGATGTCAATCAACAGCCCGTTCACACGCAACATGACATCGCCCGACGCGCGATAGCCCGCGTAATGTTCGGGGTTGGCCAGACCGGTTGTCTTGCCGTTGACCGTGACGGTCAAAACGTCGGCCGCGTTCAGCGCCTCAACGTCCTTCCAGGATCCGTCCGCCAGTGGCACGACCGTGTCCAGATGGGACCGCGCCCACACAATCACCGCCGCGCCGCGCTGGGGATCATAGCCCTTGCCGGTGGCCGCGCCCGGAATCGCATCCGTCCCATAAAGCGCATCATACAGCGAGCCCCACCGCGCATTCGCGGCGTTCAGCGCAAACCGGGCATTCATCACCGGCACAACCAACTGAGGGCCAGCAACGATGGCGATTTCCGGGTCAACGTTGGTCACGTCGATCTGGAAAGGCTTCGGCTCGGGAAGGAGATAACCGATCTCGCGCAAAAATGCGCTGTAGGCATCGACGTCAAAGTCCCGCGCGCGGTTTGCCCTGTGCCAGTCATCGATCTGTGCCTGAAGCGTCTCGCGCTTGGCCAGCAGCGCCCGGTTTTCGGGGATCAGATCCTTCAGCAGGTCAGAATAGCCCTGCCAGAACGCCGCCGGTTCAATATCCAGAAGAATCTTATTTTCGATCAGGTCAGCAAGATCAGCGGACACATCAATATCTGCACGTTTTACATATGTGGTCATTGTGGTCTCCTTTTGACGTGACCCTAGACGTCGGGCTGTACCAAGGATATTCAGAGCGAAATAATTTTTCACGATATGGAAAACCATGCCATGCACCAGAATGGAAGCGGCGTTCAATCTGTCCGGCGGGCCATGACGCTGATGAAGCTGTTGGCACGCTCGGATGAAGGCCACCGAGTCAGCGATCTGGCAACGGACGCGGGGCTGGCAATATCGACGACCCATCGCCTGTTGACGACTTTGGAGATTGAAGGCTTTGCGCAGTTTGACCCCGAACGCGCGCATTGGCGTGTGGGGCGCGATGCCTATTCTGTCGGGTCGGCCTATATCCAGAAATACAATTTCATCGCCCCCGCCCTGCCCTTCCTGCGCAAACTGCGCGACGATACGCGCGAAACCGTGAACCTGGGAGTGCTGGACAAGGATGAGTTGGTGACGATTTCACAAGTAGAAAGCCGTGAAATCGTCCGGGCCATATCCCCTGCGGGCGGGCGTGTTCCGGCGTCTTGTTCGGGCATGGGCAAGGCCATTTTGGCGACGTGGTCTGATGCGCAGATTGACGAATTCACCGCGCGCGCCGGATTCCACCCGATGACATCCCGCTCGCATCGCCATCTGGAGTCACTGATGGAGGACATCCGCAAAATCCGCGTCGACGGGTATTCGGTGGACAACGAGGAACACGCGGCCGGGCTGCGCTGTGTGGCATCCGTGGTCTGGTCGCGGACAGGCGATGCGATTTGTGCGATTTCCGTATCGGCGCTGTCGGCGCGCATGTCGCAAGAGCGCGTGGCCTTTGTCGGCAACAAGGTGCGCAGCGTGGCCAAGGCCCTGACCACCTCGCTGGCTGGAAACGCCTGACTCTGGCTTTCCACATTGCGGAAAATCAGGAGAGGAACTGCAGTGCGTCAGCCGGTGTTTTCAGGGAAAAAGCAGGCTGCGGTGTGCGGGCCGTCGGCCAGTCGCGGCGTTTCACTGCGGCAGCGATCCTGCGCCTTCCAGCACCGCGGCGCAAATGCGCAGCCCTGAGGGATCGACAGCGGCGAAGGCAGTTCGCCCTCAAGCTTGATACGCTTCTTGATACCGGTCGGATCGGCCTGCGGCGTGGCCGACAACAACGCCACGGTGTAGGGATGTTTCGGCACGGAAAACAGCGCCTCTTTCGGGCCTTTTTCGACGGCGCGGCCTAGATACATTACGATCACCTCGTCCGCGACGTGGCGCACCACGCTTAGGTCGTGGCTGATGAACAGATAGGCCAGTTGCAGACGTTCCTGCAATTCCAGCAGCAGGTTCAAGATTGCGCTTTGGATCGACAGATCCAACGCCGAGACAGGTTCGTCCAGCACCAGAACCTTGGGGTCCAACATCAATGCGCGGGCAATCGCGATACGCTGGCGCTGACCACCTGAAAACATATGCGGATAACGGTCAAAATGTTCGGGGCGCAGGCCGACCAACTTCAGCATGTCGCGCGCCTTGGCTTCGCGTTCTTCGCGGGTCTGACCGCCCTTGATAACCAGCGGCTCCATCAGAATAGTGCCGATGCGTTGGCGGGGGTTCAGCGACCCGTATGGGTCCTGAAAGACGATCTGCACCGATTGACGCAGATCCGCCCAATCCTCGCGGTGGACCTCTTTGCCGTTCAGGGTCAATGTGCCGCTTGTCGGCTCTTCGATCATCGCGACCATGCGGGCCAACGTGGACTTGCCACAGCCAGATTCCCCGACGACGGCCAACGTTTTGCCGGGGCTGACCTGAAAATCGACACCCGCCACGGCCTTGAGCACGCGGGGTTTGCGCATGAAGCCACCGCTGACATCATAGTGCCGCTGAAGATCGTTGGCCTGCATCACCGGAGCAGCGGTCATGATGCAATCCTTTCGCCAGTATTCAACGGGTAGAAACAGCGTGCGTATCCGACATCGGCCCCCAACGGCGGCGGTGGCGTCGATTTGCACAGGGCATCCGCGAACTTGCAGCGCGGCGAAAACAGACACCCCTCGGGGCGGTCGAACTGACCGGGCACAACGCCGGGAATGGTCGGCAACATGCGTTCTGTCGCGCGCTCGGGCAGGGCATCCAGCAGGGCGGATGTGTAGGGGTGATGCGGTATGGCGAACAGGTCCGCGACCGGCTGTTCCTCGACCTTTTGACCGGCGTATTGCACGCTGACCCGTTCGGCTGTTTCGGCCACCACGCCCATGTCATGCGTGATCAGGACCAGACCCATCCCGGTTTCGTCGCGCAGCGAGGCCAACAGATCAAGAATCTGCGCCTGAATGGTCACGTCCAGTGCAGTCGTGGGTTCGTCCGCGATCAGCAGCTTGGGCTTACAGGCGATGGCCATGGCGATCATCACGCGTTGATTCATGCCGCCCGACAATTGGTGCGGAAAAGCGGACAGGCGCTTTTCGGGGTCCGGGATGCCGACCTGTTCGAACAATTCGACAGCGCGGTTGTGACGCTCGCGGCGGCTGAGATTCAGGTGAAAGCGCAGCGCCTCCTTGATTTGCCACCCGACAGTGAAACAGGGGTTCAGCGACGACATCGGCTCCTGAAAGATCATGGCAAGATCATTGCCCACGATCCGGCGGCGCGCGCGACTGTCGATGCTTAACAGGTCATTACCATCAAAGGTTATCTCATCCGCTGTGATCGTTGCAGTCCAAGGCAGAAGGCCCATCACCGCCAACATCGACACTGATTTACCCGAGCCGCTTTCGCCGACGATGGCCAGAATCTCGCCTGTATCGACGTCCTGATCGACGCTATCCACCGCCCGGAACGAGCCGGACGCGGTTGCAAAATCGACACTGAGATTGCGGATGTTCAGCAAGGCCATAGCTTAGCTCCGTTTCAGTTTCGGGTCGAGCGCATCGCGCAGCCCGTCACCCATCAGGTTGATCGCCAGCACGGTTACGAGGATCGCCAGACCGGGGAACGTCACCACCCACCACGCGCGCAGAATGAATTCGCGCGCCTCGGCCAACATGGTGCCCCATTCCGGTGTCGGCGGCTGCGCCCCCATCCCAAGAAAGCCCAGCGCCGCCGCGTCCAGAATCGCGGTGGAAAACGACAACGCGGCCTGCACGATGATCGGCGCAAGGCAATTGGGCAAAACTGTGATGAACATCAGCCGGAAATATCCGGCCCCCGCGACACGCGCCGAAGTGACATAATCCTTCTGGCGTTCCGACAGCACACTGGCCCGTGTCAGGCGCACATAGTGCGGCTGCAAGACAATCGCGATGGCGATCATCGCATTGGTCAGTGACGGGCCAAGGATCGCGACCAGAACGAGCGCCAGCAACAGCGACGGGAATGCCAGGATGATATCCATGACCCGCATGATGATGCTGTCCAGCCACTTGGGCGCAAAGCCCGCGATCAGCCCCACCATGATACCGCCCGACGCCGCGACCGTCACCACCACGATCCCCACGAAGAACGAGAACCGCGCGCCGACGATCAAGCGTGACAGCATGTCCCGCCCCAACGGATCGGTGCCCAAAATGAACTGCCAGCTGCCGCCCTCCTGCCAGGCGGGGGGCACCAACGCATGGGCGCGAAACTGTTCCGTGGCGTCATGCGGGGCAATCCACGGCCCGAACAGCGCCAGAAACGCGAACACGGCAAAGATATAAAGGCCGATGACCGCGCCGCGGTTCTCGCGGAAATAGAACCAGAACTCACGCAGGCGGCCCGGGCGGTCGTTGACCATTTTTGCTTCGGCGGAAAGGGCGTCATCCATGTCAGCGCTTCCTGATTTTTGGGTTGATGACGCCATACAGCATGTCGACGGTCAGGTTCACGACCATCACCATCACGGCAATCAGAAGCAGCCCCCCCTGCACCACCGGGTAATCGCGGCGGAAAATGCTGTCGACCATCCACTTGCCGATGCCCGGCCAGCTGAAAATCGTTTCGGTCAGGATCGCCCCGGCCAGCAGGGTGCCGACACTAAGGCCGATCACCGTGATCACCGGGATCATGGCATTGCGCAACGCATGGATGCCGTTGATCCGCGCGGGTGACATGCCTTTGGCGCGCGCGGTGCGGATGTAATCCTCGCCCAGTACTTCCAGCATGGCCGAGCGGGTCTGACGCGCGATCACCGCCAAAGGGATCGTGCCCAGAACGATGGTCGGCAACAGCAGGTGCTGCACAGCCGAGCCAAACGCGCCCTTTTGCCCGGACATCAGGGAATCGATCAGCATGAAACCCGTGGCGTCGGGGAAATAGTACATCAGGCTGATGCGCCCCGACACCGGCGTCCAGCCCAGATTGCCCGAGAACACGATGATCAGCAGCAGCGCCCACCAAAAGATCGGCATCGAATACCCCACCAACGCGGTGGACATCAACGCGCGGTCAAAGAACTTGCCCCGGTTGACGGCGGCGATCACTCCTGCTGGCAGGCCCAGCGCAACGGCAAAGATCATCGCGCAGGCCGACAGCTCAAGCGTGGCGGGGAACAGGGCAAAAAACTCGTCCCAAACCGGGCGTTTGGTCACAAAAGAATTGCCCAGATCGCCCTGCAACACGCCGGTCAGGTATTCCCAGAACTGGACATAGATGGGTCGGTCAAACCCGAACTGCGCCGACAACTCGGCGTAGCGTTCGTCGCTTAGGCCACGCTCGCCTGCCATGACCACAATCGGGTCGCCGGGCAGTGCGCGGATGAACCCGAAAGAGATCAGGGTCACGCCGATGAAGGTCGGGATGAAGGTCAACAGGCGGGTCAGGACATAATTCAGCATGGCAGCACCGTCAGCTCCTTGGTGAAATGCGTCAGCACTTCGTATCCGTCTTGCGTGATCAGCACATCATCCTCGATCCTGACGCCGAAATTGCCCAAATCATACAGGCCCGGCTCGTTTGTATAAACCGTTCCAGCGGGCAAAACCAAATGATTTCCCCGCATGACGTAAGGCGCTTCGTGCACTTCACGGCCCAGACCATGGCCCGTTTTGGTGCGGATTCGATCCGCGTAAGGCGATGCTTCGAGGACCGAAATCACCGCATCATCGATGTCATGCGCAGTGACGCCGGCGCGCGTCGCCGCAAGGCCCGCCAGATTGGCGCGCAAAACGGTGTCGTACACTGCGCGCCCTTCGTCACTTACGTGATCCAGAAAAACGGTGCGGGTGATGTCGGAACAAAACCCCTGTTTGCGTGCGCCGAAATCAATCAGCAGGGCATCGCCTGCCTTGACCGCATAATCGGCGCGCGCCTTGGCGTGGGGCATCGCAGACGCATCGCCCGCCGCCACGATGGGCGCAAAGGCCAGATCCTCGGCACCTTCCTGAAACAGCATCTGCACCAGCATCTGTTCGATCAGCTTTTCACTCTGGCCCAGCCGGACAGTGGCCAGAGTGCGGGTCAGCGCGCGTTCGGACAGGTCAATGGCTGCCTGCATGGCGGCCACGTCTTCGGACGTCTTGATCATGCGCAACGCGGAAATTTCACGCTCGGCGTCGACGATCCTGAGATCGGGCTGAGCTGTCATCAGGGCGTGATGCACAAACACGCGCATCACTTGGCCCTCTACCGCGAGCGTCGATATGGACAGGTGCCGCATCAGCGCGTCGAACGCCGCGCCATAGCCGTCCTGATCGCGCCAATCGAATACCGCACCGTCAAACCCGACAAGGCCCCAACTGCCCAGCTCAAGATTGGGCACAAGGGCCGCCGCAGGGCCATCCACCGGGATCACCAACACAAACGGGCGTTCGTGGCTCATGAAACCGTGCTGCACCGCACGGGTGAAATTCGGACCCGGCACAAGCGCCACGGCATCTACACCCAGATCGGATGCGACGGCGGCGTAAGGGGCAAGGCGGTCAGCCAGTGAGTGGGGCAAGGGATCGGTCCATAAAATAAAGGGAAAGGGGGCGGCACGACACGCACCGCCCCCAACCAAACAAGTGTTACTGCTTCAGACCGACCTGGTTAAAGATATGGCCACCCAGCGGGTGAACCACATAGCCCTCGACCTCGGGGCGCATCGTCATGTATACGACCGAATGGGCGATGGTGGCCCAAGGTGCCTGATCCTTGAAGATAACCTGCGCTTCTTCATACAGTTTGGCACGGTCTGCCTGATTGGACAGGACCTTGGCCTCTTGCAGTTTGGCGTCGAATTCTTCGTTGCACCACTGGGCACGGTTGCTGGCGCCAACACCGTCACAACCCAACAGAACGGCCAGGAAGTTATCTGGATCGCCATTGTCGCCGGTCCACCCCAGAAGGATAGCACCATCGCGATCCTCGGCCTTGGAGCGTTCCAGATACTCACCCCACTCGTAGGACACGATTTCAACGTCGACACCGATCGCGGCCATGTCGGCCTGCATCAGTTCAGCCATGCGGCGTGCGTTGGGATTGTAGGGACGCTGCACCGGCATCGCCCAGATTTTCATGCTGAGGTTTTCGACACCTTCGGCGGCCAGCATGGCCTTGGCAGCTTCGGGATCATATGGGTCATCCACAATGTCGTCGTTGTAGGACCACATGGTTGGCGGCAGCGGGTTCTTGGCGATCTCGCCCGAGCCCTGAAAGACCACGTCGATGATCGACTGCTTGTCGATGGCCATGTTCAGGGCCTTGCGAACCTTCGCATTGTCGAACGGTGCAACCTTGGTGTTGTAGGCCAGATAGCCGACGTTCAGGCCTTCCTGCTCCATCACGACGATGTCTTCGGCGTCTTGCATCGCCTGCACATCTGCGGGGTTCGGGTAGGCCATGACGTGGCACTCACCCGCCTGAACCTTCTGATAGCGCACAGACGCATCCGGCGTGATCGCGAAGATCAGGCTTTCGACCTTGGCCTTGTCGCCGAAATAGTCGTCGTTGCGCAGATAGCGAATGACGGCATCTTTCTGATAGGCTTGGAACGTGAACGGACCGGTGCCGATGGGCGCTTGGTTCAGCATCTCCGGCGTGCCGGCTTCCAGCATCGCGTCCGCGTATTCCTTGGACATGATCGAGGCAAAATCCATCGCCATGTTGGCCAGGAACGGCGCCTCGGGGCGGGTCAGGTTAAAGACGACCGTGTAATCGTCGACCTTTTCGATGCTTTTGACCAGATCAGGCATCGACATGCCTGCGTAATACTCCCACGTGCCACCGGACACTTGGTTGTAAGGGTTGTCGGGGTTGCCCTGACGATCAAAGCTGAAGATCACGTCGTCGGCGTTGAAATCGCGCGTCGGCGTGAATTGACTGTTCGAGTGGAACTTGACACCCTTACGCAGCTTGAAGGTCACGGTCATGCCATCTTCACTGACTGTCCAGCTTTCTGCCAGACCGGGCAGAACCTCGGTTGTGCCAACCTTGAACTCGGTCAGGTGATCGTAGATCGGGTGGCTGGACGCATCGAAGGTGGTGCCGGCAGTGTACAGCGCCGGATCAAATCCTTCTGGCGATCCCTCGGAACAATAGACAAGCGACTGGGCCGACGCCGATACACCAAATGTGCTCATCAGCAGGCCGGTGGCTATGATATTTCTCAAGGCCATTTATTAATTCTCCCTGTTTGGTTAGCTTATGCCGTGATCCGACCCCATCGCGTTGTGATCGTCAAGGTTATTTCACAAGGCCCCGGCCTGAGCCGCCGAATTACCCTGCGTCTCGCCCCCATCCAAAAGGCGCCCCCGCCCTGACGTGGCCATTTCATCAGTTGAATCACCTTGCGCCAGCCAGAGGGACAAGCGCCTTCCTGTCAGCAATCGCTCTTATCGCAGCGGCTTTGTTGCACAAATCTGTATGTGGGCGACTTCCCCTTTCCCGGGACAGACTTGCCCTACGGGCTCTGTGACAGGTATGCCAAAAGCCGCGACCTGCCGGTCGAAGTCCCGCGCCATGAGCGATTGGCCCAAGAGTTTCATACAATGCACCCACTGCCCGGCAGTGCATTGCGTAGCAATGCTCCCGAGAGGGTTCGTCTCGACACGGCTCCTGCGGCGATATCAAATCCACCGTCGCCACAGGGCGCCCCCTAGGTAGCGTGAAGCATTGACCGCCTCGTTCCGGGCAACAGCTCCGGCACTTGCAGGCTTCCACAGCTTGGCGTTCTTGCGGGGCGGAATGACGGCATGTGCGCCACGGGGCGGCAATCGCGTCGTGACATTTTCGGGTGTCGTATGCCCCTTCGGCAAAGACTTTTCCGATGTCCTAATCGAGTGAGTTTTGGGCGAGCACCTCGGGCGACATAGGTGCATCGCCCAAACCTCCAGCGATTCTTCGCCGATCCCTATATGTATCTTGCGCCAACCTACTGGGACATTGCTTTGCAATGCCCTGCCGGTCAGTGGATCGCCAGAGATCCGCGAAGCCTCAAGCTGTCATTGTAAGCCGACCAATTTGTCGCCTTGTGCTTCGTTGGGCGCGCCTTGCGTGACAGGGCATGGCGCAATGCTTGGAATTTATTCAGGTCGAATGGGTTCCGCGCACCGGGTAGTCGTTTTTTCGGATAAAGGTCAGGCCATCCAGCAGGCCTTTCAGAGCCGGACGCGAAAAGGGTGCGTTCGACACATCCACGATCTGCACCGTGCCATCATCGCGCACGACGAAAGTGGCCGGCTCTGCAAACGGGCGGTCCGTTTCCTTGGGGCTGCGCGGGTCCGAGATATAAACCCCAAGCTGTTCCATTTGCCCAAGGCCGAGATTGTAGCCAATGGTGCCCGTATAGCCGATGTCGCTGGCCGTTTCCGATGCCTTCGGCTCGGGATCGGCCGACACCGCCACAACGTCAACGTCGATCGCAGCGAAATCTTTCAGAAGCCCGTTCAGCTCGGTCAGGTAAGATTTGCAGATTGGGCAATGTTTTCCGCGATAGACGACAACCAATTGCCAATCGCCGCGATCGCGGTTCGGCTGGCCGATTGTAATCTCGCCCGCATCAAGTGTGGGCACGACAACCTCGGGGAACGGTGCGCCCGGCGTCAGTGTAGTCGGCATGGGATCTTTCCTTTCAACTTTGGACTTACCGATTAACGTATCGCCAGCATCGATTGTTCCCACGCCCCGGACTATCGCAGCTGATCCTGAACGCAAAGTTGTTCCAAGTTCGGAGCGGCGCGTGCCGCGGTGATGCGCCCCTCACTCACAACGCATTATTCGGAAGCCAGGTGGCGATCGCTGGGAATGCCATTAAAAGGCCGACGGCGAGAAGTTGTAATAAGACGAACGGAACGATGCCGCGATAAATCGCGCTGGTCGTCACCTCGGGGGGCGCAACGCCGCGTAGATAAAACAGCGCGAAGCCGAATGGCGGTGTCAGAAACGATGTCTGCAGAGTGACCCCTACCATGACGCCGAACCAAATCGGGTCCACGTCCATCTGGAAGATAACTGGCCCGACAATGGGGATCGTGATCAGGACAATCTCGGCATATTCCAGAAAGAACCCCATCACGAACATCAAGATCAGCACGAAGGCAATTGCGCCGATGCGGCCACCGGGTAACGAGGTCAGGATACGCTCGACAAGTTCGTCTCCGCCGAAGCCGCGAAACACCAACGAGAAAATCGACGCGCCAATGAAGATCATAAAAATCATGCTGGTGACGATCAGGGCAGAGCGCGTGATTTGTGTCATCACTGGCAGGGATAGCCGGCCTTTGAGGGCGGCTATGAACAAAGCGCCCGCAGCGCCAACACCCGCCGCTTCGGTTGGGGTTGCAATGCCGGTCAGGATTGTCCCCAGAACAATAAGTATCAGACACAATGCGGGTAGCATGACCAATACCAGGCGCCACATCGACGTGCGGGCACCGTCCGATTGCATCGGTGGGCAGGTCCGCGGGAAAAAGATGGCGAGGAAAACCAAATAGGCGGCGTAGATTGCGACCAGCATAAGCCCGGGCAGCAGCGCACCGGCGAACAAATCGATAATGCTCAGCGGATCAAATCCAAAATTCCCCGCCTCCTGCATCGCCTTTAGATAGGCACTGGATAGCTGATCACCGAGAATGATCAGCAGGATTGAGGGCGGGATGATCTGCCCCAATGTCCCACTGGCACAGATGATCCCAGTCGACAGCGGGACACTGTATCCATTGCGGATCATCGTTGGCAGCGACAGCAGGCCCATGGTTACGACTGTCGCGCCGACGATTCCGGTCGATGCTGCTAGCAGCATTCCAACGATCAGCACGCCGAAACCCAGACCGCCGTTGATTTGCCGGAACGCCAAACCGATGGCCTCCAGCATTTCTTCGGCGATACGCGATTTTTCAAGCACGATGCCCATAAAGACAAACAGCAGGATTGCGACGAGAACCTCGTTCGTCATCACGCCGTAGACGCGCGACGGCAAGAACCCGAGGATTGAGGTGTCAAACACCCCTGCCGCGGCTCCGATCATCGCAAAGCCGAACGCCCCGCCCGCGAGGGCAAAGGCGACGGGAAAGCCGGACAGCACAATAGCTATGACACCCAGGAACATGGCGATGCTGATGATATCGTTCAGGAATAGTTCAGGCATCGGAAGACTCCAACGTGGTATCATCGCTGCCCGTTGCTGCGCGATACGCCAGACAGATGCCTTGCAGGATCAGCAAGGCACAAGTTAGGGGGATTACTGTCTTCAATAAGAAAACACCGGGGAGCCCACCGCTTTGATGTGATCCTTCGAACCGTGACCAGGAATCCGCCACAAAGGGCAATGACGTGAAGAACAGCCAACCCATGATTGGGATGAGCAATAGAAAACTACCCAGCACGTCGACCCTGCGCCGATATCGCGGCCCGGCGTGGCCATAGATGACATCCACGCGCACATGACCTTGATGTTTCAACGTATAAGCCGCGCCCAACATGAACGCGCTGGCGTGCAGATAGACGTAGAATTCCTGCAGCGACGCCCAGCCAAGCCCAAAGAAATAGCGCAGCACGACGACCAAGCAGACGATCAGGACCACAGCCAATGTAAACCAGGCTACAATTCTGCCGGTCCACTCCACGAGCCATTCGATGCCTGCAATGATGCGTTCTGCCATACTTGGTCCCTAGCGGTTGATATTGGTATAAAGTGCGGGGCGGCGCTGATCGTTCAGGGGCCACCATTCACGCACCTGCCGCACATTATCAAGATTGATCGTCGTCGTGATACAGCATTCGCGATCCGGTGCTTGGGCCAATGTAACGCCCCAAGGATCCACCACCATCGAGCGCCCTACAAAACCGATGGGCGCGGTGTCGAGTGTTCCGAACATACCTGAACCGACGACAAAATACTGGTTGTCAGTGGCGCGGGCCCGCAGCAAAAATTCCCAATGGTCGGCACGCGGGGCGAGAAAGGCGGTTGGCACTACGACAACCTCGACACCTTGCAGCGCGTAGTCCAAAAACAACTCAGGAAACCGCAAGTCCGAACAGATGGCGACGCCAATCTTGCACTGATTGGTTTCGGTGATCACCAGTTCGGAGCCCGCAGTTACCTTGTCGGATTCACGCACACGTGGGATGTCGGGGCGATTTTGAGGGTCGAAAAGATGCGTCTTGCGATAGATCGCCTTGATGTCGCCGGACGGGCCGATGACGGGGGCGGTATTGTGAATTGCCCCCCCTTCGCCGCGCTCGTAAAACGATCCAATCACCGTCATTCCATATTCGATAGCCTTTAAGGCAATGCGATCGGACGTCGGGCCGGGGATTTCCTCGGCAATTTCTTTGTATGTATAGGTATCACCCAATCCGGTCCCGGTGAACGTCTCGGGTAACACAACCAAATCCGACCCACGCTTGCCCGCGACATCAAGAAAGTCCAAAATCTTTTGGACATTCCCCTCTTTGTCGCGGTCACTGGCGTTGATCTGAATGACCGAGATGGTCATCTCTCGATTGGTGGCCGCTGCGGTGTCGGTCATCCGAAATCTCCGTAGTCCAGCGCGCGCGCCTGTTGAAAGGCCAGTTCAGATAGCTTCGACCATCCCAACGCATCCTTTCGGAAGGCCACAATCGAGTCGAACACCTTGCGGCTGAGCGGATCCTGATCTGCAATGGCTGTAACCGTCTCTACTGTCAGCTTGCCAAGGCCCGTCAATACGTCGTCATTGAACCGGCGCAACTCGACGCCGTGCTTGTCCACGAGGGTCGCCAGAGCCTGGTTATTGCGCGCAACATAACCGCTAAGCAGGCGCTCGTTCAGCGCAGCCGAGCATTGCTGCAGAGTGGTTTTCAAGTCATCGTCCAGACTGTCCCAAGCGGACAGATTGACGAAGTTGTCCAGTACGGTCGTTGGTTCGTGCCATCCGGGATAGTAGTAATAGCTTGCGGCCTTGTAGAGACCACCGGCCAGATCGTTGAACGGGCCGACCCAATCCGCTGCATCGATATTACCCGTGCTAAGGGCTGTCAGCGCCTCGGCACCCGGAACCAGCATGACGTTTGCACCAGCGGCCTTCATCACTTCGCCACCCAGACCGGGAATGCGGATCTTAAGCCCCTCAAAGTCAGAAAGTTGATTGATTTCCTTGTTAAACCAACCGCCCATCTGCACGCCGGTATTGCCGCCCAGCATGAACTTGCAGTTCATTTCGCCGTAGACTTCGTCGGCCAGCATCTGACCGTCGCCATAGCGATACCAAGCGTTCATTTCCTGCGTTGTCATGCCAAATGGCATACCGGCGAGGAACTGTGCGGCAGGCACCTTTCCCTTCCAGTAGTAAGGCGCGCCGTGGCCCATCTCGGCGGCGCCGCCGCTGACAGCATCCATGATTTCCAGCGAGGGAACCAGTTCCCCTGCGCCGTAAATTTTAAGAGTCAGGCGACCGTTCGTAGCGGCCGTAACTTGCTTGGTGAAATCCTCGATTTCATCCCAAACACCCGGCAAACCTTTGGGCCAGAAGCTTAGAAATTTCCATTCTTTGCGGTCTTGTGAAATAGCGGGCGTCGCCAGGGCGGCACTGCCGATGGTCGCTGCTCCAGTCAGAAAATTTCTGCGCTTCATTTTGCTTTCCTCCCAATCGGGGCCGCGCCCCATAATTCTTTGCGCTACGATTGCAAAGTCATCGAACGCAGTCCAATATCAATTATTGCATCATTGATCCCATAACGCGATCAATGACCAACGAAAATGGGTTTTTATTATGCAATCTCGCAGGTTAGAGCGGTTTCTAAAGGTAGCCGAAAAACTTAGTTTTCGCGCTGCTGCGCAGGAATTGAACCTTGCGCAGCCCGCCCTGAGCCGCTCAATCGCGGAACTTGAAAAGGATTTAGGCACACTATTATTTGTGCGGCAGGGACGCCGGGTCTTCCTTACTCCGGCCGGCGAGGTTCTGCAGCGCGAAGGCACGCAAGCCGTACAGCAACTCGCCCGAGCTGAAGAACTGACGCGCATTGCAGCTGCAGATGGCGCAGGAAAATTGCGGGTTGGTTATGGGGTTTTTGCCTCGCTTGGGCCGATGTCCGAGATTGTTTTAGAGTTCAACCGGCTGCACCCAATGTCCTCGGTGCGCCTTTTCAATCTGGCCACGACGGACCAGTTGACGCAAATCTCTACCGGGCAGATCGACCTTGGATTTGCCTTCTCATTGGCATGCCTTCCCCCTTGGCAGTCGCGGCGGGTATCCCATGAGGATTACGTTCTGCTTGCCTCTCGTCGCCACCCTTTGGCCGCGCGAAAGTCAGTTAACCTAGTGGATCTGTCTGGCGAACGGTTTGTTTTAGGAAATAGAGAGCGTTGGGGGCCTTATCGCAATATGATCGACGGCTTGTGCTCGCACAAAGGGTTTCTGCCCAATGTGGTGGACGAGGCGGATGATCTGCCTATTCTCATGGCGCTTTTGTCATCCGGTATGGGGATCGCGTTACACGGCGCGGCAATCCGTCAATCCCTGCCGCCCGGAATTGTTGCGATCCCTCTGAGCGATGCGAATGAAACTGTTGATATCAGCCTTGTGTGGAGTGAAGGTGCCGATGCGGTGAACCCTCTGATCCGCAACTTTATTAACGTCGCCGATACTGTGCTTGCAGGTGTGCCCCGCATCTATAAACCGTAGGTGATTTTGCTCTCCAATTGGGCGGACCTTCGATGCGCATCTCTGCCGCAACGCGCATCGAGACCAAACATGCTTGGCCCTAGTCCACTTACCCCTCAGAGCAACTTACCCGGATTCAAGGTTCCTTGTGGGTCGAACGCGCGTTTGAGAAATCGCATCGTCTTGATGGCATCTGGTGTACGTGACAGGTGCAGGAAGGGCCGTTTTTCGATCCCTATTCCATGTTCAGCAGAGACCGTCGTATTGCTGAACGCGGTAAGACTGCCGTAAACCGCTTCGTCCAGCGGCGCCCGGCACGCTATGTCCTGCGCGCTGCCGCCCAGCATCACGTGAAGATTGCCATCGCCCATGTGACCGAACAGGTAGATTTCGACAGACGGAAATTCTGATCTGAAACGCTGCCGGAGCTTGTCGGCATAGGCGGGGATATCCGCCAATTCCAGACCGATGTCATAGGTCAGGCAGGCCTCATGGCGCGCTGCAATGACATCGCTGTCTTCGCGCAGACGCCAGATTGCGGCGCGTTGACCTTCGGATTGCGCCAGGACAGCGTCGGTCACAAGACCTGCCTCAAACGCTTCTTCCAGCAAGGCTTGCAGTGTGGACGTGCTCTGCTCAACCTGCCAATTTCCGGTTTCAAGAATGCCAAAGACGGCATGATCGTGCCGCAGCAGATCCAACCCGGCGTCCGATGGCCCTGCAATTGCACGGAGATAGGTTGGCCACATCGCCTCAAAGGACAGAAGCTGACTGCCCAGACGCGCGCGCGCCAGTTTCAACAGGTCGGCAAGGCATTCGACGTCAGGGCAGCCGATAAGGGCCGTTTCCTTGCTTAGGGGGGCCGGATGCAGCTTGACCACCAGTTCGGTGATCAGTCCAAGTGTGCCCTCGCTGCCTATGAAGAGGTGTTTAAGGTCGTAGCCGGCATTGTTTTTGACCAGCACATTGGTCAGGTCCAGAATTTCGCCATCAGCCAGCACAGCCTTCAGGCCAAGGATGTTGTCACGCATCATTCCATAACGGATCGCCTGAATGCCGCCCGCATTGGTCGAGGCCATGCCCCCCATCGTACAAGACCCGCGCGAGGGCAGATCCACCCCCGGCCGCATACCGTATTCACCCGCAGCATCGATCAGGTCCTGCAGGCGGACACCGGCCTGCACAATTGCGACGCCCTGAAGCGGATCGAGACGAATAATTTTGTTCATCCGCTCAAAAGAAATGGCCACTGTCTGACGTCAGCGCCTATGGGTCCAAATAGCGTTATTTGATAAGAGAGTGTTCTTGGCTCATCGTAGCCACTGAGGAGTGGATGATGAGGAAGACAACTGGAACACGCAAAAGTCCTGGCGAGAAGATCGTCAAAGATATCAAACGGGCCACGCGCAAACATTATTCA
>JAPFBS010000008.1:0-274573 GCA_035798175.1 Rhodobacteraceae bacterium KMM 6894
AAGGTCGTCGCGCCCGCACTGTATGTCGCGGTGGGCATCTCGGGGGCGATTCAGCACCTCGCGGGCATGAAGGACTCTAAGATCATCGTCGCGATCAACAAGGACGAAGAGGCACCCATTTTCCAGGTCGCCGACTACGGCTTGGTCGCCGACCTGTTCGATGCCGTGCCCGAACTCACCGAAAAGCTGGGCTGACGGTGCGCTAAAGCGCACCCTACCGTCCTATCAAAAGACCCGCCCGGAAACAGGCGGGTCTTTTTCATTGGCCCCGTGGCCAAACCCGTTTTATCCGCTTATCACCTCGCCAATCAAGGGTGAGAGTGCCTCAGCTGCCTCTTCATGCACGGCTGGGCCCATGATCTCGCTCGCGATGTTGCCCTCAAATTCGGAAAACACCATGCCACGCGTGCCATAGGACAGTGCCGCGGCGCTGGCCGTGACCTCGACCACCTGCAAAACTTTGGGATGCAACATCTCCAACATGGCGCGCGTGACAAATGCCGGATCCTCGGCAATGTCAGGGGCGTCGGCCTCCTCCTTAGGGGGATGGGCCGATAGCCACAGCAGCACAACAGGCGCGGCGATCTGATGCAGCAACAAACGCATGCGCGCGACCCAGGCTGTTTGCAACTCGTCCCGGATCAGGGCGAACCGATCCGGTGCGACATGGCGCAAGTGGCGCAGCATGTGCCGGGTAAAGTGGAATTCGGTAAAATCCACATCGCGATATATCGCACGCAGCATCGGCGAGGCCTCAACGAACCGATCATTGCGGCGCGGATGCACCGAATAGAATCGGTTCGACATGTTTTGCGCCGCCGAAACCTGTATCACCGCCAGTTTCGCCCTTGATGTGATCGCCAACACATCAGGATCATGCAGAAACACATCGATCCCCGCATTTGGCCAACCCAAATTGATACATTTTGCCCCTGTGCGGGCCTCGATTAACGCGGGAAACGGTCTGGCAATGAATTTGCCATAGGTTTCAGTACCACCCAGAAAGACGGCATACTGCCCCTCCAGCCTGCGGCGGGGTCCGCGAAACAAGAGTTTGGACGTACCGTATCGGCACGGTTGATAGTCGAGCGGGGTTTCCCCCAATTTTTCATAAGCCATAGTTTCCCACCAGTTTAGTCACCCACGACCCAGAATCATGCAGATCCGTTTAGAAACTGCTAAACTCGTAATTCATGTTAAAACTGCTGGAATTCGCCACCGAAACGTGGCGATCCCCTGCACAGAGAAAATTGCCGCTCTGCAGCATTGTGTCCCCGCGCCCTCTTGCAGGCCGGCCCCTAGCAAGCGTAGTCTGCGCCGACGTTCATACGAGAGGCAGCGGCAATGGATATCCAGTCAATAGGCGTCGTCGGCGCAGGGCAAATGGGCAACGGCATCGCGCATGTCATGGCATTGGCAGGCTATGAGGTAATGCTGACCGATGTAAGTCAGGACGCCTTGGACGCAGCACAGGCCCTGACCCGTCGCAACATGCAACGACAGGTCAGCCGCGAAAAGATCACCCAAGCTCAAATGGACGACGCGCTGGCCCGTATCGGCAGCACCCTGACCCTGACGGATCTGGGCAGCACAGACTTGATCATTGAAGCCGCGACCGAGCGTGAGACCATCAAGCAGGCCATTTTTGAAGATCTGGTGCCACACCTGAAGCCCGAAACGATCCTGACCTCGAACACCTCGTCGATCTCGATCACCCGCCTTGCCAGCCGGACCGACCGTCCCGAGCGGTTCATGGGGTTCCATTTCATGAACCCGGTGCCGGTGATGCAACTGGTCGAACTGATCCGTGGAATCGCAACCGACAAACAGACCTATGACACTTGCCTGAAAGTTGTCGAAAACTTAGGCAAAACTGCCGCTTCAGCCGAGGATTTCCCCGGTTTTATCGTCAACCGCATCCTGATGCCGATGGTCAACGAGGCAGTATATACGCTGTATGAAGGCGTCGGCAACGTGCGCTCAATTGACGAGTCGCTGAAACTGGGCGCAAACCACCCGATGGGGCCATTGGAATTGGCTGATTTCATTGGGTTGGACACCTGTTTGGCCATCATGAACGTGCTTCATGACGGTCTGGCAGATACCAAATACCGCCCTTGCCCGCTGTTGACCAAATATGTCGAGGCTGGCTGGTTGGGCCGAAAATCGGGCCGTGGCTTTTACGATTATCGCGGAGAAACGCCGGTTCCGACCAGATAACTGCTGCAACTGCCTGACCGCAATTCCGGGATTTGGATATTTAGACCAACAAAAAGCACAGGTGAGCCTGATGCTTTGCGGTTTTTCAGTATCTTCTGGCTTCAAATATCCCGGGGAAAATACTGAAAATTCTCAGGAATTTTCGGTATTGGGGGCTGGCCCTCATATGAAAACACGCGAGAAATGCCGATTTTGGCGAAACGCGCGCATCTTATCAAGATTACGCGCGCTTAATATGCAAAATCGCCCCGCACCGGGAGGGTGACAGGGGCGATGATATGATTATGGGATTATCAGCAGAGCTAAGTCAGTCGGACTCGTCCATGCCGAAGTTCAGATGCTTGGCGACAGTGAAGATGTCCTTATCGCCGCGCCCGCACATGTTCATGCAAATCAGATGATCGGCGGGCAGATTGGGCGCGATCTTCATCACGTGGGCCAAGGCGTGGCTGGGTTCCAACGCGGGGATGATTCCCTCCATTTCGCAGCTGAGCTGAAACGCTTCGAGCGCCTCTTTATCAGTGATCGAGACGTACTGCGCCCGGCCAATGTCGTGCAGCCAGCTATGTTCGGGGCCGATACCGGGATAGTCCAGACCGGCCGAGATCGAATAGCCCTCAAGAATCTGCCCGTCGTCGTCCTGCAACAGATATGTACGATTGCCGTGCAGCACGCCGGGGCGGCCGCCTGTCAGCGAGGCGCAATGCTCCATCTTGGCATTCACCCCCTTGCCGCCCGCCTCGACGCCGATGATATTGACGCTTTTGTCGTCAAGGAACGGGTAAAACAGGCCCATCGCGTTCGACCCGCCACCGATGGCGGCGATCAGCGTGTCGGGCAGACGCCCTTCGGCGGCCTGCATCTGTTCCTTGGCTTCCTTGCCGATGATGGCCTGAAAATCCCGGACCATGGCGGGATAGGGATGCGGGCCGGCGACAGTACCGATGCAATAGAACGTGTCGCGCACGTTGGTCACCCAATCGCGCAGCGCATCGTTCATCGCATCCTTCAGCGTACCGCGTCCGGACGTGACCGGGATAACCTCGGCCCCCAGAAGGCGCATGCGAAAGACGTTGGGTTTCTGGCGTTCGACATCATGCGCGCCCATATAGACCACGCATTTCAATCCGAATTTGGCACAGACCGTGGCCGTGGCGACGCCATGCTGCCCCGCGCCGGTTTCTGCGATAATCCGTGTCTTGCCCATGCGACGCGCCAGAATGATCTGGCCCAGAACGTTGTTGATCTTGTGTGCGCCCGTGTGGTTCAACTCATCCCGCTTGAGATAGATTTTAGCCCCGCCAAGGTGCTTTGTCAGGCGATCCGCATAATACAGCGGGCTGGGGCGACCGACATAATTGGTCCACAGGTCCTGCATTTCGGCCCAGAAACTGTCGTCGGTCTTGGCGTGTTCGTACTGCGCCTCCAGTTCCAGGATCAGGGGCATCAGGGTCTCAGAGACGAACCGACCGCCGAAAATACCGAACCGGCCCTTTTCATCGGGCCCTTTCATAAAACTGTTGAAAAGATCGTTCATTTGGCTGGCCTTTCCATCACGCAAGCTGTCTGGATTGAATATGGGACGGATCAGGAATTTTCCAGCGAAAAGGCGCGCTGTGCAAATTCCGGCGCTTCCACTCCCTGGTCAGGCGTCTTTTGCGGCGCTGACGAAAGCACGCATCAATGCGGCGTCCTTGATCCCCGGCGCGCTTTCGATCCCCGAGGCCACATCGACCTGGCGCGCACCGGTGGCGCGCACGGCTTCGGCCACGTTGTCGGGCGTCAGCCCGCCCGCCAGCATCCAAGGCACCGACCAGCGCCGCCCAGTGATCAGGCCCCAGTCGAAGGCCATTGCGTTGCCACCGGGGCGAGATGCGCCCTTGGGTGGTTTGGTGTCGACCAACAATTGATCGGCCACGGCGGAATGGGCGTCAATCTGGGCCAGATCCTCGGGTCCACCGATGCCCAGAACCTTCATTACCGGTAGGCCATAGCGCTGCTTCACTTCGGCCACGCGGGCCGGAGTTTCATGCCCGTGCAGTTGCAGCATATCCAGCGGCACGCCCGTCGTCAGCGCATCCAGCGCGGCGTTATCCGCGTCCACGACCAACGCCACCTTGGCCACGCCCACGGGGATGGTCAGCGCGATGGCGCGCATAGCCTCGATTGACAGAAAACGCGGGGATGGGGCGAAGTAGTTCAGCCCGATATAGGCGGCGCCCGCCGTTACAGCCGCAGAAACGTCTGCTGCGCGCGTCAGCCCGCACATCTTGACCCGGATATCACGACCCATAGCGTATCAGCTGGCCTTGTCGAGCAGGGCCAGAACCTCGTCCTTGCCCTCGTGTTTTTGGACCTTCAGGCGGGCCACTTCGGCGCGCAGACGCTCCATTTCGCGTGCTTGGCGCGCGGCGGCGGCGCGTTCGCCCGCCTCGCGGATCCATTCCCATATGAAGCCCAGAACAAGACCCGCCAGAACGCCGCCGAAGATCACCACGAACAGTGGCAAGTCATAGCTGGGATTGAGCACGGCAAAACCCGACAGCTCGTCCGGCAGCATCTTGACCGACACGATGGTTCGGTTGGCCAAAGCGATCAGGATAAGTGCCAGCGCGAAGATGGCAATCGAGGCATAGCGAATGTAACGCATGGTTATTTCCCGTTCAGGCGATCCCGCAGAAGTTTGCCCGTCTTGAAGAAGGGCACGTGTTTTTCTTCCACTTGAACCGATTCGCCAGTGCGTGGGTTGCGCCCAGTGCGCGCATCCCGTTGCTTGACCGAAAAGGCACCGAAACCGCGCAGTTCGACGCGATTGCCGCTGGCCATCGCATCGGTGATTTCATTGAAGACCGTATTCACGATCCGCTCCACATCGCGTTGAAAAAGATGTGGATTTTCGTCAGCGATTTTTTGAATCAATTCCGATCGGATCATCGGCAGTGTCCCCTGGCTGTTATATTCGACGCTTTGTGCGCCTTCGCATCGACTATAGATAGAAACGTCAGAAACGAAAACATAAAGCACGCGAATGACGGTCCGTTTGCGCCAAAAATGGCCACAAGACGGTCGTTAAGGCGGAATAACACTGGCCGGGTCATCGCTTGGGCAGGGCTTTGGCCGCCTGCGCTGCCCCGACCCCGCGGTTGATTCGCGCCCCTCAGATCGCCAAAACCCCGCGTCGCAGCAGGTTCAGCCCGGCCAGCAACAGCACCAGCAAGGTCAGGCGACGAAACAGCACGTGATCAATCCGGTCCTGCACCTGAAACCCGATCCACACCCCGATCAGGGACGGCACGACCAGCGCCAGCGACAGGGGCAGCGTTTGTGCATTCAACACGCCCGACCCCCAATGTGCGGCCGCCAACACGACCGCGCCCATGCCATAGATTACGCCCTGTACACGCACCTGATCGCGCTTGGATGTCTGCATCGCGGTCAGCATTGCCACTGTGATCGGCCCCCAGACGCCGGTCATTCCCCCCAGAAACCCGGCGACGGCGCCGATCCCGGCCTCGATCCGCCAACCGGGGTTCGGTGGCAGGCGCAGCGCCCGCCCCATCAGCGCCGACAGCGCATAGGCGGTCACCGGCACGCCGATCACTAACAGCATCACACTGGGCGGCAACACCGGCACCAGTTGCGCTGAGGCCACCATCACCACCCCACCGGCCGCCATGAACACCCGGAACCGGCGCAGCGATCCCAGCGCCTCGCGCCACCCCTGGCGCAGCGCCTGCCACGCGTTGGTCAAAACCGTCGGCACGATCAGACAGGCCAGCGCCAGATCGGGTGACATCAAGCTGCTAAGCCCCGAAATCAGAATAACCGGCATGGCAAAGCCGACGACCCCCTTTACCAGCCCTGCGCCCAGCGCGATGACAAAGACCATCATCCATAAATTCGGCGGCCCAAGACCTGACAAGATTTCCATTCGCCCTACTTACCAACTTCGGGCAGTGCTGCACTGCAAAAACACACCGCGTAAGAATAAACCAAAATGCACACCTCAAAGGTTAAATAGTTGCGCCGCACCTGCGAAGTAGATAGGACAGGGCGCAATCTGAAATAGGATCTCAACATGGCGCATGACGGACAAGGTGGCGATATGGCCCAAGGTATTCTTCTAGACAATCTGACGGCCCTGACGGCGGCCACCCTGCCCCCTGTGGCCGATGTTCTGGCCACCGCCAAGGAACGTCTGCGCACCATGGTCAGCGTCGATGGCCGCGTCTCGAACGCGCTGATCGAGGCGAATCAGACCGCCGCGCATGGCCTTGCCTGGTTGGCCACCTATTGTGATGCGCTGCACCAGATGCAGGCCTGGGCCGAGCGTCTGGAAAAAGACGGCACCTTTGGCGAGGTCGAGGGCCTGATCCACCAGATCGCCTTTGGCGAATACCTATGCCAGATCTCGGGCGGCATCCCGATGAATCAGGGCGAATTCATCCGCCTACAGGATATCGGCCTGTCGCAGGATGACATCCGCGGGCTGATGTCGCCCGAAATCATGACCCTGACCCAGACCGGTAACACGCAGGCCGCGCGCACCCGTCTGGTCGAGTTGATGCAAGAACGCAGCGCCGAAATCACCGTCGGGCGCACCGGGCTGGACGAAGAGCTGGAGATGATCCGCGAACAGTTCCGCCGCTATGCGGTGGAAAAGGTCGAACCCTATGCCCACGACTGGCATCTCAAGGACGAGCTGATCCCGATGGAAATCATCGAGGAGCTGGCCGAAATGGGCGTCTTTGGCCTGACCATCCCCGAAGATTTCGGCGGTCTGGGCCTGTCCAAGGCGTCGATGGTCGTCGTGTCCGAGGAACTTAGCCGGGGCTACATCGGTGTCGGCTCGCTTGGCACACGTTCTGAGATCGCGGCAGAGCTGATCATCTGCGGTGGCACCGACGCGCAAAAGGCCCATTGGCTGCCCAAACTGGCCAGCGCCGAGATCTTGCCGACGGCGGTCTTTACCGAACCCAACACCGGCTCGGATCTTGGTGCGTTGCGCACCCGCGCGGTCAAGGACGGCGACGACTATCGCGTGACCGGCAACAAGACGTGGATCACCCACGCCGCGCGCACCCATGTGATGACCCTGCTGGCGCGCACCGACCCCGACAGCACCGATCACCGCGGATTGTCTATGTTTCTGGCCGAGAAAACGCCGGGCACCGACGACGCCCCCTTCCCCACCGAAGGGATGTCGGGTGGCGAAATCGAGGTGTTGGGTTATCGCGGCATGAAGGAATACGAGCTGGCGTTTGATAACTTCCACGTCAAGGGCGAGAACCTGTTAGGCGGGGTTGAGGGCAAGGGCTTTAAGCAGCTGATGGAGACGTTTGAGAGCGCGCGTATTCAGACCGCCGCCCGCGCCATCGGCGTGGCGCAATCGGCGCTGGATGTGTCCAT
The DNA here is from genome assembly GCA_035798175.1 of Rhodobacteraceae bacterium KMM 6894. Lineage (GTDB taxonomy): Bacteria > Pseudomonadota > Alphaproteobacteria > Rhodobacterales > Rhodobacteraceae > Roseovarius. The sequence continues at coordinate 7,630 of JAPFBS010000008.1, forward strand.
GCAATACGCGCAGGATCGCAAGCAATTCGGCAAATCCCTGATCAATTTCCCACGCGTGTCAGGCAAACTGGCAATGATGGCGGTGGAAATCATGGTCGCCCGCCAGCTGACCTATTTCAGCGCATGGGAAAAGGACCACGGCAACCGCTGCGACCTTGAGGCCGGCATGGCAAAACTGCTGGGCGCGCGCGTGGCTTGGGCCGCCGCCGATAACGGCCTGCAAATCCACGGCGGCAACGGTTTCGCGCTGGAATACAAGATCAGCCGCATCCTGTGTGACGCGCGTATCCTGAACATCTTTGAAGGGGCCGCCGAAATTCAGGCCCAAGTCATCGCCCGCCGCCTGCTGGGCTAACGACAAGCGAAGCCCCGGACAGGTTCCGGGGCCTCGCGTTTTGTGAATGCCCGCGTGTCATGTTCTTCAAAACCCACTGCACCACTGCGCCCTCCGGCTACACTCCCCATATGAGCAAAATCCTGATCCAGACGCAAAGCGCCGAAAACTGGCGCGCGCTGCTGGCCGACCCAGAAAAACAATGGAAGCCCGGCTATTCTGCCATGGCCACAGCCCGCGCTTGGCGAACGGCCCACGGCCCCAAGTCCCTAAGCGTCGATATCCAATGCAATCGGCGTCAGTCCATCCACACCGCCAGTTATCTTGCTGCCCGCAACGACCGGCCCCACGCCCGCTGGCGTGCCAGTATAGATCAGGTCGCCCGGTGCCAGATGATAGAACTGTGAGAGATGCGCGATGATTTCAGGCACGCTCCACACCATGTCCGACAGCACGGCCTGCTGCACGCGTGCGCCGTCCAGATCCAGCCAGATCGCCTGATCGCGCACCGCGCCGAACTGTGCCGCCGGGGTGATCGCGCCCATGATCGCCGAGTTTTCAAAATCCTTGCCCAGATCCCAAGGGCGGCGCGCCGCCTTGGCTGCGCCTTGCAGGTCGCGCCGGGTCAGGTCGATGCCGCAGGCATAGCCATAGACCGCGCCCAGCGCCTCGGCGGCGCTGACCTCAAACGCGTCGGCCCCGATAGCGATGACGAACTCCATCTCGTAATGGCAATCGTTAGTGCCCAAGGGATAAGCGATATGGCTTCCCGAAGGGATCACCGCGCGGGCCGATTTGGTGAAGTAAAACGGGGCCTCGCGGTCCACCTCGTTGCCCATCTCGGCGGCATGGGCGGCATAATTGCGCCCCACGCAGAACACGCGACGCACAGGGAACACACGGTCGCTACCGGTGATGGCAACACAGGGCGCGGGCGGAACGTCAAAAATCGTCTGGGCAGTCATGGCGCGTCTTTCCTTGGGATTGATCTGACTACCCTTATGCCGCCCTGTGTTGGCGCCTGTCAAAGCCGCAGGGATTGGCCTGCGCGCGCGCCTGTGCCACAAGAACAGCGCCCAGACACAAAAGACGGCCCCCATGCCACGGTTTGAACGCTACGCCATCTATTACACGCCGCCCCCCGGGCCGCTGGCCAGCTTCGGCGCGGCGTGGCTGGGATGGGACATTGCCAGCGGCGCGCCCGTTGCGCACCCGGATGTGGCGCGCCTGCCTGCGCCCGTCAGCGACCTGAGTGAGGCTCCGCGCCGGTATGGCCTGCACGCCACGCTGATGCCGCCGTTTCGTCTGGCAGAACACTGCACCGAAGCGGACCTTTATGCAGCGTTCCAGCGGATCTGCACAACGACCGCTCCGGTCCCCATCGGCCTATTGGAACTGGCGCAGCTTGGGCGTTTTCTGGCATTGGTTCCACGTCACCAAGATCCGGATTTGACGCATCTCGCGGCCCAGATCGTGCGGCACTTTGACCCTTTCCGCGCGCCTCTTGGCGACGCCGACATGCAGCGGCGCGACACGCCCAACCTGACCGCAAAGCAGCGCGAAAACCTGCACAGGTGGGGCTATCCGCATGTAATGGATCAGTTCCGGTTCCACATCACGCTGACCGGCAAGCACCCGAAGGCCCAAACGCGCGCAACCTATGCCGCGCTGCACCCCGTTCTGGCCCCTTGGCTGAATCAGCCCTTCAGCGCCGACGCCCTCAGCCTTGTCGGTCAGGATGCCTTGGGCCGGTTTCATACCATCACCCGGTCCCCTTTGGTGGGACAAAACCGCCCTCTACTATGAGTTGACGTGCGAGAATCACACTCAACCCTGACGTCACGCCCTGATCGCGCCTACTCTTTGGCCTCACTTTGGCCCACAGCGCCAAACTCAGCCGCCTGTGCAAAAATCGCGTCTCACGAAATGTTGAAGGTAAGCGCATAAAAATAGGCCAAAAACCGCCGGTTGACGCGGCGCAATCATGCAACACGCATTTCCCTGCCAAAGTCCCTTGCTCATTCAAAATATTGGCCTTACCTCACGGGTATGATTGCGAAAAAACGAACACGATTGACCCAAGGTAGCTGGCTGGACGCCGGGCTGAAAGCCCTGTGCGAGACTGGTCCCCCCGCCCTTAAGGCCGAGCCGCTGGCCCGCCAGCTGAACACGACCAAAGGGTCGTTCTATTGGCATTTCATCGATCTGCCAGCCTTTCACGCCGCCGTGTTGGAGCGTTGGGAAACCCAGGCGTTACAGGATATCGACGCGCCCAGCGATGAGACAACGGCGGCGCAATTGCGCGCCTTTGGCCAACATCTGGCGGACCCTCTGACAGCCCGGACCGATCGTGCAATGCGCGCCTGGGCGCTAAGCCTGCCAGCCGCAGCCGACAGTGTGGCGCGGGTGGATCAGCGTCGCGGTGCGCATCTGGCCCGCCTGCTGGACCAGATCGGCGTCAGCAACCCCGAGATGAAGCACATTCTACAGGCCGCAGCGATCGGCATGCAGGCGATGGGCGCGCGCGCCGATCTGGACCCGCAGCGCGCTATGGGATCTCTGGTCGATCTGGTGCTGGCTCTGCGCTAATCGGCATTGAAGGCCCTGATGCACAGGGCGGGCCTTGCGCGGGTCGCAACCAAAGGAAACCACATGGGCCGTCTTGTGCTAGTTCTGTGCCTCTTTGCCGCCTTGCCGGCCTGTAGCAGCGATGAAACGCTGACAGCTTACGGCGCGGCGGATACCGAATGGCGCCTGATCCAGATCGACGGAAACGATTTCCAGGCAACCGCCTCGATCCGGTTTTCCCCGGCCGGGGCGGTCACGGGGCAAGCGCCCTGCAACCGGTTCAACGCCGTGCAAACCGCGCCCTACCCGTGGTTCGCACTGGACAAGGTGGCGATCACGCGACGCGCCTGCCCCGATCTGGCGCAAGAAAACGCATTCATGACGGCGCTGGAGCAGATGACACTGGCCGAAACCGCCCCCGGCACGCTGTTGTTAAGCAACGAGGCCGGGCGCGAGATGCTGTTTCACGCCGCAGAATAGGCCCGCGCGTCTTAGGCGTCGATCCGCGCGGTAAACCGCTCGACAAAACGCGCCCGCGCTTCGGGCAGGGCCCGCCCGCCCTGTTGCGCGGCCAGTTGATGGCGCAGGAAATGCCCCGTCGTAATCAACCCTTGCGCCACTTCGCGATCCGGAGCCATGCCGCGCCCCAGCAGGCAGGGCGGCAGCGGCAACAGCCGATCCGCCCAATCCCCCGCCCCGGCGCGTGACACTGCCCGCCCGGTGCGCGGCGACACGAAACACAGGTCCTCGGCCTCGGCACCCAGCACCGCGCAGGCGCTTAGGTCTAGGCCGAACCCGACTTCCTCTAACAGGGCCATCTCCCAGCGCAGATAGGCCAGCGGCCAGACATCGGGCGTGCCCAACAGGTCCAGCAACTGTTCGGTACGGTTATAAAGCGGCAGATGCGCCTCGCGCTCGGGCAGGGCAAAGACCAGCAAGGACGTCACCGCATTCAGCCCCGCCAACGCCAGACGGTCGCCCATGACATGCGCCGCCCGCGAGCGCACAGGCTCGACCGTGAAGGCGCCGATATGATCCTCCAGCCGCGCGCGCCAACTGAGATCCACTTGCGCCCCCGGCTGCAAGATCGGGGTCAGCTTGCGCGAGGTGCCACCGCGCACCACCCCCGCGTGACGCCCCCGCGACGGCGTCAACACCTCGATGATCGCGGATGTTTCACCGTGACGGCGCACCGACAGCACTATGCCCTGATCGCGCCATTCCATGTCTGCTATCATACCTTTGGTCACGGGCCCGGTCCCGCGCGCAATTTCACACCACAAATCCGCCGATGCCAAGACCTTGCTGGAAAAACGCCGCGCTGTGTGCTTCACTTCTTGCATAGATTAGATCGACCCAAGGATTTTCCCCATGACCCGCCCGCATATTGCCACGCTGATTCCCGCCGCCGTCGCCGCATTGATTGCCACCACGCCCGTTTCCGTACAGGCACAGGACGCGCCCGGGGAGGACGTGATGATCGTCTTTGACGGCTCGAACTCGATGTGGGGGCAGATCGACGGCGTTGCCAAGATCGAGATTGCCCGCGATGTCATGAAAAACCTGCTGGGTGAATGGACGGCCGAGCGCCACGTCGGTCTGATGGCCTATGGCCACCGTCGCCGTGGCGATTGCACCGATATCGAGACCCTGATCACCCCTGCCCCCGGCATGGCCGCTGAAATTCAGGCGCGTATCAACGCGATCACCCCCACCGGCAAGACGCCCCTGACGGATGCGGTGGAACAGGCGGCACAGGCGCTGTCCTACACCGACCGCCCCGCCACCGTGGTGCTGATTTCCGACGGGCTGGAAAGCTGCGATCGCGATCCCTGCGCGCTGGCCAAGGCACTGGAAAAGGGCGGTGTCGGCTTTACCGCGCATGTGGTCGGCTTTGGTCTGGGCACGGATGACGCCGCATCGCTGGCATGTATCGCCAACGAAACCGGCGGGCAGTTCATCGAGGCGGAAAATGCGGGCGAATTGGCCACCGCGCTGAGCACCCTCAGCACCGCCGTGGCCGCCGCACCTGTGCCAGCCCCCACGCCAGCGCCCGAACCCACCCCCGAACCCGAGGCCCCTCAGATTACCCTGACCGCACCCGCAACGGCCCTGACCGGGGCCAATTTTGATGTGGCGTGGGACCGGATCATCGAACCACGCGATTCCATCACCATTGTCCCGATGGGCGCCAAAGATGATGTCTATACGCATACGATGCGCGTGCGCGACGACATGTCCGGCACGCTGCGCGCACTCAGCACGGCGGGCCTGTATGAGATCCGCTATCGGCACTATGACACCGGCGCTGTTCTGGGTCGCGCCCCCATCGAGTTGCTGGAACCCGAGGTGACAATCACCGCCCCTACAACCACCCTGACTGGTGCGAATTTCGATGTGTCCTGGACCGGCGGCGTACATCCGCAGGACTATGTCACGATCGTCGCGATGGGCGCGGATGAGGGCGCATATACCAACTACGTGCGCATTCACGGCAACACCGCAGGCGAGGGCACATTGCGCGCCCCGGCCGAAACCGGCCTCTACGAGATCCGCTATATGCTGGACATGGGGCCGCGCACGTTGGCCCGCCAAAGCATCGAAGTCACCCTGCCCGAGGTAACGGTCAGCGGCCCTACCACAGCGCTGGCAGGATCGCAGATTGAGGTCAGCTGGACAGGCAACGTCGCATCGCAGGATTTCGTCACAATCGTGCCGATGGGGGCGGATGAAGGCAAATATACCCACTACATCCGCGTGCATGACAAGTCCGAGGGCAACTTGCAGGTGCCCTCCGAGACCGGGATGTATGAGCTGCGCTATGTCCTGTCCGAAGGTGGGAAAACGCTGGCAAGCCAACCGCTTGAAGTGACTGCCCCGGAGGTGACGGTCAGCGGGCCTGCCACGGCGCTGGCAGGATCGCAGGTAGAGGTCAGCTGGACAGGCAATGTCGCATCGCAGGATTTCGTCACAATCGTGCCGATGGGGGCGGATGAGGGCAAATATACCCATTACATCCGCGTGCATGAAAAATCCGAGGGCGACTTGCAGATGCCCTCGGAGACCGGGATGTATGAGCTGCGCTATGTCCTGTCCGAAGGGGCCAGAACCCTTGCAAGCCAACCACTTGAAGTGACTGCCCCGGAGGTGACTGTCAGCGGGCCTGCCACGGCGCTGGCAGGATCGCAGGTAGAGGTCAGCTGGACAGGCAACGTAGCCCCGCAGGATTTCGTCACAATCGTGCCGATGGGGGCGGATGAGGGCAAATATACCCACTACATCCGCGTTCATGAAAAATCCGAGGGCGACTTGCAGATGCCCTCCGAGACCGGGCTGTATGAGCTGCGTTATGTCCTGTCCGAAGGGGCCAGAACCCTTGCACGGCACACGCTTGAAGTGACCGCGCCCGAAGTGACCGTCAGCGGCCCGGATCAGATCAGGGCCGGGGATAAGATCAACATCACTTGGACCGGGGCGGTGACAGGACAGGATTACATTCGCATCGCGCCGATGGGCAGTGCGGATGATACCAACGGTGACAACTTTCGTGTCCATGACAAGACAGAGGGCACCCTGAGCGCGCCCGATCAGCCGGGGCTGTACGAGCTGCGTTATACCTTAAATGAAGGCGCCAAAGTGCTGGCGCGTCATACTATCGAAGTTCTGGCGGCGGACGCGGCGCTGAATAGTGGTGCCGCGCTGGATGCCCCCGACCGGGCTGCGGCGGGCAGCACCATCGCCGTCAGCTGGAGCGTGGACGCCACCAGTGCGGATCAGCGGATCACCATCGCATTGGCGGATCAGGCAATCTTTACCTGGATCACCGCCCTGCCCGCCGCCGATGGCCCGCCGGTTCAGATGACCCTGCCGGATGCGCCGGGTGTCTATGAACTGCGGTTTCTGGACGTGAGCAATCAGGCGGTGCTGGCGCGTAAAGTGATTACGGTGGAATAGGGCGACAGTTGGGGTGGCGGGCCTTAGGCCTCGAGTCCCGGTTCGCCCAGCAGGTGACGACCGGCGCGATCCTCGACCTCGATCACCCAGAGGTCGGGGTCAAAGCCACGCTGTCGCGCGATGGCCGCGTCAACATCGGCCTCAGAGGCGCTGAGCAGGGTGTCCCATTGGCGTCGGTCGGTCGCCAGATCGAACCGGCGTTGATAGGCCGTGGCCGTGCCATCCAGCGTGTTCAACTTGACCAGAACCGATCCGGATGTGTCGTCGCCGTGAGCGGTCACAAAGGCGGGGATGGCATGACCCCGCAGGCGGGTCAGATAGGCCTGAACCCAGAATTGCGCGGTCAGGCGCGCCATTGGGACCGGGGAATTTGAGTATTTTCAGAACGATGAAAGCCGGGGCTGTGCGCGCCACAGGCGGTCATGCGTTGCCGTCCTTAAAGTTCAGCCCCATTTCCGAATACCGCTCGGATTCTTCCAGCCAGTTTGGGCGCACCTTGATTTGCAGAAACAGGTGGACGCGCCGACCAAGGAATTCTTCCAACTCGGTGCGCGCGGCGGTCGAGACGGATTTGATCGTTTCGCCCTTGCGGCCCAGCACGATACCCTTGTGCCCGTCGCGCATGACATAGATCACCTGATCGATCCGGGCCGAGCCATCCTCGCGTTCGGTCCAGTGCTCGGTTTCGACCGTCAACTGATAGGGCAGTTCCTGATGCAGGCGCAGCGTCAGCTTTTCGCGGGTGATTTCGGCGGCAATCATGCGCAGGGGCAGATCGGCAATCTGGTCCTCGGGATACAGCCACGGCCCTTCGGGCAGTTGATCGGCCAGCCAAGTGCGCAGTGCATCGACGCCGTGGCCCTTTTCCGCCGAGATCAGAAAGGTTTCGGCAAAATCGAACCGGTCGTTCATGTCCTTGGTCAGGGCCAGCAGGCGTTCGGCCGGGACGCGGTCGATCTTGTTGATGGCCAGTGCGACCTTGCGCCCCTTGGTGACATCGCCCAGACCTTCGAGGATCTTCTCGACGCCTTCGGTTACGCCGCGATGCGCCTCTATCAGCAGCACGACCACATCCGAATCCGCAGCCCCGCCCCAAGCGGCGGCGACCATCGCGCGATCCAGACGGCGGCGCGGTTTGAACAGGCCCGGTGTGTCGACAAAGATCAACTGGGCCTCGCCATCCATCGCAACGCCACGGATACGCGCGCGCGTAGTCTGGACCTTGTGGGTCACGATACTGACCTTGGCGCCGACCATGCGGTTCAGCAGGGTCGATTTGCCTGCGTTCGGTTCGCCGATCAGCGCAATAAATCCGGCACGGGTGGTCATGGGCAATCCTTGGGCAATCTGGACGACGGAAATGGTGAAACGTGGTCCCAGCCCTTACCCCATTGACACGCCATTGCCCAGAGGGCGTGTGCCCCCCCTGCGGCAGCGCGCCGCATCCAAGGGGACTGTGTCCACGCTAACTGATCAGTCGAACTCAGCAGAGGAAGGATTTCGCATGTTCAAAGGTCTTGGAATTTCGATGGTCATTATCATCGGCGGCATGATTGCCCTGCCGGCGGCAATGGTTGCCGCATTGTAAACATCGGGTTTTAAAAAACCTGGCGCGCCGCGGCGATCATTTTGGCGGCGCGTCTTTTTGTACCTTGTCCAGCAGCGCCTTGGCAGCCGCCTGTTCGGCCTGCCGTTTGGAGCCTGCGGAGGATGCGCTGCTGGCCCCGGTGCGCAGTTTGGCGGTGATGGTGAAGATCGGGGCGTGATCGGGGCCGGTGCGGGCGGTCTGATCATAGTCGGGGGGCGGCAGGCCACGCGCCTGTGCCCATTCCTGCAAGGCGGTCTTGGCGTCGCGCGCGTCAACCTCGACCGCGTCGATACGTCCGGCCCAGTGGCGCAGGATCACTGTGCGCGCGGCGTCAAACCCGGCGTCCAGATACACGGCGGCGATCACCGCCTCCATCGCGTCGCCCAGCAGCGCATCCTTGCGCCGCCCACCTGACAGCATTTCAGACCGCCCCAGTTTCAGCACCGCGCCCAGACCCATGTCGCGCGCGACATCGGCGCAGGCCTCTTTGCGCACAAGGGCGTTAAAACGCGGGGCCAGTTGGCCTTCGCTGGCGCTGGGGTCATGGGCCAGCAGCGCCTCGGCCATCACAAGGCCCAGCACCCTATCGCCCAGAAATTCCAGCCGTTGGTTGTCGGACCGCGTGGGCGAGGATTTCGACGCATGCGTGACGGATTCGACCAGCAGATCGGTGCGGGTGAACGTATGGCCCAGCCGGTCCGCAAACGCCTTCAGTTCGGCCGAAAGTTTCACTGAAGCCTCTTGAAGAAACGATCCGCGCGCCATGTCCAGAAATAGAACATCCGGCTGCCCGCAGATGAGAACATGACCCGATCCGCGCGTCCGATCAGGTTTTCATAGGGCACGAACCCGACGCCGCCCACGGTCTGTGGAAAGCGGCTGTCGGTGGAGTTGTCGCGATTGTCGCCCATGAAGAAATAATGCCCCTCGGGCACGGTAAACACCCCCGTGTCGTCCGAGCGTTGGCGCGCGATATTCAGGATCTCGTGGCTATGACCATCTGGGAACGTCTCGATCTGGCGGGATTTCGAACAAATAGCCCCTTCGCCGACGACCCCGTTTTCACAGCGCGGGCGGCTGCGCATCGGGCCTTGGGGCGCGTACACTTCGTCGAAACTGCCGGCGTCCTCAAGCGTGACGGGGGTGCCGTCAATTGACAGAACACCCTCGGTGACCTGAATTTTTTCGCCGGGCAATCCGACCAGACGTTTGATGAAATCCGCGCCGGTGACGGGATGGCGGAACACGATGATGTCGCCGCGCTTAGGCTCACCGGCCAGAACGCGGGTATTGTCACCGTCCAGAAAGCCGCAGATGTCCTGCGCGTCGATGTTCAACCCCGCAAAGCGGATCGAGGGGCAAGACGCATAAGAATAGCCATAGGCCATCTTGTTTACGAACAGGAAATCCCCGATCAGCAGAGTGTCCTTCATCGACCCGGATGGGATCCAGAAGGGTTGAAAGAACAGTGTGCGAAATACACCGGCGATCAGCAGGGCATAGACAATCGTCTTGATCGTCTCGACGATCGAATTGCTTTTCTTGGCCTCGGATGCCATGCGCACTCCGCCTTATGTTGCTTGGATGAATATCTTTGCCGCTTCATGGGCGGGCCTGCCCTGCGTGTCAACCCGGATGGGGGTGGTTGGGCTTAGAGTGGCCGGGCCTCGATCACGACAAAGGCCTGCGCCCAAGGGTGATCGTCCGTCAGGGTGACATGGATGATGGCGGTATGCCCCGGCGGCGTCATTTCGGCCAGCCGCGCGGCAGCCCAGCCGGTGACGTGCATCACCGGCTGGCCCGTATGCAGGTTGCTGACGGCCATATCCTTCCACGCAATGCCCATGCGCAGACCGGTGCCCAACGCCTTCGAACACGCCTCTTTCGCGGCCCAGCGTTTGGCGTAGGTGCCGGGCGTATCAAGACGCCGCTCGGCCTTGGACTGCTCGGTATCTGTGAAGACGCGGGTGCGAAACCTGTCGCCAAACCGTTCCAGCGTGGCCGAAATCCGCTCGATATTGGCCATATCGCTGCCGATGCCCAGGATCATGCACCGCCCCCATCGCGTGGGCCTTGGCGGGCCAGATCATTGCCCGCGCCAAGACTGACAAAGAACCGGTTCGACAGCAGATAACCCAACGCATAAAGCGCCAATAGCATCACGAATTGCTGCGAGGCAAAGGGCGCGATGGTCAGCTTGGCGAATTCGGGCATCAGCCGGGTCGCGGCATAGCTGAGCAACAGGTTCAGCATCACCGCCAGCGCCGTGGCGTTCACGGCGAAACGCCATGCTTCGACGCTTGTGGGTTTGCGAGCCTCGCCGCGCGCGAACCCGCGCCCTTCGACCACGGCGGCGATCATGGCGGGGACCAGCAGTTGTGCGGACGATCCCAGCCCGGCATCCGCCCAGCGGTTCAGCCCCATCACCAACAGGGCCACGCCCACGGCCACCCCCACGAAGACGCCAGCGTAGCGTAGATAGTTCATCCCGTCGTGCGCATGGTATCACCGCGTGCTGCGTCCATCAGGGCGCGCATTTCGGTGATAGCCGGGTTCAGCCCGCGAAAGATCGCCTCGCCGATCAGGAAGTGACCGATATTCAGTTCCCTCACCTCGGGCAGGGCCGCGATGGGCGTGACGGTGTCATACGTCAACCCGTGGCCCGCATGCACCTCCAACCCCAATGAGTGGGCATAGGCCGACATTTCGCGCAACGCGTCAAATTCACGGTCGCGGGTGGCAAAATCGCCCTCGGCGTGGGCGTCGCAATAGGCACCTGTGTGCAACTCGATGATGTCGGCACCGATGCGCGATGCCGCCTTGATCTGACGGGCATCGGCAGCGATGAAGATCGACACGCGGCAACCCGCTGCGCGCAGGGGCGCGATATAATGGGCCAGTCGGTTTTCCTCGCGCGCGACTTCCAGACCGCCCTCGGTCGTGCGCTCCTCGCGCTTTTCGGGGACGATGCAGACGGCGTGGGGTTTGTGACGCAGGGCGATCTGGGCCATTTCCTCGGTCGCGGCCATCTCGAAGTTCAGCGGCACCGACAGCGTCTCCATCAGAGCGGTGATGTCATGGTCCAAAATGTGCCGGCGGTCTTCGCGCAGATGCGCGGTAATCCCATCGGCCCCGGCCGTTTCGGCCAGTTTGGCGGCGCGCACAGGGTCAGGCGTATCGCCGCCGCGCGCGTTACGGATGGTGGCGACGTGGTCGATGTTGACGCCAAGGCGCAGTTTAGAGTGATCTGGCATTGTTGCCCCCTATCGATGAACGACTCAAGGCTTAGGCTAATATGTTTGGGCGCAGGACCCAACGAGGAAATTCAACAGGCTGATTGGGCCACATCACGCGGGGGGCGTGTGGTCGCGATCCTTGCGGGCGGGGGGCAGCGCGCTGGCGCTGACTTTGGCCTTGTGTTTCAGCGCATGCCATTTTGCCGTCAACCGGGCCTTGCGCCGCTTTTGATAGACATTCAGCAACGGCAGCGAGACGTAATAGGCGATAATCCCGCAAACGAGGCCGGGAATGATCCCACCCACCAGATAGGGCAGGAAAACGTCGTGATAAAACACCGACAGACTGTCCCAATGGGCGGTTTCCGGGGTGAACATCGCCCAGAAATTGTGACGCAGATCCTCGCCCGCATCCATGAATTTGCCACCCAAGGATCGGTGCATCTCGGCGGGCAGGTCTTTGCCCGTGCCCAGCAGGTAATGCCCGGTTTGCAGGGACGCCGTTGCGATAGCCAGAAAGGTCAGCGGATTGCCCACGAAGGTCGCCAGCAGCGCCGCGATGATGTTGCCGCGCACAATCCACGCCAGCGACGCCGCGAAAAGGAAATGCATCCCGAACAGAGGCGAAAAGGTGATGAAGACCCCGGCAAAGATGCCCCGCGCAATGCGGTGCGGTGGGTCCGGCAAGCGGCCCACGCGCAGGTGTACATAACGAAACGCGCGCGCCCAGCCGCCCTGTGGCCAGAAAAACAGGGCCACGGACTTCCAGATTGGTCTTTTATCGCGTCGTTTGAAGACCAATGCGCGGCTCCTTACGCGGCTTGGGGTTTCTTTTGATCAGGGCGCGCGGGCGTGGCCCACGGTCCTTCGGTTCTATCGGCACCCTTTGTCCATTCTGTGGCGCAGATCGGTCACAAAACGTGTCACGATGCGGCCGGCGCGGCAGGTGCGGCCCCCTCGTCACGATCCGCCCCGCTGCCGTTGCGGGCCAGATCGCGATGCCGCTCTACCATGGCGACATTGCTTTCGGCGTCCAGTGCCGAAATGATACTGTGCAACTGTTCCGCGTCGCGTAGTTCCAGTTCAACCAGCAAACGATAGAAATCGGGCTTGCGATCAATGAACGTCAAGTTCGAGATATTGGCCTGACGCTCGCCAATCAAGGTGCAAACCCGCGCAAGAACACCGGCATCATTGCTCATTGTCAGATCCAGCGTCACGGAATAGACCGCCGCGTGTGTGCCAGCATGCCATTGCAGGTCCAGCCAGCGGGTCGGCTGATCCTCGTATGCGGTCAGCGTCTCGCAGTCGATGGCATGCACGACCACGCCCTGCCCGCGAAAGGTGATGCCCACGATGCGCTCGCCCGGCAGGGGTTCGCAGCATTTGGCACGATCAAACCGCTGGCCGGGTTCCAGACCGATAACGGCGCGGTCGCGCCCCACCTCGTCCCCGTCCGATGGCGAAAGATCGGGATAGACCGCGTTCAGCACCTCGCGCGCGGTCAACTCGGCGCTGCCCATCCGCTCTAGCAGGGCATCCTTGCCGGCCAGCCGCATGGTACGCGCGGCGGTTTCCAGCGCCTTGTCGGTAGCGCGCTTGCCGACATGTTCAAACGCCGCGCGGGCCAGTTCGCGCCCCAGCTTGATGTACCGCTCGCGGTCGACCTCGCGCAGGGCGCGCCGGATGGCGGTGCGGGCCTTGCCGGTGGTGGCAATGTCCAGCCATGTCGACTGCGGCGTCTGGCCGTCGGCGATGATCACCTCGACCGATTGACCGTTCTTGATCCGCGTCCACAGCGGTACGCGCATCCCGTCAATCTTGGCCCCGACCACCGCGTTGCCGATCCGCGTGTGGATCGCATAGGCAAAATCAATCGGCGTCGCCCCGCGGGGCAGCTTGATCACGTCGCCCTTGGGCGTGAAACAAAACACCTGATCCGAGAACATCTCAAGCTTGACCGCCTCAAGAAAATCCTGATGGTCCTCTTCGGCGTCGAACTGTTCGGTCAGCGAGTTGATCCATTTCGCGGGGTCCACCGCAAACGGGTTCTGCGTGCGCACCCCATCGCGATAGGACCAATGCGCGGCCACGCCGGTTTCGGCGACGTCATGCATCTGGCGGGTGCGGATCTGAACCTCGACCCGCTTGCCGTCGCGCCCCGATACCGTGGTGTGGATCGAGCGGTATCCGTTGGTCTTGGGCTGGCTGATGTAATCCTTGAACCGGCCCGGCACCGCCCGCCAGCGTTGATGGATCGCGCCAAGGGCGGCGTAACAATCGGCCTCGGTCGCGGTGATGATGCGAAAGCCGTAAATGTCGCTGAGACGGGAAAACCCCATCTCTTTTTCCTGCATCTTGCGCCAGACCGAATAGGGTTTCTTGGCGCGGCCCAGCACCTCGGCAGTTATACCCGCCTTCTTCAGTTCCAGCCGCATGTCGCCGGTGATCCGGTCGATCACATCGCCGGTTTCGCGTTGCAACGTGATGAACCGGCGCATGATCGAGGCGCGGGCCTCGGGATTGATCACGCGAAACGCCAGATCCTCCAGCTCTTCGCGCATCCATTGCATGCCCATCCGGCCCGCCAGCGGCGCGAAAATCTCCATCGTTTCGCGCGCCTTTTGCACCTGTTTGTCAGGGCGCATCGCGCGGATGGTACGCATATTGTGCAGCCGGTCCGCCAGCTTGACCAGAATCACGCGCAGATCCTTGGACATCGCCATGAACAGCTTGCGAAAATTTTCCGCCTGCTTGGTTTCCGAACTGTTCAGTTGCAGATTGGTCAGCTTAGTCACGCCATCGACCAGATCGGCGATTTCGGTGCCGAATTTTTCCTGTACCGTCAGGTAGGACGCGCGCGTGTCCTCAATCGTATCGTGCAGAAGCGCGGTGACGATGGCGGCGTCATCCAGGCTTTGCTCGGCCAGGATGGCTGCTACGGCGACAGGGTGGGAAAAATACGGTTCGCCGGAATGGCGGGTCTGGCCTTCGTGCATCTGGCGGCCATATTCATAGGCCGCCCGCAGCAGGCGTTCATCGCATTTCGGGTTATAGGTGCGAACCAGATCGACCAGGTCATCGACAGCGATCATGCGTTCAGCACCTGTTCCCAACAGCGAGGGCCGGGCGTCAGCCCTGGCCCTGGGCCTTCATCAGCTCGCGCAGAAGGCGTTCTTCGGACATATCGTCCTCGGCGGGTTTGTCCGCCTCACCACCCATCAGCAGGGCCATCTGGTCCTCTTCGGGTTCGTCAACTTCAATCTCGGTCTGGTTGGACTCGATCAGACGCTCGCGCAGATCTGCGGCGCTCTGAGTCTCTTCTGCGATTTCACGCAGGGCCACGACAGGGTTCTTATCGTTGTCACGATCCACAGTCAGCGGCGCGCCAGACGCGATTTCGCGAGCGCGATGCGCTGCCAGCATCACCAGGTCGAACCGGTTTGGAACCTTGTCGACGCAGTCTTCAGTTGTTACGCGGGCCATGGGACCTCCGGATTTGTCAGCGCTGTAGAAGGCTCACTACCTAAGGCCTGAGGGTTGGGTTTACAAGCGTCGAATCGGGCGGTTTTAGAGGCGAATAACCTCTTTTCGGGCCTCAGGCGGCAATGCACCGACCATCTGACGCACCGTGACCCCCAAAACGGGATGGCACCACTGCGGCGCGATATCGGCAAGGGGAATCAGCACAAAGCCTCGATCCTGCACTCTGGGATGAGGCAAGATCAGTTGATCAGGCGCAATGCGGGTCTGTTGATCAGGGGGCAGATCGCGCCACTCGGCGTGAACACGCCGATCCGGCAGCACCAGATCGCCTGCCGCAATCAGGTCCAGATCCAGCGTACGCCGCCCCCAGCGCTGCACCCGCTCGCGCCCAAAAATTGCTTCGACGTTATGCAGGATCGTCAACACCTGTGCGGCAGTCCCATCACAACTGATTCGCGCTGCAGCGTTGACGTAATCCGGCCCGGCACCAGCAGGAAAACAAGGCGTTTGGTAGAAGCCACTGACCGCCTGTACCTGTGCGCCGGCCTGCGTCAAAGCATCCAATGCCGCGCGCAGCGTGTCGGCAGGATCACCTGCGTTCGACGGCAGGTTTCCGCCCATTGCAACCAGATATTCCGTAATTTGCGTCACGTCATTTTCCTTTTGTAACCTGCCCACGCCCTTGTTAGCACGATACATTGCCCCTAGGTTGTCCGCGAACTTGGCAGCCTATCCAACATCCACTCACGGACCATATTTGAACGCTGCGGCGAGTATCAATATTCGAAAGGAATTTCCGATGTTCTACAAGGACGAACGGCTTGCGCTGTTCATCGATGGGTCTAATCTTTACGCCGCTGGGAAGGCGCTGGGATTTGACATCGACTATAAACTGCTGCGATCCGAGTTTATGCGCCGGGGCAAATTGCTGCGCGCGTTCTATTACACCGCGCTGCTGGAGAATGACGAATATTCGCCCATTCGTCCGCTGGTAGATTGGTTGAACTACAACGGTTTCAACATGGTCACCAAAGCGGCCAAGGAATACACCGACAGTCAGGGCCGCCGTAAGGTCAAGGGCAACATGGATGTCGAATTGGCGGTCGATGCGATGGAATTGGCGCCGCGCGTCGATCACATCGTGTTATTCTCAGGCGATGGTGATTTCCGCCCGCTGATCGAATCTCTGCAACGTCAGGGTGTGCGCGTCTCGGTCGTGTCGACCATCCGCAGCCAGCCGCCGATGATCTCGGACGAACTGCGCCGTCAGGCCGACAACTTTATTGAGCTGGATGACCTGAAAGACGTCATCGGCCGCCCGCCACGTGAAACCACGACGCGCGAAGAAGAGTGAACCGCGCGCCGATTGAGGCCGCACTGACATTCCACAGGCCCCGGATCAACTCCGGGGCCTTTTTGTTGAACGTGATCGGCCCTTAGCCGAACAACTGCGCGATCACGTCTTCGGCTTTGGCAAGGCCGTGGGTCATGCCCTGCCCATTGGTCATGGTCACTGCAGTGACGCCGGGCGCGGGATGCAGCACCAGCGACGCCTGCCCCGGCAGATGCGCGTAATGCCCCAGCCAACGCTGCGCGATCCGTGCGTCGGGCAATGCCAGCAGCGCCGACGTTTCCGCCATCATCAATTGATCCACCTCGTCCAGCCGCTCGCGCGGGGCGTCAGCGCCGTAGTGGTGCGAATCGCCGATGGTGATGCTGCCATCTGCCTCTTGCGCCGCGATCAGGTGGATGCCGTTGGCGATTTCGCGCCCGCGTGACTGCGCCAAGGTTGCCCGCAGATCCGGCAGGCTAGGGCAGTCGGCAAAGGCCGTATAGCGCGGTAGGCTAAGCCCACCCAGAACAAAGGGCGACAGACGATATTCGCCCGGTTGCGGTGCAGTTCGCAGCATTTGCAACTGACAGGTGGTCACCCCGGTGGCCGCAAAATCAGCCGGGAACAGGCGGGCAAATTCGGACCCGCCACAGATCACCGTCTGGGCCGCACGCACCGCCCCTTCCGTGGTATCCAGAACGCCGCCCGCAATACCGCGCACCTCGCAGCCCATGAGAAACGTCACGCCATGCACACGTTGCAGCCAGACCGACAGGCGCGCCATCGCGCTGCGCTGATCCAGCTTCCAGGCGTCCTCGCTCCATAGTCCGCCCAGCGCGGTGTCAGTGCGCAGCCCTTCGGCGTACCCTGCCAGATCGTCGCGCGCGATCGGCACGAAGGATTGGCCGTGCTGGTCCGCATTGGCGGCACATTCCTGCATCACGGCCATTTCCTGCGGGGTGCGGGCGACGAACAGGCACCCGGCCTGCCGCGCGTTGATCCCGGCCTCGGCCCCAAAGCGTTGCCAATGTGCCAATGTGCGTCGCGCGCTGTCCAGTTCGGCCCCCGGACGTTGCGCCACAATTGCCAGCATCCCGAAATTGCGCACCGACGCGCCATCGGCCTGTCCGCCCCGTTCGAAAACCGCCACCGACAGGCCCGCCTGTGCGCCGTGCAGTGCGTGGGCCAACCCCATGATGCCTCCGCCAACCACGGCCAGATCGTACTGTTGCATTGTCAAAGCCCTCTTGCCCTACGGCAACAGGACAAAGGCGAAATGACATGCCCTGTCAATAACCCCGGCACAGTCTTGCGCCCCGCACTGGACGCGCCGTGCCGCACGCCTTACCTGTACCCCCATCACGCCCCGGAGCCGACAAAATGACCAAACCGCCCCTGACCCTCTATCTGGCCGCACCGCGCGGATTTTGCGCCGGTGTGGACCGCGCGATCAAGATCGTCGAACTGGCGCTGCACAAATGGGGCGCGCCGGTCTATGTGCGCCATGAAATCGTGCACAACAAATTCGTGGTGGATGATCTGCGCGCCAAGGGGGCCGTGTTTGTCGAGGAACTGTCCGACTGCCCGGATGACCGCCCGGTGATCTTTTCGGCCCACGGCGTGCCCAAATCGGTGCCCGCCGCCGCCGCCGCGCGTGAAATGGTCTATGTCGATGCCACCTGCCCGCTGGTCAGCAAGGTCCATATCGAGGCCGCGCGCCACCACGAGGCCGGTCTGCAAATGATCATGATTGGCCACGAAGGCCACCCCGAAACCGTCGGCACGATGGGCCAACTGCCCCCCGGCGAGGTCCTGTTGGTCGAAACGGTCGAGGATGTGGCCGACGTAGAGGTGCGCGATCCCGAACACCTGGCGTTCGTGACGCAGACCACGCTGTCGGTCGATGACACGATCGACATTGTCGCGGCCCTCAAGGCGCGCTTTCCTGCGATCATCGGCCCGCACAAGGAAGACATCTGTTACGCCACCACCAACCGCCAAGAGGCCGTCAAGGCGATGGCCCCCAAGGCCGATGCGATGTTGGTCGTGGGCGCACCGAACTCCAGCAACTCACGCCGGTTGGTCGAAGTGGGCGCGCGCGCAGGCTGTGCTTATGCGCAACTGGTGCAACGCGCCGCCGACATCGACTGGCGTGCTCTGGAGGGGATCACATCAATGGGGATCACCGCCGGGGCCAGCGCCCCCGAGGTGCTGATAAACGAGGTGATCGACGCCTTTCGTGCCCGTTATGACGTGACGGTCGAGCAGGTGGAAACGGCGGTGGAAAACGTCGAGTTCAAGGTGCCGCGCGTGCTGCGCGATAACGCCTGATCAAAGGTCCCGATGGCCCCTGCCCTGCTCTGGGGCGTCCTGATCCCGCGCGACAAGGTCAAGGGACAGGGCGCCTTGACCTCTTCGACCCGACAGGGCAAGCAATCCCCATTCCGCCCACCGGAGCCGACGCCATGACAGATATCCCCCGCCCTGCCCTGATCCTTGGCCTTGCCGGGCTGATCCCGTTCCTGTGGGGCGCGATTACCGTGCTGAATCCTGATTTGGCGGATTGGACCGCGCACACGATCGGCCCGCGTTTTTCCGGGCCCTATGTGCAGCTGTTCTATGGCGCGATCATCCTGGCCTTCATGTCGGGCGTGCTGTGGGGCTTTGCCACAAAGCTGGACGGTGCGCAGGCGACAACGGGCTATCTGCTGTCGGTGATCCCTGCCCTTTGGGCGTTTTTCACCACCGGCGGCGGACCTGAAAGTGCCGGATTGTCCCTGATGGTCGGGTTTACCGGACTGTTGGGCATTGACTGGCTCTTCTGGCGCTATGGCGCCGCGCCCTCATGGTGGATGCAGCTGCGCGTGATGCTGACCGCCATCGTCCTGACTTGTCTGGCCATAGGAGTATTTGCATGAGCAGCGATCCCGAAACGCTGAAAGTTTACGCTGACAAGGCCCGGCATTACGCCGACCTCACCGCCAGCCAGGGCGAGGACAGGCTGCTGGCCAGCTTTATCGCGGCGATGCCTGCGGGCGGGCGCGTGTTGGATCTTGGCTGCGGCCCCGGCGTGGCGGCGCACGCAATGGCCGATGCCGGTTTGCAAACAGACGCGATGGACGCCGTGCCTGAAATGGTCAAAATGGCCGCGCGCCACCCCGATGTAACCGCCAGAATCGCAACGTTTGACGACATCAGCGGCGTGGATCACTATGACGGCATCTGGTCCAACTTCAGCCTGCTACACGCCCCGCGCGCCGATATGCCCCGCCATTTGCGCAGGATCGCGCAGGCGTTGAAACCCGATGGACGTCTGCATGTGGCGGTCAAATCCGGCACCGGCGAACAGCGCGACACGTTGGGGCGACTGTATACGTATTACACCACAGAGGAACTGTGCGAGTTGCTGCGTGACGCAGGCCTGACGCCCGGCGATATCACCACCGGGTCAGGCAAGGGCATGGACGGCACCCTGTCCGATTGGATCGCGGTGACCGCTCATGGCTGATTTATTCGCCTATACCGATGGGGCCTGTTCCGGCAATCCCGGCCCCGGCGGCTGGGGTGTCCTGATGCGCGCCGTCGAGGACGGCAAAACCGTCAAAGAGCGCTGCCTGAGTGGCGGCGAGGCAGACACCACCAACAACCGGATGGAACTGCTGGCCGCAATCCACGCACTGGAGGCGCTCAGCCGCTCAACCCACATCACCATCATCACTGACAGCCAATATGTGAAGAACGGCGTGACAACCTGGATTCACGGTTGGAAAAAGAACGGGTGGCGCACGTCCGCCAAAAAACCGGTCAAGAACGCCGAGCTGTGGCAGCGTCTGGATGCGGCCCAGATCAGCCACAATGTGACCTGGGAATGGGTCAAGGGCCACGCAGGTCATCCGGAAAACGAGCGCGCCGATGAATTGGCCCGCGAAGGCATGGCCCCGTTCAAGACGTCCGAGACGCCAGCCAAGAAACAGTCAAGCAAAGCGCCCGGTCGCTATGCGGGCCGCACCAAGTGACCCTTCTTGCGCTGCTTGATTATGCCTCAGTGCTGGTCTTTGCGCTGACCGGCGCGCTGGTGGCCAGCCGCGCGCAGTTGGACATCGTTGGCTTTGCATTCATCGCCTGCCTGACGGCGGTGGGCGGCGGCACGCTGCGCGACATCATGCTGGATCGCCACCCGATTTTCTGGATCGCGGATTCGACTTATATCACTATCGCCACCAGTGCCGCGCTGATCGTGTTCTTTACCGCGCATCTGGTCGAAAGCCGCTATCGCTGGCTGTTGTGGCTGGACAGTTTCGCGCTGGCGGTCGCGGTGCCCGCCGGGGTCGCGGCGGCCATGTCGATGAACCAGCCTGCGTTGATCGTTGTGCTGATGGGCGTCGCCACCGGGTGCTTTGGCGGGCTGATGCGCGATGTGGTCATCGGCGAAGTGCCCCTTGTGCTGCGTCAGGGTGAACTTTATGTCAGCGCCGCCTTCGCCGGTGCCCTGCTGGCGGTGGCGCTGAAGGCGTTGGGGGTGGACACCCTGATCACGCTGGCGGGATGCGGCGCAGCGACATGGGCCCTGCGCGCCGGGTCGCTGATGTTCGGCTGGTCTCTCCCGGTTTACAAGGCGCGCCCGCCGCGCATCTGACAATTCAGCGCCGAAAATAGGTCTTCCAAAGCCATGCCAGCAACAGCGCGCCCAGAACGGCGCCGACGAACCCCGCCATCAATCCCATGACCGAGGTTAGAAACCGCAACACCAACGCACCGATGATCACGCCGCCCATGCCAACGGCCATGGTGGGGATGATCCCGGCCTCGATCCGCAACAGGCGCGTCGCCAGAAATCCGGCAGCAGCCCCGACGACGATCAGTAACACGATGGGCATGCACTCTCTCCTCAGCCAGACCAGAACAATTTAACGCCGGCCCCGACCGCCCCCGCGCCAATGAAACGGCACGATGATCAGCGCCCCGATCGAGGACAGGATCGCGTTCATCCCCGGCGAACCCAAACCGATTCCGAACATCAGCCGCACGAAGTAAAACAGAAACGCACCGCCTACGCAGATGATGATGG
The DNA here is from genome assembly GCA_035798175.1 of Rhodobacteraceae bacterium KMM 6894. Taxonomy (GTDB): domain Bacteria; phylum Pseudomonadota; class Alphaproteobacteria; order Rhodobacterales; family Rhodobacteraceae; genus Roseovarius. The sequence goes on from JAPFBS010000008.1 coordinate 29,197, forward strand.
ATTGCAGGATGCCGTTGTGCGTCCAGCCGGTTTTCTCGGACACATAGCCGACGATGCCGGCAATCACGACCGTGCCAATAATGGTTGGAAACATGGGGCTCTGTCCTTCTGCCGATTATGCGCCGTTACAACCGCGTGCCACGAGGCACCGGCATGCCGCGCAAAAACGCTTCGCAATCCTGCGCGCGCCCCCCCGCCCGTTGCAAGCGCAAAAGCTGCACTGCCCCCTGCCCGCAGGCAACGGTCAGCCGGTCATCCAACACCTCGCCCGGTGCGCCACAGCCTTGCGCCATGCGCGAGGCCAACACTTTCACGCGCTGCCCACCAATCTCGCACCACGCCCCGGGAAAGGGGGACAGGCCCCGGATGTGACGATCCACCTCGGCCGCGCGCCAATCCCAGCACACCTGCGCCTCGGCCTTGTCGATCTTGGCCGCATAGGTCACGCTGGTGTCTGACTGTGGCTGCGGTTCCAACGTCTCCAACCGTTCCAACGCGTCAACGATTTGCGCAGCACCCAACGCACTTAACCGATCATGCAACTGCCCGGTCGTTTCCTCGACCCCGATGTCGACGGCCGCGTGTAACAAAATCGGCCCGGTGTCCAGCCCGGCCTCCATCTGCATGATGCACACGCCGGTCTGCCGGTCGCCCGCCATGATCGCGCGATGAATGGGCGCGGCCCCGCGCCACCGTGGCAACAGCGAGGCGTGGATGTTCAAGCAACCCAGCCGAGGCGCATCCAGCAGGTCCTGCGGCAGGATCAGGCCATAGGCCACCACCACAGCTACATCCGCGTTCAACGCGGCGAAGTTGGATCGCGTGCTTTCATCCTTGAACGACACAGGATGGCGCACCTCTAGCCCCAAGTCTTCGGCACGCGCCTGCACGGGGCTAAGCCTGTCCTTCTTGCCCCGCCCGGCAGGTCGTGGTGGCTGGCTGTAAACGGCTGCGATTTCATGCCCGGCAGCAACCAGAGCGTCCAGAACAGGGACTGAAAACGCGGGCGTTCCCATGAAAATCACGCGCATCTCTTTCCTCCGGTGTGGGATTTCAGGTATTTAAGGAAAGATGAAAGCCAAGGAGCCCTTTCATCTTTCCTTAAATACCTCACTCCCGAAATCTACCGCAAAAGCCATCCCTATGACAGTTTGCGCGCCTTGCGCAGCAACATGTTGCGGCGCAGCTTGGTCAGGCGGTCAAAATACATCCGCCCGTTCAGGTGGTCAATTTGGTGCTGAACGGACGTGGCCCAAAGGCTTACGAAATCGCGCTCTTCGATTTCGCCCGACTCGTTCAGATAACGCACCGTGACCGCGCGAGGGCGAGCGACCAGCGCCGACAGGCCGGGCAGGTTTGGGCTGGCCTCTTCGTGCGGGCGCATTTGGGTGCTGGCGTGCAGGATCTCGGGATTGGCCATGCGGATCGCCTGACCGCGGGTCTCGGAGGCGTCGACCACTGCAAGGCGCAGCATCACGCCGATCTGAGGCGCGGCCAAGCCCACGCCAGGCATAGCCTCCATCGTATCGATCATGTCGGTCCAGTGGGCGCGGATGGCATCCGTAATCGCCTCGACGGGGGCGGCGACGGTGCGCAGGCGTTTGTCGGGCCATGGCAGGCAAGGGCGAATGGTCACGCCGGTCAGTCCCGCGCCTGTTCGCGTTTCAATTTCTGCATACGCCGTGTGATCAACTGGCGTTTCATCGGGCCGATATAGTCGATGAACAGTTTGCCGTTCAAATGGTCGATCTCGTGCTGCACACACGTGGCCCAAAGGCCGTCGAATCCGGCGCTGTGGTCCTTGCCGTCGATGTCCAGCCAAGACACCTCGACCTCGGCGGGACGGGTCACTTCGGCGAATTGCTCGGGGATAGACAGGCAGCCTTCCTCGTACACGTTCAGCGCCTCGGACTGGGCGGTGACCACCGGGTTGATCATCACCGTCGGGCGCGGGGTGGCGCCGTCTTCCTTGACGCAATCCAGCACGATCAGGCGCGACAGCACACCAACCTGCGGCGCGGCCAGGCCAATGCCGGGCGCGTCATACATGGTTTCCAGCATATCCGCCGACAACTGGCGCAGATCGCCGGTCAGGTCGGTCACGGGATTGCAGACCTTTTTAAGGCGCGGATCGGGGTGGATGAGAATGGGCATTTTCATGGCCGTTCATGTAGGACACCCGCGCCCATTGTGCAACGGCCCCTTGCACCTGCGCGCCAGACAGGTAGCTTACGCGCACAGCAGTGCAGGAGCGAACCATGGACACCACGACTTGCGATTTTGACGAGATCATCGACCGCGTTGGCACCCATTCGGAAAAATGGGACGGGATGCAGGCGAAATATGGCGTCTCGCCTCAGGACGGCATTTCCATGTGGGTGGCCGACATGGACTTTCGCCCGCCAGCCTGCATTTCGCGCGCGGTTCAAAAGATGCACGACCAAGGCGTCTATGGTTATTACGGTCAGGACGGATCATACCGCGCCGCCATTCAGTGGTGGCTGAAAGAGCGCCACGGTTGGCAGATCGAGCAGGACTGGATCTTTACCACCCACGGGCTGGTGAACGGCACGGCGATGTGTGTCGATGCGTTTACCGCGCCCGGTGACGGGGTGGTGGTTTTTACCCCGGTCTATCACGCCTTCGCGCGGGTGATCTCTGCCGCTGGGCGCGATGTGGTGGAATGCCCATTGGTGCAGATCGATGGGCGCTATCAGATGGATTTCGACGCCTATGATGCCCAGATGACGGGCGACGAGCGGATGGTAATCCTGTGTTCGCCGCATAATCCGGGCGGGCGCGTCTGGACCCGCGAAGAATTGCAAGGCGTGGCCGATTTCGCGCAGCGCCACGACCTGATCCTGGTCTCGGACGAAATTCACCACGATCTGATCATGCCCGGCCATACCCACACGCCAATGGCCCTGATCGACGGTATCGAGGATCGTCTGGTCATGATGAGCGCGACGACCAAGACGTTCAACATCGCGGGCTCGCATGCGGGCAACGTAATCATCCCCGACGGTGGCCTGCGGGATCGCTTTGCCGCGCGCATGGGCGCGATGGGCCTGTCGCCGGGATCCTTCGGGCTGGAAATGTCCGAGGCGGCCTATTCCCCCGAAGGCGCGGCTTGGGTCGATGCGCTGTGCGCCTATCTGGACGGCAATCGCAAACTGTTCGATGAGGGCGTCAACGCCATTCCCGGCCTGCGCTCGATGCCGCTGGAGGCGACTTATCTGGCTTGGGTGGATTTCACCGACACAGGCATGGACCGCGCCGAATTTACCAAACGGGTCGAACAGACCGCGCGAATTGCAGCAAACCACGGTCCGACCTTCGGAACGGGCGGCGAGTCATTCCTGCGCTTCAATCTGGCAACCCCACGCGCCCGCGTGGCTGAGGCCGTGCGCCGGTTGCAGGATGCCTTTGGCGACATGCAATAGATCGCCAAACCGTCGTTCGCCAAGGATAGCCGTGACAATCAGCGGCGATCTTCCAACAGGCCAGACGGGGCATCCACGGCACGCTCGAAATCCAGCGGTTGGCTACCGCTGGCGTCGGTCATGCGCTTGTACTCAAAGCACCATTCGCCATTGTCCTCGCTGGACGTGACGATCAGGCATTGCGACAGATAACGCCCGCCATCGTAAAGGTCGACCAAGCCGCGCAGATGCGGTGCAGTCTGCGCCTCGACCGCGAAACCACCATCCCACGCCCGCAGCACCGGATAGGTATTGCCGTCCACCTCGACCATCAGGCGATGGCTGCGACGCAACGCGGATTTGCGCGCGCGATCCAAACCGTCCTGAACGTCCTTGGGTAAAAATATGTCCATGCATCCGCCCCCCTTTAGGATGTCCTGATGCCGCCACCATGCAACGCAATCTATGACAATCAAGTTAAGGTTTTTGGTATTTTTGGCGCGTCACGCATTTGCCACCCACATCTGGTAGGTCCGCCTTAACACGCCACTGCAACAAGTGTTTTTCTTGGGATTGGGACCAGACCCGGCAGCAGTGCTGTCCGTCAACCACCCTATGGCAGGCGGCAGTAATGCGCGACCATGGCCGTCAGATCCTCGGGCGGGGTGTCGGATTGCACAAGGGCGCGCGCATTGGCATTCAACGAAAAGATCGAGCCGTCCGAGAAGAACGACGTATTGGTCACAAAAACGATCTGCGAGTCGGGATGGCGGTAACTGGCGAAATCGGCAATCGCGAGGGCGCTGCCTTTGGACAGGACCAGATCCAGCACGATGACATCAAAACTTTGCGTCTGAAGGGCGGATATTGCACCGGGTTGTCCGGCTTCCAACCGGGTGGTCATACCTTGTCGATCCATGTGCCGCTGCCACAGGCGGCCAAGATCCGGATCACTTTCGACAATGAGGACTTTCATACCACTCCCGGCTTGACCCGCCGTTTGCAACTCCTACCGGAGACAGTCAATACTTTACCGCAATCGACTTGGTCTGTACCCGCCAGGTTAACAAAAGGTTAACGAATCTCCTAGCGGCGATTTGGCGCCTCTCCCCCCTTGCACATTCGGCAGGTATCCGCTTGTGTCGCGCGGCAGCACGCCAAGGGGGCCCAGATGCAAACCGACACCGCCAAACTTCGCAAAACAGCACAATGAGCATCGCAACCTGCCTTGTGCTGGCCCTGCTTCTGGACGCCGCGTTGGGCGAGCCGCGTTGGCTGTGGGATCGTGTGCCGCATCCTGTCGTTCTGATGGGGCGGGTCCTAAGCGCTTTGGAAACGAGGCTGAACACCGGGCAGGCACGGCGCGCCAAGGGCGTGGTCGTGATGTTGGTGCTGGCCTTCGGCGCGGTGATGGTTGGCGCGCTGCTTGCGTCGCTCGGCGGGCTGGTCACCGTCTGCGCCGCTGCGGTGCTGCTATCGCATCGCGCGCTGGTCGATCACGTTGCGGCGGTGGCCGACGCGCTGTTGCTTAGCGTGGGCGACGGGCGTGCCACGGTCGCGATGATTGTGGGGCGCGACACCAAAGACATGGCGCGTGCGGATGTCGCGCGTGCGGCCATAGAATCGGCGGCCGAGAATTTCAGCGATGGGGTGATCGCGCCCGCATTCTGGTTCGCCGTGGCGGGATTGCCGGGGCTGGTGCTGTACAAGATGGTCAATACCGCCGACAGCATGATCGGCCACCGCACGCCACGCTACGCCGCCTTCGGCTGGGCCGCGGCGCGAGCGGATGATGTGCTGAACATCGTCCCGGCCCGGCTCACCGCCGCTTTGTTCTGGGCCCTAACCCGGCCCCGGCCGGAATGGGCCGCGATCAAACGCGATGCACGCCTGCACCGCTCGCCCAACGCCGGTTGGCCCGAAGCGGCGATGGCGCGCGCGGTGAACGTCGCCCTGTCAGGCCCGCGTAGCTATCATGGCCAACGCGAGGATCACCCCTTTGTCCACCCCACGGGCGTGCACGATATCGGGCCAGATCATATTCGCGCAGCCGTACGTGTGCTATGGCAGGCTTGGGCGGTGATGCTGGCAGTGGCCTGCCTTGTCGCTGTGATCTGATGTGATGTGATAAAGCCCGCCCAATTCCCCGTGAACCCGCCTATGAAACTCATTAGGCTTTTGTACAAGCGTCCCCCATTCGAGGTTCTAAATGCGGTTTTTCTCTTATCTTCCTGCCCTTGCCCTGTCACTTGCCACCCTGCCCGCTTGGTCAGCCTCATCTTGCGGCGGCAACTTTAACGCTTTCGTTAAGGACCTGAAGGCCGAGGCCGTCGCCATGGGCCACGCGCCTGACTCGGTCGACAGCTTTTTCGCCTCGGTTCGACAGGAAAACGCCGTGCTGAAGGCCGACAGGGCTCAGGGAGTGTTCCAAAAACCGTTCACGGACTTCGCGCAACACCTGATCTCATCCGGGCGGATCAAGACGGGCCGCTCCAAAGCGAAACAATACAGCGCAGTTTTCGACCGGATCGAAGCCGAATACGGCGTCAGCCGGGGCGTTCTATTGGCCTTCTGGGCATTTGAGACGGATTACGGCGGATTTCAGGGAAATTTCAATACGTTGAACGCACTGGTCACCCTGTCGCATGACTGCCGCCGGCCCGAACTGTTCCGCCCACAGGTTTTCGCGGCACTGGAACTTTACGAGATGGGCGATTTCAATCCCACCACCACCACCGGTGCCTGGGCGGGTGAGATTGGCATGGTGCAAATGCTGCCCCGCGACATCATCGAAAACGGAGTGGACGGCGACGGCGATGGACATGTCAGCCTGAAAACTTCGGCCCCCGACGCATTGATGTCGGGTGGCAAGATGCTGTCGCATCTGGGCTGGCGCAAGGGCGAGCCGTGGTTGCAGGAGGTCGCGGTGCCTGACACGCTTGATTGGTCGGCAACCGGGCTGCGTACCACCAAAACCGCCAGTGCTTGGGCCAGCTTGGGCGTGCGGGCTCTGCACAGCCAGATCGCGGGCGACCTACCGGCCAGCATCCTGCTGCCCGAAGGACGCAAGGGCCCGGCCTTCCTCGCTTATCCCAATTTTCGCGTCTATTTCAAATGGAACCAAAGCTATACCTACGTTCTGACCGCCGCCTATTTTGCCAACAGATTGGAAGGGGCACCGGTGATGACCCACGGCGCAGCCGAACGCGGGCTGTCCGGCAACGAGATGAAACAGTTGCAGGCCAAGTTGGCCGCGCATGGATATAACGTAGGGAAGGTGGACGGAATTCTCGGCGCGGGCACACGCGCGGCTGTGCAGGATGCGCAGCAAAAACTGGGCCTACCTGCTGATGCGTGGCCCACGCGGTCACTTTTGAATAAATTGTAACGCTTGCGAATGTAAGGTGCGCTTAAGCGCACCCTACGCCACTATGCGACCATCGCTTCGGCCTTTTTCAGGTCGACCGATACCAGCTGACTGACCCCCTGCTCGGCCATGGTCACGCCAAACAGGCGGTTCATCCGGCTCATAGACAGGGCGTTGTGGGTTATAATCAGGAACCTTGTGTCGGTGCGGCGGCACATCTCGTCCAACAGATCGCAAAAACGCGCAACATTGGCGTCGTCCAGCGGCGCGTCCACCTCGTCCAGCACACAGATCGGTGCGGGATTGGCCAGAAACACGGCAAAGATCAGCGCCAGCGCGGTCAGCGTCTGTTCTCCCCCCGACAACAGGCTGAGCGTGGCCAGCTTTTTGCCCGGCGGTTGGCACATGATCTCTAGCCCCGCCTCCAGCGGATCGTCGCTTTCGACCAGCACCAAATTGGCCTCACCACCGCCGAACAAGTGTTGAAACAACAAGGTAAAGTTGCTGTTCACCTGCTCAAACGCGGTCAACAGACGCTCGCGTCCTTCGCGGTTCAGACTGGCGATACCGCCGCGCAGTGCCTTGATGGCGGCCTCAAGATCGGTCTTTTCCCCCACCAGTGTGCTGTGCTCGACCTCGATCTCCTGCGCATCTTCTTCCGCGCGCAAGTTGACCGCGCCCAAAGCATCGCGTTGGCGTTTCAGACGGTTCACGTCCGTCTCGATCGCCTCAACATCCGGCAGGGTTTCCGGGTCGGTGTCCAGCGTTTTCAGCAGCGCCTCGGGGGTGGTCTCCAACTCATCCTCGATGCGCTGGATGGCCGCGCGGCAAGCCTCGCTGGCCGCGTCGGTGCGCGCCTCAGAGCGCGCGCGTGCCTCGCGGGCCTCGCTGGCAGTGCGTTCAGCCGCACGTTCAGCTTCGGTCGACTGGCGCGCGGCGGCTTCGCCCCCGGCAAGGGCATCACGGGCAGCGGCGCGGCGCGCTTCGGCCTCGGTGGATTTCAGCGCCAAGGCCGCCGTCGCGGCGGCGATTTCGTCAGGGGCGGCGGCGGCGATTGCCAATTCGTCCTCGGACGCGGCCTTGCGCTCAGCCAGTTCCGTGCTGCGCTTTTCCGCCGTCTCCAGACGGTGCCGCCAACCGCTAAGCTCTTTCGTCACTTCTTGCGAGCGTTTCAGCCGCGCATCGCCCTCACGGCGCAGTTCATCATGGGCCGAGCGGCGCGACATCATAGTGATCCGCGCGCCCTCGACCGTCATTTTCAACGCCTCAGCGCGACCCCGCTCGGCGTCCAGATCGCCCAGATCCAACAGTCCACGCTCGGCTTCGGCCAAACGGGCGCGCGCGCCCATCGCTTCTTCTTCATGGCGGGTAACGGCGAGGCCCAGCGCATCTAACCGCGATTGCGCCAGATTTCGGTCAGCCTCGGCGCGGCTAAGCGCGCGGGAGGCGTCGTTAACGGCGGTATCGGCGGCGCGCCGCGCGGCGCGGGCGGCCTTGTCGGCCTCGGTCCGCGTGGCCAATTGCATGCCCAGCATTTCGTGGGCCTGACGTGCCCCGTCGGCATTGGAATTGGCGCGTTCCAGCAATTGCTTCAGCTCTTCCAGCCGGTTCAACTGTTGTAACCGCAGCGCAGCCGCCGAGGGCGCATCCTCGGCCCAGGCGCGATATCCATCCCAGCGCCACAAATCGCCTTCCAGACTGACCAACCGCTGACCGGGTTTCAACGCCGCTTGTAACGCAGGCCCCGCTTCGGCATCGACCAAACCGATCTGGCTCATCCGACGGGCCAACACGTCGGGGACCGACACATTTTGCGTCAGCGGCGTGGCCCCAACCGGTAGGTCCTGAACAGTGTCATAGGCCGGCAGTTCCGCCCAGCCAGAAGGGCCATCAGCCCCCACTTGTGGCGCGCGCAGATCATCGGCCAACGCCGCGCCCAGCGCCTTTTCATAGCCCTGCTGCACCTGCAACCGGTCCAGAATTTGCCCGCCCTCAGCCGTGTCGCGCTGCACCAGTCGTGCCAGCGCCGAAACCTCGGCAGACAGCGCGCTGACCTCGCCTTCGGCTTCGCTGCGGGCCCCGCGCGCGATGGCTTCGCGCGTCTGGGTTTCGCTACGGGCCTCGTCGGCGGCGATCAACGCATCCTCGGCGGCCTCGGCGGCGGCCAGAGCGGCGGCTTCGGCCACCCCTGCCGCATCAAAATCGGCGGCGGCCTTCTGCACCGCATCGCGACTGGCGGCAACCGCATCGCGGGCGCGTGTCGCCTCCTGCTCGCTACGATCCAGCGTCTTGCGATTATCCGCCACCAGACGTTGCGCAGATTGATGGCGCGCGGCCAGACGCGCGACATCTTCGGTGATCGTGGCCAACTCGGCCTCGCGGGTTTCCAGCAGATGCGCCGCCTCGCTGGCGGCGTCTGCGGCATCTTCCAGACGGTCGCTGTGGCCATCGCCCGCCTTGGCCAGTTCGCGCGCCTCCCATTCCAGACGCTCAATTGTGTCGACCGCGTCACGGTTCAACCCGGCCTCGCGCTCGATATCGCGGGTCAGTTGATCAACCCGCGCACGTAGCGTGTCGATCCGGGCGCGCGCTGCGGTCTCCTGATCCAGCAGGCTGGCCTGCTCCACGCTCAGACGTTGCAAAACAGCCGCAGCAATCGCTTCTTCTTCGCGCAGCGCAGGCAGCGCATCATCGGCAGCCGCGCGGGCCTTGGCGGCTGTGCGCGCATCGGCCTCGGCGCGGGCAGTGGCCGTAGTGCGTTCGCGCAACTCGGCGCGGGCGGTGGCCAGTGCGGCATCGGCGTCGCGCCAGCGGCGGTAAAGCAGCAGGCCTTCGGCACGGCGTAACTCATCACCAATGGCGCGATAGCGTGCGGCCTGACGCGCCTGTCGGGCCAATTGCGCCAGTTGCGCGGCCAGTTGATCGATCACGTCATCGACGCGGGTCAGGTTGGTCTCGGCGCCTTTCAACTTCAACTCGGCCTCGTGGCGACGTTGGTAAAGGCCAGAAATCCCTGCCGCTTCTTCCAGAATACGGCGGCGGGCCTTGGGCTTGGCGTTGATCAGTTCCGAGATCTGGCCTTGGCGGACCAGCGCTGGCGAATGGGCACCGGTCGAGGCATCGGCGAACAGCATCTGAACGTCGCGGGCGCGCACGTCCTTGCCGTTGACCTGATAGGCGCTGCCGATGTCGCGCGTGATGCGGCGGGTGATTTCCAGCGTGTCCGAGTCGTTGAACCCTGCGGGGGCCAGCCGGTCGGCATTGTCGATATGGATCGTTACCTCGGCAAAATTGCGCGCGGGGCGCGACGAGGCCCCGGCAAAGATCACGTCCTCCATCCCGCCACCGCGCATCGCCGTCGGGCGGTTTTCGCCCATGACCCAGCGCAGCGCCTCCAATAGGTTGGATTTGCCACAGCCATTCGGCCCGACCACACCGGTGCGCCCGTCCCCGATGATCAGATCGGTCGGATCGACAAAGCTTTTGAAGCCGGTCAGTCTGAGTTTGGAGAACCGCAAATCGCGTGCCTAGCCCCGTGTGATGCCCTGTCTGTCGCCCCTGAAAAGGACCCGCGCGGGCCAGATTCTGGCGCCGCACATCTTCATTCCGGCCGCTGGCGGCGGACCGGAGACAACTTTGCAAGGCGCGCAGGGCGCGAGTCAACGCCAATCCCAGCGATATGGCGCACAGACGCCAGTTATCCACAAGATATCGACGCGCGTGCGTCCGCTCTTGCCATCTGCACGGTGCGGCGTAGTAGTTGGGTTCATCACGGCGCACAGTTCTGAAGGAGCGTTCCCCATGCTGATCATCGAGAAGGCACACCCGCTGGACCCAGGCCCGAAGGCGCTGTTGGAGCAAAGCCACGCCTTGATGCTCGCGCTGTTCGAGCCGGAGGAAAACTATTTTCTGGGGTTTGAGGCCCTGTGTGCCCCCGAGGTTCATTTCGCCATCGCGCGTGAAGACGATGCTATTCTGGGCACCGGCGCGATCGTGAACAAAGGCGTGTATGGCGAAATCAAATCGATGTTCACCAGCCCCGCCGCGCGTGGCAAAGGCGTGGCGGCGGCCCTGTTGCGCGCGTTGGAGGATCAGGCGCGCGACGCAGGATTGCCCCTGCTGAAACTTGAAACCGCCGAAAAACTGGCGGAGGCGGTCCGCCTTTACGCGCGAAACGGCTTCGTCAGATGTGACCGCTTTGGCGAATATGCGGCCAATGATGTCAGCGTATATATGGAAAAACCGCTGAAATAAGCGGGCTACCATCGCACCGCCTCGCAATTCATCTCGGCAAGATCATCGGTGACGGTGTAAACGTCACAATCATACTGCATGCCCGGCGGCAGGGGCTACAACGGTTGATCGCAATCCAGCCACGCAGTCATTCGGGCCTGATCGCCCGCGAGTTTGCGCACCCGACAGCCACTGACCTTTTCGATCACAGCGACACCGCGTGGGGCCATCGCGTTGAACCGTGGCGCCCATTGCGTGTTCAGGCGGTTCGCCTCGGCCCGCGTGCCATCAACACGCACGTCAAATGTGCTGCCCGCCACGGTCAGGCGCACCGGCGCGACACGGCCAAAGCCGGGACCGGGGGTGTCGCAGGCCGCGACGCCAAGCAGAATCACCAAAAAAATCACGCGCATGACCCACAGCTTGGACTCCATTTGGTTAAAGGGACGTTACCTCGCGCTGGACCTCGCAAGCCACGCCGATTATCACTGGTTCAAAGACACAAACGGGGCCGCAAGCATATGGCAAAACACCGCGTTCTGACTGAGTTCGGCATGGGCACGTCGCTGCGCCGACAGGATTATACCTCGGCTGCGCGCAAGGCGGTGCAGGATGCATTGTGGCGCAACTCGATCAACATGGCCGAGCTGTTCGGCCAGCCCAAGGAATCGATGGTGATCGACGTCGAAATCGCCGTTCAGCATCCGGAAAAGGTGGATATCACGGCTTTGACTGACGTGTTTCCCTATGGCCAGATCGCGATCAGCTGTGTGCATGGCGGGTTGGACGTGCCACGCCCGGATGGCGTACCAACAGTGATCGCCAATGCCGCCATTTCGGTCAGTTTCTGGATGGAGCAAACATCATGACGGACCAACGTTTCATCATCGAAATGGGTATGGGCAACGACTTGCATGGTATGGATTATCAAAAGGCCGCCGCCCGCGCGATCGAGGATGCGATCCGGCATTCCACCCTGCCGATTTTTGCCAGCACGGGGATCGCATTTGAACAGATGCGCGTGCAGGTGACCGTGGGCGTACAGAATCCCGAAGCACTGGACGTTAGCGCGCTGGTGGGCGGCCTGCCGCGGGGCTGCGCCACCGTTACGGCGGTCAAGGGTGGGCAGAACGTGACCAACCCCGAAACAGGCGAGACCTTGGTCATCGCGACGGCGGCGGTCGAGGCGTTTCTGCCCTATCAGGGCGACCGCTGGCGCGCCGTTCAAGCCGCCGAATAGAGCAATCGCCCAAGGCGCGTATCAGGACGCAATGTTTGATTTGAGAGCGCCTGTCGGGCGATCACTGCCGCATGGCAAGATGCCACATACACCCGGAAACGCCCCTGATCGCCCTCTGGCCGCCCCAAAAAATGATTTATTTTACCGATTGATAAAATTTAGAACCGTGCAATAGTGATCTCAGCCACCCCGCAATGGAGGACGCCATGAGTGACACGGCCCTGACCCCCGGTATCCATGCCGGACGCCTCAAGACCGAAGACTACGCCCGGAATTTCAGCGACCTGCATCCAAGGCTGGACCCACATGAGGCGCTTGTGGCCGCTGACAGATGTTATTTCTGCCATGATGCGCCCTGCATCACCGCCTGCCCCACCGACATCGACATTCCGCTGTTCATCCGCCAGATAGCCACAGGCACGCCCGAGGCGGCGGCCCGCACGATCCTGTCGCAGAACATCATGGGCGGCATGTGCGCGCGGGTCTGCCCTACGGAAACGCTGTGCGAAGAGGTCTGCGTGCGCGAGGTGGCCGAGGGCAAACCGGTGCTGATCGGACAGTTGCAACGCTATGCCACCGACACGCTGATGGAGGCGAATGTGCATCCCTTCACGCGCGCCGCGCCCACGGGCAAACGCGTGGCGGTGGTTGGCGCGGGGCCTGCGGGGCTAAGCTGCGCGCATAGGTTGGCGATGCTGGGGCATGACGTGACGCTCTATGATGCGCACGCCAAGGCGGGCGGTCTGAACGAATACGGGATCGCAACCTACAAGACGGTAGACGGCTTTGCGGAGCGCGAGGTGGAATGGCTGCTGCAAATCGGCGGTATCACGGTTGAAACCGGCAAGATGTTGGGCCGGGAGCTGATGCTGAACACGTTGAAAGACGGGTTCGACGCAGTGTTCCTTGGCATCGGTCTGGGCGGTGTGAACGCGCTGGGACTGGAGGGAGAGGACAAGGACGGTCTGCTGGATGCGGTCGATTTCATATCCGATCTGCGTCAGGCCGGCGACGTGGCAAAGATACCCGTTGGCCGCGACGTGGTTGTGATCGGCGGCGGCATGACGGCCGTGGACGCGGCCGTTCAGGCCAAGCTGTTGGGCGCGCTGAACGTGACGCTGGTCTACCGGCGAGGGCGCGACCGGATGAATGCCAGCGTCTTCGAGCAGGATCTGGCCGCCTCAAAAGGCGTGCGCATCATCACCAACGCCAGCCCACGTGCGATCATCGGCAACGGCGCAGTGCGCGAGATCGAGTTTGAATACACCGACGACGACCTGGCCCCGACCGGGCAGACCTTTCGACTGGCGGCAGATCAGGTGTTCAAGGCTATCGGCCAAACGCTGGAAGGGAACGACCTGCCAGAGCTGGAAGGCCGCAAGATTGCGATCACCGGCGCGGGGCGTACCTCGGTTGCGGGGATCTGGGCGGGGGGCGATTGCGCGGCAGGCGGCGACGACCTGACCGTGACCGCCGTGGCCGAAGGCCGCGACGCGGCGATAGACATCCACGCCACGCTCACAGGCACGGCGCGCTAAAGCACGCCCTACACCAGACGCAAGGACACTGTATCATGGCTGACCTGACAACAACCTTCATCGGCATCAAATCCCCCAACCCTTTCTGGCTGGCCTCCGCGCCGCCAACGGATAAGGAATACAACGTTCGCCGCGCTTTTGATGCGGGCTGGGGCGGGGTGGTCTGGAAAACTCTGGGCGAGGCCGGGCCGCCCGTGGTCAACGTCAATGGCCCACGCTATGGCGCGATTTATGGCGCAGACCGCCGCCTTCTGGGGTTGAACAATATCGAGCTGATCACAGATCGCCCTTTGGAGGTCAACCTGGAGGAAATGAAGCGCGTCAAACGCGACTATCCCGACCGCGCGCTGATCGCCTCATTGATGGTGCCGGTCAACGAGGACGCTTGGCGCGAAATCCTGATGCGGGTCGAGGATACCGGGTGCGACGGTGTCGAGCTGAACTTTGGCTGTCCCCATGGGATGAGCGAGCGCGGCATGGGCAGCGCCGTCGGCCAAGTGCCTGAATATGTGGGACAAGTCGCCCATTGGTGCAAGAAACACAGCGATCTTCCGGTGATCGTGAAACTGACACCGAACATTTCGGATATTCGCAAACCGGCGCAAGCGGCAAAAGAAAACGGCGCTGATGCGGTCAGCCTGATCAACACGATCAACTCGATCACCTCGGTTGATTTGGACCTGTTCGCGCCCCAACCCACCATCGATGGATATGGCGCACATGGCGGCTATTGCGGCCCTGCGGTGAAGCCCATTGCGTTAAACATGGTCGCCGAAATCGCCCGGGACCCGGCCACCCACGGGCTGCCGATCAGCGGCATCGGTGGCATCACCACATGGCGCGACGCTGCCGAATTCATGGCGTTGGGGGCGGGCAATGTGCAGGTCTGCACTGCTGCCATGACCTATGGCTTCAAGATCGTCGAGGAAATGATCAGCGGGCTTAGTCAATACATGGACGAAAAGGGCATGACCTCTACGTCCGAACTGGTAGGGCGCGCCGTGCCAAACGTGGTCAATTGGCAGGATCTGAACCTGAATTACGTCGCCAAGGCTGTGATAAACCAAGACGATTGCATCAAATGCGGGCGCTGTTATGCGGCCTGCGAGGACACCTCGCATCAGGCCATTTCAATGAGCGCGGACCGCGTGTTCGAAGTGATCGATGCCGAATGCGTAGCCTGCAACCTGTGCGTCAATGTTTGTCCGGTGGAAAATTGCATCACGATGGAGCAAATGTCGCCGGGATCAGTGGATCCGCGTACCGGCAAGGTGGTCGAAGCCGAGTATGCCAACTGGACGACACACCCCAATAATCCGGGGACCTGCGCGGCAGAGTGACCAAGGCAGCAGCGGGCCAAGATTTTCGCGAAAAATCTCAGGTCGAAAATTCATGCTGTTCATCCAAGAACTCTGCTACGCAAATGGTAAAAGAAGGTTTACGGAGGCTCGGATTTAACCACTTTTCCTGGTGCGATCACGCGGGCATCTCCGCCGCCCGGGTCGTCCGCGTCAAGAATTTCACCGGTCACACCCGCGGTATTTCGCGCTGTTCCCGCCCCCCCTATGGCCGCCGAATTTCGTACCGCGCGCAGCATCTGTGCCGTGCGCAAGCGGTTTTGCCTGACGGCCTCGTCAGGTGTGCACTGCCCCATGTCGCACGCATCTGCATACCACCAGACAGGCCCGGCCAGCCCAGATTTGGTCCCGGTCACCCCGCCAGTATCCGGCGGCACCTCTATCGGGTCGTCCTGCGCGAATGTGCGGCCAAAATGTCTGGCCCGGCGATCCCGCCTGTCCTGCTCGGATGCCAGCCGCGAGGCCGGCTGCGTAGGCGGCACACGTGGTCCCGCTCGGCTGATATGATCCATGTCGTCCCTTACGCTTACACGCCTTTCGGCCCGCAGCGCCCGTCACCCACGCCCTGCATAGCAAAGCGGCGCCGCGCGCCCTAGCGAGATCCGAACAAACGGTTAATGGCCTTCGGGGCTGAGCATACGGGTGTAGAGCGTACACAAGAACGCTTCGGCGGTGGCATCGCGGGTGGGCGAGTTGTCCAGAACGCTGACTTGCACCTCGAAATCCGCATAGTGCTGCGTTGTCGCCCAGATCGAAAAGATCAGGTGGCGCGGCTCGGTCGGGGCCAGTTGACCGGCATCAATCCAGCCCTGAATAACCGCCGCCGTGCGATCCACCAGCGGCTTCAGCCCGGTTTCCAGATGCGGGCCCATGCGCGGCGCGCCTTGCAGAATTTCATTGGCGAAAAGGCGGCTTTCGCGCGGATACTCACGGCTCATTTGCAACTTGCGCGCAACATAGCGCAGCAGTTCATCCAATGGCACACCGTGAGGGTCGATCTGACGCATCGGATCCAGCCAACGGTCCATCAGCTGGTTCAGAAGTGTGACGTGGATCTCTTCCTTGCCATTGAAATAATACAGGATATTCGGCTTGGACAGGCCCGCCCCCGTCGCAATCTGGTCCAGCGTCGCACCGCGGTATCCCTCCTGCGCGAACACGTCCAAGGCAGCCTCCAGAATGAGTGCACGGTTGCGCGTTTGGATGCGGCTGGGCTTGGCCGGTGGCGCGGCGTCTTCGGATGTTGGGCGCTGTGCCATGGGCCTTGCCCCTTTTTTCGTGGTTATCCTGTCGCAGGCCGCCAAACGGGGATTGCGCCGGACCATTTAAACCGTTTTTCTGTAAATCTGAATCACTGAATTGCGATCCCTTGCCCCTTTTAACATCAGACGGGCCTGCCGATGCCATGATACCCTTGGCGAACCCGATGAGATACCTTGACAGGCGGGCATCGCTCCGCAACTCTGAATTTACCAAGCGGTAAAAAAACCATCATGGGAGACTGCACATGTCCACATCCGGGCAAAACCTGAAAATCAACGGGGATCGGCTGTGGGACAGCCTGATGGAGATGGCCCAGATCGGACCCGGCATCGCGGGTGGCAACAATCGCCAAACCCTGACCGACGAAGACGGCGAGGGCCGCGCCCTGTTTCAGCGTTGGTGCGATGATGCAGGCATGACGATGGGCGTCGACACGATGGGCAACATGTTCGCGCGGCGCGAGGGCACCGATCCGGACGCCCTGCCCGTCTATGTCGGCTCACATCTGGACACGCAGCCGACGGGTGGCAAGTATGACGGCGTTCTGGGCGTTCTGGCTGGTTTGGAACTGGTTCGGACCCTGAACGATCTGGACGTAAAAACAAAGCATCCCATCGTCGTCACCAACTGGACGAACGAAGAAGGCACGCGGTTTGCCCCTGCGATGCTGGCCTCGGGTGTGTTCGCGGGCCTGCATGAAGAAGAGTGGGCGAAATCGCGCAAGGACGCCGAGGGCAAGACCTTCGGGGATGAGCTGAAGCGCATCGGTTGGCAAGGCGACGAACCTGTCGGCGCGCGCAAGATGAAGGCGTTTTTTGAGCTGCACATCGAACAGGGCCCCATTCTGGAGGCCGAAGGCATTGATATCGGCGTTGTCACCCACGGTCAGGGCCTGGAATGGATCGAGGTCACGATCACCGGGCGCGATGCGCATACCGGCTCGACCCCGATGCCGATGCGCCGCAACGCGGGGCTGGGCATGGCACGGGTGATGGAAAAGGTCGACGAAATCGCCCTTGCCCACGCGCCGAACGCCGTCGGAGCCATCGGCGCGCTGGAGGTGTTCCCGAATTCGCGCAACGTCATCCCCGGCAAGGCCGTGTTCACCGTCGATTTCCGCTCGCCCGACATCGACACGCTGGCCGAAATGGTCGCCCAGATGAAAGAGGCGGCGCAGAAGATCTGCGACGATATGGAGCTTGAGATTTCATTTGAGAAGGTCGGCGGCTTTGATCCGGTCACGTTTGATGAGGACTGTGTCAGCGCCATCCGCTCCGCCGCCGAGCGTCTGGGCTATTCCCACCGCAACGTGATCTCCGGCGCCGGCCATGATGCGTGCTGGATCAATCAAGTCGCCCCCACCGCGATGGTCATGTGCCCCTGCGTGGGTGGCCTAAGCCATAACGAGGCCGAGGAAATTTCCAAGGAATGGGCCACGGCGGGCACGGATGTGCTGCTGCACGCGGTGGTGGAAACGGCTGGAATTGAGGGTTAGAGGGGCCACCCCCTCTCAGGATATTTGACGCAAAAAGAAACACAGCCGCGACGCGATCAAGGGAGTTACATCATGCCCACCAAAGTCATCAAAAACGGCACCGTCTGCACCGCCGACCGCACATGGAAGGCCGATGTGCTGATCGAAGGCGAGACGATTAAGCAGATCGGTGAGAACCTGAGCGGCGACGAATATATTGACGCCGAGGGCGCCTATGTCATCCCCGGCGGCATCGACCCGCATACGCATTTGGAAATGCCCTTTATGGGCACCACGGCGGCAGAAACGTTCGAGACCGGCACATGGGCGGCGGCCTGCGGTGGCACCACGATGCTGGTCGACTTCTGCCTGCCCGGCGCTGACGGCTCCATCAAGAACGCCATTAACGAGTGGCACCGCAAATCCGCCCCGCAGATTTGCAGCGACATCGGCTATCACATGGCGATCACTGGCTGGAACGAAAACGTCTTTGCCGAAATGGAAGACGCCGTGAAGATGGGTGTCAATTCCTTCAAGCATTTCATGGCCTACAAGGGCGCGCTGATGATCGAGGACGACGAGATGTTCGCCTCGTTCAAGCGCTGCGCCGAATTGGGCGCTCTGCCGATGGTACACGCCGAAAACGGCAATCTGGTTGCGGAAATGCAGCAGAAATACTTTGACCAAGGCATTACCGGCCCCGAAGGCCACGCCTATTCCCGCCCCCCCGAATTCGAGGGCGAAGCGGCCAACCGCGCCATCTGCATCGCGGACGCAGCAGGCGTGCCGTTGTATATCGTCCACGTCTCTTGCGAACAGGCGCACGAGGCGATCCGCCGCGCCCGCCAAAAGGGCATGCGCGTTTACGGCGAACCCCTGATCCAGTTCCTGACGCTGGATGAATCCGAGTATTTCAACAAGGATTGGGACCACGCCGCACGCCGCGTCATGTCCCCCCCCTTCCGCAACAAATCCCATCAAGACTCGCTATGGGCGGGCCTGCAATCCGGCTCGCTCCAAGTGGTCGCCACCGACCACGCCGCGTTTTCCACCGCCCAAAAACGCGCCGGCCGCGATGATTTCCGTATCATTCCCAACGGCTCTAACGGGTTGGAAGAACGCCTGCCGGTGCTTTGGACCACGGGCGTGGAAACCGGCCGTCTGACCCCGAACGAATTCGTCGCCGCGACATCCACCAACGTGGCGAAGATCCTGAACATCTACCCCAAGAAAGGCGCAATTGTCGAAGGCGCCGACGCCGATATCGTCGTCTGGGACCCCAAGATCACCAAGACGATCAGCCCCGCCAACCACCACTCGATCCTTGATTACAACGTCTTCGAGGGCTTCGAGGTCACGGCAAACTCCCGCTACACCCTGTCGCGCGGCGAGGTCATCTGGGCTTGGGGCCAAAACTCGCAGCCCCAACCGGGCCGAGGCCGCTTCGTCCCCCGCCCGGCGTTCCCGTCGGCGCATACGGCGCTGTCAAAGTGGAAGGCGCTGAATTCGCCGAAGATGATCCAGCGCGATCCGCTAAACATTCCGGCGGGGATTTGATTTGATACCCCCCCACCATCAGGCCCCGGGCCACGCCCAGGGCGCGGAGAGTACAAACTTGGAAGATCAGACCGTTATAAGCGCCCAAAACCTATCGCTGACCTTCGAGACCAACGATGGCCCCGTCCACGCCCTCAAGGACGTGAACCTTGAGGTGCAAAAGGGCGATTTCGTCAGCTTTATCGGCCCCTCCGGCTGTGGCAAGACGACGTTTCTACGTGTCATGGCCGATCTGGAACAACAAACCGCCGGAACGATCACAGTCAATGGCGTCAGCCCCGCCGAGGCGCGCGCCCAGCGCGCTTATGGCTATGTCTTTCAGGCCGCGGGCCTTTATCCGTGGCGGACCATCGGCGGTAACATCCGCCTGCCGCTGGAGATCATGGGGTATGACCGCGCCGATCAGGACGCCCGCGTCAAACGCGTACTTGATCTGGTTGAACTGGGAGGGTTCGAGAAAAAATTCCCATGGCAACTGTCCGGCGGGATGCAACAACGCGCCTCCATCGCGCGCGCGCTGGCATTTGATGCCGACATTCTGCTGATGGACGAACCTTTTGGCGCGCTGGACGAGATCGTGCGCGATCACCTGAACGAACAATTGCTCCACCTGTGGGACAGCACCAACAAAACCATCTGCTTCGTCACCCACTCGATCCCCGAGGCCGTTTACCTATCAACAAAAATCGTCGTCATGTCCCCGCGCCCGGGTCGCATCACAGATGTCATCGATAGCCCCTTACCCCGCGAGCGCCCTCTCGACATTCGCGATTCGCCGGAATTCATAGAAATTGCCCACCGCGTTCGTGACGGTCTGCGCGCGGGGCACGCCGATGTCTAACCACCGCCGCACCCCGCCTGCCCCTGCCCTTTCAATCAGGCTGGGGACTTTCACCTTTCACGGTCATCGGCTCCTCAGCCTGTACCGTGTATCCATGAAACACCAAATTCCTTTGATCTTTCTTAAAATACCTAATTCCAGTCTGTGCAGCAGACCGCGCGATTCAAGTATTTATAGAAAGATGAAAACAGGGGCCCTGTGATGCGCAACGTTCTGCCCGTCCTGACCGTCGTCGTGGCTATTTTTGCGCTGTGGTATGGGGCGGCTATTGCACTGAACGCACCTTGGGCCAAGGACAAGGCCACCCGCGCAGGCGTCACGTTAAGCGCGACAGAACTGATCGCGGATACATGGAGCCAGAAAAAGCCCAAACTGCCCGCGCCGCATCAGGTGGCGGTCGAGATCTGGAACACAACCGGGGCCATGGTTCTAAATGGTCGGGCATTTTCCAAACGGTCTTTGCTCTATCATAGCTGGGTGACGTTCAGTGCGACTATTCTGGGCTTTGTCTTGGGCACAGCGTTGGGGATCGGATTGGCGGTAGGGATCGTTTACAATCGCACCATGGACATGAGTGTGATGCCATGGGTCATCGCCAGTCAGACCATTCCCATTCTCGCCATCGCGCCGATGATCATCGTGGTGCTGAATGCGATCGGCATTTCAGGGTTGCTGCCCAAAGCGATAATCTCGATGTATCTGTCGTTTTTTCCTGTCGTGGTGGGCATGGTCAAGGGATTGCGAAGCCCGAGTGCGATGCAGCTGGACCAGATGCGCACTTGGAATGCCAGCAGCGCCCAAAGCTTTTGGCGGCTTCGTCTGCCGTCGTCGATGCCCTATCTATTCACATCCCTGAAAGTCGGCATGGCAGCCAGCCTGGTTGGCGCCATCGTCGGTGAGTTGCCGACCGGCGCTGTCGCCGGCCTTGGCGCGCGTTTGTTGGCCGGCAGTTATTATGGCCAGACAATCCAGATCTGGAGTGCCCTTTTGACTGCGGCCGCCTTGGCCGCGTTGCTGGTGGGGCTGATCGGGTTGGTACAACGATACACCCTGCGCCGGATGGGGATGTTGTGATGGGCTGGTTGATAGGTGCAATTGCAGTCTGGCTTTTGGGCTGGGGATTAAACGTCTGGTTGGCGCGCCAGCCTGAGACCAAGGCGACAAGGCTGATGGTGCCGATCATTTTCGGCCTGACGTTGATCGTCATCTGGGAATGTGTCGTACGGGGTTTGGATATTTCAAAGGTTCTTTTGCCCGCGCCGTCGTTGATCGCCCAGACATTTGCCAACTCGACCACGTTGTTGTGGCGTGATTTCGTGCAAACCGTCGTCAAGGGCGCGCTGTCGGGCTACATCATAGGCTGTGGCGCGGCCTTTCTGGTTGCGATCGCGGTGGATCGCTTCCAGTTTCTCAAGCGTGGCCTGTTGCCTGTCGGCAGTTTCGCAGCCGCCCTACCGATCATCGGCATGGCCCCAATCATGGTGATGTGGTTTGGTTTTGGATGGGAATCAAAGGCAGCGGTCGTCGTGGTGATGGTGTTCTTCCCGATGTTGGTAAATACGGTTCAGGGGCTTGAGGACACCGACGCGATGCAGCGGGATCTGATGCGCACATATGCGGCAGGTTATTGGAAAACCTTGCTGAAGCTGCGCCTGCCTGCGGCCATGCCTTTTATCTTTAATGGCTTGAAAATCGGGACCACGCTGGCCCTGATCGGGGCCATCATTGCAGAATTTTTCGGCTCGCCCACTTTGGGCATGGGATTTCGCATCTCGATTTCCGTGGGACAGCTGGCGATGGATCTGGTCTGGGCCGAGATCGTCGTCGCGGCGCTGGCAGGCAGCGCGTTTTACGGCGGGGTTGCCTTGCTAGAGAAAGCAGTGACATTCTGGCACCCATCACAGCGGCGCCAGTGACATACCAATTGCAACGATAACAACAGGGAAAGCAAAAATGACCAAATACACAACAACAGTCGGAATCGCGGCGATGAGCCTCTGGGGGGCCAGCGCTGCTTTGGCCGCTGATGATGTCACACTTCAGCTGAAATGGGTCACTCAGGCCCAGTTCGCGGGCTATTACGTGGCGCAAGATCAAGGTTTTTATGACGCAGAGGACCTGAACGTCACGATCAAACCCGGCGGGCCGGACATCGCTCCGGCGCAGGTGATCGCCGGTGGTGGCGCAGATGTCGTGCTGGACTGGATGCCGTCTGCCATGGCAAGCCGCGAAAAGGGGCTGGAGCTGGTCAATATCGCGCAACCCTTCAAATCGTCGGGCATGATGCTGACCTGCCGCAAGGACGCGGGCATTGAAACACCGGCCGATTTCGCGGGTAAGACGCTGGGCGTGTGGTTTGGCGGGAACGAATACCCGTTCCTCAGCTGGATGAACAAGCTGGGCTTGGCCACCGATGGCTCGGACGGGGGCGTAACGGTGCTGAAGCAGGGCTTTAACGTTGATCCGATCCTTCAAGGGCAGGCGGCCTGCGTTTCGACCATGACCTATAATGAGTATTGGCAGATCATCGATGCGGGCCTGACCCCTGACGATCTGGTGGTGTTCAAGTATGAGGATCAGGGCGTCGCAACACTGGAAGACGGCATGTATGCTCTGGCCGAGAACCTTGAAGATCCCGAATTTGCCGACCGTATGGTGCGCTTTGTGCGCGCTTCGATGAAAGGTTGGAAATGGGCCGAGGAAAACCCCGAAGAGGCCGCAATGATTGTTCTGGACAATGACGCCACCGGCGCCCAGACCGAAGAGCACCAAACCCGTATGATGCGCGAGATTGCCAAGCTCACGGCAGGCAGTAACGGCGCGCTGGACCCGGCCGATTTCGAGCGCACCATCCAGTCGCTTCTGTCCGGCGGGTCCGATCCGGTGATCACAACCCACCCCGGCGACGCGGCATGGACACATGCCATTTCGGACAAGGCACTGAACTGATCCTCGGTTGAATTTGAAGGGGCGCGCGGGGCAACCTGCGCGCCTTTTTTCATGCGCTGTGCATGTGGGTCCTATAGGTGCCTTCGGCGAGGATATTTGGACCAAGAAAAAGCCCAAAAAGCCCTCTCTTCATCGTTCTGAAAATACTTAAATAGCGATCCTTGCTTTACGCGGTTCGGCAGATGTTCGCGCCCAAGCCTTCCATAAGCGGCTCAAAAATAGGAAAGGATGTGGCTATGGGGCCACCGTCATCGACTGCAACGGGGGCATGGGCCACCATCCCTAGAATCAGAAAAGACATGGCGATGCGGTGATCAAGGTGGCTGGCGCAAGTCGCGCCGCCTGGGATGTTGCCATGGCCCAGACCATGAACGATCCACCAGTCTTCGCCATCTTCGACAGTCACGCCGCAGGCGCGCAGGCCGGTCGCCATAGCCTCGATCCGGTCGCTTTCCTTGACGCGCAGTTCCTTGACGCCGCGCATTACCGTCTGTCCGGTAGCGCAGGCCGCGACGATAGACAGGATCGGGTATTCGTCGATCATGCTGGCGGCGCGGACGGGATCGACCTCGATCCCTTTCAGGTCGGGCGAGAAGCGCGCGCGCAGGTCTGCGACGGGTTCGCCCCCTTCTTCGCGCATGTTCTCATAGCTGAGGTCGGCGTCCATTTCACGCAACGTGGTGAACAGGCCTGCGCGGGTCGGGTTCAACCCGATTCCGGGAACCAACACGTCCGAACCGGGGGTAATCAGTGCGGCACAGACCGGAAAAGCCGCCGATGAGGGATCGCGCGGCACGGCAATCGTCTGGGCGCGCAATTCGGGTTGGCCGGTCAGGGTGATCAGGCGGCCCTCGTCCGTGTCCTCGGTCGTGATCTGCGCGCCGAAACCGGCCAGCATACGTTCGGTGTGATCGCGGGTTGCCTCGTGCTCGATGACCTGAGTCTGGCCTGGGGTATTCAGCCCTGCAAGCAACACTGCGGATTTCACCTGTGCCGACGGCATGGGTACGGTATAGCGCACCGGCACCGGGTCGGCCGCGCCCTTGATCGTCATCGGCAGGCGCCCGCCGCGCCGCCCGACAGCCTGAGCGCCGAATAGCGCAAGTGGATCGGTTATGCGCGCCATGGGGCGACCATTCAGAGATGCATCCCCTGTGAAGGTAACGGTCATGTCCGAGGTGGCCATTGCCCCCATCAACAGGCGCACGCCCGTGCCGGCATTACCGCAATCAATTACATTATCTGGCTCACAAAAGCCGCCGATGCCAACGCCGTGGACAGACCACGCGCCGCCCCCCAGATCCGTCACCTCGGCACCGAAGGCGCGCATCGCACGTCCGGTGTTCAGCACGTCCTGCCCTTCCAGAAGGCCAGTGATACGGGTTTCCCCCACCGCCATCGCCCCCAGAATAAGCGCGCGGTGCGAGATGGATTTATCGCCCGGCACTTCAGCCACGCCATGAAGCGGGCCGCATTTTTCAGAGCGCATCGGGATTGGGGAACCGTGAGCGGACATGGGCGCAACCCTTTGTTCGTGAGACTGTCTGTTCTTTAAAGCTGTCGTCAATCTTTTACGCAGTTCGCGGGCTGGGCCATCGCAGGGGCACCCTACGACAGGCCGCCAACGCACCTTGTGCACCCCGACACCGGACTCCGGCGGGGATGCACATGCTGTCTGGTCGCCGTTTACTTGGCGGCAGCGACTGCGATGATTTCGACCTTATAGTCGGGCGTGGCCAATTTGGCTTCGCCGCAGGCGCGAGTGGGGGCATGGCCTTCGGGCACCCATCCGTCCCAAACTGCGTTCATTTCGGCAAAATCAGCCATATCAGCCAACCAGACGGTGGCCTGCAACAGGCTTTTCTTGTCTACGCCTGCCTCGGCCAGACGTCCGTCGATTTTTTCCAGGATGGCGCGCGTCTGATCTGCTACGCTTTCGCCCGGCGTTCCGACCTGACCGGCCAGATAAATGGTTTGGTTGTGGATGACGATCTGGCTCATCCGCTGATTGGTGTGGTGGCGTGTGATATCGGTCATAATGAAAGCTCCTGTTAAGACGTTCGTGGTATCCAGTGGGTTCTTGCATCTTTCCTGAACCGGGGAAAAGGCAAATACGTCAGGTTGTTGGTGTATCAGTCCCCAGCGACAGTGTGTGTTCGCGCAACCACGTCATGAAGCCGCGCGGATCACTTTGCAGCATCTGCATGCGCTCGGCGCTGACCGGCGCGCCGACGACTGGTTTTTGTGGGCGATTGCAGGCGTGCACGACCTCATGCAACAGCAGGCCTTGGCGCAGGGTCGACGACAGGCGGTTGGCGATCTGGTACCAGCGGCTGTTGGAACCGGGGAAATAGATCGGCACCACCGTAGCCCCCGAACGGCGGATCATCTGGGCGGTGAACACGTTCCACTCGCGCTCGATCGCGGGGCCCATCATGGTGTTAGAACTGGCGACCACGCCGGACGGAAAGACACTGATCAGCCCGCCCTCTTTCAGGTGGGCCATCGCCTTAGCGCGCATTTCAACCGATTTGCGTTGCGCGTCGGGTTCGTGCGGGAAGGGCACCGGGATCATGTAACTGGCAGCGACTTCGTCAATGCCGGTCAAAAGGGCGCGGGTGAGGATTTTGTAATCTGTGCGGCGTCGCCCGATCAGATCGGCCAAGATCATGCCATCCACCAACCCGTGTGGATGGTTCGCCACGGCCACGACCGGCCCGGTCAGCGGGATATTGGTCAATTCGGAATCCGGGGTTTGCAGGTCGATCCCCATCGTCCCCAGCGCCGCGCGCCAGAACGGTTGCCCTGAGGGCGCGCCGCGCTTCTCAAAGGCGCGGATCATCCGCAGGATAGTGATCTTGCCGGTGAACATCTCGATCGTGCGGATCAAAAACGCGGTCAGGGGCGCATCAAAGGAATTGGCATAGGTCAGGCTGCGGCGGTCATACGTCTTGAATGACACCGTTCCGGCGGGCGGCTGTGTGCCCGACTCCTGAAAATCTTTTCCCAAACCGGACTGTCCCATCTCGCCAACCCCGCCCATGGGGGCACCTACATGTCTTCGCCGAATTTCGCTGCGACCAGCGCCTGAATGGCATCTGCCAGTGCTGTGGCATCCGGGCCGCGCGTTTCGACGTCAATAGTGGTTCCCATCGCGGCTGCCAACATCAAAAGGCCCATAATACTGTCGCCACCGGCCGATTGACCGCTCAAAGAGACCTCGGCCGTGGCGTCAAAGCCTTCTACCACTTCAACCAGCTTGGCCGAGGCGCGCGCATGCAGCCCTTTGACATTCACGATTTTCAGTTGGCGTGTCACGCAATCGGTCATGTGGGTTCGTCTTCCATAGATATATTTTGACTGTCGATATATTTGCGCCCGGCATCCTTGGCGGCGCGGACGGCGTCAGGGAGGGCAAGATGGCGGTTTTTGGCCAATTTGATCAGCAAGGGCATGTTGACCCCGAAAAGGATCCGGCGATTGTTCGGTCTACAAGCCTTCATCGACAAATTAGAGGGCGAACCGCCAAAAAGGTCAGTTACCACGACCACACCGTCGCCACCATCCACCGCGTCGGCGGCGCCACAGATCTCTGTCTCCTTGGCAGCGCGATCATGATCCTGTTCGACGGTCACGGCGCGGATGCCGGATTGCGGTCCGACGACGTGTTCAACCGCCGCAAGAAACTCTTGCGCCAGACCGCCGTGGGCCACGATCACGATCCCAATCATTGCGCCCTGCCTCCGCTAACCACTTGTCTAGCCACATTATCCCCGTCTGCGCATCTGCTCGCCCTGCGCGGGCGTGCGCCGACACGGGCGCAAAAATCAGCCACCCAGATCAACCTTGTTGCAGCGGCTGATCGGCGGCGCGTCGTTCCATTTCGCGGTGTCTAGTTGACACCTGCCAGCCCCCTTTCGCAAGGGTGGCAGCCAAAGATTCTGCCATGGCGACGGATCTGTGTTGCCCGCCGGTACAGCCCAGTGCAATCGACAGATAGGATTTGCCCTCATCCTCGTAGGCGGGCAGCAACAGTTCGACCATCGCTGTCAGCTGCGCGTGAAACGGGGCAAAACGCGGATCTTGCGCGATATAGGCCGCAACGCGCGCATCACGCCCGTCCAACCCACGCAGGTCCGCATCCCAGTAGGGATTGCGCAAGAACCGGCAATCCAGAACCATGTCCACACCGCGTGGCAGGCCGCGTTTGTACGAAAACGAATGTACCGACACCGACAGTCGCCCCCCGCCAAGCGGGCCAAACCACTGCTCCATCTCGGCGCGCAGATCATGCGGGCTTAGCTCGGATGTATCGATCAGGATATCGGCGCGCGCCCGGATCGAGCGCAATAAATCCAACTCCCGCGTGATGCCGACTTGTGCGGATTCCGCCGGGGCCAAAGGATGACGGCGACGGGTCTCGGAAAATCTTCGCACCAGCACATCGGGCTGGCAGTCAACATACAGCACCTGCACGCGCCCGTCACTTAGCGCGCCCAGCCGATCGATGGCATCCATCAAGGCCTGTGCCGAAAACTCGCGATTTCGCGGATCTACGCCCAAAGCAATGGGTCGTTCAGGCGCGGGCCCGTCCAGCAAGCGGGGCAGCAGGCTAAGCGGCAGGTTGTCGATCGCCTCGAACCCCATGTCCTCCAGCGCGCGAATGGCAGTGGTGCGGCCCGCGCCCGAAGGCCCGGTCACCAGCACAAGGGGTGGGGCGGTTGAGGCGGCTGGCATCAGGAGCTCCTGTCAGGCGGCGCGACCACATCTGAGATAGAGGTGGATCGCGGCAGGGAAATGTGGTGCGTCGGTGCGTGCGACACGCGTTATGGGCAGGCCCAGAATATCTTCGGTCGCGGGATCGGGCAGGCGCACGCCGGGATCTTCGTCCAGATCGACCAGCAACACAACCTGCGCAGGCCCCATTGCCGGAGCGTTCAGAATTCCGATGCCGCGCGCCTCGATCTGACCCCGGATCGGGCCGGGCGCGTCAGCGATCAGGAGATCCCCATCGCGCCATAGTACGGTTCGGTCATCCGCCACAAGCCCCGCCCCCAACGCCATCAGTTGCAACGCCAACCCTGATTTGCCACTGCCGGAAGCGCCGCGAATCAGCGCTGCACGTCCCTCGACGGCAACGCAGGTGGCGTGCAGGGTCAGCGGGCCGGACATGGCATGCGCCTAGACCGGCAGGCCGACGACAAACCGCGCACCCAATGGATCCGATGTGATGTCGGCATCCGTGGGACGAATGTTTTCCGCCCAGATCACGCCACCATGCGCCTCGACGATCTGTTTGGAAATCGCCAGGCCGAGGCCAGAGTTATTGCCGAAATCGCTGGCATCACGTTGCGAATAAAATCGTTGGAAGATCTTTGTCAGGGCCTGATCGGGGATACCGGGGCCAGTATCCTCGACCACGATCAGCACGCGGTTTTCGCGGCGCCGTGCCCAGATGCGGATCGCGTCGCCATCCTCGCAGAAACTGGTGGCGTTCGAGATGAGGTTGACGAAAACCTGTGCCAACCGGGCCTCCAGACCGTTGATCACGATGGATTTTTCCGGGAAATCCGTGATGAAATCAATGCCCTTGCCCTTCGCTTCTTCGCCCAAGTATTGGCCGAGGTTGCGCAGCATGGTCAGCAGGTCGAACGGTTCTTCCTCTTCCTTGACCAGCTCAGAATCCAGTCGCGACGCGTTAGAAATATCACTGACCAGACGGTCCAGACGACGTACGTCGTGTTCGATCACAGCCAGCAGTTTTTCGCGTTGATCGTCGCGTTTGGCGACGCGCATCGTGCCCACGGCGCTGCGCAGGCTGGCCAGCGGGTTCTTGATTTCATGGGCAACATCGGCGGCAAACTGTTCATTGCCGTCAATCCTGTCATAGAGCGCGGCGACCATGCCGCGCAGCGCGCCTGACAGGCGACCAATTTCATCCGGGCGGGCCGTCAGATCGGGGATACGGATACGCCCGCTTCCATGTTTGCCACGGTTGCGCGCGCCACCGATTTCGGCAGCGGCGGCCAGATCGGCCAGAGGGTGGGCAATGGTCGAGGCCAGAATCAGAGACAGGCCGATCGACACCAGCGTGGCAATGATGAACATCTGCAACACGCGCTCGCGCTCGGACATGACCAGATTGTCGATCTCGCCCGAGGCGCTGACCATGGCGACCACGGCAATCGGCGTGCCATCCTGAACGATCGGTGTGGCGACAGACAGAACCGCGCCTTCGCGAACCTCGTTCGAGGCCACCTGCGTGCCCTCCGACAGCGCGATGGCCACCTGTGAGCGCGCGGTTTCTTCTACGCTTAGTTTTTCGGCGGTGTTGGACGACGTGAACGGCCCCGAAATCCAGCCCCAGAACGTGCTGAGCGCGTCGGTAATGATCGTCGGCTGAACCTCACGCTTGCTGCCACCGGGCGGCGTGGCCTGCCCAACGACATGCCCGGCCAGAACGCCATTCATGTCAAACACGAACACTTCCGCGCCTTGGTGGATGTCCAGACCGTCCAGCGTGCGCTGCACATTTATGCCGTCACCGGTGATCAGGTTGACCGGCACGCCAACGGGCAACTGTGCCTCGAACACATCCGCCACCAACTCGGCTTCGCCGACCAGACCGTTGGCGCGTTGCAGCGCCAGACCATCGCGCGACGAATTCAAATAGAGAATACCGGCCACAAGGATATTCAGCGCGATCAGGTTAAAGGTGATGATCTTGCGCGTCAGCGGGCTGTCGCGCAGCGAGAAAAAGCCGCGCCGCGCCCGGCGTGCGCGCACTTCGTCCTCGACCACGGTATCTGGCGCGACAAAATCATCGCCCAGAACCACGTCACCATCCCGTCCGGATGCCACATCACGCATGTTGATCCCCTCGGCCAACGCCACGATTATTCCTCGTTATATCGGTAACCGATACCATAGAGTGTCTCAATCGCGGAAAAATCTGTATCGACCGAGCGCAGTTTCTTGCGCAGACGCTTGATGTGGCTGTCGATGGTGCGGTCGTCCACATAGACCTGATCGTCATAGGCCACATCCATCAGCTGATCGCGCGATTTGACGAAACCGGGACGCTGCGCGAGGGCCTGCAACAGCAGGAATTCGGTGACGGTCAGCGAAACATCCTTGCCCTTCCATGCAACGGCATGGCGCAGCGGGTCCATCCGCAACTGGCCGCGTTCGATCACTTTGCCTTCTTCGGCCTCGGCGGGGGTGATGTTGCCGTCCATCGCGTCCTGACGACGCAGCAGCGCGCGGATACGCTCGACCAGCAGACGTTGGGAAAACGGTTTTTTGACATAATCGTCCGCGCCCATGCGCAGGCCCAGAACCTCGTCAATTTCGTCATCCTTGGACGTCAGAAAAATGACCGGCATCGAGGTCTTTTGGCGCAGGCGCTGCAACAGGTCCATCCCGTCCATGCGCGGCATCTTGATGTCCAGCACGGCCATATCCGGCAATTTCTTGCTGAACGCTTCGAATGCCTGCTGGCCGTCATTATAGGTTTCAACCTCAAAGCCTTCGGCCTCAAGGGTCATGGATACGGATGTCAGAATATTCCTGTCATCGTCCACAAGGGCGATTTTCGACATAGTGGTATTCCTTGTACTGCTCGGGTTGCCTGATTTTTTTCTCTGACTATGGCCCTGTTTCTGCTTGCCAAGCAATCCCAAACTGCGAATCAATCGGCTTTCTGCCTTATTTCAGTCGGATTTCCATTCAGAATGGTTAATTTGCCCCAGTCCTTTGGGTTGCATTGTCCCTACCCCGGCAATGACATGCCTATCAAAGCGGCTGATTGCGCTAACCTGAACTTGGTTGCGCTAACTGCGCCAAACCCTCCTGTTCAACCCCGGAAGCCCCATGTTAAGAGGCCGCCAAGGCGCGGCACTTTTGTCATATCGGGGATCATAATCGCCCCGTCGGCCCCGCCAGCAACCGGCGACGACAGTATAATGGAGATCATTTTCGATGACATTGGGACGGGTTAATCCGAAATTCCGGCTGGAAGACCAAGGCATCAATGGCCTGGGCGAGGTCCATTACAACCTGATCGAACCTGTTTTGGTCGAAGCTGCGCTGAAGAACGGCGAAGGCGCGTTGGGTCGCGGCGGTGCGTTTCTGGTCGAGACCGGTAAATTCACCGGTCGTTCGCCCAAGGACAAACATGTGGTCGTGACCGACAGCGTCAAGGACACAATCTGGTGGGAAAACAACGCCAAGATGTCGCCCGAAGGGTTTGACGCACTTTATAATGACATGATCGCGCATATGGGTGGCGGCACCTACTATGTGCAGGATCTGGTAGGCGGGGCCGACCCGGCACATTCGATCAAGGTGCGCATGGTGACCGAACTGGCATGGCACGGCCTGTTCATCCGCCACCTGCTGCGCCGGCCCGAACCCGATGCGCTGGATGGATACGTCGCGGATTTCACCGTGATCAACTGCCCCAGTTTTCAAGCGGACCCGGCCAAGCATGATTGCCGGTCCGAGACGATCATCGCGATGAATTTCGACCGCAAGATCATTCTGATCGGTGGGACGGAATATGCGGGTGAAAACAAGAAGGCAGTCTTTAGCCTGCTGAACTACCTGCTGCCCGAAAAAGGCATCATGCCGATGCATTGCTCCGCCAACCACGCCAAGAACAATCCCGTGGATGCGGCGATTTTCTTTGGCCTGTCGGGCACCGGCAAAACCACCCTGTCGGCTGACCCTGAACGCGTTCTGATCGGTGATGACGAACACGGCTGGTCTGATCGTGGGACCTTCAACTTTGAGGGTGGCTGCTATGCCAAGACGATCAACCTGAACCCCGAGGCCGAGCCAGAGATCTATGCGACCACCTCCAAATTCGGGACGGTGATCGAAAACATGATCTACGATAAACAAACCCGCGAGCTGGATTTCGAGGATGATTCCCTGACGGCCAACATGCGGTGCGCTTACCCGTTGGAGTATATCTCGAACGCGTCGTCGACTGCGATTGGTGGACACCCCAAGAACATCATCATGCTGACCTGTGACGCATTCGGCGTGCTGCCCCCGATTGCCAAGCTGACGCCAGCGCAGGCGATGTACCATTTCCTGTCGGGCTTCACCTCGAAGGTCGCAGGCACCGAACTGGGCGTCACCGAACCTGAGCCAACGTTTTCGACATGCTTTGGTGCCCCCTTCATGCCCCGCCGTCCCGAGGTCTATGGCAACCTTCTGCGCGACAAGATCGCCAAACACGGGGCGACCTGCTGGCTGGTCAACACCGGCTGGACCGGCGGTGCCTATGGCACTGGCGCGCGGATGCCGATCAAGGCCACCCGCGCCTTGCTGACCGCCGCGTTGGACGGATCGCTGAGCAAGGCAGAGTTCCGCAAGGACGCCAATTTCGGCTTTGAGGTGCCGGTCGATGCCCCCGGCGTCGCGACAGTCCTTCTGGACCCACGCCGCACTTGGGACAAACCCGACTCGTATGACCGCCAAGCGGCCAAACTGGTCGAGATGTTCGCGTCAAACTTCGAACAGTACCTGCCCTACATTGATGATGACGTGAAGGCCGCCGCCATCGGGTGAGTGCCGGCACATTGATACCGGACAGGGGCGCTTCCGCACGGAGCGCCCCTGTTGCGTTTTGGATTGGAACACCAAGGAGCGGCTTCGCCGCGCTGGTTTGTTCGCAGATGGGGGGACGCTGTCCCCCACGTTGATAATGCTCCGCATTTTCAACGCCCCCCTGGGATATTTACAGCCAGAAGATACTACAGGGCTGTGCCGGGGATCAGCCCAGCAGAAAGAGGCCTAGGTAAAGCGCTATGCCGCCCGCAAGAACGGAGGCAATGACGTTGCGAAAGGCCAGTCCGACGCCGATCGTGACCAAGGCCGCGATCAGGCGCGGGGCGTCAATTTCACCGTTTGTGGCCGCGGGCCAGACCACCAGCGGTGCGGCCAAGGCTGGAATGACCGCCACGCCGGTGTAGCGCAGGTGACGCAGAGCCCAGGCAGGCAGCTGGCGGTCGCCGATCAGGCCAATAAAAACAAAGCGGATTGCATAGCTGCCAAGGCCCAGTCCAAGAATAACGATCCACAGGTCGACCTTATCGATCTGGGTCATACTGAGGCCCCCTTGCGGATGGCGATGGTTTCGACCTGAGCGCCGGTGATCATGCCTAATGCGCCCGCAATCAGCAGGCCCAAGCTGTAAGGCAACCCTGCCAGCAGCAGCGATACAGTGACGGCCACCAAAGCCGCTGCCATATGCGGACCGGTGCGCAGCATCGGGGCCAGCATCGCCAGAAAGGTGATCGGCACGGCAAAATCCAGCGCGTATTCGGGTGGGATCGCAGCCCCGACCAAGGCTCCGACGACGGTGAAAATGCCCCAGATCGGGCAGATCAGCGAGGCGGTGCCGACATAGTAGCGCAGTTTTTCAGACGCGCTCCACTGAGGGTTCTTGTCATAGGCGATCATCGCGCAGGCATAGCCCTGATCCTGCACCAGCCAGGCCGCAAAAGCGCGCTGACGCAGTGGCGCCCCCTGCCAATGGGGCGCGAGGGCGGCAGCATACATCGCCATGCGCAGATTGACCGCCAGCGCCGCGAACAGTGCGATGAACGTCGGCGCGCCTTCGGACAGCAGTTGCACGGCGGTGAATTGGGATGCCCCTGCGACCACCATCAACGACAGGGTCAGAGACTCGAGCACATGCAGCCCCGCCTCGGCGGCGACCACACCGAACAACAGTCCGAAGGGCACCACCACGAGGACGAAGGGCGCGCCATCGGCCATGCCTTGTAAGTAGGGTGAAAGAGTGGTTTTTGGTGTCATGGAATGCCCGTCTGACGGTAAAGCCGCGCTTCAGTTTGCGGTAATGCCGCGTCCCTGCCTAACGTCCGAACCGGAGAGATGCAATTGACTGCTCATGACGAAACCGCCCCCTATCTGATCGCCCCAGCCCCCGGCGCGCCGGGCCTGACGCGTGCCGTTGAAGGCGTGGATCACGAGGGCAAGGTTCAGCAGTTGAACGTGGTCGAGGAACGTCCATTGACGATCTTTCTCAACGCGCAGGAAATTGTGACCGCGATGACGATTGGCGACTATCCCGAATATCTGGCGCTGGGGTTTCTGCGCAATCAGGGCATGCTGCGCGACGGCGAGGCCGTGTTGCGTGTGGATTACGATGACGAGTTGGAAACCGTTGTGGTGCGCACCGACAGCCAGACCACCTATGAGGACAAGCTGAAGAAAAAGACACGCACCAGCGGATGCGCCGTCGGCACGGTATTTGGCGATATGATGGAAGGGCTGGAGGATGTGCGCCTGCCGGATACGCCTGTGCGGACCTCGGACCTTTACGCGCTGGCGCATCGGATCAACACCACCCCGTCGCTGTATCTCGAGGCCGGGGCGATCCATGGCACGGTCCTGTGCGAGGGCGCGCGCCCGCTGGTCTATATGGAGGATGTCGGACGTCACAATGCGGTGGACAAGATCGCGGGTTGGATGCTGTCCGAAGGGGTCGGGCCGGAAGGAAAATTGCTGTATACTACCGGGCGACTGACCTCGGAAATGGTGATCAAGACGGCGCTGATGGGTATTCCGGTGCTGGCGTCCCGCTCGGGCTTTACGGCGTGGGGCGTGGAAATCGCGCGGCAGGTCGGGCTGACCCTGATCGGGCGGATGCGGGGGCGGCGATTTGTCTGTCTCAGCGGCGAAGATCGTCTGGTGCGCGATGCCGATCCGGCGCAGGTGGCGGATGAACCGCGCAAACACGGCCGCAAGGGGGCGCAGACATGAAACAGCCCGTCGCGATCATTCTGGCCGGGGGCCGTGCCACGCGTATGGGCGGCGGCGACAAGGGGCTGTTGCCACTGGGTGATGGCACGCTGCTGGATCAGGTTCTGGCGCGGCTGGAGCCGCAGGTAGCCGATGTCGCGCTGAACGCCAATGGCGATCCTGCGCGGTTTGCGCGCTTTGGCCTGCCGGTGATGGCCGACAGTATCGATGGATTTGTCGGCCCCTTGGCGGGCGTGCTGGCCGGGCTGGACTGGGCCGCCGAACAGGGCGCCGATGCGGTGGTCAGTGTCGCCGCGGACACGCCGTTCTTTCCCTGCGATCTGGTTCCGCGTCTGGTGCTGGCGGCGGAAGGTATGACCGCGCCGTTGGTTCTGGCCCGCACGCCGGATGGCCGTCAGCCGACATTTGGTCTGTGGCCCGTCGCGTTACGCCACGATCTGCGCGCAGCGTTGCAGGACGGCCTGCGCAAGGTGGTGATGTGGACCGATCGCCATGACGGGCGCACGGCCCTGTTCGACGACGCCGGCGCGCCGTTTTTCAACGTCAACACCCCTGAGGATCTGACCCACGCCCAATCCCTGTGGGAGTCGGCGCAGTGAAGGTCTTCGGTGTCACCGGCTGGAAAAACGCGGGCAAGACCGGGTTAATGGAGCGTCTGGTCAGTGACCTCACCGCGCGCGGTCTGACCGTTTCGACGATTAAACACGCGCATCACAGCTTCGACGTGGATCAGCCGGGACGCGACAGTTATCGCCACCGCGCGGCGGGCGCGCAGGAGGTCTTACTGGCGTCCGGGCACCGCATCGCCCTGATGCAGGAATTGCGCGGCGCACCCGAACCATCGATGGACATGCTGTTGGCGCGCCTGTCCCCCGTCGATCTGGTGCTGGTCGAGGGATACAAACGCGAGGCCCACCCCAAAATCGAGGCGTATCGCGCCGTCAACGCGCACGCCCTTATCGCGCCAACTGATCCCACCATCTGCGCGATTGCCAGTGATTGCGCATTGGAAAGTGACCGCCCGGTTTTCGATCTGGACGATACCGCTGCGATCGCGACATTCATCCTGACCGAGGTGGGGTTGTGAGCGGATTTGACAGCATTCTAGTGGTCGATTGGTCGGCCGCGCAACGTGGGCCGGTGCGCCCCTCCAAGGACGCGATCTGGATGGCGCTGGCCACACCTCATAGTGCGTGCGAGCCGCTCTATTGCCGCTCGCGACAGGACGCCGAGCGTGAAATCACCCGTATCATAGAGGCGCAGCGTACAGCCGGGCACCGACTGCTGTGCTGTTTCGACTTTCCTTTCGCCTATCCGCAAGGGTTCGCGCAGCGCGTCACCGGCACTGAGGATCCGATGGCGCTGTGGGATTGGCTGGAGGCCCGCATAACGGATACCGAGGAGGGCCAGAACAACCGCTTTGAGGTGGCTGAACAGATCAATGGCCTATGGGATGGCCCCGGCCCGTTCTGGGGCAAGACGCATCACGACAAATGGCCTGACATTCCCTATCGCAAGGCGGGGATCACCTATCAGCCCGTCGCGGAAAAACGCCTATGCGAGATCAGGGCCCGCGCCGCCTCTAGCTGTTTTCAATTGAATTTCCCACCCACCGTCGGTGGGCAGGCCCTGATGGGTCTTCCGGTGCTGGCACGCTTGCGCCGGGCCACAGGCGCCGCAGCATGGCCCTTTGAGCCGTGGCAGGACGCTGCCGTCGTGCTGGCCGAAATCTGGCCCGGCCTGATTGAAACGGCGGTGAAGGCCGCCACAGGTCCGGACGACATTCGCGACGCCGTTCAGGTGCGCGCACTGGCGCAGACCTTGGCCAGCCTGCCGAACGAAACACTCGCAGATATGATGCAGGACCACCCGGCAATCGCCAGAACCGAAGGCTGGATTCTTGGCGCGGATCACGGCCCCACTCTGACCACCCTCGCCCAGACGCCAGAGAAACCGCCTGCGCCGCCTCCGCTGCGCAACGATTGCTTCGCTCTGCCCGCTGGCGTCGACTGGACCCCGGTGGATGACGCGCTTGCAGCCTTGCGCGCCGCGTTGCGTCCGGTGGTTGGCCAAGGCCCCTGCCCGGTCCAGCACGCACGCGGGCGCATTTTGGCCCAGCCGGTTACGGCCCCGCGCGCCAGCCCGCCATACGCAAATTCCGCGGTCGATGGCTATGGCTTTGCACATGACAGCCTGCCCTCCGGCGATCCGGTATTGCCTTTGATCGAAGGCCGCGCCGCCGCTGGTGTGCCGTTCAACGGGCAGGTCCCGGCAGGTCACGCCATCCGCATCTTGACCGGGGCCACATTGCCGGCTGGCGTGGACACTATCATTTTGGAAGAAGACACTACGGTTGGCGACACCCAGATCGCCTTTCGCGCGGGAATCAAACCCCGCGCCAATGCGCGCCGCGTCGGCGAAGATGTGCAGGCAGGCGACACCCTTCTGCCCGCAGGCCGGGTTCTGACTTCGCCCGATCTGGCAATGCTTAGCTCCGTAGGTGTCAAGGAAATCAAGGCGCATACCCGCCTGCGCGTCGCCGTGATCTCGACCGGGGATGAATTGATCGACACTGGAACCGATGCAAAACCGGGTCAGATTTATGACGCCAACCGTCCTATGTTGCTGGCGCTACTGGACCAATTAGGCCTCGTCAGCGTGGATATGGGCCGCATACCTGACGACCGCGACGCGCTGAAATCCGCGCTGGATTCGGCCGCTGACCAAGCTGACGCAATCCTGACCTCAGGCGGCGCATCCGCAGGCGACGAAGATCATGTCTCGGCCCTGCTGCGCGACGCGGGCGCGATGCAACAATGGCGTATCGCACTCAAACCCGGCCGCCCTCTGGCGATGGGAATGTGGCACGGACGACCCGTGTTTGGCCTGCCTGGCAACCCGGTCGCGGCATTGGTCTGTACTCTGATCTTCGCACGGCCCGCACTCGGCCTGTTGGCTGGGGCTGGCTGGCACATTCCTCAAGGCTTTGATGTGCCCGCCGCCTTTGAAAAACACAAAAAACCGGGCAGACGCGAATATTTACGCGCCCGCATCCGGAGTGGTCAGGTCGAGGTTTTCGCCTCCGAAGGTTCGGGGCGCATCAGCGGCCTCAGCTGGGCCGAAGGCCTGGTTGAACTGCCTGACGGCGCCCTCCACATCCGCCCGGGAGATCTGGTGCGCTACATTCCATACGGAAGTTTTATGCTGTAAAAGCAGGATCTTGGATATTTAAACCAAGAAAAAGCACGAACAGCGTCTTTCATCGTTCGCAAAATACTTCACCCGGTATTTTCAACAGGCTCGGAGCACGGATATGAAAGGCTCAGACAAACCACATGCGCCAGAAACCAGCGTGCGCGCAGCGCACTCCGTCAGATCGCTTTGTCAGTCGAACGTGCCAGCGACGCGGCCCAACAGCATAAAGGCGCGGGCGGTGCGGGTGTCGGACAATTCGGAGATATCGCTGTCGGTGGCGTCTTCGGCGAACGTGCTGAACATCTGATCGAAACGGCGCAGAAAGTGATGCGCCGCGTCACGAAAGATCGGGTCCTGCTTCATTCGCGCCGCTGTCAGGGCCAGAGACGAGCGGTCCCGGATTCCCCCCAATGCGGCAATCGCGCGGCCGCGTGCGCCCCCTGCAAAACTGCGCCAGATTTCCGGCCGCGCCATATCGGGGCGCAGGTCATCCATATAGATACCATCCTGGCTAAGCAGGGTCAGCACGTCCTGCGATGCCTGAATCAGCAACGCGGTGGGGCGATGTTTCAAAGCAAGGCGCAATGCGGCGAATCCGGCCTTGTCTTCGGCGTTTTCGGGAAAATTCAACGCGCGGACGAAATCGCTGCGTGGCAGCGGCGGCGTAGTGTCGTCGGGCCGGGTGCCCAACGGCAGCGCCACTTGTTCATCCAGCAGCGAGACTTTTTTCGGCTGGATCACATTACGCGGCACGTCCGCGCGCCGCCCGGTCGAAAACGTGGCCAGCGCGGTTTCGGTCTTGCGCTGCGCGGCGGCGATCTCATCCAGCTTGCGCGCCACTGTCGCGGGCTCGGACGTCGATTTGTTCGCAGCCTGACTTTGCGAGACATAGCTTTGGCGGATTGCATCGACCGCTGCCTGCAACCGTGCGCTTTCCTCGCGCATCACGCGGGCCGTGCGCGCAGCTGTTGCAGCCACCCAGATCATGGCGATCGGAAGGAACACCACCAGCACGGTTAACAGAAAGTTCAACGCGCCGCCCGGTTCGCCTTCGGGGCCACCCAACGCGCCGCTGGGCGCGAGCACCAGAAAGAACACCACCGAAACCACCAGCCAAACACCAGAGATCACCAGCGCGGCCCATTCGACCCCCGACAGGGGCAAGCCGGCGCTTTTGTCATACAGTCCGACAGGTGTTTGGGGTTTGTCCTTGGGCGGGGGCATCTGCGGGCGCTCGGTCAGATGAACGCGATTTTCAGCACTTCGTAGGCGCGATCGCCCCCCGGGGTGCGCACCTCGACGCTGTCGCCTTCGTCCTTGCCGATCAGGGCGCGGGCGATGGGGGATTTAATGTTCAGCAGGCCCTTTTCGACACTGGCCTCATGTTCGCCGACAATCTGCCAGGTCTTTTCCTCGTCCGTGTCCTCATCCACCAGCGTCACTGTTGCGCCGAACTTGATCGTGCCCGAAAGCCTCTTGGGGTCGATCACCTCTGCCAGGCCCAATGCGCCCTCCAGTTCCTTGATACGCCCCTCGATGAAGCTGTGCTTTTCCCGGGCGGAATGGTATTCGGCATTTTCGGATAAATCACCGTGCTCACGCGCCTCGGCGATGGCGGCGATGATGGCCGGGCGTTCGACCGTTTTCAGCTGTTTCAGCTCGGCGTCAAGCGCGTCATAGCCGGCCCGGGTCATCGGGAACTTTTCCATGGTCTCAATCCTCTAAAGCGTTCCCGCATTTTACCTGATTCAGGGAAAACGCAAAACGCGCACTGCCCTTCGATGTTGCCCACGTCTGCGTCAAATCTGTTTCTCAGATAAAACGCAGAACGTTACAAATTGCTGTCCGGGCACGTAACTTACAGCCCGTAAAAGCCGCGTCAGAGTGCCCTGAGGTCCGGGGCGATTGCAAGGGCCGTTTGATGTCTGC
Organism: Rhodobacteraceae bacterium KMM 6894; assembly: GCA_035798175.1. GTDB lineage: Bacteria > Pseudomonadota > Alphaproteobacteria > Rhodobacterales > Rhodobacteraceae > Roseovarius. The sequence goes on from JAPFBS010000008.1 coordinate 69,362, forward strand.
GCGCAAAGATGCGCCAGTGGCAGGCCAAAGTGCGTAATGCGCACCCGCTCATTGCCCCGCGACGTCGTGTTATGATTGACGCAAGGGCCCCTGCCGCGCTACTCACTGCGAAATTTGCCGCTTTTTACGCCCCAGGACCCCTCACAGGCCCCCGGCCCCGTTACAAGGATTGCCCGATGTCACAAACTGTTCGCGAAACCATGGAATATGATGTCGTCATCGTTGGTGCCGGCCCTGCGGGACTAAGCGCTGCGATCCGCCTGAAACAGCTGGACGCCGACTGTGAAGTGGTTGTGCTGGAAAAGGGCAGCGAAGTGGGCGCGCATATCTTGTCGGGCGCGGTTCTGGACACTTGCGGTCTGGATGCGCTGATTCCTGACTGGAAGGCCAAGGGCGCGCCGCTGAACGTGCCGGTCAAGGACGACAATTTTTACATGCTCGGCGAAGGCGGCAAGGTCCGCATCCCGAACTTTCCCATGCCGCCCTTGATGAACAACCACGGCAACTACATCGTGTCGATGGGCAATGTGTGTCGCTGGATGGCCGAACAGGCCGAGGAACTGGGCGTGGAAATCTTCCCCGGCATGGCTTGCTCGGAACTGGTGTACGCGGACGACGGCAGCATCAAAGGCGTGGTCGCCGGTGAATTTGGGCGCAATCCCGACGGCTCCGAGGGGCCCAGCTATGAGCCGGGAATGGAATTGCACGGCAAATATGTATTCCTGGGCGAAGGCGTGCGCGGCAGCCTGTCCAAGGAAGTGATCGCGAAATATGACCTCAGCGCCGGGAAAGAGCCGCAGAAATTCGGCCTCGGCATGAAGGAAATCTGGGAAATCGACCCCGCCAAGCACCGCGAGGGCAGCGTCACCCACACGATGGGCTGGCCGCTGAACAGCAACGCCGGGGGCGGATCGTTCATTTACCACCTTGATAACAATCAGGTTTACGTCGGCTTTGTGGTGCACTTGAACTACAAGAACCCGTATCTGTTTCCCTATATGGAATTCCAGCGGTTCAAACATCACCCGATGGTCGCGGACCTGCTGAAAGGCGGCAAACGCGTCGCTTACGGTGCGCGCGCCATCACCGAAGGCGGGTTTCAGTCGATGCCGAAAATGGTTGCTCCGGGCGTTGCTCTGTTGGGCTGTTCGGTTGGCATGGTCAACGTGCCGCGCATTAAAGGCAACCACAACGCGATGCTGTCGGGCAAGGCTGCGGCCGAAGCCGCCTTTGCCGCCATTCAGGCCGGGCGAAGCGCCGATGAACTGTCCGACTATGAAACCGTCGTGCGCACAGGTGCCATCGGCAAGGATCTGAAAAAGGTACGCAATGTCAAACCTTTGTGGTCTAAATTTGGTCTGATGGCGTCGCTGATGCTGGGCGGCTTTGACATGTGGACCAACACCTTGGGCTTTTCCCTGCTGGGCACCGTCAAGCACGGCAAGAACGACGCCGAGGCAACCGAACCGGCGGACAAGCACAAGCCGATTGAGTATCCCAAACCCGATGGCAAGCTTAGCTTTGATCGATTGACCAACGTCAGCTTCTCGATGACCAACCACGAAGAAAACCAGCCCCCCCACCTGAAACTGAAGGATCCCAACATTCCGGTGGCGTTCAACTTGCCTAAATACGCCGGACCGTCTGCGCGCTATTGCCCGGCCGGGGTGTATGAATTCATCCACGAAGACGGCAAGGATCCACGCTTTCAGATCAACTTCCAGAACTGCGTGCATTGCAAGACCTGCGACATCAAGGATCCCGCGCAGAACATCACATGGACCACGCCGCAGGGCGGAGACGGGCCGAACTATCCCAACATGTAAACACCGCGTGACAATCAGGCAGATCGCGGGGTGGCAATGGTCGCCCCGCATTGCGCAACCTGGCCGCGCGGTCTAGGTTAAGCCCCTCAAAGCACAAATCAGGGGCGCGCGCGTGACATTTCGAATTCTGACAATTCTGGCTTTGGCCGCGCCATTGCATTTTACGCCCCCCGCAGCCAACGCAACCGAAGCAGCGGGGGCCTATCTGGCGGCGCGTCAGGCGCGCTTTAGCAACGACTATGACGCCGCCACCGAATACTATGTGCGCGCCTTGGCCAAGGACCCGTCCAACCCGGCCATTCTGGAATATACCGTCGCGGCCATGGTGTCGTTGGGGCGCTTTGACAGTGCGGTGCCGCTTGCGCGCCGCATGGAAGAGGGAGAGTTCCGCAGCCAGATCGCACAGATGGTGCTGTTGGCCGATGAGGTCGCGCGCGGTGACTATCGCGCCACGCTGGCCCGCATCCAGCGCGAGCGCGGAGTTGGGCCGCTAGCCGATGGGTTGATCGCTGCCTGGGCCACCTTGGGCGAAGGCGATATGGCGCAGGCGTTAAACCTGTTCGACAATGTTGCCCAAGAGGCCGGGCTGAAAAGTTTCGCCATGTATCACAAGGCATTGGCCCTTGCCTCGGTCGGGGATTTCGAGGCCGCCGACCGCATCTATTCGGGCGAGGCGGGTGGACCGATGCAGGCCACGCGCAGCGGCATTGTCGCCTGGGCCGAAGTGCTCAGTCAGCTTGAACGCAACGACGACGCGATCAAGGTGCTGGATGATGTCTTTGGCAACACTCAGGACCCCCAACTCGCCGATCTGCGGGCGCGATTGGCTGCGGGCGAACGGGTGCCCTTTAGCCGCATCTCGTCGCCGCGGGCAGGCATTGCCGAAGTGTTCTATTCACTGGGCCGCGCCCTGCTGCAAGATACCGGCGAAGATTATGTGCTGCTCTACAGCCGGTTGACCGAACATCTGGACGAAAACCACATTGACGCCCGCCTGATGACCGCCGAATTGCTGGAAAGCATGGGCCGCTACAAACTGGCCAGCGAGGCATTCGCCCGCGTGCCCGTCGATCATCCGTCGTTCCATGCCGCCGAACTAGGCCGCGCCGAAGTGCTGCGCAGCGAGGGCGACACCGACGCCGCCGTCGAGGTTCTGGAAGCGCTACGTGTCAGCCACCCTACCCTGCCACAGGTCCATGCCGCCGCCGGGGATCTTTATCGCCAGCTTGAGAAATTCGATCAGGCGGTTGCGGCCTATGATGTGGCGATTGACCTTTATGACGCGCAGGAAACTCCGCAGTGGTTTGTCTTCTACGCCCGCGCCATCAGCCACGAACGCATAGGCAGTTGGGAAAGCGCCGAGGCCGATTTTCGTCGCGCGTTGGAGTTGAACCCGGAAGAACCGCAGGTGATGAACTATCTTGGCTATTCGCTGGTCGAGAAGCAGATCAAGCTGGACGAGGCTCTGGACCTGATCGAACGCGCGGTGGCTGCACAGCCCGACAGCGGCTATATCGTCGACAGTCTGGGATGGGTGCTGTATCGTCTGGGACGTTACGACGAGGCCATCGTTCATATGGAGCGCGCGGCGGAACTTATGCCCGTCGATCCAGTTGTAAACGATCATCTGGGCGATGTCCTGTGGTCCGTAGGCCGTTTTACCGAGGCCGAGTTTCAATGGAAACGCGCCCTCAGCTTTGTCGACAAGGACAAGCCATCCCAGGATGTCAAACCCGAGCGGATTCGCCGCAAATTGGAAGTGGGCCTGACGCAGGTCCTGAAAGACGAGGGCGCAGTGCCCCTGAAAGTGAGTAAAGATGACGGCTGAAATACTAGAGAAACCGGCCTCGGATGACGTTGTCACCGCCTTCGCCCCCGCCAAGATCAACATGACCCTGCATGTCACCGGACGGCGGGAAGATGGCTATCATATCCTTGATTCTCTGGTGATGTTTGCGGATGTGGGCGATACGATCAGTGTGCGCCGCGCCGATGAAACCACTCTGACCATCACCGGCCCGATGGCCGCTGGCGTGCCCACAGGCCAAGACAATCTGGCCCTGCGCGCCGCGCGGATGATGAACACAACGGCCCAGATCACTCTGGATAAGCACCTGCCGCTGGCCGGTGGGATCGGGGGCGGATCGTCTGATGCCGCCGCAACGCTGCGCGCCCTGTCGCAACTGACCGGCGCGCCGATGCCCGAAGACGTCCTGGCCTTGGGGGCCGACACGCCCGTTTGCGTCATTGGGACAGGCGCGGCGCGGATGTGTGACATCGGGATTGACGTGCGCAATGCGCCGGGCATGCCGGTGTTGCATGCGGTTCTGGTCAACCCGATGAAACCGGTTATGACGGCCGACGTATTCCGCCGCCTGAAAAAACGTGACAACCCGCCAATGCCGGATCTGCCGCAAGGCGCGGACACCGCCACGCTGATCGCGTGGCTGTCGGACATGCGCAACGATCTGCAAGACGCCGCAATTGAGGCAGAACCGGCGATTGCACAGGTCTTTGCCACATTGCAAGTTACGCCGGGCTGCCTGTTGACGCGGATGTCAGGCTCGGGCGGGACGTGTTTTGGGCTTTATGCAGATGCCGAAACCGCCGCCTCCGCTGCGGGCCGGTTGCAGGAAAGTCATCCGGGCTGGTGGGTAAAGGCGACACGCTTGAACGCGCATTGATCGTGACATAGGCGAAAAGGCCCCGGATCACATCCGGGGCTGCGCCTTGTCAAAGGTCAGTTGACCCGCGCCACCACGTAATCAGCCAGATCCATCAGCAAATCGCGCACTTCATGTGGCGGCAGTTGCATAATCGCGGCTTTGGCCGTCGCGATCCACTCCAGCGCCTCGTCGCGCGTCTGGCTTAACGCGCCGTGGCTATGCAGCAGCTCGATCGCATGTGCCAGATCGCCGTCCCGCTGATCGCCCTTTTCAATCGTCCGCTTCCAAAAGGCACGCTCGTCCGCGTTCGCATGCGCGATGGCCTTGATGATTGGCATGGTTAGTTTACGCTCGCGGAAATCATCGCCAACGTTCTTCCCGGTCTTGGCGCTATCCCCTTGGAAATCCAGAAGATCATCGACGATCTGAAACGCCACACCCAAGGCGTCTCCATAGTCGTACAACGCCTGAACCTGCGCCTCGGGCGCGCCTGCAATTACGCCGCCCACTTGCGTCGCGGCAGAAAACAGTGCCGCTGTCTTGCCGCGCACGACTTGCAGATAGATCGCCTCGGTTGTTGCCAGATCATGCGCTGCGGTCAATTGCAGAACCTCGCCCTCGGCAATCGTGGCCGAGGCGTTGGCCAGAATATCCAACACCCGCAAGCTGCCAGTTTCCACCATCAACTGAAATGCGCGCGCAAACAGGTAATCGCCCACCAGCACGCTGGATTTGTTGTCCCACAGCAGGTTCGCCGTGGCCCGCCCGCGCCGTTGCGCGCTTTCGTCGACCACATCATCATGCAGCAGCGTCGCGGTGTGAATGAATTCGACCGTCGCCGCCAGTTTTTCGTCATTGTCGCCTGCGTACCCGCACAGATCCGCCGCCGCCAAGGTCAACATCGGGCGCAATCGCTTGCCGCCCGCCTCGACCAGATGAGCCGTCACCTCCGGGATGCGGGGGGCGTGGCGCGACGCCATACGCGCGCGGATCAGCGTATTTACCGCCGTCAATTTGTCCTGAAACCGCGCCGCCATGCGGTCATGCGGTTTGGTTGCCGTCTGGTCCAATCCCATCACATCCTCGTTTGCGCGGCTCGACAAGACGGGCCCGCGCCCCTACATCCGTCTCATGAAACAACTGCTGCGCACGACCGATATGGCAACCATCGCCTTTGCTCAGGCCCTGCTTCAGGGCGAGGGTATAGACTGCTTTGAAATGGACGTAAACATGAGCGTTCTGGAGGGTGGAATCGGCATTTTCCCCCGCCGCTTGATGGTGCATCCCGATGATTTCGCCGATGCTGCGCGCGCCCTTCGCGATAACGGAATAGAAGTACACGACGGCCCGTAACCGGGCCGCGCCTATTTTTTCGTCATGGCAGGATGTGACATTTTGCCCAAGGGCCACAGGAACTAAAGCCACACGAAATCAGAGCCTTGATTGCTGCGGCCCCACGAAAACCTTACCGTTTCTCTCAGATTGTTAATAATTCACCGACAAAGCTCAGCATTTTTCAGCCGATCATGCTGCACCTGCGGCGTGACAGATGTGAAAATATATGGTGCACTCATCGAACAGGTTTCACACTGAAGAGGAGACAACGCATGAACATGAGTTCGCATATTGAGGAATTGAAGAAAAAGCACGAGGCCCTGTCCGAACAGGTGAATGCGGCGCAACGCGCCCCCAGCGTCAGTACCCTGAAAATCGCCGAGTTGAAGAAGCAGAAACTGCGGATCAAGGAAGCGATCGCGCGCCTCAGCGTCACCGCCTGAGGAATTGAACAAATCCAAGCCGGGCATTCCAGCCCGACTTGGGGATGATATTGATCCGGCGCGGCATTGACCCCGGATCAAATAGAAAAGGGCCGGTGCACACTGCACCGGCCCTTTGTCCATAAAACTGGACGTGCTTTTACGAAAAATACTGCGCGCCATTGGCCGAAATGGTCGATCCGTTCACAAAACCTGCATCGTCCGACGCAAGGAACGCCACGCAGCGCGCGATTTCTTCCGGTTCACCCAAGCGGCCCGCCGGAATTTGACTGATGATCGACTCGCGCACCTTTTCAGGAACCGCCATCACCATTTCCGTCGCGATATAGCCAGGGCAGACCGCGTTGGCCGTGATGCCCGCGCGCGCACCTTCCTGCGCCAGCGACTTGATTATGCCCAGATCCCCCGCCTTGGTCGCCGCATAGTTGACCTGCGCAAACTGACCCTTTTGACCGTTGATTGAACTGATCACGATCACGCGGCCGAACTTACGTTCGCGCATGCCGGGCCAGACGGGGTGAACGGTGTTGAACACGCCGGTCAGGTTGGTGTCGATCACCTGATGCCACTGTTCGGGCGTCATTTTGTGAAAGGGCGCGTCGCGCGTGATGCCGGCATTGGCGACGACCACGTCGATCGGGCCAACCTCGGTCTCGACACGGGCGATACCAGCCTTGGAATCATCGTAATCTGCGACGTTCCACTTGTAGGTCTTGATGCCCGTTTCTTCGGTAAATTTCGCTGCGGCCTCATCATTGCCGGCATAGGTTGCGGCGACGTTAAAGCCGTCGGCCTTCAACTGTTTCGATATTGCCGCGCCGATACCGCGTGTGCCCCCGGTCACCAATGCTGTTCGTGCCATGTCCTGTCTCCTCCTGTCAGACGTTCAGATATACGCCAGTAACGTTGTTACCCATTGAAATAGGTATACGCAATATTATTGCGCGTACATTTCAGAATTGTTTCCCTCCCCAAAGAAAGGGCGCATCTGGTGCGCCCTTTTTTTCGTCATTACGCGTGCTTAGCGTTCAACGCACATGGCAACGCCCATGCCGCCACCGATGCACAAGGTCGCCAAGCCTTTTTTGGCACCGCGACGCTTCATTTCAAATAACAGCGTGTTCAGAACCCGGCAGCCCGAGGCGCCAATTGGGTGACCGATGGCGATCGCGCCGCCGTTGACGTTGACGATCGCCGGATCCCAGCCCATTTCCTTGTTGACCGCGCAAGCCTGTGCGGCAAACGCTTCGTTCGCCTCAATCAAGTCCAGATCAGCAACGGACCAACCTGCCTTATCCAATGCCTTGCGACTGGCATGGATCGGACCGAGGCCCATGAGCGACGGGTCCAGACCAGCGGTTGCATAGCTGGCGATACGACCCAAAGGTTCGATCCCGCGCTTGGCGGCCTCATCGGCGCTCATCAACAAGGTTGCGGCGGCGCCGTCGTTCAGTCCGCTTGCGTTGGCAGCTGTGACGCTGCCGTCCTTAGTGAAGGCGGGGCGCATCTTCTGCATCGCTTCGATTGTCGCGCCGTGACGGATGTATTCGTCCTTGTCTACCACGATATCGCCCTTGCGGGTCTTGATCGTAAAGGCGATCACTTCATCGTCGAACTTGCCGGCTTTCTGCGCGGCTTCGGCCTTGTTTTGGCTGGCCAGCGCAAATTCGTCCTGCGCTTCACGGCTGATCTGAAACTTCTCGGCGACGTTTTCGGCTGTTTGACCCATGTGGTAACCGTTGAATGCGTCCCACAGACCGTCACGGATCATCGTGTCGATATAGCTCATATCGCCCATTTTCTGACCCATGCGAAGGTTCGCGGCATGGGGGCTCATCGACATGTTTTCCTGACCACCGGCGCAAATGATGGCGGCATCACCCAGCTGAATGTGCTGCGCGCCCAAGGCGACAGCGCGCAGGCCCGAACCACACACCTGATTGATCCCCCAGGCAGACGATTCGATCGGCAGGCCTGCGTTGATATGCGCCTGACGCGCCGGGTTCTGGCCCTGCGCTGCGGTCAGAACCTGACCGAGAATGGTCTCGGACACTTCGGATTTGTCGATCCCTGCGCGGGCCACGACGGCCTCCAGCACAGCGGCCCCCATAACATGCGCCGGGGTGTTCACGTATGCCCCCAGAAACGAGCCCACGGCGGTGCGTGCGGCCGATGCGATAACTACGTTTGTCATATGGTTTTTTCTCCTCCAGTTAATCCGATGATGCAAAGGCGCACTCAGACAGACCAAAAGCGCGCGCATCGGTTGCACAAACCATATCGCAGTGCCTGACGTGCGGCAACTGATGGAGTGTCGCGGCCCCTGCCCGCAGCATCAGGCCGAAGCTCGCTGTTCCTCGGCAGTCAGCCAGACAGGTTTCACCGAGGGCGCCCCATAGAAATACCCTTGCAGACAGTCGATTCCGATGGCGGTCAGATACGCCGCGTCCTCGGCCCGTTCGACGCTTTCGGCGACGGTGAACATGTCGAATTGCCGGGCGATGGTGGCCAGCGCGGTTGTCAGCACCTGATTATCCACATCCTGCGCGATGCCACGAATGAACTGCCCGTCGATTTTTAGGATGTCGAAATAGAAGTCCCTCAGATACCGAAACGATGTAAAGCCAGCGCCAAAATCATCCAATGCAAAACTGACACCCCTTTTGGCCAGATCATTCATGAAGCCGATCACCAATTCCGGCACCAGCATCGCCGAGTTTTCGCCGATTTCCAGAATCAACCGCTCGCCCACGGTTGGATCAAGATCCAAACCCCGGCGCAGGGCGCGCATCCAGCGACTATAGCCGATGGAACGGGCAGACATGTTGATCGACAGCCGCAACTCGGGATGCAAATGTAGGGTTTTCAGCCCCTTTTCCAAGGCAAGGCAATCAATCACACGACCGGTTTCGGTTGTTTCGATGACGTTGATGAATTCCTTGGCGGGGATGATGCGCCCGGTGTCGTCCAGAACGCGGATCAACCCCTCGTAAAAGGCGACGCGCCCGGCCTGGCCTGCCGGTACGACCGGTTGATAGGCTAACAGCACCTGTTTGTGACGCACCGCCTCTTCGACCATGGCAATGATGGATTTATCCCGCACGGTAACCGCATAGGACAGGGGGTCCTGATGACCCCGGGGCACATCCGCCCATTTTCGCCTGTGCTCGTCCGCCATACGTGCCTCCGAATTGGTTCTGCACAATTTGGCCCTCTTACGCTAAGGAACCCTTAAAGGAACAATTTGAAATGAGAGGACGGGCGCGAAATGTCGGAAAGATGCGGGTGGGTCGGCACCGAAGCGATATATAAGCAGTACCACGACACCGAATGGGGCGTTCCCGAATATGACAGCCGCGCCTTGTGGGAAAAGCTGATCCTCGACGGGTTTCAGGCCGGCCTAAGCTGGATTACCATTTTGAAAAAACGGGATAATTTTCGCGCTGCCTTTGCTGATTTCGACCCAAATGTCATCGCCACATGGGGCGAAGAGGATGTGGCCCGCCTGTTGCAGGACGCCGGGATCATCCGCCACCGCGGCAAGATCGAAGCGACCATCACCAATGCCCACGCATGGCAAAAGATTGAGGCCGAACAGGGGTTTGATAACTATCTTTGGGGATATGTCGGCGGGACACCGCTGCAAAACACCTGGATCAGCCTGGCCGAGGTGCCAGCCCAGACGCCTTTGTCACAGGAAATTTCCAAGGATTTGAAGAAACGTGGATTCAAATTCTGTGGCCCGACCATCGTTTATGCCTTCATGCAGGCCTGCGGTCTGATAAACGACCATCTGGTGACCTGCCCACGCCACGACCCGGTCAAGGCGTTGACTCGGCCCTGACAAACACGGCGTCAGCGCCACATTCCTGACACAATGGCCGGTGTTGTAGGGGCATCCCCTCGGCCCCCAACATCTAGCCACGACCACCATAGAGAACTTATAAATTCCATTGAATTGAATACTTTATTCGCGACACCTGATGTGCTAGCGTAACTGCAATAAACAAAGCCAGTCGAAAAATCGGCGGCGCGAGGCAGTAAAAAAGAGTGGTTCCATGACAACGCGGAACAGGCAGTCAATTCGGCTGGGCATCTTGGTGTTGGCGACGGTGTGGATGTTGATCATCCTACCACTAAGCGCACTGGCGGCCCCCTATGCAGCAATGGTGATCGACGCGCGCAGCGGCAAGATCCTGCACGCCACGAACGAGGATGCCCGGTTGCATCCCGCCTCCCTGACAAAGATGATGACGTTATATATCGTGTTCGAAGCCGTCGAAAATGGCGAAATCGGGCTGGACGATACGGTGGTCATCTCGCGCAATGCTGCCAACGAGCCCCCCAGCAAACTGGGCCTGAAAGCCGGTCAGCGGATCAAGCTGCGCTACCTGATCCGCGCTGCCGCCGTGAAATCCGCCAATGATGCTGCCACCGCCTTGGGCGAGGCCGTCAGCGGCTCGGAGGCTGCATTTGCGCGGCGCATGAATCGTACCGCCAAGTCCCTTGGCATGACGCGCACCACATTCAAAAACGCCCATGGCCTGACCGAAGACGGCCACCTGTCCACGGCCCGGGACATGACCGAATTGGGGCGCCATCTGTTCTATGACTACCCAGCGTATTACAATCTGTTCTCCCGAATTCACGCCGACGCAGGCGTCAGCACAGTCAACCATACCAACCGCAAACTGCTGAACAGCTACAAGGGTGCGGACGGGATCAAGACCGGCTACACCCGGGCCGCCGGTTTCAATCTGGTTGCCAGCGCCGAGCGTGGTGGCGAACGGATCATTGCCACCGTATTCGGCGGACGTTCGACCGCGACACGCAACGCCAAGGTTGCCGAATTGCTGGACCTCGGCTTTCAACGTGCCCCGACGCGCGTGGCGCTGAACCGTCCGGAAAAGCCCGCTTATCAAGGCCGTGGTGATACTGGGGGCGGCGCGGATGGCACCGCCGCCAAGACTGTACGTCTGGCCGCAGCCGCCGCCGTCAAGAAAAGCCTGCGCCCCAAATCACGCCCGATGGCCGCAACCGCCCCGGTTGTTCTGGCCAAGTCGGGTGATATTGAACGGGCCCTTGTCGCCGCGCAAAATGCCGATGTTGATGTCCCCGCGTTGGCCCCTGCCCTCGCAGCGACCGGCATACCGGTGGCTGGCGCCACATCTGCCACGGTCAAGCCGGTGCGCCGCCCCAAGGATCTGACCTTGGCCAGCCTGAACACCGGCGCCGACGACCCGGTTCAAGAGGTCGTTACGCGCGTGTCCACATCTGGCGGGCGCAACTGGGGCATCAACGTGGGCCGCTATCCCAGCCAATACAAGGCCAGCAAGGTGTTGCTGAAAACCGCCCTGAGCGAGATGAGCACCCTGGACGGTGCCCTGAGCAAGGTCAGCAAACGCTCGAACGGGTTTGACGCCAATTTCATGGGCTTGACGCGCGAGACAGCCGATCTGGCCTGCCGCCGCCTTCATTCCAAGAAAATCACCTGCTTCATGATAGAACCGGGCTAAATCCGGCTCGGTCATGGGGATATCAGGGACAGGTCTGATTGTGTCTACAAGCCGGGCAATACGTCCAATTTAACGAAATTATTCCCCGTAAGTAACACAATTCAGGCACGATCTGCGGTCAGATTAAAGGCACCCCAACCAACAGGTGCCGCCATGTCCGCTTCGACCCTTTCAGACCTGACATTCCCCCACGCAACAATCTGTGGCCACCTGACGGGCACGCTCATCATGTCCTCACGTGGGTATCGTCCGGTCGAGGACCTGCGCGTAGGGCATCTGGTTTGGACCGAGGATGACGGGTTTCAACCGATCCTTTGGACCGCTTCAAAATCCCCCCAACATGCCCCTGATGGCACGGCCCCCTCCATCCCGGTGCGTATACCTGCCAATGCGATGGGACCCGGCGCGCCATTGCGGGACATGTGGGTCGCTTCCGAGCAACGCATCGCGTTAAGCCATGCCACGGCCGCGCTCTATTTCCAAAGTTACGAGGTGCTTGCCCCCGCCAAGGCGCTGGTCGGCTATCGCGGCATTGTACAGTGCGCGGCCCCTGTTCCGGTGCACTATCACCATATCGCCTGCGCGCGTCACCAGATCCTGCGCGCCGATGGCCTAGCCAGCGAAAGCGTTCAGGGCGAAGACGGTACCGGACCAACAGCGCGGTTGGCGTTGAATACACATGAGGTGCGGGTTTTGATGGCGGCAGCAGCGGGCGGGCCGTTGGACATCAGCCCTCAACAGGCGATCCGCCGCGCGGCCTGATCCCGCGCGCTTACGGTTTGGGGTGATCGTCCCATTCATCCGACAGAATGCGCCGCTTGTCGCCCTCGGGATCGTCATACTGATTACTGCGAAGCGTATAGACAAACGCAACCAAGCCCACACCGCCCAAAAACAGCGAAATCGGGATCAAATAAAACAGGATGTTCATCCCCGCCCCCGTATTCTTAACGCGTTCAACGACACGATAATCGAACTGCTGGACATGGCCAAGGCGGCGATTAACGGCGTGGCCAGACCGGCAACGGCCAAGGGCACGGCGATCAGATTATAGATCGTGGCGATCCGGAAGTTCTCGCGGATGCGTTTGGTCGCTTGCCGGGCGATATCGCAGGCTTCGGCAATCGGGGTCAGGTCCGCGCCCAGCAGCACGATGTCAGACGCCGCGCGCGCCGCGTCCAACGCCGACGCCGGCGAAATCGACACATGCGCCGCACTCAGCGCGGCAGTATCGTTCAGCCCGTCACCCACCATCAACACATGATGCCCGCTGGCCGAGATATCCTGAACGCGGGCGGCCTTTTCGGCGGGCAGCGCCTCGGCCAACCAATGGGGGATATTCAGACGTTTCGCCATTGCCTTGACCGCAGGTGTGCTGTCACCCGAAATCAACCACACGTCTTTGCCCGCCTTGATCAGCGCGGCAACGGCCTGTTCCGCGCCCGTGCGCAGGCTGTCGGTAAAGGTCAACGCCAGCGGCGCGGCATCACCGATTTGCAGGTAGGTCGCGGTTTGGGCGACGGGTGTGGCCCCGGTCCAACTGGCCCGGCCCAAACGCACGCACCCGCCCTGCCACTGGCCGGTCGTACCGTAACCCGGCACTTCGCGAATGTCCGTCACGGTCGCAGGGGTCACGCCAGCGGCGCGCCCGGCCTGCGTGATCGCCACGCTCAGGGGGTGCGCACTGCCCGCTGCCAACGCCAGCGCGACGGCAAAGGCATCCGGGTTCAGCGCCTCGGGAGCGTCCAGTGTAGGCGTGCCGGTGGTCAGCGTGCCGGTCTTGTCGAACACCACGGTGTCGACCTCGGCCAGACGCTCAAGCGCGGTGGCGTGTTTGATCAGCATCCCGCGTTTAAACAACCGCCCCGATGCGGCAGTTGTCACTGCAGGCACGGCCAGACCCAGCGCACAGGGACAGGTGATGATCAAAACGGCAGCGGCGATATTCACTGCGGTGCGCATGTCGCCCGTGCCGATCAGCCAGCCCGAAAACGCCAACGCCGACAGGATATGCACGCCCGGCGCGTATAGCTTCGCGGCCTTGTCGGCCAGCGAGGTATAGTTGGCGCGACCGGATTCAGCGACGGCGACCAGATCGGCCATACGGTGCAGGGACGTATCACTGCCCACAGCAGTCGCGCGCAGGGTCAACGGCCCGGTCAGGTTCATCTCGCCCGCAGATACCTCTGTGCCGATGTCCGCAAAGACAGGCCGCGTTTCCCCGGTCAGCAGGGATCGGTCCAACTCGGACGTACCATGCGTAATCACCCCATCCACCGGCATTCGACCACCGGGGCGCACGGCAATCGCGTCACCAAGGCGCAGCGCCGCAACCGGCACCTGCACCTCCTGCCCGTCCTCCAGTCGCCACGCGCGTGGCACCTCCAGCGCACTCAGTTCCTCGGCGGCCGAGCGGGCAATTGCCCGTGTGCGGTGATCCAGATACCGTCCGGCCAGCAAGAAGAAGGTCAGCGTCAAAGCAGCGTCGAAATAGGCGTGATGCCCGCCGAGCATGGTTTCCCACAGCGAGGTAATGATCGCCAGCGCGATGGCCAGCGTGATCGGTACATCCATATTCAGCCGCCCGGCACGCAACGCCCCCCAAGCACTGCGATAAAACGGCTGGCCCGCGAACGCGATGGTCGGCAGGGTAATCGCCGCCGAAACCCAGTGGAACATGTCGCGCGTCGCGTCCTCGGCCCCCGCCCAGACTGCGACCGACAACAACATGACGTTCATCGAGGCAAAGCCCGCCACCGCCAGACGCATCAGCAGATCGCGCCCGGCCTTGTCGGTGGCCGTTGCGCCCAGCACCGACGCGTCCAGCTCATGCGCCTCGTATCCCAACGCCTGAACGACGGTGATCATATCGGCGGCACTCAGGTCCGGGTCGGCTGTGATGGTGGCGCGCTTCAATGTCAGATTGACGCGCGCGCCTTGCACACCGGGGTGCGCGCGCAAGCCGCGCTCGACCTTGGCGATACAGGCTGCGCAATGGATCGTCGGCAGGGACAGCAGGATCTGTCCCGGTTGCGCCGCCGCATGTGCCTCGGCAGCGGCAAGCGCCGCAGGCGCCGCGTCGCAGGCCGGACAGGCCGAGGGCGAAGGGCGCAGCGCGACGGTCATTCCTTGATCAACACCAAACGCTGATAGAAATCGGTGCCATCCATGGCTTGCGCCTCCATACGAATGTTCCAGTTGCCCGCGCCCAGATCGACGGGCGCGTTATAGTCGATGCCATTGAACACAAAATCCGGCGTCATGTCGTCCTTTACAGTGGTAGCGCGCCCCAGAATTGCGTCCAGCCGCGCCACCCGCACCGGTGCACCGGCGGCGTTGGTGATGGCCAGCTTCAGCATCCCGTCATGATGGCTTGCCCGTACAGTCCACCCCAGCGCCTCTTGTGCGTCGCGACGCACATCGAATTCCTGACTGGCAACGTAAGAATTCTTCACCTCCAGCCCCGGAAACGTGCGCACCGCGTTATAGGCCAGCGTCAGGTTGACCGCGATGATTACCCCGAACGCCCCCACAAAGCCCATCAGCACATGCCAACCAGTCAGGCGCCATTCGGTATTTTGCGATTGTGCCATTAATTGCCCCTACCGTGGAAATTGGTGTCCTTGTGCGCACGTTCGCCGTTGGTCTTATCCTCGACCCAGATTCGCAGATCGCTCAATGCCTCCGACGCCGGCACCGAACCCGCCGGGGCCTCGACATAGACCCGTTGATTGAACGTGCTGTTGGCGGGAACCATAACCTCGTCAGTGGCCAAACCTTCAAGCGATATTTCCAGCGTCGGATCACCGGTCACGGACAGGTCGAACAGACGGTCCTCGCCATGCTTGTTCAGAAGGCGCACCTCGTAGGTATTGCGGATGGTGCCATCGGCCATAGTCACAAAGGTCGGGTTACGCACCGGAGCGACCGTCATTTCGATATCCGAGCGGATGAACAGTGCAAAGACCAGACCGACACCAACCAAAGCCCACAGGGTCGTATAGAGGATCGTGCGAGGACGCAGAATGTGTTTCAGGATCGGCTTGGGCGGCTTGCCCGAGCGTTCGTTCTCTTCATCCGTCAGAGCCATGTAATCGATCAGGCCGCGCGGCTTGCCGATCTTGGCCATGATGTCATCGCAGGCGTCGATGCACAGTGCACAGGTGATGCACTCCATCTGCTGCCCATCGCGAATATCGATCCCCATCGGGCAGACGTTCACGCAGGCCATGCAGTCGATGCAATCGCCCGGACCATCCTGCGCGGCCGCGGCCAGATCGTTCAGCGGCACACCGGGATAGGGGGTGGGTTTGTACTTGGCGGCACCGGGGCCTGCGGCGTTTGAAAGGGCGACTGCGGCCTCGGCCTCTTCGGCCTTGACGCGGCGGGTGTTTTTCTTGCCGCGCGGCTCACCGCGCCACTCGCGATAGGCAACGGTCAGCGTGTCTTCGTCCAGCATGGCGGCCTGAATCCGCGGCCACGGGCAGGCATAAATGCAGATTTGTTCACGCGCGAAGCCACCAAAAAAGAACGTCGTCGCGGTCAGGACGGCCACCGTGGTGTATGCCACAGGATGCGCGTTCAGCGTGAACAGATCCACCAACAGCGTCGGTGCATCGGTAAAGTAAAATACCCAAGCCCCGCCCGTCGCCGCCGCGATCAACAGCCAGGTGATCCATTTGCTCAGGCGCAAGCGCACCTTGCGTAAATCCCATTTTTTCTGACGCTGCAGACGCAGGCGCGCGTTGCGGTCGCCCTCGATCCAGCGTTCCACCAGAATAAACAGATCCGTCCAAACCGTTTGCGGGCAGGCATAGCCACACCACACCCGGCCCAAGGCCGAGGTAAACAGGAACAATCCCAGCCCCGCCATCACCAGCAGACCGGCGACGAAATAGAATTCATGCGGCCAGATCTCGATCCAGAAAAAATAGAACCGGCGACTGCCCAGATCGATCAGAACGGCCTGATCGGGCAGGTTCGGCCCCCGATCCCAGCGAATCCACGGCGTGACATAGTAGATCCCCAAGGTGACGATCAGGATCACCCATTTGAGATTGCGAAATTTGCCGTAGACCTTCTTGGGAAAGATCGGTTCGCGCGAGGCGTACAGGCTGGGCGGTTGTTGGGACTGGCTATCGGCCAAGGGAATCACTCCGGTAATGAGGTCCAGATGCGGGTTTGTCTCAGGTCATGCAAGACTGGGCCTTGACCTGCATCAAATTACGAGTCTGAAAGTGATCTTTCACGGTCTGGCCTGCGCTTGGCCAAGTTTTCCAGAGAAGCGCACAGTGCTTCAAAACCGCGTTCCTTCCAGAAACAATTGGCGACAAACAATCAGGATCACATGCGAATTGCAAAACGCCTTATTGCCGCAGGGGGGCATCCTTGAGGCTGCGCAGCCACCGGATCAACATTTTGGCTTGTGGGCGCTGCACGCCGGGGCGAGTGACAATAAAATAACCGGTGTCCCCCTTGTCTTCAAACAGAATGCGCAGGCGTCCGGCAGCCACGTCATCGGTGATGGATATGCCCGACAGAACACCGATCCCGTGCCCTGCCCGGATGCCGTCGACCATCAGGTTGCCGGGCACCATGGTCACGGATTTACAGCGTTTGGCCGTGACCCCGTTGGCGCGCAGCCAATCATCGGCCTGACTGGCCTCCAACTCATCCATCCAAGGGTAGTCCAACATATCCTCAGGCTGGTTAAAGATGCGGTCCCCCACCAGACTGGGCGCGGCGGCGACGACGATGTTGGTCGGCACCAACAATTCGGCGTCCAGCCCGTCCCATGCCCCGGCCCCAAAGCGCAGCGCAACGTCCACGCCACCCGGCGCCGGGTCGGCACGCTGCGGTGACGGATGGACCATCAGATCGACCTCTGGGTGGCGCTGTTGAAACTGGCCCAAGCGTGGCATCAACCAGAAGGCGGCAAATTGCGGCGTCGTTGAAATCTGCAAAGGGCGCGCCGCATCGGCCCCGGTCAACGCGGCAACCCGCGTGGCGATAACCCCAAACCCCTCTTCCAGCGCCTCGGCCAAATGCGCGCCTTCCCCTGTCAGGGCCAGGCCACGCCCCACGCGGCGCGTCAGGGTTAGCCCCATATGCGTTTCCAGCGCCTTGATCTGCTGACTGATTGCGGCGTGACTTACATTCAACGCAGCACCCGCAGCCTGCGCCGATCCAGTCCGCGCCAAAGCAGAAAAGGCCCTGAGCGCGGTCAAAGGCGGTAGATCCATCCAGTTCATATGTTAGTCAAACTTACATAACGGAAAACTTGCTGAGTCGCACTGTGACGCAAAACACGCGACATTCAATGCATAAACAGCCCTAAGAAAGGATGAAACAATGTTTGGAATCTTCGCAAAATCTTTCATGACCGCAGCGCGCAGCAAGACATACAACCACTGGGGTCCGCGCACAAAGTTCGACACACGCCGCGAGGCCGAAATCGAGGCCCATCAGACGGCGCGCCGCCGGGACTGACATCAGCAAACCCTGCGCATACAAAACTTCCCCGTCACCTAAAGCGACGGGGAAGTTTTCAAAGCAGCTCGCCTTTGGCCCAATACACAGAGCTGGTGAAAAAGGCGCCGCGATTAAAGGGTATGGGCGTTTTGCGTCTTCTCTTTATCAGAGAAAACGCAAAACGCTTTAGGTACCGACCATTCGGAAACGCGCGAACAGAACAGAAGGTCGGTGCCTGACCCACCGGACCGCAAGCGGCCCGATAGGTATCTCTTTGCGGGTGAGGTTACTCGCCCCCACCCAGCTGGTGAACATACGCCGCAACGGCGCGCACTTGCGCCTCGCTCAGACGGTCCGACCAAGCCGGCATAACGCCATAACGGCTGTAAGTGACGGTGGCCTGCAACGTCTCGAAATCCCCACCGAACAGCCAGATCGCATCCGTCAGGTTGGGCGCACCCTGATACTGATCGCCTGTGCCTTCGTCCGTGTGGCACGCGGCGCAGTTGTCCAAGAACACTTCCTGTCCAGCTTCGACCAGGCTTGCATCCTTCGGCGTACCCGACAAGGACATGACATAGTTGACCACTTGCGTGATCTCGTCGCGTTCCAGGATCTCGCCAAAGGCGGGCATCTGCGAGAACCGCGCATCCTCGTCCTCTTCGTTGCGAATCCCATGCGAGATGGTGGTATGGATCGCCTCAATGTCACCACCCCACAACCAATCATTGTCCAACAGGTTGGGATAGCCCTTGGCCCCCGCCGCACCAGACCCGTGGCACTGTGCGCACCAAGTCTTGAAAACGGCCGCCCCTGCCGACGCGGCATAACCGGCCAGTTCAGGATCGCTCGATATCTCGGTCAGCTCTGCCGAGGCCAGCTTGGTGTTGATCGCATCATTGGCCGTGGTTGCCGCCTCAAGCTCGGCGGCGGCATTGGCCCGCGTGGACCAGCCCAGCAAACCGGGCGTGGCCGATTTGATCCCAGGCCAAGCCGGGTAAGCGATGGAATAAATGATGGCCCAGACAATACAGGCGTAGAAGGTCCACAACCACCAACGCGGCATCGGGTTGTCGAATTCCTGAATCCCGTCCCATTCGTGGCCAGTCGTGTTTGGGTCTTCGTTCTGTTTGGTATGTGTTTTCGGGTTCTTTGCCATAGTGGTCACACCTCCTTGGCGTTGTCGGGGGCGTCATCGGTGCCATCGGGTGCAGGCTTGTCTTCGTGCCGGAACGGAATTCCCGCGGGATCTTTATAGGCTTTGGTCCCACCGGGGCGGAACACCCACAGCACGACGCCAACGAAAAAGAAGAAGAGAACCAGCAGCATCCAACTGTCCGCGAACTGCCGCAAGATCGAATAGGTTTCCATTGGTCAGACCCCTTTCTAACGGCTTGCGACAGGTGTGAAGGTCGAGAAGTCGACCAGTGTTCCCAGCATTTGCAAATACGCCACCAGAGCGTCCATTTCGGACACGCCTTCAGCCTTGTCAAAGCTGCGCACCTGTGCCCCTGGATAGCGTTCCAGCATGGCGTCAAAATCACCGTACGGATCAATCTGGACGGCAAAGTCGGCAGACGCGTTTTCGATCATGTCATCTGTGTAGGGCACCCCCACCAGACGGTGCGTTTTCAGCAGATCCCCAACATATTCACCGTCGATCATGCGATCTTCGAGAAAGCCATATTTCGGCATGATCGATTCCGGCACAACCGACTGCGGGTTGCGCAGGTGATCGACGTGCCAGTCATCCGAATAGCGTCCACCGACCCGGGCCAGATCAGGGCCGGTCCGTTTGGACCCCCATTGGAACGGGTGGTCATACTGCGATTCCGCCGCCAGAGAGTAGTGGCCGTAACGCTCGAACTCGTCCCGCATTGGGCGGATCATTTGGCTGTGGCAGACATAGCAACCTTCGCGCACATAGATATCCCGCCCGGTCAACTCCAGAGGGGAGTAGGGGCGCATGCCCTCTACGTCCTCAATGGTGTTCTCCAGCCAGAACAGCGGCGCGATCTGAACGATGCCCCCGATCGTCACCACGATAAAGGCAAAGATGGCCAGTAGCGTGACGTTACGTTCGAGGATCTGGTGTTTGTTAAGGATACTCATCGGTCAGTTCCCTCTCATTCAGCCGGAACAGCAGAGTTGTCGGCTGCGACAACCGGGCTCCGTCTGATCGTCATGTAAAGGTTGTAGCACATGATCACTGCACCGCTCAGGAACATCACACCGCCCAAAGCACGCACGACATACATCGGGAACTTGGCTGCCACAGTGTCGGCAAAGCTGTTCACGAGGAAGCCGTTCGCATCCACTTCGCGCCACATCAGGCCTTCCATGATGCCGGTCACCCACATGGATGCCGCATAAAGAATGATGCCGATAGTCGCGAGCCAGAAGTGCCAACTGACCAGACGCAGCGAATACAGGCGCTCACGGTTCCACAGCTTCGGCACCAAGAAGTACAATGCGCCGAATGTGATCATCCCGTTCCAGCCCAACGCACCCGAATGCACGTGGCCGATGGTCCAGTCAGTGTAATGCGACAGCGAGTTGACCGCGCGGATCGACATCATCGGGCCTTCAAAGGTCGACATGCCGTAGAAGCCAAGGCTGATCACCATCATCCGAATGATCGGATCGGTACGCAGCTTGTCCCAAGCCCCCGAAAGGGTCATCAGACCGTTGATCATGCCACCCCAGCTGGGCATCCACAGCACGATCGAGAATACCATGCCCAAAGTGCCGGCCCAGTCAGGCAGCGCCGTATAGTGCAGGTGGTGCGGACCGGCCCAGATATACAAGAAGATCAGTGCCCAAAAGTGGATGATCGACAGTTTGTAGCTGAAAATCGGACGTTCGGCCTGTTTGGGAACAAAGTAGTACATCATCCCCAAGAAGCCCGCAGTCAGGAAGAAACCCACGGCGTTATGGCCGTACCACCACTGTGTCATCGCATCTTGAACGCCCGAGAACAGCGAAACAGATTTGGATCCGAAGATACTGACCGGGATCGACAGGTTATTGACCACATGCAGCATCGCGACGGTGATGATGAAGGACAGGAAGAACCAGTTGGCCACGTAGATGTGCGGCTCTTTGCGCTTGAC
The DNA here is from genome assembly GCA_035798175.1 of Rhodobacteraceae bacterium KMM 6894. Lineage (GTDB taxonomy): Bacteria > Pseudomonadota > Alphaproteobacteria > Rhodobacterales > Rhodobacteraceae > Roseovarius. The sequence goes on from JAPFBS010000008.1 coordinate 90,732, forward strand.
CAATGTGCCGATGAACACGGCCAGATAGGCCAGCCAGACGATTGTCAGCCACCAGTCGGTGTACCACTCAGGCTCGGCATATTCACGCGATTGGGTCGCGCCCAGAAGATAACCGGTTGCGGCCAGCACGATGAACAACTGATAGCCCCAGAAAACGAACCACGCCAGATTACCACCCCAAAGGCGCGCGGCGCTGGTGCGCTGCACGACATAGAATGACGTACAAATCAACGCGTTACCGCCAAAGGCGAAAATCACCGCCGACGTGTGCAGCGGGCGCAGACGGCCAAAGTTGGCGAACCCTTCGGCCCACTCAAAGTTCAATCCCGGAAAGGCCAGCTGAAAGGCAATGAACGTACCCACCAAGAAGCCCGTGATGCCCCAAAGCGCGGTCGCGACCACGCCAAAGCGGATCACGCCATCCATGTATTGCCCCGAAAGGTCCACGGTCTGCACCGGTTCATCCGTCTTGCGCAGAACCCATACAAAGGCCCCCGCAGCGGCCAGTGCAATGGTCAAAGCATTGACCAGATAGGCCAAGTCGCGCGCGTAATTGGCTGCAATCAGCGCAAAAAACGCGATCAACCCAAGCGCTACCAGCTTGATGTAGTTCGTCATGTTTCAGTTCCCTCGTCTTCTGTCCGCACGAATCAGATGCCCATGCGGGCGCGTTTAGGCTTGGTTCGTATCGCAAGGCGCGTCCGGCGTAACCTTGATCTGTATCAACAATATCTCACTGATTTCTTGACCGGCATCAATGTCATGCACATTTTCGAATGTTAGCCTAAACCATATCCCGGTGAAACCCGGCTCGCTATATCTCATTGGAGGGCACGATGACCTATAATTCCATGATCACAATTCTGACCGACGAAACCCTGATCGAACCGGCCCTTGGTGCTGCTATTTCTGTGGCTGAGGCCCATGACGCGCATCTGGATGTGCTGTGTATGGGTGTGGATCGCAGTCAGTCGGGCTATTACTACGCTGGCGCGACTGCAGTCGTGTTAGAGCAATCCCTTGGCCGGGCCCGTCAGGAAGCCACCGCAATCGAGGCTGCGGCACGCAAATTGCTGAAAAATTCCGGTATTCGGTGGTCCTGCGAATCTGACGTAGGCCAAATGATTGACCTGTCACGCCGCATCGGCGCGCGGGCGCGTTTTGCCGATCTGGCTGTTTTGCCGCAGCCCTATGGCGAAGGGCGCGGCGGCGATCTGGAGGCGACAACCGAAGGATGCCTCTTTAATGGGCAACTGCCCGTGCTGATCATGCCCGACGATGCCAAACTGCCCGAGCATCCCGCCAAGATTGTGGTCGGCTGGAACGAAAGCGCCGAAGCGATGAGTGCGGTACGCGCCGCCCTGCCCCTGTTGCGTGCGGCCGAAAACGTGCATGTGGTCGTGATCGACCCGCCCACCCATGGGCCGAACCGTTCTGATCCCGGTGGGCAGATCTCGCAGTTTCTGTCACGTCACGGTGTGCGGGTTGAAATCGACGTACTGGCGCGCACCTTGCCGCGCGTGTCGGATGTTTTAAACCGCCATGCAGTGGATATTCAGGCCGATATGATGGTGGTGGGGGCCTATGGCCACTCGCGCTTCCGCGAGGCGGTATTCGGCGGGGCCACACGCGATCTTCTGGAAAACGCAAAATTGCCGGTGTTTATGGCCCATTAACGGCTGGCATGATCAATCAAACCTTGCGGGGTCCTACCCCCGCAGGGGGTGCCTGATGTCAGGTCAGTAACCCACCATCGCTGTCGTCACCCGCTTCTTCCATCAAGCGGTCGAAATCCGGGACCGTCACATGGCGCTTGCCCTCAAGCACGATGATTCCGTCACGTTTCAACGCCGATATCTGACGGCTGACTGTCTCAAGCGTCAGGCCCAGATAATCTGCCATCGCCTCACGCGTGAGAGGCAGGTCAAAAACCATCGTCCCGGTCTGGCCCTGCATTGAAAGCGTCGCATTGCGACGCCCGATGATGGCCAACAACGAGGCAATCTTTTCGCGCGCGGTCTTGCGCCCCAGAACCAGCATCCATTCGCGCGCCGCGTCCAGTTCGTCCAGAGTCATCTCCAGCAGGCGCTGCGCAATGTGCGGCGTTGCCGCCATCATGTCCTCGAACGGTTTCTTGCGAAAACAGCACATCATCACGTCGCTGGTCGCGACCACATTATAGGCGGCTGTCGCGCGGCCTGGACGACCGACAAAATCGCTGGGAAGCAACAGACCCACCATCTGGGTGCGCCCGTCCTCCATCGTTTGTGTCAGCGTGGCGATCCCCGTCACAACCGATCCGACAAAATCCATCCTGTCGCCCGCCCAGATCACCGTTTGACCGGCCTGAAAGCTGCGATAATATTTGATCTGATCCAGCCGCTCTAATTCGTCGACCTCGCATCGCGCGCAGACGGCACGATGACGGATGGGGCATTGCCCACAGTCTTTGGGAATAACCGAAGCTTCATCATTCAACATATCGGGTGCGCGTTTTCATTTTGATCTGAATCAAGGATCAGTCCTTAAAGCCAATCTAAGACTAGCCTTATGGTAGTCAAAGCACAACTGGGCAAGCTGGGTCTGTTCGAGGCCAAAGTGCCAAGATACACGAGTTATCCAACCGCCCTGCATTTTGCGGGTGGGGTGGATTCATCAACCTATGCAGGCTGGATCGAGGCAATCCCGGAAGGCGGCAAGATCTCGCTTTACGTGCATGTGCCGTTCTGTCGCAGATTGTGCTGGTTCTGCGCCTGCCGCACCCAAGGCACGCAAAGCGACGCACCCGTCATCGCCTATATGGACACGCTCAAGGCCGAATTATCCCTGTTAGGCAAACACTTGCCGCAAGGTGTGCGATTGTCGCGCCTGCATTGGGGCGGCGGCACGCCGACGTTGCTAGGCCCCTCGATGATGTCCGACCTTGCCGGTGCGATCCGGGAAATTGCGCCGTTTGACGAGGAGACCGAGTTTTCGGTCGAAATCGACCCGAATGAAATTGACGCAGCGCGTCTTGACGCCTTGGTGGCAGCGGGCATGACCCGCGCGTCGATCGGTGTGCAGGATTTTGACGACGAAATCCAGAAAAGCATCGGTCGCATCCAGAGTTTCGATGTGACCCGCGATGCGATCACCGAAATCCGCGCGCGGGGAATCACCAGCCTGAACGCCGATATCCTGTTCGGGTTGCCGTACCAGACCGTTGAGCGCATCACCACCAGCGTCCAAAAGCTGCTGTCGCTCAACCCGGATCGCGTGGCGCTGTATGGCTATGCGCATGTGCCGTGGATGGCCAAACGCCAACAGCTGATCCCGTCCGATTCCCTGCCCAGCCCGCAACAACGGCTGGAATTGTTTGAGACCGCCCAGCGCCTGTTCCTATGGGATGGGTATGACGAAATCGGAATCGACCATTTCGCCCGCCCCGAAGACGGATTGGCCCGCGCCTTGAAGGCGGGCACACTGCACCGTAATTTTCAGGGATATACCGACGACACATCCGACGTACTGATCGGGGTCGGTGCCTCGTCCATCTCGCGTTTTCCGCAAGGTTATGCGCAGAACGCGCCCGCCACCGGCATCCACACCGGCCATATCCGCGCCGAGCGCTTCTCAACCTCGCGCGGGCATGTCTTTACTGCCGAGGACAAGATGCGCGGCCGCATGATTGAATCCCTAATGTGTGATTTTGCCATCGACACGCAGGATATTGCGCAGTCCTTTGGCGTGTCACCGGCAACCGTCACTGCCATCCTTGAAGGTGTCGCCGCAACGTACCCCGGCCTTTTGAGCCTGTCATCCAAGGGTCTGAGCATCCCGCGGGATGTGCGTCCGCTGACACGCATGATCGCCCGCCAGCTGGACACATACGAACACGCTCAACAGGGCCACAGTTCGGCAATCTGACGCCGACGATGTCGGCAGCTTACCCTGTCGGGTCCAGCGCCGCGCGCAGCAAGGTCTGCGCGTATTCGGTTTTGGGCTGGCTGAACAATTCATCCGCCGGACCAGACTCGATCACGTCGCCTTGTTTCATCACCATGATCTTGTGGCTCATCGCGCGCACCACGTTCAAATCGTGACTGATAAACAGATAGGCCAGCCCGTATTTCTGCTGCAACCGGCGCAAAAGGTCCACGATCTGTACCTGCACGGTCATATCCAGCGCGCTGGTCGGTTCGTCCAGAACCACCAGTTTCGGGCGCAGGATCATGGCGCGCGCGATCGCAATCCGCTGACGCTGGCCGCCCGAAAATTCATGCGGATAGCGGTGCATCGAATCCACCGGCATATCCACTTCGCTCAGAACCTCGGCCACCAGATCACGCTCGTTCTGCCCCTCTGGCACGCCATGCACGCCCAGCCCCTCGGCAATAATCTGTTCACAGGTCATGCGCGGGCTGAGGCTGCCAAAGGGATCCTGAAACACGATCTGCATGGCAGAGCGCCGCTTGCGCAGGGTGCGCGTGGACCAGCTGCGCACATCCTCACCGTCAAACCTGATCGCCCCCTCCGAGCCGATCAACCGCATGATGCCCAGCGCCAGCGTGGTCTTGCCCGACCCACTCTCGCCGACAATGCCCAGCGTCTCACCGGCGCGCACGGTGATCGACGCATCGTTCACGGCCTTCACATGGCCCATGGTCTTCTTCAAAAAACCCTTTTGAATCGGAAACCAGACGCGCAGATGATCGGTTTCGACGACCACAGGCGCGTTTTCAGCCACCGGCGCAGGCCGTCCCGTCGCGGCGGCATTCAACAGCTTGCGGGTATAAGGGTGCTTCGGCGCGGCGAACACCTCGGCCGTCGGGCCGGCCTCGACGATCAAGCCATCCTTCATCACACAGACCTTGTCTGCGATGCGTTTCACGATGCTCAGATCGTGGGTGATGAACAACAGGCCCATGTTCTCTTCGCGTTTAAGTTCGGCCAGCAGCTCCAGGATCTGCGCCTGGATGGTCACATCCAGCGCCGTGGTGGGTTCATCCGCGATCAGGATATCCGGCTGGTTGGCCAGCGCCATGGCGATCATCACCCGCTGCCTTTGCCCGCCGGACAACTGGTGCGGATACGCGCCCAGCCGCGATTCAGCGTCGCGAATACCCACCCGCGTCAACAGCTCTACAATACGCGTTCGCGCCGCATCCCCACTTAGCCCCTGATGCAAGGCCAGACTCTCGGCCAGCTGTTTTTCCAGGGTATGCAAAGGGTTCAGCGATGTCATCGGCTCCTGAAAGATAAAACTGATGTCATTGCCACGTACCTGCCGCAGCCTGCGGTCGTCCGCGCCAATCATCTCCTGCCCGTCGTACAGAACACTGCCCGTCACCTGCGCCGATCCGCCCAACAGCGACACGGTGCTCAGCGCAGTGATCGACTTGCCCGACCCGGATTCACCAACCAAGGCAACGGTTTCGCCCCGATCCACAGTAAAGCTGACCCCATGCACGCAGGACTTCAGCGCCCCGTCCTGACGAAAGGCGATGGTCAGATCCTTGACTTCAAGCAGGCTCATTCAAAGGTCTTTCTGGGGTCGAACGCATCGCGCACCCCCTCGAAGATGAACACCAACAGCGACAGCATGATCGCAAAGGCGAAAAACGCGGTAAACGCCAGCCACGGGGCCTGAAGGTTCTGCTTGGCCTGCAATGTCAACTCGCCCAAGGACGGCGATGATGACGGCAATCCAAAGCCCAGAAAATCCAAGCCTGCCAACAGGCTGATCGTGCCGGTGATAACAAACGGCAGCATCGTCAGCGTCGCCACCATCGCATTGGGCAGCATGTGACGGAACATGATCCGCCCGTTGCTGACGCCCAACGCCTTGGCCGCGCGCACATACTCCAGATTGCGCGCGCGCAGGAACTCGGCCCGCACGACGCCCACAAGGGCCATCCAGCCGAACAACACTGTGATAAACACCAACAGCCAGAAACTGCGCGGCAGGATCGAGAACAAGATGATGATCACATATAGCTGCGGAGTGGCGGCCCAAATCTCGATCACCCGCTGGAATATCAGGTCAGTCAGTCCGCCAAAGAACCCCTGAACCGCGCCCGCGGCAATCCCCATGACCGACGCCAGCGCCGTCACGATCAAGGTAAACAACACCGACAGGCGGAAGCCATACAACACCCGCGCCAGCACATCGCGCTTGGTATCATCTGTCCCCAACCAATTCTGCGCGTTGGGCGGCAGCGGCGCGGCGCCGGGCCGATCCACCGGCGTGTCATAGCTATAGGGGATCAGCGGCCACAAGGCCCAGCCGGTCTGCAACGCTTCCCCGTCGACCACACCGTCTGCCGCATCCTCGATCACACCTTCGGGGTCATCAAAACACATATCCAGCCCACCGGATGCAATCAGACACCGCACTTCAGGATCGCGATAGACTGCCTCGGTCTCAAAATCGCCGCCAAACGCCGTCTCGGGATAGAATTTGAACACCGGCATATAAATCTCGCCGCGATAGCTGACCAGGATCGGCTTATCGTTAGCCACGAACTCGGCCAGCAGCGTGATGGTGAACACCACCGAAAACAGGATCAGCGACCAATAAGCCCGCCGGTTTCGGCAAAAATTCCGCCAGCGGCGTTGGTTCAGCGGGGATAATGCCATGCGTCACCCCCTGTATCTTCTGGCCCAAAATATCCCGGGGGAGGCGGTGAAACCCGATTGGGTTTTACCGTTGGGGGCTGGCCCCCATCCATGCTCACGTCCACGCGCAGCGCCAAATCGGATGCTCCCATCCCCTCAACCCTCCCGCTTCTCAAAATCAATCCGTGGATCGACCAGCACATACATCAGATCGCTGAAAATATTCACCACCAGCCCGATCAATCCAAACAGAAACAGCGTGCCGAACATCACCGGATAATCGCGCCCCACAGCCGCCTCGAACCCCAACCGGCCCAGACCGTCCAGCGAGAATATCGTCTCGATCAAAACAGACCCGCCAAAGAATACGCCGATGAACACGGCCGGAAACCCGGCAATCACGATCAGCATCGCGTTGCGAAACACATGCCCATAAAGAACTTGTTTCTCGCTCAGCCCTTTGGCGCGGGCGGTCATCACATATTGCTTCTTGATCTCATCCAGAAAACTGTTCTTGGTCAACAGGGTCAACGTGGCAAAGGCCGCAATGGTGCTGGCCAGCACCGGCAATGCGATGTGCCACGCATAATCCAGTACCTTGCCGATCAGGCTCAGATCCTCGAACCCATCCGAATAAAGACCGCGCAGCGGGAAAATCTTCCAGTAACTGCCGCCCGCGAACAGCACCAACAGCATGATGGCGAACAAAAACGCCGGGATGGCATAGGCCACGATGATGATGCCGCTGGTCCAGGTGTCAAACGCGCTGCCGTCGCGCACCGCTTTGCGCACGCCCAGCGGAATTGAGATCAGATAGGCGATCAACGTGGACCACAGCCCCAATGAGATCGACACCGGCATTTTCTCCAGCACCAGATCGGTCACGTCGATCTTGCGAAAATAACTTTCGCCGAAATCGAAGCGCATGTAGTTCCACATCATGTTGACGAACCGCTCTAGAGGCGGCTTGTCCAGACCGAATTGACGCTCCAGTTCCGCGATCATCTCGGGCGGCAGGCCGCGCGCGCCGATATAGCGGTCATTGCCCGCCTGTGCGGCCATCCCGCCACCTGCGTCACTGCCCCCGCCCGCAAAGCCCTCAAACACGTCGCCCTGCCCTTGCAGGTTGGCGATTGCCTGTTCAACAGGGCCACCGGGCACAAACTGGACCAGCACAAAGTTGATGATCATGATCCCCAGCAACGTGGGAATGATCAGCAACAGCCGCCGCAAGATATAGGCCCCCATTCAGACGCTCCTTTGCCCGCCGGTGCAGGCCACACCGACCCGTATCACAGTGCGCCCACGGCCTTCAATGCCGCGGCCTTGTCGGCGTCATACCACCAGAAATCCAGCGTTCCCAGCTGATGGGCGGGCTGTTGTTCGGGGTGCGCGTAAACGTCCCAATACGCCACCCAGAAACTGTCGTTATACCAGGTGGAGATCATTGGAAACTCGAACCGTAGCGCACGATCCAGCGCCATGATCGCCGCGTCTTCCTCGGCTTGCGACGTTGTGGCCAATGAAGCGTCGATGATCGCATCCACCAGCGGGCTGGCGATGCCTGCCGGATTAAACACCGAATACTCCGCCGCCTCGGACCCGAACATCTGGCGCAGCCCAGTGCCCGCGCCGGTCACCGCGTAGTACCCAGCATACAGCATGTCATAGTCGCGTTCGCGTCGCCGCAGGGTGAATTGCGACACGTCAATCGGTTCATACTGCGGCGTGATGCCCAGTTTTTCGATATTCTGCATGTAGTTTTCAATGATCCCGCCCAATGTCGCGGCACTGGGCGCGGGGATGGGGAAATTCAGCGTCAATAGCTTACCCGCCGCATTGCGCCGCTTACCGTCGGTGCCGACGGGCCAACCGGCCTCGTCCAGCAGGGCCATCGCAGCGCGCATGTTTCGGCGATCCGAAAGGGTGCTTGCACGCGACGTATGCGCCATCACCGCAGGCTCGGTCAGCATCGCGGCGGGCACCAAATCCCCCAACGATTTCAGCAATTCCAGTTCCAGCCCCTCAGGCAGGCCCCGGGCCTCCAGCGGAGTGTCCTGCGCAAACGAGTGACGCTGTTTGAACAGGCCATGTTGCAGCGATTCATTGGTCCACTCGAAATTAAAGGCCAACGCCATCGCCTGACGTACGCGGATATCCTTCAGCTTGTCCCGGCCAAGGTTGAACACGAAACCCGCCGCGTTGGGCGCCGATCCGTCAGGCAATTCCTCAAGCACGACATGTCCGGCATCCACCGCCGGAAAATCATAGCCCGTCGCCCATTTTTTCGAGCTGCTTTCAGCGCGAAACATATATTCGCCCGCCTTGAACGCCTCAAACATAGCGGCGTCGTCCAGAAAATACTCGAACCGGATGCTACCAAAGTTGAACCGTCCCTGCACCACCGGCAGGTCCCAGCCCCAATAGTCGGGGTTGCGTTTATAGACGATGTTGCGCCCCACCTCGAAGCTGTCCAGCATATAAGGACCCGATCCAACCGCAGGCTCCAGCCGCGATTCGTTCAATTTTGCACCTGTGCGTTCGTACCACGCCTTGGAAAACACCGGGACCGATCCGACCTGATCAATCAGCGACCGGCGCGACGGATCTTCGGCAAAGGTGAATTTGACCCGGTGATCGTCCAGCGCCTCGGCGCTCAACACGCGCTTGCGCACGGCCTCGGCGTAGGACGGAATGCCCTGATCCAGCAGCAGATTGTGCGAAAACACCACGTCATGCGCCGTCACCGGCGTGCCATCGGAAAACCGGGCCTCGGGGCGCATGTTGAAGATGACCCAAGTCTTGCCAACGTCATATTCAAGGCTTTCCGCCAGCAGGCCATAGGATTCGCCAAAGGCGTCGGCCGGCACCCAACTGGTATTGCTTAGTGGATCCTCGGCCAGAAGGCTTTCGTACATCAGCCCCATGCCAGTGCCCGCCACGCCCTTCAGCGCATAGGCGTTCAGCGTGTCGAACGTACCCGAAACGGCCATCGACATTTCGCCGCCCTTGGGCGCATGCGGATTGACGTAGTTGAAATGCGTAAAATCAGCCGGATAAGACAGGTCTCCGAAATAACTGTAGCCGTGGGTTTTGATAATCTGGTCCCCGGCGGCGGGATCCGTGGTGTCATCCTGCGCCAGCGCGCCATGCGCCATCAGGGCCGCCAGCGCCAGTGCCATCAGGCCTGACCAACGTGCCACGACCGGGCCTGCATTACTGCGCGTCCTGGCTGCCGTCCGGGTTTGATCCCTGTGCGCCTGTCCTGTGCAAGATGTCATCATATCCTCCTCGAATGGCGTCGATTGTTCCGGTGGTACATACCGCCTTTTATGCACGCTAACGCACCCCACCGCAAAGCTGTAGCGGGTAATTCCCCCTAACGCCTTAACGATGCCGTGAGATGGCGGGTCGCTGCCAGTTCCGGTGCAATATTCTGACCGGAACGTGATCCGCCTTGCCCAATAAAAAGGCCGCTGTCCCAAAGGGAACAGCGGCCAATGCACCCATTGCTGGGGCTGTCATCAATTGTCGATGCTATCAAGGTAAGCAATCACGTTGGCGCGGTCTTCGGCCTTGTTCAGACCCGCAAAACCCATCGCCGTGCCCGGGGCAAAAGAGGCTGGTTTCGTCAGGAAGCCATCCAGGTTCTCAGGCGTCCAGACGTCCACGACCTCTTCCAGAGCACCGGAATAACCAAAGCCTTCGGCGGCATCCACCGCACGGCCAACAACGCCGTACAGATAGGGACCGGTCGAGTTTTCACCCTTTTCCAACTTGTGGCAGGCCTTGCATTTGTTGAACACGCGCTCGCCTTTGCCGATGTCGGCCGATGCCAGCATTTCTTCCAGCGAGGGACCAGCCTCGGCTTCGGATTCGCCGCCTTCGTCGCCGCCTGTGTCGATCATATAGCCTTGCACGTGCTCGCCGCCGTGTCCGCCATCGTGACCCGCCGCAGTCGTGTAAATTGTCTCGGCAGCGAATTTTCCCAACAGGAATATCAGGAATGCGCCACAGAAACCGCCGAGGACCTTGGTGAGTGTCATTGTATCGAACATCGATCTGCTTCCGTTTCAAATGCTGTCGAAAGCGTATCTATCCGCTTCCCCTAGGGCTGTGCAAGGTATAGTTTGCGCGACCAAACGCCCGACCCCTGTGGGATCGGTACATTTCCAGAGGACCTTCAAAAATGACAAACATCATTGCCTTTCAGGGCGAGCTGGGGGCCTATTCGCATCAGGCCTGCCGCGACACCTATCCCGAAATGGATCCGATGCCCTGCCGCACCTTCGAGGACGCGATCGAGGCCGTGCGCAGTGGTGCGGCCGATCTGGCCATGTTGCCAGTCGAAAATTCCACCTTCGGGCGAGTGGCCGACATCCACCACCTGCTGCCGGGCAGCGGGTTGCATATCATCAACGAGGCGTTCGTGCGGGTGCATATTACCCTGCTGGCCCTGCCCGGCACCCCCTTAAGCGATATCCGTCAGGCGATGAGTCACACGATGCTTCTGGGCCAATGCCGCAGCTTTCTGGATCAACACGGTATCACGCGTATCACGGGGGCCGACACCGCCGGATCCGCCCGTCAGGTGGCCGAAGATGGCGACCCCAACACCGCAGCGCTGGCCAGCCCATTGGCCGGCGAGATCTACGGGCTAGAGGCACTGGCAAACGAAATCGAGGACGAAGGCAACAACAGGACCCGCTTTCTGGTGATGTCGCGTACCCCCGATCTCAGCCGCCGGGGCAACGACGGCATGATCACCAGCTTCGTGTTTCAAGTCCGCAACATTCCCGCCGCGCTGTACAAGGCGATGGGCGGCTTTGCCACCAACGGCGTCAACATGACCAAGCTGGAAAGCTACATGGTGGGTGGGTCGTTTTCCGCGACGCAGTTCTATGCGGATATCGACGGCCATCCAGATGATCCCAACGTCGCACTGGCGCTAGAGGAACTGGGCTATTTCACATCACAACTGGATATCCTGGGCGTCTATCCCCGCGATCCCAGCCGCGACTGAACCGCCTCGCGCGCGATAAAATACAAGGCCCCGGATCAGGCCACAGGCCATACCGGGGGTCTTGCAACAGCTTGACTGGCGAAGATTACAGCGGTTTTGGGTTTTTCCTGCGTCAGCAAAAACGCGGGGCGGCTTTAGCCCCGGCGCGCATAGCGGTCTTCAAGCTCACTCGCGAATGACGCGACGCGCACTTCAAAGCGTTTCGTGACGCTGGACTTGGCCAGCTTCAGGGATTGCATGATCAGGCGCGCCGCCAAGGTCTGGGGCGTCAACTCGCCCTCCAAGGTCAGGCGCGTGCGCCCCCGCGACATCGCCACCAGATCGACACTCATCTCGCCGTGGATGGACGTGGCGCGCGATACGAACCGCATGGTGTGGGGCGGGTCTATCTCGACCAATTCAATCTGTGCCTTGCGCCGCTTGCCCCGCAGTTCAAACGCCGTGTCCCAGATCATGCCAGGGCCGGTCCCGTCAATATCGTCCACGCGCTGCACCTCGGCACCCCGCCGCAAAGCTGACCGTTCAAGTCCCGGAAAATCCGAAACCTGCGAAAACACATACTCAATCGGTGCTTCTATATCTTCGCGCGTCGAAAATTTCATCGCTCTGCCTCGTCGCTATTGCGTCGCCGGGGCACCCCCGCCTGCGGCTGACACTTGTGTGTGTTGGGGCCGTTGTCCGGCTCTTACAAGCGCTATTGTCACCTCAATCCAGTTGATCCGCAAGCCAGTTGCGCAACAGGAAATGTGCAATCGCCCCCTCACGCGCCGGAGACAGAAATGCGTGCTGTCCCGAAAACGCATCCAGGATCTCTTCGCGGGTGAACCAGCGGGCGTCCTCGATCTCGATTGGGTCGATGGTGATTTCGTCGCTAAGGGCCGTGCCCCGGCAACCGATCATCAAGGATGCAGGAAACGGCCAGGGCTGACTGGCCAGATAGCTGACCGCGCCCACCTTGATATTGGACTCTTCCAACGTTTCGCGGCGCACGGCCGCCTCAATCGTCTCGCCGGGTTCGACAAACCCCGCCAACAACGAAAACATTCCCTCGGGCCAACCGGGCGAACGCCCCATCAGAACCGCATTGCCCCGCTCGATCAGCATGATCACTACCGGATCGGTGCGCGGAAAGTGATGCGCGCCGCAGGCGGGGCAATTGCGCTGCCAACCGCGCTGCGCCATCAGGCTGGCCGCGCCGCATTTTGCGCAAAACCGGTGACTGTCGTGCCATGCGTAGATCGCACGCGCTGTCGCGGCCAATTCCGCGTCGCGTGGTGTCAGCGCGGTCATGATACGGCGCAACTCGGCAAAGCCGGCGCCGTCGGGCAGGTCGGGATGGGTTTGCAGGCTGGCATCTACGAACCCGCCCAAGGCGCTTTCGTCAAGGTTCTCTGGCGTCCAATGCGAGATGTCCTGCGCAAAAACCAGCGTCCCGTCCTTGTCCTGCCCCAGCAATATCGGCGGCTCGACCGCGCCCTGTAGTGCCGGATGGTCCAGCGACACACGCACCAGCGGCGCAAGGGTCTCGGATTGCGTGCACACCTTGCCGCGCCACAGCACGATGGCCTGCGACGCGTGGTGGGACAGATCGGCCAACCCCCTCAGATTGGCCGCACGATCCCACGCTCCGCCCCCAAAGGTCACCGTCTCGGCCAGCTTCATGTGGCACACCTTACATGGCCTGTGGTTGATATCGACACTTGCACGCCACCCGTCCTCAAATTGTGTTGGAGCGAGGTGACACGAACACCGCTCAGGCGCAAGAAAGATGTTTTTATTGCGTTTCTCGGACGCATGGCTACTCTAGGTTGCGTTATTGTTTTTAATTAGGCCTAAGGTCGTGGCGCATGCAGGTCATCCAGCCACGACGCCCTCAGACAAAGGCACCGCGCCCAATGAATGCCCAGCCCTCGCTGCCGGATCAGACAGGCGCACGTGCTATGCAGGCTCGGGTCACGGCCCAACTCAGGCTACTGTGCACCACCGATCTGCACGCCCATCTGCTACCCTATGATTACTTTTCCGACCAACAGGATTGCCCCCACGGACTGGCCCGAGTGGCCACATTGATCCGCGCTGCCCGGTCCGAGATGCACAACACCGTGTTGCTGGACAATGGAGATGCGTTGCAGGGCACACCGCTGGGCGACATCACCCCTCAGGACGGCTCGGACTGGGGCGGGGGACACCCGGTGATCCACGCGATGAACCAGTTGGGATATGACGCGGCAACGCTGGGCAATCATGAGTTCAATTTCGGGCTCGACTGGCTTTGCCGCGCCTTGGCCGGGGCACAGTTCCCCTTCACCTGCGCCAATGTCACTATGGGCGGCTGCGCACCGAAAGGCGGGCAAAGCCCCTTCTTGTCGCCCTATCTGCTGTTGCGGCGTCGGATCATGGACGATGCCGGAAACATGCAACCGCTGACGCTGGGCGTGATCGGGCTGGTGCCCGCACAGATCGCCACTTGGGACCGCATGCATCTGCACGGTCGCCTGCGCGCCCATGACATGATCGAGACCGCCCGCACCGTGGTGCCACAGGTGCGCGCGGCAGGGGCGGATCTGATCGTGCTACTGGCGCATACAGGAATAGACACCCGCCCCGCCCGCGCGATGATGGAAAACGCCGCGCTGCCGCTGGCCGCGCTGCCGGGGGTGGATGCGATCATGGCAGGCCACAGTCACGATATCTTCCCCCGCCCTGTCGCCAATCTGGACCAGCAGTCTGGTCAATCGTGCATTGACCACACACGCGGCCTGCTGAACGGCACACCTGCGCTGATGGCCGGCGCGCGCGGATCGCATCTTGGGGTGATGGACCTCACGTTGCGCCGCACGGGCGGTGTATGGCAGGTGATCCGCCACCGGACCCGGGTCCGACCCACGGCGCCCCCCGCCGCAACGCCGATTCCCGGCGATCCCCAGTTCAGCGCCGACCTGACCCCGGCGCATACCGCTACGCTACGCCTTACGCGCAAACCGATCGGGCACGGGACGGCGCGGCTGCACAGCTATCTGGCGCTGGCTGGACCAAACGCCAGCGTCGCGGTGATCAACGCGCTACAAAGGCGCTGCCTGGCGCAGGTGGTCGCCGGAACGCCCGACGCGGACCTGCCCCTGCTCTCTGCTGCCTGTGCGTTCAAAACGGGGGGCATTGGCGGACCGCTGAACTATACCGACGTGCCCGCCGGCCCGCTTAGCCTGCGCCACGCGGCGGATCTCTATAGCTTTCCCAACAAGTTATGTGGACTGCACGTCACGGGTGCCGACCTGCGTGACTGGCTGGAACGCGCCGCGATCTGCTTTGCCCAGATCACACCTGGCGCACAGGATGCACCCCTGCTGAACCCCAGCATACCGGGGCATGATTTCGATGTAATCGACGGTCTCAGCTATGCAATCGACCTCAGCCAACCCGCCCGCTATGACCACGCAGGTACACTGATCAACGCGCGATCACGGCGCATCACCGATCTGCGCCATAACGGACGACCGCTTGCAGACGAGGCGCGGTTTCTTCTGGCCAGCAACAGCTATCGCGCCAGCGGCGGCGGGCCGTTCATGGCGATGCCGGACAGCGCCTTTATCTATACCTCGCCCCGACTGATTCGCGATCTACTGGTTGCGGATCTGACCGACACGCCGCTGTCTCTGCCCACTGATTTTCTTCACACATGGCGATTTGCCCCCCTGCCCGGCACGACTGTCACCCTCGACACCGGCCCCGCCGTGCTGGACGACCCTCAGGCCCTCACCGCACTTAACGCCACCCCTATCGGACGGACCAAGCAGGGATTCATGCGGGTGCGAATTCCACTCTAACCCGGATTTTTCTTGGTAAAAATATCCAACTCCACTGTCGCGTCAGGCGGACCGCCACAGGCTGAGCGTATCGCCACCCACCGCGCGCACGCCTTCCAGCGCAAAGCGCGGGGCGGCGTCCAGTGCGGCAATGGCCATCCCGCCCAGACAAGGGCGCGCTTCCGCCCCCAACGCCAGACCGGCAGTGAACTGCGCCAGACGATCCACCAGGCCCGCGCGCAGCAGGGACGCGGCCAATGCGCCCCCGCCTTCGCAGAAAACGCGGGTCAACCCGGCGGTCCCCAGCGCCCGCATGGCGGCCGTCAGATCCAGCTGCCCCCCCGTGACTGCACACGGAATCAACGTCGCGCCCAACCCCTGCCATGCCTCGATCAAAACGGTGTCCGCATCCGTACCATGGATCAACCAAAGCGGCACCTCGCGCGCGCTGCGCGCCAATTGTGACATCAACGGCAGATCCAGACGGCGCGACACGACCACGCGCGCCGGCTGACGGCGTGCCCCCATATCGCGCACGGTCAGCATCGGATCGTCGGCCCGCGCCGTGCCCGCCCCGATCATCACCGCGTCATGGTTGGCGCGCATCGCATGCACCATGCGGCGCGCCTCAGGGCCGGTGATCCACTTGGATTGCCCCGTCGCCGTCGCGATCCGCCCGTCAAAAGATGTCGCCAGTTTTAGCAAAATTTCCGGGCGACCCGTCGTGACACGGCTGAAGAACCCGGCCAGATCGCGGGCGACCTCGGCCTCCAACACGCCCTCGACCACCTCGATCCCCGCAGCGCGCAGTGCCGACAGGCCCCGCCCGGCGACACGCGGATCAGGATCGCCACAGGCCACGACCACCCGGGCAACACCTGCGGCGATCAACGCCTCGCAGCATGGGGGCGTCTGACCGTGATGCGCGCAGGGCTCCAACGTAACATAGGCGGTCGCGCCGCGCGCCGCCGCCCCGGCCTGCGTCAGCGCCTGAGGCTCGGCATGGGGGCGCCCACCGGGCGCTGTCGATCCGCGCCCCAAAACGCGCCCTTCCGGTGAAACAACAACACAGCCGACCGCAGGGTTGGGCCATGTTTGCCCCATCCCGCGACGGCCCAGCGCACGCGCCGCGCGCATCCACCGATGGTCGGTATCACTCACGCGTCGGATTTGCCCGCATCGGGGCGCAACTCACTGACGAATTTGTCGAAATCATCCGCCGCCTGGAAGTTCTTATAGACGCTGGCAAAGCGCACATAGGCGACGGTATCAATCCGCGCCAGGCTTTCCATCACGATCTCGCCTACAGTTTTTGACGGAATATCCGTCTCGCCCATGCTTTCCAACCGGCGCACGATGCCTGAAATCATCTGCTCGATCCGATCCGGTTCCACCGGGCGTTTTTGCAAGGCGATCCTGATCGAGCGCTCTAGTTTGTCGCGATCAAAATCTTCGCGACGGCCATTGGTTTTCACCACGACCAGATCGCGCAGTTGCACGCGTTCATAGGTGGTGAACCGTCCGCCACAGGCAGGGCAAAACCGCCGACGACGGATCGAGACATGCTCTTCCGCCGGACGTGAATCCTTGACCTGAGTTTCAATATTTCCGCAAAACGGGCAGCGCATCGGCCTGTCCCCTTCTCTTCTCTGCCTCGACGAGTTGGGTCTAACGCCCAGTTATCCACAGGGACTATAGGGTAGCCGCAAGGTTTTGGGTAGACGGAAATTTACGACCCTAAATAGGCCTCTGCAAAGGGCCCTTAGGGCCCAGAAAACTGCCAACCGGCATGGTGAGTCTGAATTACATCATGAAACAATTGATACAAATATGCTCAATAAGCTCCTTTCCTGCCACAATATGACCATTTAGTTGCGGGAAACCGGTTTTAGACACCGCCATGACAATGCTCGACCGTTGGGTGAGCCAAAAAACAGAATGAAAGAGCAGGACTTAAAATGACCCACTCCACATCACGTTGTCTCACGCCTGATGCATTCCCATCAAAAACGGCCGCTTTGCAGGTGCCACAATGATCTGGGGCGCGACGGTTACCCGCATCATTGATGGTGATACGTTCGATGTGGTTTGGGATGATGGCTATACCCCCCCTGCGGGGCTTCTGGACCGGATCCGCGTCGCGGGCGTGGATACGAATGAAACGACCACCGACCAAAGTTTCTCGGCCGAGGCGACCGATCGTCTGGCCGCGCTGATCCCTGTCGGCACTCATGTCACGCTTGAGGCGCAGGACGAGAATTCCAGCTCCAAGAACCGGCCAGTGCGGCACGTGTTCGTCGATGATGTCAACATCGCGGTGGTGCTGATCGAAGAAGGTCTGGGTCTGGCTGTCAGCTATGAATTCGAACCCGATTATCGCGCCGATTACTTCGCCGCAAGCGAGCGCGCGCAACTGGCCGAGGTCGGCATGTGGGAAGAAGGTGCCTCGGGGGGCGATCCCTCGACGTGGTCCAAGATCGAGATGTTCGTCAATTACGACGCTGCCGGCGACGACCACCTGAACGTCGCTGACGAATACATTCACATCCAGAACAACGGCACCGTTTCCGAGGACATTTCCGGCTGGAGCGTTCGCAAGGACGGCAAGGATTCGACGATCACAGTCCCCGATGGCACTGTTCTGGAGGCGGGGGACTCGTACCGCATCTATGTGGGCGCGGGCACTGATACGGCCAATGCCATGTATCTGGGCCTGACAGAGCCGCTGTTTGATAACACCGGCGACGTGATCTATCTGCGCGATACGTTCCTGAACATCCGCGACAACCAGTTGTGGCCAAACACCAATTTCACCGATCCGCAATATTCGATCGTGATCGACGAGGTTCAGTTCGATTCCCCCGGCGCCGACGACGCCACCAATCCCAACGGCGAATGGGTGGTGGTGCGCAACGCCGGCGCCGAAACCGTCGATCTGACCCATATGCGCATCAAGGACGACAGTTCTGATTATGTGTTCAAGGACGGCGAAACACTGGACCCCGGTGAAACGCTCAAGATTTTTCTGGGCGCGGGCACTGACAGCGAAGGCATTCGCTATTGGGGCAATGAGATTGGCATCCTGAACAACGACGGCGGCAAGCTGGAAATCTGGACGCCCCGCTCGCAATCTGTTGATGCCTTTGCTTGGGGCACATACGACTCGACTGACGAAAACCCGCGCGGCGCGATCCGTCTTAGCGCGAATTTCGACACCGAGGGCAGCGACAATGCCAACCCCAACGGCGAATGGGTGGCCCTGTTCAACAGTTCGGACAGCGCAATCGACATCGGCGGTTTCAAGGTGGTCAACGATGGCCATGAATACACATTTGCCGAAGGCACATCGCTGGCTGCGGGGATGAACATGCGCGTGTTGGTCGGCACCGGCACCGATACCACGACCGAAAAATACTGGGGCAAATCTGGCGCGATCCTGTCGAATGGCGGCGACAAGGTGGACCTGATCAACGAGCGTGATCAGTTGATCCTGCGCCATGAATGGCCCAATCCGTCCGACACGGTTATTGATTACGGCATCGTCATCGACCGGGTTAATTTCGACGCGCCCGGCAGCGACAACGCCAATCCCAACGGCGAATTTTTCACCATCCGCAATTCCAGTTCCGCCGAGCAGAACCTGGTCAACTGGAAGCTGGCCATCGACACCGAGCAGTTCGTGTTTCTAGAGGACACGCCGCTGGCCGCCGGGGCGACGCTGACCGTTTACATGGGCACGGGCACCGACACGTCCGACAGCGTCTATTGGGGTAATTCCAGCGCGATCCTGTATAATTCTGGCTCGCGCGGGATCGAAATCATGTCGCCCAACCGTGACGTGGTCGAAACGCACAGCTGGGGCAGTGCCGCCTCCAGCGCACAAAGCGTGGGCGCCGCGATCGAGATGACGATCAACTATGACGCCTCGGGCACTGACGCCGAAAACCTGAACGGCGAATGGGTGAACCTGCACAACCTGTCGTCGCAATCTGTGTCGCTGGACGGGTATCACCTGTATACCGACGGCACGACCTATACGTTCGACAGTGATGACGTGATCGCCGCGGGCGACCGGATGCGCGTCTATGTCGGCAACGGCACCGACAGCGGGATGGAACGGTACTCGAACGAGGCGCTGAACACGTTCAACAACACCGCCGACGGTGTCGAATTGCGCGATAACGAAAGCGGCGGCGCGATCTCCAGCTTCACCTATCCGTTTACCGGACAGCAATTGTTTACCGCCGAGTTTGAAATCACGGCCGTCAATTTCGACGCGCCCGGCGTGGACGCGGCCAACCCCAACGGCGAATGGATCGAGATCACCAACAACGGATCGTCCTCGGCTGATCTGCGCGATTATCGCCTGCAATATCAGACCGGTACATTCTATGACTGGGACGACAGCGCAGTTATCGGCCCGGGTGACACCATCCGCATCAGGATGGGTCAGGGCACCGATACCGCCAGCGAATTCTTCTGGGGCAACACCACTGCCGCGCTTAGCAATACCTCGGGTGAATTGAAACTGCTGACGCCCTATCGCACCGATGCTGACACGTTCAGCTGGACCCGCTCCACCACCGGTGGAGACATCGACATCGACGGTCCTGTCGGCTCGATCGTGATCGACGACGTTCAGATGAATGCGCCCGGATCGGACAGCGACAACCCCAATGGCGAATGGGTCATCGTGCGCAACGCGGGCCCCGAGGCGGTCGATCTAACCGGCTGGCGCCTGAAGGATGACAGCGCGGACTACAAATTCCTCGACGATGAATCCCTTGCCTCTGGCGACAGCCTGAAAATCTTTATCGGATCGGGCACCGACAGCGCGGGCATCCGCTATTGGGGCAATGACGCCGGTATCCTGAACAATGACGACGGCAAGCTGGAAATCTGGACGCCAAAATCTTTTGCCGTGGATGCCTATACTTGGGGTGAGGACATCAGCCTTACAGAAAACCCACGTGGCGCGATCCGTTTGTCGGCCAATTACGACACCGAGGGCAGCGACAACGCCAACCCGAATGGCGAATGGGTGGCCCTGTTCAACAGCAACCACAGCGCGATAGACCTGACCGGATACAGCCTGATCTCGGGCACCTATGTTTACAGCTTTGCCGACGGCACATCCTTGGCGGCGGGTGCGAACCTGCGCGTTCTGGTCGGAACCGGCACTGATACCGACACGATCAAGCATTGGGGCAATGACAGTGCGATCCTGGGCAACAGCGGCGACCATGTGGACCTGATCAACGCCGATGACGAAGTGCTGCTGCGCCACGAATGGCCCAACCCGCATGAACCGATCACCGACTATGGGATCGTCATCGACCGGGTGAATTTTGACGCGCCGGGCAGCGACAATGCAAATCCCAACGGTGAGTTTCTGACGATCCGCAATTCCAGCACGACCGAGCAGAATCTGGTCAACTGGAAACTGACCATCGGGACAGAGCAATTCGTGTTTACCGACACGCAGCCATTGGCCTCAGGCGCGTCTGTGACCGTCTACATGGGCACCGGCACCGATACCGCCGACAGCGTTTACTGGGGGAACTCCAAGGCGATCATGTATAACTCCGGCTCGCGCGGGATCGAGTTGATGTCGCCCAACCGCGACGTGGTCGAAACCCACAGCTGGGGCAGTGCGGCGTCATCCGAACAAAGCGTTGGCGCGGCGATCGAAATGACGATCAACTATGACGCCGAAGGTTCGGACGCGGCCAATCCCAACGGCGAATGGGTAAACCTGCACAACCTGTCCTCGCAGACTGTCTCGCTGGACGGCTATCATCTGTATACCGACGGCACCGACTATCAGTTTGACGCCGGTGACACCCTGCAAGCGGGCGAGCGTCTGCGCGTGTATCTGGGCAACGGCACCGATGGCGGGTTTGATCGCTATGCAAACGGCACGCTGAACACGTTCAACAACACTGCCGACGAGGTGGAGTTGCGCGACAACGACACCGGTGGTGCCGTCTCCAGCTTTGCCTATCCGTTTTCCGGTCAGCAATTGGTGGTGCAGGAGTTCGCAATCACTGCAGTTAGTTATGACGCGCCCGGATCGGATGATGACAACCCCAACGGGGAATATGTCGAGATCACCAACACCGGATCGTCCAGCGCCAATCTGCGCGATTATCGCTTGCAATATCAGACCGGCACGTTCTTTGATTTCAACGACAGCACCGAACTGGCAGCGGGCGCGTCCGTGCGCATCTCGATGGGTCAGGGCACCGACACCGCCAGCCAGTTTTTCTGGGGCAACACGGCAGCGGCGCTTAGCAATTCTTCGGGCGAGTTGAAATTGTTGACCCCCTACCGGACCGAGCAAACCAGCTTTAGCTGGGATCGTGACCCGGCACAGGGTGACGCGGTGATTGCGGGCGATCTGGCCGCGATTGTGATCGAAGACGTGCAAATGGACGCGCCCGGATCCGACAGCGATAACCCCAACGGCGAATGGGTGGTGGTGCGCAACGCAGGGGCCACGACAGCGGACCTGACAAACTGGCGCATCAAGGATGATAGCGGCGACTACATCTTTAACGATGGCGAAACCTTGGCCCCGGGCGCATCGCTGAAGATTTACGTCGGCACAGGCACAGACAGCGGCAACGCGCGCTACTGGGGCAATGAGATCGGCATCCTGAACAACGACGACGGCAAATTGGAAGTGTGGTCGCCCCTGTCCAAGGTGGTTGACGCCTACGCCTGGGGTGAGGACACGAACATTGCCGAAAACGCGCGCGGTGCAATCCGCATGTCGGCCAATTTCGACACGATCGGCAGTGACAATGCCAACCCCAATGGCGAATGGGTGGCCCTGCACAACACCAGCGACAGCGCGATTGACCTCAGCGGGTTCGGCCTGACGTCGGGCAGCTATGATTACACCTTTGCTGATGGCACCACGCTGGCCGCACATACCAACCTGCGGGTTCTGGTTGGGACGGGCACGGATACGGACACGGTCAAGCATTGGGGTAACGCTAATGCGATCCTTGGCAACAGCGGCGACCGGGTAGAGCTGAGCGACGCGGACGACACCGTATTGTTGCGCCACGAATGGCCCAACGACAGCAGCCCCGCCACCGACTATGGCATCGTGATCGAACGGGCCAATTACGACGCGCCCGGCAGCGACAATGCCAATCCCAACGGTGAATGGATTACCCTTCGCAACGCCTCGACCGCGGACCAAAATCTGGCCAACTGGAAAGTAAACATTGGCCCGGAACAGTTTGTATTCCTTGAGGACCATCCATTGGCTGCGGGCGAAACTGTGACCATCTATATGGGTGACGGGACCGATACCGCCGACAGCGTCTATTGGGGCAGCTCCAAAGGGGTGCTGTATAACTCTGGTTCACGCGCGATCGAGCTGATGTCCCCGGACCGTGACGTGGTCGAAACCCATAGCTGGGGCAGTGCGGAGTCGGACGCGCAAAGTGTCTCGGCCGCCATCGACATCACGATCAACTATGATGCCGAAGGATCGGATTCCGCCAATCCTAACGGCGAATGGGTGAACCTGCAAAACGTGTCCTCGCAGGCGATATCGCTGGACGATCACCACCTATATACTGACGGCACCGAGTATCAGTTTGACGCGGGGGATACCCTAGAGTCAGGTGAGCGGATTCGCATCTATCTGGGCAACGGCACGGACTCCGGGTTTGACCGCTACGCCAACGGCACGTTGAACACGTTCAACAACACCGCCGACGGGGCCGAGCTGCGCCGCAATGATACCAACGGCAAAGTTGCGGGGTTTGACTATCCGTTCGAGGGCAGCATGCTGGTGACTGCCGACTTCGAGATTTCGGCAGTGAATTTTGACGTGCCCGGCGTGGACGATGACAACGTCAACGGCGAGTGGGTGGAAATCACCAATACCGGGTCCGATGCTGCGGACCTGCGCGACTGGCGCCTGCAATATCAGACCGGCACGTTCTATGACTGGGGTGACGAAACCATCGTTGGCGCGGGCGACACCGTCCGCATCTCGATGGGTCAGGGCACCAACACGGACAGCCAGTTCTTCTGGGGCAACACCAGCGCCGCGTTAAGCAATAGTTCGGGCGATCTGACCCTGCTGACACCCTATCGCACGGTGGAATATACGTTCCAGTGGCGCAAGGTGCCCGGCGGCGGCGACACGATCAGCGGCACCGATGGCAAGAACACGATCCAGACCTTCTATGGCGACGACGATGTGCGCGATCTGGGTGGCGATGACGTGATCGATCTGGGCGTCAGCAACGATATCGTACATGTCGGTGATGGGGCCAACCACTTTGACGGCGGCACCGGCGACGATACGATTTCGTATTTCGATTCACCCGATGGTGTGTCGCTGGATTTGCGTGATGATCGGGCCGACAATTCATGGGCCGAAGACGACACGTTCACCGGGTTCGAGGCTGCAATCGGCTCTGACGCCGGCGATGACCGCATCTGGGGCACCGACGGGGCCAACACGATCAGCGGCTCGGGCGGCGATGACCGGATATCGGCCCGCGACGGCGATGACCTGCTGGACGGCGGTGCCGGAAACGACACGCTTTATGGCGGCGACGGCGGCGACACGTTGCGCGGTGGGGATGGCGATGATTTCCTCAACGGGGGCATAGGCCCCGAGGATGACGCGCTTTATGGGGGCGCTGGTGCTGATGAATTCCACTTCGACGCGGGCGAAAGCCATGATATCATCCACGACTTCGAGGACGATATCGACACGATCGAATTTGACGATTTCAGCTATCTCAGCAACGTGTCGGATGCGATGGGATACGCCAAGCAAGAGGGCACGGATGTCCTGTTTGACTTTGGCACTGACGGATCGGTGATGGTTCTGAACACCACCCTCGCGCTGATCCAGGACGATATCGCAATCGTGTAACCGTACCGGCCAAGGCGTGTCACACCGCGCCTTGGCCCATAATCGCCGTATCCATCGGTCGCCCACATCGCTGCGAAGATGTCTTCGCCACAGCATTATCCATTTGGTGAGATTTCATATGGGCGGTCCTGTCGGTCGCCCCCTGCTTTAACACGCGTTAATGTCACTGCCGGGCAGACGGTGCAGGCTAGTGATGTGTAATTATACAGCTAGAGGATTTCACACATCTCGGGCACGCTGCCTTTCACAATAATTTTCAAGATAGAGACTTTTTCCATGCGCTGCCTTGCCGCACTGACCCGCAATCCGACACTGGCGATCCCGGATAATTTCTCCGCCGCCTTTGTGCGGATCGCACTGGTGGCGGGCGCGCCGATTCTGGCGGGTCAGATCACCTGCATCCTGTTGATACATCACAACAAAGCGGCATGTTCCTTCAAAACTGGGCAACCGGGTATTTGGTCCATGCCCCGCCAGACGCGCCGCAAAAAACCGGCCAAGCCCCCCAAGACCTTGGGCCATTTGCAAGGAGAGATGGCATGCTGCGAATTCTGATAGGGGCAGGTTTTGCACTGGCCCTTGCAACCACCGCACAGGCGCAGGACGCCACGTCCGGGCAGGAACCGGCAATCCCGAGTCTCACGGCAGACCACGCAAAGTTCGACATACTGAAAGGCCCGTTTCAGACCGGATCGGACGTAACCAAGGCCTGTCTGACCTGTCACACCGAAGCGGGCAAGCAGGTGATGCAATCGCTGCACTGGACGTGGGAAACGATCAATCCCGACACGGGGCAGACCTTGGGCAAGAAAACCGTGCTGAACGCGTTTTGCGGCAATCTGGCTACGAACGAACCGCGCTGCACTTCGTGCCATGCCGGATACGGCTGGGAAGACACCGCGACTTTCGATTTCACCGACCAAACCAAGGTGGATTGTCTGGCCTGTCACGACACCACCGGCGACTATGTCAAATGGCCGACCAAGGCAGGCAACCCGCTGTACGAACCGGTGACCCAAGCGGGCCGAATGACACCCTATCCCCAATCCCTGATAGTGCAGAGTTCCGATGGCCTGCTGACCCACCTACCCCCTGATCTGGCCAAGGTCGCGACCCATGTCGGTCGGCCCAGCCGCGAAAACTGCGGCGCGTGCCACTTTTACGGCGGCGGCGGGGACAATGTGAAACACGGCGATCTGTCCTCGGCGCTGGTCAATCCCAGCCCGCATGTCGACGTGCATATGTCGCCCCAAGGCGCGGATATGGTCTGTGTCGATTGCCATGTGGGCGACGGTCACACTTGGCCCGGGTCGCGCTATCACGGACAAATCAGCGACACGTCGCATCAACGCCCCGGCATGCGAAACACCGATATTCTGGCCTGCAATTCGTGCCATACCTCCACCCCGCACAAGGCCATGTCGCTGATGGGCAACAAGTTGAACGATCACACCGATCGCGTTGCCTGCCAGACCTGTCACATCCCCGAATTTGCCAAGGGCGGTGTCGCGACCAAGACGTGGTGGGATTGGTCCACCGCCGGTAAGCTGAAGGATGGCAAACCCTACGCCGAAGAAGACGAAAAGGGCCGCCACACTTATCTTAGCATCAAGGGCGATTTCAAATGGGGCGAGGATGTCGTGCCGGACTATGCGTTCTGGGACGGGGTGGTTGAATATACCCTGCTGGGCGACAAGATCGACCCGACGGACATTGTCAGCATCAACCGCATCGGCGGTGGCCCGGATCAGCCCGGCTCGGTGATCTTTCCGTTTAAGCGGATGCTGGGCAGGCAGGCCTATGACTCGGTCAACGAATACCTGATCCAAAGCAACGTTTATGGCCCCGAAGGGGATACCGCCCTGTGGAGCAACTATGACTGGGACAAGGCGCTGAAGGCCGGGATGGCGGGCAGCGACGTGCCCTATTCGGGCGAGTTTGACTTTGTCGATACCGAAATGTGGTGGCCCACAACCCATATGGTCGCGCCCTCCAACGAGGCGCTGCACTGTGGCGATTGTCATGCCAAGGATGGCAGGCTGGCCAATCTGGCCGGGTTTTATCTGCCGGGGCGCGATGGTTTCCAACTGACTGACCGGATCGGGCTGTGGCTGCTGGCACTGGCGCTGGCGGGCGTGGCGGTCCACGCGGGCCTGCGGATCGTCCTCAACAGCCGCAAGAAAAGGGGTTAAACCATGGCGCAGAAACGCTACGTCCAGATTTTCACCCGGTTCGAACGATTCTGGCACTGGACGCAGGCCGCGCTGGTTCTGGTGCTGCTGTTCACCGGCGCGCGACTGCACGGATTGCTCGGCGGTATCCATTGGTCGCAGGCGTTCAAGATTCATCTGATCGCGGCTGGGCTGATCATCGTGCTGTGGATCTTCGCCATCTTCTGGCATTTCACCACTGGCGCATGGCAGCACTATATCCCGACCCTGCGCAACCTGATCCCGGTGATCCGGTACTATGCTTGGGGCATTTTCCTGGGCGAGCCGCATCCGGCCAAACCGACCCTAAGGCGCAAGCATAACCCATTGCAAAGGCTAAGTTATCTGTTTCTCAAGCTGATAATCAATCCGGCGATCTGGGCGACGGGCATCTTGTATCTGACCGTCAACTTGACCGGGCTGGACCTGCAAACCGTGGCTTGGCTGCATGTGGTATCGGCCTATGCGATGGCGATTTTCGTGGTGATCCATGTCTATATGGCGACCACGGGCGAAACGCCGACCGCCTATGTAAAGGCGATGACCACCGGTTATGAATGGGTTGTCGTCGAGGACGGTACGACGCAGCGTTAGAACGTCTGGCATCGCGGGTTTCATCCCCCCGGCCGCTGCGCCCCTTCGGTTCGTGCAGGGCGCGCCGATACAAAACGCCGGCGTGACGCGCGGGGCTCTTTGCAGGTCGCCTGCCCTTCAGAGACCCTGTAGCGTGCTCCCCAAAGGGAGTTTACCGATGCAGATCCTGCGCGCCACCGACCTGATTGAAACGCCGTGGAAGAACGGCGGCGGTATCACCCGCAACATCGCCGAGGGCCGCACGCCCTTGCACAGCGCGTGGCGGATCAGCCGGGCGGATGTGGCGCAGGACGGGGCGTTTTCAAACTTTGCCGGGCTGCATCGTATCCTGACGGTCGTGGCCGGGGCGGGAATGGACCTGGTTCACCCCGGCGGCACCCTGCGCGCTGCCCTGTGGAAGCCGGTTCAATTTGACGGCGGGCTGGCCGTGACGTCGCGCCTGCTGGACGGGCCGCTGACCGATTTCAATCTGATGTTCGACCCTACGCTGTGCACCGGTACAGTGCGGGTGCGTCAAGGGCCGCTTGCAATGACAATGGCCCCGTCGGCGACCGGCACGACCGCGATCCATGTGCTTGCTGGAAAACCACGGTTGGACGCGCAGGTATTGGACATGGCGGACACGGCGTTTTTGACAGGCCCCGCCGATGTGACCTTGTCCAAGACGGATGCGATCCTGGAAATCGCCCTTGAGGCGCGGGATCAAAGCCCCCCGATCACGCTGTGCATCGCCGGGCAGTGACGCGCCGATCAAAGCGCATTGGCCGGATAAATTTTGACCGGCCCAACGACCGTCCCGCTTGACCGCGCGGGGCGCGCAGGGCATCACGCGGACATGTTTATATTGAAGATATTGCGCGCGCCCGAATGGGTGGATCTGCGCGCCAACGGCTCCAGCGCCGGTGCGCCGGTGGATGTGGCAGATGGGTTCGTTCATTTCTCGACCGTGGCGCAAGCGCCCGAAACGGCGGCAAAGCATTTTGCCGGTGAAGATGGCCTGATGCTGCTGGGGGTCGAGGTGGATCGTCTGGGCGATGCGTTAAAATGGGAGGCATCGCGCGGCGGGGCCTTGTTTCCGCATCTGTATCGCGACTTGCAAATGGCGGATGTGGCTTGGGCGCAGCCGTTGGAACTGAGGGACGGCGTGCATCAATTCCCGCCGGGTCTGGAATGAGCGGCGCGTCGGTCATGGACCGAGTCGGGCTGACACTGTTGCATCTGCTGGACCCCGAGCAGGCGCATGGTCTGGCCTTGCGCGCCTTGCGCGCGGGGCTGGTGCCGTTACCGGGGAATGTGACATCGCCACGGTTACGGTGTGAGGTGGCGGGGTTGCACCTGACCAATCCCATCGGGTTGGCCGCCGGGTTCGACAAGAACGCCGAAGCGCTGGGTCCGCTGTCGCGCGCCGGATTCGGTATGATCGAAGTCGGGGCCGTGACGCCACGTGCCCAAGGTGGCAATCCACGCCCACGCCTGTTTCGCCTGCCCCAGGATCGCGCGGTGATCAATCGCTTTGGTTTCAACAATCAGGGTATGGAGGCTGCGGCCCGCCGTCTGGCCAAACGCCCGCAGAACGGCGTCATCGGTCTGAACCTTGGCGCGAACAAAGACAGTGACGACCGGGCCGAGGATTTCGCCCGTGTACTGGCGCATTGCGGGCGCTATCTGGATTTTGCGACGGTGAATGTCTCCAGCCCCAACACCGAAAAGCTGCGTGACTTGCAGGGGCCAGAGGCGCTGCGCGCATTGTTGGCCGGGGTGATGGAGGCGCGCGACTGGTTGCAGCGCCCGATTCCGGTGTTTCTGAAAATCGCCCCGGACCTAGAGGATGCCGCCTTGGGTGATATCGTCGAGGTGGCGCGCAGCGCGGGCCTGTCCGGGATTATCGCAACCAACACCACGCTGGATCGCGATGGCCTGACTGCCCCTGCGCGCGGTGAGGCAGGCGGCCTGTCCGGCGCGCCATTGTTCGAGAAATCCACGCGCGTTCTGGCCCGTTTATCGCAGTTGAGCGACGGCAAGATGCCCCTGATCGGCGTCGGTGGTATCTCAAGCGCCGAAGACGCCTATGCCAAGATCTGTGCAGGGGCGTCGGCGGTGCAACTCTATTCGGCGTTGGTCTACGAGGGCCTGTCCTTGGTGCCTCGTATCGCCAAGGGGCTGGAGGCGTTGCTGGAGGCCGACGGTCACGCGTCGGTGGCCGATGCCGTGGGCAGCAAACGGGCGCGGTGGCTATGATCAAGCTTTGGCACAATCCGCGCTGCTCGAAATCGCGCGCGGCGCTGGCGCTGTTGGAGGCGCAGGGCGTATCCCTGACAGTGCGCCGCTATCTGGACGATGCGCCGGATGTGGCCGAGTTGCGCCGCGTTCAGGCACTGTTGCAACGCCCGGTGATCGACATGATGCGCACGGGCGAGCCTGCTTTCAAGGCGGCAGGCCTGACGCGTGACACAGATGAGGCCACGTTGCTGGCCGCGATGGCCGCCCACCCCATCCTGATCGAGCGCCCGATTGCGATGACACAAACGCGCGCTGCCCTTGGCCGCCCGCCCGAGGATGTTCTGACGCTCTTGTGATGCGCGCGGACGCAACGCTCGCTATACAGTGTCCAGCCCAACCAGCATCGGTAAAAGGCTCATGACTCGGATCTTACGAATATACACTTGGATCGACGCGATCCTGTTCGATCTGGTGCGTCAGATGCGCTGGTCGTTCCTGCCGCCCTTGATGGTCTATCTGGCGTATGGCGTGGCGACCATCACCGGCATTGTCGGGACGTTTTTCGTCAAGGAATATCTGGGGCTGTCTGCCGCCTTTCTGGCCGGCCTAGGTTTTTGGGCCGGATTGCCTTGGGCGTTGAAGATGCCGCTGGGCCATCTGGTGGATATTGTCTGGCGTTGGAAATGGCTGTTGGTGTGGGTGGGTGCGGCGCTGGTCGCGTGCAGCCTGAGCATCATGTATCTGTTGGTCACGGCCCCTGTTGCGATGGGCGCGGTGATGCCTGTCGCCGCGTGGTTCGTCACCGGGACCCTGCTATTGCCCTGTGGTTTGGTGTTGCAGGACGCGGTGGCCGACGCGATGTCGGTCGAGGCCGTGCCGCGAACCGACATGCACGGTCAACCCCTGACTGACGAGGCCCAGCGCGCCCTGCACACCACCATGCAGACACTGGGACGGGTCGCGCTGATCGGTGGAACGCTGATCGTGGCGCTGATCAACATCGTGGCCTTTGACGGGGTCGAGGCGCTGCCGCAGGCCGAAAAACCCGCCGTTTATGCCCAGATTTATGCGATTGCCATGATCGTTCCGGTGATCTCGGTCTCGGGCGTGGTTCTGGCCGGGGTGCTGCGTCGGCGCGCGATACGCCGGGCAGTCGCTATGGGACTGGACACAACCCCGTGGGAGGATCGGCCCGGCCCGCCGACACAGGTCAACCCGTGGTTCTTCATCGGTGGTGGCGCGTTCGTGGTGCTGTCGCTGGGCGTGGGGCTGCTGGATGTGCCGTTCTCGCAGGAGATTGTCTTTGTCGGATCTATGATCATTGTCGGGCTGTTGATGCGCCAGTTGGTGCGTGCGCTGACGCCCGATGCGGCGCGGATGCTGATCGGAACCGCGCTGATCGTGTTCGCCTTTCGCGCAGTGCCGCTGCCCGGTGCCGGGGCGACGTGGTTCACCATCGACATGCTGGGCTTTGATGCGCAATTCCTGTCAGTTCTAAGCCTGATCGCCTCGGTGCTGACGTTGGTGGCCATGCTGGTTCTGCGCCCCTACATGGCCGCGCGGCGGCTGACGCGGGTTTACTTGACGTTGACCATCATCAGCGGAGTTTTGGCGCTGCCAAACATCGCGCTGTATTACGGGGTGCAGGACATCACCGCGCCGCTGACGGGCGGGATCGTGGACGCGCGGTTTATCGCCGTGTTGGACACCGCCGCCGAAAGCCCGCTAAGCCAGATCGCGCTGATCCCGATGCTGGCGTGGATCGCGCGCAATGCGCCGGACAATTTGAAGGCCACGTTCTTTGCGGTGATGGCGTCGTTTTCCAATCTGGCGCTGTCGGCGTCTTCATTGGGCACGAAGTATCTGAACAAACTGTTCATCGTCGAACGCGAAGTAACGGACAGCGCGACCAGCGCAGTCAAGGTAGCGGCGGATTACAGTCAATTGGGCTGGCTATTGATCACTGTGGCGGTGATCGGCGTGGCGGCGCCATTGCTGACGCTGATCATGGTGCAATGCTCTCGCTTGCGCACCAAGGATTGAGCAACGCGTTTCAGGCGGCCTCGCTCGCCCGTTCCAATGCCGGATAGCGAACTGCCAACGTGGCCCCGCGCGCGATGAACGACACCAACAAAGCCACCCACAACCCGTTATTCCCCCAGACCGGCATCAGCACCAACGCGACGGCCAGATAGATCGCCAGACTGGCCGCCATCATATTGCGCATGTCATGGGTGCGGGTTGCGCCAATGAAAACCCCGTCCAGCATAAAGGCCGCGCAGGAACAGACCGGCACCAGAACCAGATAGGGCAGATATATATGCGCCGCCAGACGCACCGACTCGGCCGTGGCCATCCATGCCACAAGGGTCGGACCGAACAGCCAGAACACCAGCGACAGAAGCGCACAGATCGTCAAAGCCCAGCCGCTGGTCAACAACGCGGCACGGCGCAAATGCGCCCGTTGGCGCGCGCCGAATGCCTGCCCTACCAGCGTCTCGGCAGCCACGGCAAAGCCGTCCATCGTGAAGGAGGTCAGATAGACCAGTTGCAACAACACCTGATTGGCCGCCAACGTGGTGTCGCCAAAATCCGCGCCCCAGAACAGGAACGACACGAAAATGGTCTGGATCATCAACGCCCGCATCAGGATGTCGGAATTGACCGCCGCCATGCGCCTTAGACGCACCGGATCGAACACACGCGGCCAATCGCGCCAATCGGGCACCTGAAACGCCCCCCGACACAGCCAAAGGCCCAGCGCCAGACCGCTCCACTCCGCGATCAGCGTGGCCCATGCCACCCCGACCACGCCCCAGTCCAGCCCCAGCACAAACCACAGGTCCAGCCCGATGTTGGCCCCGTTCATCAGCAGTTGAATGGCCAGCACGGCGCGAGTGCGTTCCAGCGCGATCAGCCAACCGGTGATCGCATACATCCCGATGACCGCAGGCGCGCCCCAGACGCGCACCTGCATATACCCGCGCGCCAGCCCCTCGACTTCGTCACTGGCGGGCGCCAGCAGGAAGGCCCCATAAAAAAAAGGTGCTTGCAGCACGATCACCAGCAACCCACCCAACGCGCCAATCATCAACCCGCGCGTCAAAAGGGCGGCCACCTCGGCCCGGTTGCCAGCGCCCAGCGCCTGCGCGGCCAATCCGCTGGTACCCATGCGCAAGAAGCCGAAGATCGCGTAGATGCCTGTCAGGATCACGGCCCCGATGCCGACTGCGCCAATAGGTGCAGCCTGCCCCAACTGGCCAACAACGCCAGTGTCGATCAGCCCCAGCAATGGAATCGTCGCATTGGAAATGACGATGGGCACCGCGACGTTCAGAACTCTACGGTGCGTGATCTGCGGCTGTGCACCCGACGCGGTCATCGCTGTCAGCCGTCACTGCGCGGCATCAGGAAATGCCCGGTGGCCTGTGCAAAGCTGCGGTCGCGATTGTCCTGCCACGCCTCGACATGCACCGAGGCATAGCGCCGTCCCAGACGGCTGATCTGGGCGCGCGCATAGGCATCGCGCGGCAGGCCCGAACGCAGGTAATCGACGGTGAAATCAATCGTCTTGGGCAGGCGCGTCAAGGTGTGCGTCACCTCGGGCACACCGCCTTCTTCGATCCGGGGCCACAGCATCGCCCAACTGAGGCCGATGATCGCCGTCACTTCCAAAAAAGCCGCCGTCGCGCCACCGTGCAACGCGGGCAGCATCGGGTTGCCGATCAGCTTGTCATCGAAGGGCATGATCGCCGTCAGTTCATCTCCGCGTCGATCGAATGTGACACCCAGATAGCTGATATAGGGCACGCCGGCGACCAGCGCGGCCAGCGCCTCGTCGCGGCGTTGCTTGACCACCTGAACGGGTTCGGGGCGTGTGCGCGGGGCCATGCGTCAGCCCCCCTCGACGGTAAACGTGCCGGTGGCGGTGGCCACCGGGCGGTCGCGGTCATCGTCCAGCGCAACGGCGCGCACGAAGGCGACCGAGCGGGTAATGTGATAGCAGGTCGCCTCGGCCCGGATCGTCTGACCGGGGGTGGCGGCGCGCATGTAATCAATCCGCAGGCCCAGTGTGGCGGTTCCACCTGTCGCCCCCGGATGGCTCATCGCGGCAGCACCACAGCAGGTGTCCATCAACGCGCTGACCGCCCCGCCGTGGATCACACCTGTTTCCGGATCGCCCACCAGCGCATCCTGCCACGGCATGCTTAACACCGCGTTTCCGTCCGCCATGTGCTCGATCGACATGCCCAGAGAGTTCGCATGCGGCAGGTGCTGAAAAAATGCAATGGCGCGATGATTCGGCGTCTCTGGGGGGGCGTTGGTCATAGGTTGGTGCGGGTCATTCATGGGTCAGGGCCGGGATCATTTGCCCGGTCGCACCTTTATCGGCCTGCCATGCGCCCGGTTGCAAGGGTTAAAGCGTTTTACACCTGTCAGGGGGTCTATCGCCCCGCCTTGGTTTGGGGCAATATCAGGGGGAACCCTCGTCGTGGCCGATCAGGAAATGCCATGCCCGAAACAGTTTTGACCCTCAAAGAGATGTGCGCGCGGTTCGAAGTCACCCCGCGCACCCTGCGTTATTACGAATATATCGAACTGCTGCACCCGCAGCGCGACGGGCGCGCGCGCCTTTATGGTCCGCGCGAACGGGCGCGGATGACGCTGATCCTGCGCGGGCGCAAATTCGGCTTTTCGCTGGAGGATATTCGCCAATGGCTGTTGATGTACGAACATGAGGGCACGCAGGCCCAGATGAAAAGCTGGCTGGAACATGCCGACAATCAGCTGCGCGATCTGGCCGTCCAACGCCAACAGATCGACGAGACGATTACCGAGCTAAGGAAACTGCGTGACGAAACGGCAGAAGCGCTGAAACACTGACGTCGATTACCCGCCGTCCAAGGCAGCGCGCCTTTGCCCGCAACGGTTTCCAACGAAGTGACGTGACGTTCAACTTACGTCAGCGTCAAAACCTGTTGTAGCCTGAAACGGACGGCCCCACATCCAGTGTTTCCGTAATGACGCTGCGAGACATACATGACCGACCAGACACAAACAATTCGCCAGATGTGTGACGCCTACGATGTCACCCCGCGCACCCTGCGCTTTTACGAGGCCAAGGAACTGCTGGCCCCCATCCGCAAAGGCCAAAAACGCCTGTTCACCCGGCGCGATCAGGCCCGTCTGAAACTTATCCTGCGCGGTAAGCGTTTTGGCTTTACCCTAGAGGAAATCCGCCAGCTTCTGGACCTGTATCACGCGGGCGATCAGCAACACACGCAGATGCGCCGCACCTTGGATCTGGCCGCCCAGCGCCTGACGGACATGCAAAAGCAACGTGCTGAACTGGACGACGCGATTGCCGATCTGAACGCGCAGATGACATGGGTCGCCAATATGTTGGGCGCGGCCAACACCACCAACGAAGCCGCTGAATGACGCCACGAACACACGGGCCCTGCCCCTTGGACTGACCTCGCTCAAGATAGGAACACGCCGATGCCCCGCTACACCGCCCCGATCAAGGATCTGCAATTCATCCTGCATGAGATGCTGAAGGTCAGCCGTGAAACGACCCCCGGTTACGCCGATCTGGACGTTGATTTCACTGCCGCCATTCTGGGCGAAGCGGGCAAGATGGCCAGTGACGTTCTGGCCCCGCTGAACCGGGTGGGCGATATCGAGGGCTGCACGCTGGAAAACGGCGTGGTGCGCACGCCGACAGGTTTCAAGGACGCGTTCGAACAGGTCAAGGCAGGTGGCTGGCCGGGAATTGATCTGCCCGAAGAATTCGGCGGCCAGAACATGCCCTACATTATGTATACCGCCGTCGGTGAAATCTCGTCCGGCGCCAATCAGGCGTTCACCATGTATCAGGGTCTGACCCACGGCGCGGCGACCGCCATTCTGGCGCATGGCACGGACGCGCAGAAGGCGCAGTATTTGCCGAAAATGACATCGTGCGACTGGACCGGCACCATGAACCTGACCGAACCGCATTGCGGTACCGATCTGGGCCTGATGCGCACCAAGGCCGAGCCATCGGACGACGGCAGCTATGCGGTGACGGGGCAAAAGATATTCATCTCATCCGGCGAACACGACATGGCCGAGAATATCATCCATCTGGTGCTGGCCAAGATCCCCGGCGGCCCCGAGGGCATCAAGGGCGTGTCACTGTTCATCGTGCCTAAGTTTCTGGTGAACAAAGACGGATCGCTGGGCGAGCGCAACGGCGTAAGCTGTGGCGCGCTGGAAGAAAAAATGGGCATACACGGCAACGCCACCTGCGTGATGGATTACGACGGCGCGACGGGGTATTTGCTGGGCGATATGCACAAAGGCATGCGCGCGATGTTCACCATGATGAACGAGGCCCGGATTGGCGTCGGCATGCAAGGGTTGGCACAGGCCGAAGTGGCCTACCAGAACGCGGTGGACTATTCACAAGACCGCCTTCAGGGCCGCGCTGTGACCGGCGCCGAAAACCCCGATGGCCCCGCCGATCCGCTTATCGTGCATCCGGATATCCGACGCGCGCTGATGGATCAGAAAAGCTTTGTTGAGGCTGGCCGCGCCTTTCTGTTGTGGAGTTCGCAACTGATCGACCAATCGCATCGCGGCGGCGATGCGGCGGCCGACGGGCTGATCTCGCTGATGACGCCGGTAGTCAAAGGTTTCCTGACCGATCAGGGATATGACATGACCGTGCAGGCCCAGCAGATCTATGGCGGGCATGGCTATATCGAGGAATGGGGCATGTCGCAATTCACCCGCGACGCTCGCATCGCGATGATCTACGAGGGCGCGAACGGCGTTCAGGCGCTGGATCTTGTGGGGCGCAAATTGGCGCAGGACGGCGGTAAACATGTCATGGCGTTCTTTGACATTGTCAAAACCTTCTGCAAGGAAAACCGCGATGTGGACGGCATGGATGCGTTTGTTGGCCCATTGAAGGCTGCCTCGAAAGACTTGCAGGCCGCGGGGATGTACTTCATGCAAAACGGCATGAAAAACCCCAATGCAGCGCTGGCAGGCAGCACCGATTTCCTGCATCTGTTCGGCCATGTTTGCCTTGGGCTGATGTGGGCGCGGATGGCCCGCGCCGCGCTGACGGCGCTGGACAACAAGGCGGAAGATACGGCCTTCTATCAGACCAAACTGGCGACGGGGCGCTATTACATGGCCCGCCGCCTGCCCGCCACCGCCCTGCACCTGACCCGTATCCAATCGGGCGCGGACACGGTCATGACCCTGGACGCGGCACAGTTCTAAGCATCGGCGCGCTGAAGCACGCCCTACGGCCGGAGGTTTCACCATGCCCAAACGCTTTCGCCTGACCCGGCGCTTCAACGCTGCCATGACCGAAGACGGCTATCGCCGCCTGCGAAAATTCGCGCGGGAGGCCAGTCTGGACGAAGGTGAGGCACTGTCCTTCCTGTTCGAAAATTTCGACAGTGTGATTAACGAGGACACGTTTGCCCACCGCCTGCGCATTTTCAATTCCGAGCTGCAGGCGCGCAAGAAATGACAAGCGCGTGGATGAATGACGACCATCATATGCTGGCCGACATGACGCGCAGTTTCATCGAAACCGAATGGGCCCCGCATTTCGAGCGCTGGCGCAAGGCCGGTCAAATGGACCGTGACACATGGCGACAGGCCGGAGAACTGGGCCTGCTCTGTCCGTCCATCCCCGAGGAATACGGCGGCGCAGGTGGCGATTTCGGACACGAGGCCGTGATCTTGATCGAGGCCCCGCGCGCCAATCTGGCCAGTTGGGGCAATCCGATCCATTCGGGCATCGTCGCGCAGTACATCCTCGCCTATGGTTCAGAAGAACAAAAGAAACGCTGGCTGCCACAGATGGTTTCCGGCGAAATGGTCGGCGCACTGGCCATGACGGAACCCGGCGCCGGATCGGACCTGCAAGCCATCCAGACACGCGCAGTGCGTGAAGGCAACGTTTATCGCCTATCGGGGCAGAAGACCTTTATTACCAACGGCCAGCACGCCAATCTGATCATTGTCGCTGCGAAAACCGACTCCTCGAAAGGGGCCAAGGGTATCAGTCTGGCGGTGGTCGAGACGGACGGCGCAGCGGGATTTGCGCGGGGGCGTAACCTCGACAAGATTGGCCTGCATGCCGCCGACACCAGCGAGTTGTTCTTCGACAATGTTGAAATCCCCCCCGAAAACATTCTGGGCGGCACAGAGGGCCAAGGCTTCTATCAGATGATGGAGCAACTGCCCCAAGAGCGCCTGATCATCGCCTGCGGCGCGGTCGGCGCGATGGAGGGCGGCACCGAACGCACGATCAAATATTGCAACGAACGGCAGGCCTTTGGCGGCCCTTTGACCCAGTTGCAAAACACCCGCTTCAAACTGGCCGAATGCCTGACGCGCACACGTGTTGCGCGCGCGTTTCTGGACGATTGCATCCTACAGCACCTTCAGGGCAAACTAAGCGTCGAAACTGCCGCGATGGCCAAGTACTGGACCACCGACACGCAATGCGAGGTGCTGGACGACTGCGTGCAACTGCACGGCGGCTATGGCTTTATGCAGGACTATGCCGTCGCCGAAATGTGGGCCGACGCGCGCGTCCAGCGAATTTATGGCGGCACCAACGAAATCATGAAAGAGTTGATTGCCCGCAGCTTTAGCGACAAACGCACGGGCTGACGCAGGGAGCAACGGAAAGAATAAGTATTTGGGGAACTATGAAGGCAGGATCTTTGACTTTCATCGTTCTATAAATACTCACTCCGACACGGGCTTCGGATACAAACCTAAAAGGGGAACACATGACCATCAAACTCTATTGCATGGGCGAAAGCGGAAACGCCTACAAGGCTGCGCTGCCACTGGAACTGTCGGGGCTGGCGTGGGAACCGGTCTATGTGGATTTCTTCGGCGGCGAGACGCGCACGGATACCTTTCGCACCGAGGTGAACTCGCTGGGCGAAGTACCGGTCATGGTCGACGGTGATTTTCGCACCGGCCAATCCGGCGCGATCCAAGCCTATATCACAGAAAAAACCGGCAAATATGGCGGCAATGACCGCGCTGAGCAATACGAGGTTCTGCGCTGGGTCCTGTGGGACAATCACAAGCTGAGCAGCGTCGCAGGCATGACCCGGTTCCTGATGAATTTCCTGCCCGAGGACAAGCGTCCGGCCGAGGTGATCGCCTTTTCGCAAGGTCGCCTGAACGCTGCTTACAAGACGTTGAACGCCCATCTTGAGGGCCGTGACTGGATCGTGGGCGATGCAGTGACCAACGCCGATTTCAGCTGCTGTGGCTATTTGTTCTACCCCGAGCCTTTCGGATTCGAGCGTGCCGCATGGCCCCATATCGACCGCTGGATGGCCAATATCGAAGGCCTGCCCGGTTGGAAGCACCCCTATGACCTGATGCCCGGCAGTCCCGCTGATCGGGCCTGAGAAGGAGAGTACCATGACCGATGCCTATATCTATGACACCGTGCGCACCCCACGCGGCAAGGGCCGCAAGGATGGCGCGCTACATGAGGTGACAGCCGTGCGCCTGTCCGCGCAGGTATTGAACGCGCTGAAGGACCGCAATGGTCTGGAGGGGCACGCGGTCGAGGATGTGATCTGGGGCAATGCCACCCAAGTGATGGAGCAGGGTGGATGTCTGGCACGCACTGCCGTTCTGGCCTCGGATCTGGACGAAAGTATTCCGGGGCTGGCGATCAACCGCTTTTGTGCCAGCGGTATGGAGGCGGTCAATCTGGCCGCCAACCAGATCCGGGGTGGGGCCGGTCAGGCCTATATCGCGGGCGGGGTCGAGATGATGGGCCGTGTGCCCATGGGCAGCGACGGCGCGGCGATTGCGGTGGATCCGTCTGTGGCGATGGATTCTTATTTCGTGCCGCAGGGCATCAGCGCGGATATCATCGCAACCGAGTATGGGTTTACCCGCGCGCAGGCCGATGCGCTGGCTGTTGAGTCACAACAACGCGCCAAGGCTGCTTGGGATGACAACCGCTTTGCCCGCTCGATCATCGCTGTGAAGGACCAGAACGACCTGACCATTCTGGAGCGCGACGAATACATGCGCCCCGGCACAGATATGCAGACGCTGGGCGCGCTAAATGCCAGCTTTCAGGCCATGGGTGAGGTGATGCCGGGCTTCGATGCTGTGGCCAAGCTGAAGTATCCGCATCTGGAGCGGGTCAACCATATTCACCACGCGGGCAATTCTTCGGGCATCGTGGACGGGTCTGCCGGTGTATTGATTGGCAGCGCCGCATTCGGCAAGGCACATGGGCTGAAGCCGCGCGCGCGCATCCGCCAGACCTGCAAAATTGGCACCGATCCCACCATCATGCTCACCGGCCCTGTGCCCGCCACCCGCAAAATTCTGGCCGACGCCGGGATGAGTATTGGCGACATCGACCTTTTCGAGGTGAACGAGGCGTTTGCCGCAGTCGTTCTGCGTTTCATGCAGGCGTTCGACGTGGACCCAAGCGTGGTCAACGTCAACGGCGGGGCCATCGCAATGGGTCATCCGCTGGGGGCGACCGGCGCGATCATCATTGGCACGCTGCTGGATGAGCTTGAGCGCACGGACAAAGAGGTGGGTCTTGCCACGCTGTGCGTTGCTTCGGGCATGGGTGCCGCCACGATCATCGAGCGCGTTTAAGCGCGCAACGGGAGACAAAGACATGACTGATTTCAAGATGGAAAAACACGCCGATGGCGTGGCGATCATCACCTGGGACACCGTTGGCAAGTCCATGAACGTCATGAACCAGCAAGGGTTTATCGACCTTGAGGCGCTGATTGATGACGCGCTGGCGGACGGCGCCGTCAAGGGCATCGTGATCACGAGCGGAAAGGACGGATCGTTCGCAGGCGGGATGGATTTGAACATCATCGCCAAGATGAAGGACAGCGCAGGCGACCGTCCGGCGCAGGGGTTGATGGACGGTCTGATGGCCTCGCATGCCCTGCTGCGCAAGATCGAGCGCGCGGGCATGGACGACAAGAACAAGGGCGGCAAGCCGATTGCAGCCGCCCTGCCCGGCACCGCGTTGGGCATAGGGCTTGAAATTCCGCTGGCGTGTCATCGCATCTTTGCCGCCGACAATCCACGCGCCAAAATCGGCCTTCCGGAAATCATGGTGGGGATTTTCCCCGGCATGGGCGGCACCACGCGTCTGGTGCGCATGTTGGGCGCAATGGGTGCCGCGCCCTTCCTGCTGGAGGGCAAGCTGTCTGATCCCAAACGCGCCAAATCCGCTGGTCTGATCCACGAAGTCGTGCCTGCAGACGCGCTGATCGACGCCGCGCGCGCATGGGTTCTGTCCGGCCCTGCCATTGTCAAACCCTGGGACGAAAAGGGCTACAAGATGCCCGGCGGCGCGCCCTATCATCCGGCGGGTTTCATGACCTTTGTGGGGGCCAGCGCCATGGTCAACGGCAAGACGCAAGGCGCGTTCCCTGCCGCCAAGGCGCTGCTAAGCGCGGTCTATGAGGGCGCATTGGTGCCGTTCGACACAGCCCTGAAGATCGAGGCGCGCTGGTTTACCAATGTGCTGATGAACCCGAGTTCCACCGCGATGATCCGCAGCCTGTTCATCAACAAGGAAGCCCTTGAAAAAGGTGCGAACCGGCCCGACGTGCCGGATCAGCGCGTTAAAAAGGTGGGCGTGATCGGCGCGGGCATGATGGGCGCGGGCATAACTTTGGTTTCGGCCATGGCCGGGATCGACGTGGTACTGATCGACCAGAAACAGGACGCCGCAGAGCGCGGCCGCGCCTACACTGCCGACTATATGGACAAGGGCATCAAGCGCGGTAAGGCGACCGTGGACAAGAAAGACGCGGCGCTGGCACGCATCACGGCCACCACCGATTATGCCGCCCTACAGGGCTGCGATCTGATTATCGAAGCGGTGTTCGAGGACCCAAAGGTGAAGGCCCAAGTCACGCAAGAGGTGTTGAAACACGTTGGCGACGACTGCATCTTTGCCACCAACACCTCGACGCTGCCGATCAGCGAACTGGCCAAGGCCTCGGATAAACCTGAGCAATTCATCGGCATCCATTTCTTCAGCCCGGTTGAAAAAATGATGCTGGTCGAGATCATCAAGGGTCAGAAAACAGGCCCGGTCGCTGTCGCCAAGGCGCTGGATTTCGTGCGCCAGATCCGCAAGACCCCGATCGTGGTGAATGACGCGCGGTTCTTTTACTGCAACCGTTGCATCATCCCCTACATCAACGAGGGTATACGCATGGTGGCCGAGGGCGTTGCCCCCGCGCTGATCGACAACGCTGCACGTCAGCTGGGCTTTCCGGTTGGGCCGCTGCAATTGGTCGATGAAACCTCGATTGATCTGGGCGCGAAAATCGCGCGCGCGACCAAGGCGGCGATGGGCGACGCATATCCCGACGCTGGGGTCGATGATGTCATCTTCTGGATGGAGGGGATCGGCCGTCTGGGGCGCAAATCCGGTGCCGGATTCTATGACTATGACGACAAGGGCAAGCGGCAGGGATACTGGGGCGGACTGGCCGAGAAATACCCCCATGCCGCCGACCAGCCTGACCTCTACGAGGTGCAGCACCGCCTGATGTTCGCCCAAGTGCTGGAGGCCGTGCGCGCGCTGGAAGAGGGCGTGTTGGAGGATATCCGCGAAGGCGACGTGGGGGCCATTCTGGCATGGGGCTTTGCGCCGTGGTCGGGTGGTCCGTTCAGCTGGCTGGACATCATCGGCACGCCCTATGCGGCTGAACGATGCGATCAACTGGCCGAGGCCCATGGTCCCCGCTTTGCCACCCCCGCCCTGCTGCGTGAGATGGCCAACAAGGGGCACAGCTTTTACACGCGGTTCGCACAGGCAGCGGACGCGGCCTGACGATCGTGTTCTGTTGGAACCACAAACGGCGGCCTCTGTAGGGGCCGCCGTAGTTTGTGTGTCTAGGTTGGGTGGGGGGCGCTGGCGCGGATCATTGCATCTGCCAGCGCCTTGGCCGTATCGGGCGGCAGTACCGGATAGACCGGCTGGTTCGGGCCGGTCGCTGCAGCCAACAGATCGCCGCTTGCCGTGCAGTGGAACATCGCCCCGCTGTTGGCGAACACGATCTGCTCGGCGGCAAAACGCAAGGTGACAACCTGGGCCTCATTGGGCGGAGGCACCCGGCACATGCCGCGCACACCGTCCAATACCCGCGCTGGGATCAGCGCAAAGGGATCGCCCAACAGCGCCTCGGCCGTATCGCTTTCGATCAAGACGGACTGATCCGGCGCCAGGTACATCAGGTCGCGATTGCCTAGCGCACCAGCGGGCACCTCGACCGGCCATAGTGCCTGCGGACAGGCCCCGCGACCCGGCCAGAGCGGTGCGCGTTCGACCGCTGTGACGGGTTGCAAGCCTGCATCGAAGGTCAGCACACGGTCGCCTGCGGAAATCGCCTCGATCGTGCGCCAGCCCCGGGTGCTGGCCACCCGAGTTCCGGCCAGAATACCCGACATCGCGGTGCCGACCGACCGGGGTAGGCAGGCATTGGCACCCAGGCCCCAGTAATCGCGGGTCAAGGCACCCGGTGTTGTTTCACTCCATCCAAACATGTCTGTCATCCCCTCAGATGTGGCAGTGCGCCAGTCCCCCAACCGGCATCGACTTTCGTAATGGCATGCACAAAGCATGTATTAATGGTTAATTTTCCCAAAAGGCGATTTCACGGGTAAAAAATGGCAGCTTCGGGTCATTGATGAAGGGCGGTGTCCAATGTGTGGAAA
The DNA here is from genome assembly GCA_035798175.1 of Rhodobacteraceae bacterium KMM 6894. GTDB lineage: Bacteria > Pseudomonadota > Alphaproteobacteria > Rhodobacterales > Rhodobacteraceae > Roseovarius. Next base: position 133,869 of record JAPFBS010000008.1, read on the forward strand.
TTGCTTCTGATTGCTCAAAAACGGAAACAATCAGACCCCCTGACGCAACCTCAAAATGAATAGCCGAATCGGGTCACATCCTCTGAGCACATCTCCGCGACCCGCGCGGCCTGTTCCTGACCATAATAACTGCGGTAATCGCGCCTGCGCTCGGACCGGTTAACCACCGGAAGGTTCAGCTGAAACCCAAGGTGATCCCAAAGCGGCGCAGCATCGGCGGCGAAATGTTCGATCCGGATATAGAGATCACACCGCTCCTGCCCCGCCGCGTCCCGCGTATAAGACCCATAAGGATTTGACGTAATCGATGCCCCGATCAGCGGCGCGGCCAGAAATCCGTTGAAATCGACCGAGCGGGCCAGATGCACTGCCGGATGATCAAAGCCTTGTACGCGCAGCCAGTGATAATAGCTGACCATGCGGTCCCAAGGATTGCGTACCAGCGTCACGACAAACGCCCCGGCCACAAATGCGCGACTGACCAGTCCGTCGATGTCGCCCAGCGTGCTGTGCTTCCACAGCCGACCGGCGGTATCGACCCCTTGCAGACGCGCACGCCTGCGGCGCGCCTTGGGGGTGTCGCCGATCAGGAGATCGTCGCGCATCGCCCGCCCTTCCAGCGCCTGCGCCAGCGCCGTCCCCCCGGTTTTCGGGATATGCACGAAAATATAGTTCCGCCCCGGTGAAATAATCATGCCCCTGAGTAAAGCGTTTCGCAGTGTCTGCAAAGCGCGCGCAGGGTGCCCGGTTGGAATTTGGATATTTGACCCAAGAAAAAGCCGAGGACGGTTTGTCACTCACCGTTCCCAAAACACTCAATGCCGCAGATCCTGCCCATCGCGATTGGCGCGGCACAAAAAAGCGGACCCGACAGGGCGCTTCGCAACCGCGACACACTGCCGCTTGGCTTGCGTCCTCCATCCTCAACATCCGCCACCGCTGAACCGGTCCCGTCCTGTGGCCCCTGACAGCACGCCCCGGACGGGGCGCTGCTGCATTTTCAACAGAGCTAGATGATCGCGCCGCGTACCTTGGCCGACACCCATTCGGACAGCACAACAGCGGCGAGGATCACCAGAAGGATCAGCGACACTTGCGGCCAAGCCAGCACGTTCAGAGACGAGGACAATTGCAGACCAATGCCCCCTGCCCCGACCAGCCCCAGAACGGTGGATTCGCGGATGTTGATATCCCAGCGAAACACGGCGATGCCCGCGAAGGCCGGCATGATCTGGGGCACGATGCCATAGGCCATGACCTGCCAGCGCGACGCACCCGTGGCGGTGATCGCCTCGACCTGGGTTTCGTCGATCTCCTCGATCGCTTCATAGAGCAGCTTGGCGCAAAACCCGATCGAGCGGATCGCGATGGCGATGACACCCGCGAACACGCCGGGGCCGATGATGGCGATCAGCAGAAGTGCCCAGATCAGCGAGTTGATCGAGCGTGTGGCGACGATGATCAGCAACGCGATGGGTCGGACAAACAGGGCCGAAGGGGTGGTGTTGCGCGCCGCCAGAAACGCCACGGGCACCGCCAGAAACAGCGCGATGATCGTGCCCAGCGTGGCGATATTCAGCGTGTCCCAGATGGGTTTTCCCAATTGGGTGATGTATTCCCATTTCGGCGGGGTCGCGCGGGTCCAGATATCGTTGGCGATACGCGGCGCATCCCAGACGAAAAACCACGTGGTCGCGTTGGAAATCTGCTGCCAGCAATAGGCGAACACGGCGATGCCGATCAGCCACATGATCCAATGCATCAGGCTTTCACGGCCTGAGCGGCGCTGCCAGATTTTGTGACCCTTGATATCTTGAACTGGCATTATTGCACCCTCGCCCGAACGATGCCGCTGAGGTATTCCAGCGCCATGACCACCACGATGATCAGGATCAGGATCGCCGCTGCGGTATCATATTCATATCGATCAAACGATGTGTTCAACGTCGCCCCGATGCCCCCTGCCCCGACAAGGCCCAAAATCGCGCTTTCGCGGAAATTGATGTCGACGCGGTAAATGCTGAGGCCAATCAGGCGTGGCATGACCTGTGGTTGTACGCCGTAATTGATCCATTGTGTCCAGCGCGCGCCCGAGGCGCGGATTGCCTCGGCCTGTACGCGGTCCATACTTTCAATATCCTCGGCCAGAAGCTTGGACAGGAAACCGATTGTAGCGAAGCTGAGCGTCAGGAATCCGGCCAGCGGACCGAAACCGAAGATCGCGACCAACAGGATCGCCACGATGATTTCCTGCAAGGCGCGGCTGACCGCGATGATACTGCGACAAATCAGATAGATCGGCAAAGGCGCTACGTTGCGCGCAGCTCCCAGTGCGATGGGGATGGAAATGGCAATGCCCACGACCGAGGCCGCGACCGTCATCACGATACTTTCCACCATACCGTGATAGATATCGCCCGAGCGGGTGGTGAAATCGGGGCTGGTAAAGGCCAGTACGAATTGCTTGCCGCGTTCCAGTCCCTCGTAGACGCGGGACCAATTGACATCGATCGTCATATAGGCAGCGACCAGATAGGCCGCGAAGCCAAGGATCAGCGTCCAGCGTAGCCAAGCGCGCTGCACGAAGGATGGTTTGCGCCAGGGTTTTCCCAAAAGCGTGGCCAGTTCGGTGTCGGGGGCGGGATTGGACGCGCTCATGCTGCGTCCTCGTCTTCTTCGTCGACCTTTTCGATGGTCGCTTCCCAGTCTTCCGCGCCGTAGATTGTGGTCAACACATCCGGCGTCAGCCCATCCGGCGGGCCGTCAAATTCGACCGCGCCGGCGCGCAGGCCGATGACGCGTTGAACGAACATCTGCGCCAGTGCCACATCGTGAATGTTGATAATCGCGGCCAACCCGCGTTCGGCGCAGAGTTCACAGATCAGGCGCATGATCTGGCGCGAGGTCTTGGGATCCAGCGAGGCGGTGGGTTCGTCCACCAGCAGCACGGCGGGATCTTGGATCAGCGCACGACAGATCCCCACCCGCTGACGCTGCCCGCCCGACAGTTCATCGGCGCGCTTGTCGGCCATATGAGCCAGGCCAACACGGTCCAGCAGACGAAACGCCTCGTCCACGTCCGATTGCGGAAAGCGGCGCAGGAAACTGCGCCAGAACGGCACATAGCCCAGCCGCCCGGACAGAACGTTTTCCATCACGGTCAGGCGCTCGACCAGCGCGTATTCCTGAAAAATCATGCCCATACGGCGGCGCTCACGGCGCAGCGCGCCTGACGACAGTCCGGTCAGCTCCACGTCGCCCAGATACACCTTGCCCGAGGTGGGCTGCACCAGCCGGTTGATGCAGCGGATCAGCGTGGATTTACCCGCGCCCGACGGGCCGATCAGGGCCAGAACCTGCCCTTGCGGGATGTTCAGCGTGACCGCTTTCAGGGCCTGATCCCCGGTTTTGTAGGTTTTCACCAGTTTATCAAGCCGCAGCATGCACGCCCCTGTCTTTTGTATGTGTACGAAAGGGGCAGGCCCTGTGTGGCCCGCCCCCTCAATCATGGGTTTTAAGACTGCTTATTCGCAGGCGTAGCTGACGTCGTTAGCCGCGTCGATCTTGCGGATTACCTCCCAGAAGCCCTTGTAGTCGATCGGGATGAACTGGCCTTCACCGTTCTTCTCGAACTCGGTTTGCAGGCTGGAGCCTTCCCAGTCGAAGGTGAAGAACGCGTTGCGGATCTTTTCCTGCAACTCGGGCTTCAGGTTGTAGGCCACGCCGTAGCCCGTGGTCGGGAAGGTTTGCGATTTGTACAGCGACACGATTTGATCGCGCTGAACCACATCCCGCTCGAACATGCGCGCCATGACCGAGTTTGCGACCGCGGCCGCGTCATAGTCCTTGTTGGCGACGCCCAAGACCGAGTTGTCGTGCTTGCCGGAATAGACCGGTTCGAAATCCGTTTCGGGCAGCAGGTTGTAGTCGGCCTTGAGAATCGCGGACGGTGCCTTGAACCCCGAGTTCGAGGTGGGCGACGTAAAGGCCAACTGGCGACCCTTGATGTCTTCCATCTTCTCTATGCCCGAACCGGGATAGGTGATGATTTCCATCTCATAGCCGAACGACCCATCCGGCGCGGCCATGATGGTGAACGGCGAGAAGCCCGCACAGTTCACGGCCAGCGGGTTGGACCCGGTGTTGAAGCCCGCGATATGCAAACGCCCCGAGCGCATCGCCTCGATCTGGGCGGCGTTGTTCTGCACAGGGAAGAACACGACCGACTTGCCGGTCTCGGCCTCCAGATAGGTCAGGAAATCGGCCCATGCCTCTTTATATACGGCCGGATCCTCGACCGGGGTATAGGCAAAGATCAGCGTGTCCGGATCGACCTGATCGGCCACATCCGTGGGCGTGTCGGCAATCAGGTCGCCGTCCACATCGCAAAACCGTGCATCCAGATCGCCACGCGGGCAGTCCTGCGCCCATGCAGGCGCGGCGAATGTCAGTGCGCATGTCATCGCAGCACCCGACAGCAAAGTCGTCGTTATTTTCATTGAATATCCTCCCAATAGGGGAAAGTTAGCGAGATCTGTGCCATTGCACAAAGAAAAACTACCCGGTCTGCAATTAAGCAGGCGGCGCAGGGGTCGTCAGGGTGGAACGCCGCACGCGTCCCGTCCGTCTTTTAACAGATGGTGCGTGACAGGACTGTGACAGTTCGCGTATGTTTGTGAGTATGAAAAAAGTTCCCAAACCAACCACAGATGATGCGCTTATTCAGGAGTTCCTGAACAAGGGTGGCAAGGTCAGCAAGGGCAAGACCAAGCCCCTTCCAGCCGAGCTGGGCCTGAGCAACAACACCTGGAACAACAAGCTGACCCGCGAAGAAAAGGCCGCCCGCGCCAAAAAATAAGCGCGCACGGCCTTTTTACGTTTGTGTCCCGAGTTGACCCGTTCAGGCCATTTCGGCCAGTGCGCGTTCGTATTCTTGGCCTGGGATCGCGTCCAGCAGGCTGCGGGTGTAGGCGGTTTCGGGATCGTGCAGCACTTTGCCGACGGGTCCGGTCTCGACGATTTGGCCTTTTTGCATCACGATGATCCGGTCACAGATCCGCGCCGCGACGCGCAGGTCGTGGGTGATGAACAGCATCGACAGGTGCAGACGCGTCTTTAGCTCGGCCAGAAGGTCCAGCACCTGCGCCTGAATGGACACGTCCAGCGCCGACACGGCCTCGTCCGCGATGATGATTTCCGGTTCCAGCGCAAGGGCGCGGGCGATGCCGATCCGCTGACGTTGACCGCCCGAAAACTCGTGCGGGAAACGCCCCATCGCAGACGCGTCCAGCCCCACCAGCTCCAACAGCTCGCGCGCCTTCGCCATCGCGTCGGCCTTGGGCGTGCCATAGGCAATCAGCCCTTCGGTCAGGATGCGCGATACCCGCGCACGCGGGTTCAGCGACGAATAGGGATCCTGAAAGATCATTTGCAGTTTGCGCCGTTTGTCGCGCAATTCGGCCCCCGACATATGCGCGATATCCGCGTCGCCCATCATCACACGCCCCCCGTTGGGCGTTAGCAGGCGGACCAGACAGCGGCCGACGGTGGATTTTCCGGACCCGGATTCGCCCACAATGCCAATGGTTTCGCCTGCATAGAGTTCAAAGCTGACGTTCTGTACGGCCTTGACGATGCGGCGTTTGCCGAACAGCGTGCCCGACCCGGTCGAAAATGTCTTTTCCAGACCCTCGACGGTCAGGATCGGTGTGCGCGCAATCTGCGCGTCGTCGTCGCGCCGCGTCAGGCGCGGGATCGCGTCGATCAGCGCGCGGGTATAGGGATGGCTGGGGGTCAGCAGCACCTCGTTGGCGGTGCCTGCCTCAACGATCTCGCCCTTTTGCATGACGATCACGCGGTCGGCGATATCGGCCACGACGCCGAAATCATGGGTGATGAAAATCACCGCCATGCCGTGCTTTTTGCGCAGATCCTCGATCAGTTTCAGGATCTGGGCCTGCGTGGTCACGTCCAGCGCCGTCGTGGGTTCGTCCGCGATCAGGATGTCCGGCTCTAACGCCAACGCCATTGCGATCATTACGCGCTGGCGTTGACCGCCGGACAGTTGGAACGGATAGGCGCGAATGGCGGCCTCGGGGTCAGGGATTCCGACCTCGTCCAGCAGTTGCAGGGCGCGCGCGCGCCGCTCGGGGCCGCTGAGCGCGCCGTGGGCCTCGAACACTTCGGCGATCTGGGCCCCGATGCGCATCAACGGGTTCAGCGCGCTCAGAGGTTCCTGAAAGATCATCGAAATGCGGCTGCCGCGCAGCTTCAGCATCTCCTTTTCCGACAGGCCCAGAATAGACTGCCCATCAAAGGTGATTGTGCCCTTGACCGGTTTGACCCCCTGCGGCAGCAGCCCCATCACGGCATTGGCCGACATGGATTTACCCGAGCCGGATTCACCGACGATGCAAAGGATTTCCCCCCGGTCGAGGTCAAAATTGATGTCCTTGGCCGCATAGGCGCGGTCGGCCCCTTCGGGCAAGGCAATGGCGAGGTCGCGGATTTGCAGCAGGCTCATTCGGATTTCCTTGTCAGGCGCGGGTTCAGCGCGTCGTTCAGCCCTTCACCGATCAGGTTCAATGCCAGCACGGTCAGCAGGATCGCCATGCCGGGCAGGAAGGACAGCCACCATGCGGTGCGGATCACGGTGCGCGCGGCCCCGATCATGTATCCCCATGACATCACGTTTGGATCGCCCAGACCAAGGAACGACAGCGAGCTTTCCAGCAGGATCGCCTGCGCCACCATCAGGGAGGCCAGCACGATGATCGGCGGCAGGGCGTTGGGCAGGATATGTCGCAGGATGATCTGCGTATTGCCAAGCCCCGACAGGGTCGCGGCCTCGACAAATTCACGCGTGCGCAGGCTCAGGACTTCGCCCCGGACCAGACGCGCGACGGGTGGCCAACTGACGATGGCGATGGCGATGATCACGAACACCAGACTGGGCTGGAAAATCGCCAACAACACGATGGCCAGCGCGAAACTGGGGATCGTCTGGAAGAACTCGGTAAAGCGCATCAGCGCGTCATCCGTGCGCCCCGCGAAATACCCGGCGCAGGCCCCGACAGGCACACCAATGGCCAGCGCCACAATGGTCGACACCAACCCGACCAGCAGGCTGACATAGGCCCCATGCGCCAGACCCGACATCACGTCGCGCCCAAGTGCATCGGTCCCCAGCAACAGACCGTCCTGCGTGAAGGGCGGCAGGAACGGGCGCTGTACCATTTTCCACGGGCTTTGCGGAAAGATGAAAGGGGCCAGAATGGCGGCGATGATGACGATAGCCAGAATGACCAGTCCGATGACAGCGCCGCGGTTATAGCGGAATCGTTTCCAGAAATCTCTCATGCTGTCAGCCTTATACGTGGGTCAACAATGACATAGACGACATCGGTGATCAGGTTGAACAGAAGCACCATCGCGGCCGAGATGTAAAAGACGCCGAGGATCACGTTGTAATCACGTTGGTTGATCGCCTCGAACATCAACCGGCCGATGCCGGGCCAGGCGAACACCGTCTCGGTCAGGATCGCCCCGCCAAAGATCTGCCCCGCTTGCAAACCGGCCAGTGTTATGACGGGCAGCAGCGCGTTGCGCAGGATGTGACGACGCTGGATCACGCCGCGTTTCAGGCCCTTGGCGCGCGCGGTTTTGACAAAATCAAGGCGGCTGACCTCCAGCATCGAGGCGCGGGTCATGCGCATGTAGATCGCCATGAAAAACAGGCCCAGCGTCGAGGCGGGCAGCACCAGATGCTTGGCCACGTCCAGCGCATGCGCCATGCCGGTATAGCCCGCGCCGATGGTGGAATAGCCAAACCCGGGCAGCCAGCCCAGCCAGACGGAAAACACCAGCGACGCCATCAACGCGACCCAGAACAGCGGCGTGGCGTAAAACAGCAGCGCGAGCATGGAAATGATCGTGTCACCCCAGCTGCCCTGACGGGCCGAGGCCGAAACACCGGCGATCACACCCAGCACCAGCGACAGAACAAAGGCGACGCCGGTCAAAAGCAATGTCGCGGGCAGGCGATCACCGATCAGCTCGGCCACCGGCATCTGCTGGCGAAAAGAATAGCCAAGGTCCAGTTGCATCGCGCCCTTGATGTAGATCCACAGCTGCACATACAGCGGCTGATCCAGTCCAAAGCGCATGCGCAGATCGGCCAGGAATTTCTCGTCCGCCGCACCAGCCTCGCCTGCCATCACGGCAGCGGGATCGCCCGGGGCGGCATGGATCAGCAGGAAGTTGAAAATCAGAATGGCCAGCAGGATGAACACCGCCTTGACCAGTCTGCCCAGAATGAAACGTGCCACGCGTGCGCTACCCCGTTGGATTTGTTCAGTTAGTCGTGAAATGCCCGGGCCACACAATCGCGGCCCGGACAATAAGGGCGTCAGCCCTTATTCGCGGTCGATCCACACATAACGGAAGCCGTCGTTGACGCCAAACGCTGTGTTGACCGGGTTCTTGATGTCGCAACGATAGATCGTTGGGAAACCCAGTTCCAGCAGCCACAAGACCGGCACATCCGAGACGACCTCGTCCTGGATCGCCTTATAGGCCACGCGACGTGCCTCGGGATCAGCCATCAAAGCGGCCTCGGCCCACGCCTTGTCCAGTTCGGGGTTTTGGTAGTTGGAAACGTTGTTCCACGGGCTGCCGGGCTTGGCATTGTCGCCCATGTAGCTCCGCGACACACCCAAGGCTGGATCGCCGTACTGGTAGAGATATGTGAATGCCAGATCGAAGTCCCGGTCGCTCACTTTCTGGTTCCAGCCAGCCACGTCCGAGGGAACGATTTCCACGGTCATGCCGATTTCGGTCAAGTTCTGTTTGACCGCTTCGGCCCAACGGCTCCAGGTTTCGCCATAGGGCAGGCCCAGCAGGCGGATGGTTTCGCCATTATAGCTGGACTCGGCCAGCAGCGCCTTGGCCTTTTCAGGATCATAGCCGATGTCAGGCGTGTCGGGATCGTAAAATTTTGTCGCCGAGGACACCGGGCCAGTTGCGACCTTGCCCAGACCGTTCCACAACGCATCCTTGGCAAAATTGCGATCCAACGCGTGCATCATCGCCTGACGTACCTTCACGTCATCCAGCGGCTTGTTGTTCATGTTGACCCAGATCCACGAATGGGGGCCAAAATATTCCCAACCCTTGTCTGTAACGCAGGTGTTGTCCAAGTCGCGGATGCGTGGCACGTCGAAATTCTCGACCGAGCCGCCGGGCAGCACGTCGACCTTGCCGGTCTCATAGGCCACCGCACGCGAGGCCGCGTCGGGGATCACGTGATAATAGACCTCATCCACGTAAGGCAGGCCATCCATGTAGTAATCTTCGTTCTTCACGAAGTGGATATAGCTGCCCTTGGCCCATTCCTTGAACTTGAAGGGGCCGGTGCCGATGGGCGTATTGTTCGCCGGGTTGCTGACGAAATCGGTGCCTTCATAGAGGTGCTTGGGGATCATCGGGGCTGTGCCAGCCTCAAAAATGCCCAGGAAGGGGCCGAAGGGGTATTTCAGGTTGAAAACGACGGTGTGATCGTCGGGCGTGTCGATGCTTTCGACATGCTCCATATAGGTGCGCATCCGCGAATGGGTTTCGCGCAGCATCACGTCCATCGAGAACTTCACGTCCGCCGAAGTGAACGGCGTGCCATCGTGGAACAAAACGCCCTTACGCAGATTGAACGTGTAGGTTTTGCCGTCTTCGGAAATAGTCCACGACTCGGCCAGCTGCGGTTCGGGCGTCAGGTCGAAATTATAGCGCAGCAGGCTTTCGTATAGATCGCCAGACACCATTTGAACCGGACCGTTCTGCAAGATGCCCAGCATCAGTCCGGGGGGTTCGGGCTGAATGACGACATTCAGCGTTCCACCCGCTTTTGGCGTTCCGTCCTGCGCGGCGGCCGGGCCGGCCAGTGGGGCCGCCAGCGCCAGCGCCAGAACGGCGGCTGCGATGAAGTTTGGTTTGCGCATTTTTATCTTCCCTGTTGGTTGCTTCTTGGTTTTGGTATTCCGAGGGACCGCTTTTACTGTGACTGCGGCTTTCCCCTGGCTCTTCACGGGCCGCGACAATTGCGCGTCAGCCCGAATTTTGTCAATCGCGCCCTCTCATCCCGTCTCGAACGTGCTGATATAGGCCACGATCCCTTCCCGTGACTCGTCAATGTCCTGATACATCGCCGCACGGGCGGCCTGTGCATCGCGTAGCTTGAACGCAGTGATCAGCGCGTGATGTTGACGCATCATATCCACCGCAGCCCCGCTGTAATACCCTGCGATCAGTGGCCCCATGCGCAGCCACAACCGGCTGAGTACGCCCAGTAAAACCGGCATTTGCGCAATCTCGGCCAGCGCAAAATGGAACTGCTGATTGTACTCCGCCGCTTGATTCCAACGCGCGGCGGCAATCGCCTCTTCGTTGCGTTCAGCCAGACGTGTCAAACGTGCGATGTCGCGCGGCGTCGCCAACTCGGAAGCACGGGCGGCGGCCAGCCCTTCCAACTCGCGGCGGATACTGGCGATCTCAAGGTATTGCGACGCAGACGGCACAGGCACGCGCACATCGCGCACCGAGCGCTGCACAAGCGCCTCATCCTGAAGCAGACGCTGCACCGCATCGCGCACGGGGGTCGAACTGGTTCCCAGCGCCTCGGCCAGACCCCGGATGGTGATCCGCTGATTCGGGCGCAATTTACCGCGAACCAGATCCTGACTGACCCGGTCGTAGATAACATCCCCCAACGATTCACGGTTAATCTGGTTCATGTGTCCCCGTCTGTACGTCGGGGTTATCCCCGAGCTTGATTATGATGCATCATGCATCATTGTGATTGATCCCGCAAATCAAAACTGCAATGGTTCGCCAAATCTGCCAGACATCAAGGGATCCGAGATGAAAGCCTTCTTTGACGCGCGCCAACTGCGCCATGCACCGACCACCTATTTCCGTCGTGGCGCCGCCATGCCGCATCAGGAACAGCCCCAACGCGCCGAAATCCTGCGCGATATGCTGATCAGCGAGGGGTTTGAGATCACCGCACCAAGCGATCACGGGCTGGACCCGGTCAAGGCGGTGCACAACCCCGATTACGTTGCCTTCCTGCCCGACGCACACGCCCGATTCGTTGAAAGCGCCGGACCCGAGGCACTGGCGATCCCCACCAACCATCCCGGCGTGCGTCGCGGCAAAGAGCCCAAGGACATCAATGGCCAACTGGGCTGGTGGATGACCGACACCTCCACCCCCCTCACCGAAGGCACATGGGAGGCGGTCTATTGGTCCGCCCAGACCGCGATTTCGACAGCCGAGGAAATTTTGGCGGGCGCGCGCGCGGCCTATGCGCTGTGCCGCCCGCCGGGGCACCATGCAATGCGTGATTGCGCGAACGGGTTCTGTTTTTTCAACAACGCCGCCGTTGTCGCCAACCATCTGACGCAAAAGTTCAAGAAGGTCGCGCTGATCGACGTGGATGTGCATACCGGAAACGGCTCGCTCGATATCTTTTACGAACGTGGCGACGTATTCTTTTGCTCGCTGCATCCCGATCCGGCGACCTACCCCACCTTCTATCTGGGCCACGCGGATGAAACCGGCGAAGGCGAAGGCGCGGGCAAATCGCTGAATGTCCTGCTACAACAGGGCGCCAGCCAGGATGACGTGCTGGATGCGCTGGACACAGGCATTCAGGCGATCCGCGATTTCGGGGCCGAGGCGCTGGTCGTTTCGCTGGGCTTTGACATGGCGGTCGATGATCCGCTGGCTGCCGTTGGCGTCTATCCTGACGGGTTCGCCGAAATGGCCCGCCGCCTTGCCGCGCTGGACCTGCCGACAGTCCTGGTACAGGAGGGCGGTTATCTGGGCCCCTCGCTGGGCGACAACGCCAAAGCCTTCTTGACGACATTCCGCGAGGCCATCAAATGAGCAGCACCCCCAAGGACATGAATGGCGCCGAAAGCGTCGTGCGCAGCCTGCATAAAGGCGGCGTTGATGTGTGTTTCGCCAATCCCGGCACGTCAGAAATGCAATTCGTCGACGCGCTGGACCGCACCAAACTGATGCGTTGCGTTCTGGGCCTGTTCGAGGGCGTCGTAACCGGCGCGGCCGATGGGTATGCCCGCATGGCACGCAAACCGGCCGTAACGCTGCTGCATCTGGCACCCGGTTTTGCCAATGCCGCAGCAAACCTGCACAACGCACGCAAGGCCCGCGTGTCGATGCTGAACCTTGTCGGGGATCACGCCCTGCGTCACCAGAAATACGACGCGCCACTGTCGGCGGATGTGACTGGGGCCTGCGAACCGTTCAGCGACTGGGTGAAATCAGGCACCGATGCGGGCAGTTTTGCGCGCGACGCCATGCAGGGTCTGGCCATTGCCAAAGGGACGCCCGGCCGCATAGCCACTTTGATCGCGCCCGCCGATATCGGCTGGGACGCGGGCGGGAAGATGGCCGAAGTGGTGGAATCGCAGGGACCGGTCAAGCTGGACGAGGACGCGCTGAACGCTGCTGTTGCCACGCTGGAAACGGACGACAAGACTGTCATCATCGCTGGTAATTCCGTGATAGAGAATGTCGACGCCCTGCACCTCCTGCAAGGCATCGCTGACAAGACCGGCGCGCAGATCCTTGCTCCGACGTCGAATCGCCGTATGGAGCGGGGTCAGGGCCGCCCTGACATCGACAAAATCCCCTATCCAATCAACAAGGCGCTGGAAACGCTGGCCCCCTACAGCCGCGCGATTCTTGTCGAAACAGTGCCCCCCGTTGCGTTCTTTGCCTATCCCGACCGGCCCAGCCTGCTGTTGCCGGCGGATTGCGACATCGTCACACTGTGTGGTGTGGACGGCGACGGGCCCGCCGCGTTGGCGGCTCTGGCGGATCGTATTGGGGCAAAACCAGCCAAGCCACGCACCACCACCCTGCCCGCCCGGCCACAAACGGGTGGGATCACGATGGACAACATCGCCGCCGCGCTGGCCAATGCTTTTCCCGAGGACGCAATTATCGTCGACGAGTCGGTTTCGTCCGGTGGCGCGACATTCCTTGCTGGCAGTCCAGCAAAACCGAACACGTGGCTGGCGCTGACCGGTGGGTCCATCGGCATCGGCATCCCGCTGTCGGCGGGGGCTGCCATCGCCTGTCCAGATCGCCCTGTGATCACGCTTCAGGCTGACGGGTCGGCCATGTATACCATTCAGGGGCTGTGGACGCAGGCGCGCGAAGGGTCGAACGTGACCACCATCATCCTTGCCAACCGCTCTTACGAGATTCTCAAGGGTGAGTTGCATAACGTCGGGGCGCAACCCGGCCCAGACGCGCTGAGCATGCTGAACCTTGACCGCCCCGATCTTGATTTTGTCGCGCTGGCCAAGGGCATGGGCGTGCCGGGCTGCCGGGTCGAGGACGTCAAGGATCTGATGCGCGCCATCGAGGACGCTGCAAAAGAGCCCGGTCCCTACCTGATCGAAGCTGCGATCTGATCCCTGAAAGGATACTCCATGGCACTTGATGCTGACCTCAAGAAACGTATCGTTCAGGCCGTCGAAGACGGGTTTGACGACCAGATCGCCTTTACCCAGACGCTGGTGCAAAACCCGTCGGTGCGCGGGCATGAACACTCGATCCAGGACCTGCTGTTTCGCACATTGCAATCACGCGGCTATGACATGGACCGCTTCAAGATGGATCGCGCCGCGATAGAGGCCCATCCCGGCGGCTCGAAGTTCTCGGAGGATCATTCGGACGCGCCTATCGTTGTCGGCATCCACCGCCCGCAGAATGAGACCGGGCGTTCACTGATCCTGCAATCGCATCTGGACGTGGTACCCGAAGGCCTGCACGACATGTGGTCCGACCAACCCTTTTCCGGAAAAATCGAAGGCGATTGGATGTTCGGGCGCGGCGCGGGCGACATGAAGGCCGGCGCGGCCGCCAATATCTTTGCACTCGATGCCCTGCGCCGGATCGGGCTGCAACCTGCCGCGACGGTCTATGTGCAATCCGTGGTCGAAGAAGAATCCACCGGCAACGGCGCGATGCAGACCTATCTGCAAGGCTATACCGCCGATGCGGTTTTCATCCCCGAACCCGAGGACGAAATGCTGGTGCGTGCCAATGTGGGCGTGCTGTGGTTTCAGGTGCAACTGCGCGGCGTGCCGAAACACGTGCGCGAAATGGGGGCTGGTGCCAATGCCATCGACGCCGCGACCCGCGTGACCGGCGTGCTGCGCGAAATCGAAGCCGAGTGGAATGCCGACAAGGCCAACCACCCCCATTTCGAGAACGAAGCGCACCCGATCAACATGAATATCGGCAAGATCGAGGGCGGCGATTGGGCCTCGTCCGTGCCGTCGTGGTGTAACATCGACTGCCGGGTTTCGCTCTATCCGGGGCGCAACGCGGATGACGCGGCGGCCGAGATCACCGACCGGATCGCGGCCTTTGCCAGTGCCGATAGTTTCCTTGCCAATAACCCACCATCAGTGGTGTTCAACGGGTTCTACGCCGAAGGTTACGTTCTGGAAGAAGGCACCGACGCCGAGGCCGTGCTGGGCCGCGCGCATGAGACCGCCATTGGCGCGCCCCTGCAATCCTTCATGACGCCCAGCTATTTGGATACGCGGGTTTACGCGCTTTACAACAAGATCCCGGCGCTGTGCTATGGACCGAAATCGCACAACATTCACGGCATCGACGAATGTGTCAGCCTGAGTTCGGTCAAGAAGATCACGCAAACGATGGCCCTGTTCATCGCGGAATGGTGTGGGACCGAGGCCGTCACAAAATGATCAAGACACAGGCAGTGCAGTCGGGGGGATTGCCCCCGACCCTAAGCGGAGTTCTGTCAGACACCCATGACGCCAAGGCCGATCTGCTGGCGCAAGATCCGCCTGCGGTCACGCCCGTCATGGCGGCAGAACTGGCGCAGCAGTATTATGGAATTATGGGCGATGTGCGCCCGCTATCTGCCGAAAAGGACGCGAATTTTCTGATCCGACTGCCAAATGGCGAGGCTGCATTGCTGAAAATCACCAACGCGGTCGAAGATCGCGCCGTGACCCAGATGCAGACTGCCGCGCTGATGCATCTTGCTGCCGTCGATCCCACACTGCCGGTGCCACGCATCTGCGCCAGCCTGAATGGCAACTCCAGCGAAGTTGTACGCCTTGCAGATGGTCAGGATCATGTCATGCGCCTGATGACCTTTCTGGACGGCACGATCCTAAGCGGTGCCACCCCTGCCCCTGGCCTGCGCTACGCCCTTGGCGCGTTTCTGGCACGCGTCACTCTGGGCCTGCGCGGTTTTTTCCACCCGGCGGCGGGGCATGTCCTGCAATGGGACATCAAACAGGCCGCGCGTCTGCGCCCGCTGCTGGCGTCGGTTCAGGACACCACATTACGCGCACGCCTGACCGCCACGCTGGACCGGTTCGAAACTGACATTGCGCCCCGCCTGATGCATCTGCGCGCACAGGTGGTTCACAACGATTACAACCCGCATAACGTGTTGGTGGATGGTCCAATCGGCGCGCGCCCTGTCGGGCTGATCGACTTTGGCGACATGGTGCACACCCCGATTGCCTGCGATCTGGCTGTGGCCTGCTCCTATCAGATTGGCGAAGGCGCGGCCCCGCTGGAAGGGATGTGCCGTTTGATATCGGGGTATCACAGCCTGATACCGCTGGAACCCGCCGAGATTGATCTGCTGCCTGATCTGGTCCGCCTGCGCCAGACCACGACACTGGCCATCGGCGCGTGGCGTGCACAGCGCTATCCCGACAATGCCGCCTACATCCTGCGCAATGCCGCCGCCTCGCTGCGCGGTATGGACGCGTTGGATCGCATGGGCGATGCCGCGACCCGCGCCGCGCTGCACACCGCCGCCCCTTCGGAGTAACCCCTGATGACCATGATCAACGCCTATGACGCGACCCACACTACCGACCTTGATACAGACGACAAGGCGCTGATCGCGCGCCGCGCAAAGGTTCTGGGACCGGCCTATCGGCTGTTTTATGAGCAACCGCTGCATATTGTACGCGGCGACGGTGTGTGGCTGTGGGACAAGCAGGGCAACAAATATCTGGACGCATATAACAACGTCGCTTCGGTCGGTCATTGCCACCCGCATGTAGTGCAGGCCATCAGCGGACAGTTGGGCGTGCTGAACACCCACACCCGCTATCTGCACGAAGGTGTAGTAGCCTATGCCGAGCGGCTGTTGGCCACCATGCCCGACGCGCTGGAGCATGTGATGTTCACCTGCACCGGTTCCGAGGCAAACGACATCGCCCTGCGCATCGCGCGCAGCTATACCGGGCGTCAGGGCGTGATCGTCACCCGTCTGGCCTATCATGGCCTGACCGAAGCGGTGTCCGAACTGTCGCCCTCGCTGGGTGATTTCGTGCCGCGCGGCCCGCGTATACGCCTGATCGACGCGCCCAACGCGCTGACAGTCGCGCCCGAAGATCAAGGCGCGCGTCTGGCCGCGGATCTGGCGCGTGCAATCGCCGAAATGCGCGCCGACGGGATCGAACCGGCGGCGTTTATCGTCGACACGGTGTTTTCCAGTGACGGCCTCTATCCCGATCCGGCAGGCTTTCTCAAACCCGCCGTCGATCTGATACGCGCCGAGGGCGGCATTTTCATCGCGGATGAGGTGCAGCCGGGGTTTGCGCGCACCGGCGACGCATTCTGGGGCTTTCAACGCCACGGATTGGTGCCCGACATGGTGACAATGGGCAAGCCGATGGGCAATGGCTTTCCGGTGTCGGGTGTCGCCATGCGCCCCGATCTGATCAAGGAATTTGGCGAAAAGGCGCGTTACTTCAACACGTTCGGCGGCAATCCCGTGGCCGCTGCCGCAGGGATGGCCGTTCTGGACGTGATCGCGGACGAAGGGCTTCAGGCCAACGCGACCCGCATTGGCGGTCTATTGAAGGACGGTTTGACCGACCTCGCCACGCGGTATCAGGCCATCGGCCATGTGCGCGGCGCGGGTCTGTTTCTGGCCGTCGAATGTGTGACGGACCGCGAGACCAACGCGCCCGACGGCGCACTGGCCGCGTTTGTCGTCAATCACCTGCGCCAGAATGGCGTGCTGATCAGCGCAACAGGTCCCGGCGGCAACATCCTGAAAATCCGTCCGCCGCTGGTGTTGCAAGAGCCTGAAGCCCAGCTGTTTCTAGACGCCGTCAGCGCCGCCTTCGCCGCCGCGTCCCCCCGGTGATCAAGCCGGGGAGCGCTGCCACGCTCGGCATGATCGCCCTGATCGGGGTGCTATGGGGGCTGAACTGGCCCGCAGTGAAATTCATGCTGACCGAAATCCCGCCGCTGACGTTGCGGGCCTTCAGCTTTACTGCGGGCGCGCTTGCATTGACGGCCATTGCTGGCGCTATGGGACAGCCATTGAAACCGGCACGAGGCGAAGTCACCTCGCTGATCGTCACATCGCTGTTCATCCTGTTCGGCTTCAACATGTTGACCGTGCTGGGCCAGTTGTACACGACTGCATCCAAGGCCGCGATCATCGCCTATTCGATGCCCGCGATGACCGCCGCACTGTCGGTCATGTTTCTGGGCGAGGTTCTGACAGGTCGGCGGGTGTTGGCGATTTGCATCGGTTTGGCCGGGCTGGGTATTCTGGCCTCGGCCGACCTGCCCGCGTTGCTGGCGGCCCCTTTGGGTCCGCTGATCATGCTGGCTTCGGCCCTGTCCTGGTCGATCGGCAATATCCTGATGCAGGTGCAGGACTGGACCTTGCCGCCACTGCCGCGCGCCGCGTGGATTTTCATCATCTCGGCGGCTCTGGCCTGGCCGCTTGTCGCGATTTTCGAGCCGATGACCACCGTGCCCACCCTCAGCCCCGCCGTTCTGTGGACCTTTGCCTTTCACGTCTGCGGTCCAATGGTGGCCTGCTATGTGATGTGGACGGTCCTACTGGGGCGATTGTCCGCCACCGTGGCCGCAATCTCGACGCTGATCGCGCCGGTCGTGGGCGTATTATCCTCGGTCCTGTTGCTGGGTGAGCCTCTGTCCTGGCAAACGGCCCTGGCCCTAGGCCTGATCGTGGCATCCATCGCGATGACACTGCTGCGCCCGTCGTCACAGCCTGAAAACAGCTAACTCTGTAGTGAATTAGAAAAATGTGGTGCGGGTGAAGGGACTCGAACCCCCACGCCATAGGCGCCAGAACCTAAATCTGGTGCGTCTACCAATTCCGCCACACCCGCACAGAGCCGACCAATACAGGTCCAACCTGTCGTGTGTCCTAGCAAAGCCGCGTGGCGGGCGCGAGTGGAAAAATCGACAATCGGGCCTAGGAAGGGGTTAAATTTGAGGGGCCCTTCGAAAAAAGCAGGACATTTACCTTTTCTTGGGGTATTATCGTCCACAATAACGAGCAGATAAAAAACGGACATACCGCCATGACGCCGAAAACGGCCGGGCGCGATCACGGGCAAATGACCCTTGAGGCCCCATTGGAGCCTGCCGGACTGGTTTCCGGCAGCATCGTATTGACCTTGGACGGCGAATTGCCGGTGGAACACCTACTGCCCGGTGACCGGGTGGTGACGCGCGACACCGGTGTGGCCGTGTTGAAATCGGTGCACCGCCATCAATGGCGTGGACGCGCGGTGCGGATCCTTGCCGGTTCGCTGGGCGATACCCGCCCGGATCGCGACGTGGTGTTACCTGAAATCCAACAGATGCTGGTGCGCGACTGGCGCGCCAAGGCGCTGTTTGGCCTGCGTCAGGCCGCCGTGCCTGCCGGGGCGCTACTGGACGGTGAATATATCTCGTGCGAGGGGATGACGACCATGACCCTGCATGAACTGCGGTTCGAGACCTCCCATGTGATCTATGCAGACGGGCTGGAACTGATCGCGCCCGCAATCGCCATGCGACAGGCCAACGCGGCCTGATACCGCACAATCAGCACAGTAGCTGCGCCGCTTTCACAGACGATCCGTCAAACACCTATCGCGCGGAACACCTGTGGCAGGGCCTCGGGTAGGTCCTCGGCGATCAAGCCCGGTCCCAAGGCGCGCCCGCATGCGCCGTGTAGCCAGGTTGCCGTCTCGGCCGCTTGCACCCCGCTTAGGCCACGCGCCAGCAGCCCTGTGATGAACCCGGCCAGAACATCCCCCGATCCCGCCGTGGCCAGCCATGCGGCGGATGTCGCATGGTGCAGGACACACTCACCATCCGGCGCGGCGATCACTGTTGTCGGGCCTTTCAGCAAGACCGTGCACCCGACCCGCGCGGCGGCGCGCCGCACGGCCTCGACCCGTGCCGGGCTGGCCTTATCCGTGGCGCCGTGCAGCAGGGTCTGGGCAATGTCGGGAAACAGACGCCCAAACTCGCCTTCATGCGGCGTCAAGACACACGATCCATGCAGCCGCCCCATCAACGCCGCATCCCCGGCCAAGGCGGTCAGCGCATCCGCATCCAGCACCGTTGGGCGTGCATTTACCGTGCCGCCCGTCAGAATTACGTCCAGCGCTGCGGCGGCGCGCGCGACGCCCATGCCCGGGCCCAAACAAAGCGCCGTGATACGTCGATCCTTCAGATATTCTGCCAAGGCAGCGCCATCGGCGCAGCGCGTCAACATCAGGGCCGTGATCTGGCTTGCCACTTCAAACTGCGCAGCCGGCGGCACCGCCAGCGTCACCAGTCCTGCGCCGATCCGCAACGCCCCACGGGCGGCCAGACGGGCCGCCCCCGTGTGCCCTGCCCCACCGGTCAGGACCACGGCATAGCCATGATCGTATTTGTGGGCCTCAGCACCCTTGCGCAGGGCGGCGATCATGGCATCGTCTTGCGTGACAATTCTGGGGGCGTTCACCATGGGGTCTCCGATAGATGGCATGATAGCAACGCCAACTTAAAGCCCGATATCCACAATCACCAGCCTGCCGCACTGCACTGGGCCTTCGCCCTTTATGTGGCCGGTTTTCGCCCGGTGAAACGTCACGGTCAGATCGGCGCGCACGCACACGTCACCGATGATCGCCCCGCTATCGGCACACAGGCCTGACGGAATGTCGACTGCAACGATATGGTCGGCGGGGCGCGGCAGGTCTTGCGTAGATTGCGCCCAAAGACGCGCCGCGCCTGTCAACGGGCGGGTCAGGCCGATACCGAACAGCGCATCGACGATCACGTCGGGACGTGCTGCACCATGGTCAAGCGCGTCGTGCACCGGCCCGATCTGCGACCAGCGCAGATAGTTGGCATGCGCGTCGGGCGGCAAATGCGCAAGATCACCGAACAGCGCAACATCAACCTGCCAGCCACGTTGATGCAGAATACGCGCCACAACAAATCCGTCGCCACCATTGTTACCCGGCCCGCACCACACCTGCGCCCGGCGCGCACCTTCGGCCAATTCCGGCCACGCGTCCCCGATCGCCTGGACAACGCCCGCGCCCGCCCGCTCCATCAACGCCAGCCCGCTAACCTTGCCAGAGACGATGGCGGCCTGTTCGATGGCCCGCATCTGGGCCGCGGTCAGGTGCTCTGTCATCAAAATCTCTCTTTCGTTTACAAATCGCCTAAATAGTAATCTTTTTGACTATTTTTTAAGCTCTCCAAGGGGACTCGCGCCAACGTAGACCCTTCACGCATCCTATCCGATTGAGACCGCAGCTCAAACCTGATCAGACAGGCGCAACTCTTTGCATTCTAGGGAATCCAACCATGAAAAAGATCGAAGCCATCATCAAGCCTTTCAAACTGGACGAGGTCAAGGAGGCCCTGCAAGAGGTTGGTATCCAAGGCCTCAGCGTTATTGAGGTCAAAGGTTTTGGCCGTCAGAAGGGCCATACAGAACTGTATCGCGGCGCCGAATACGTGGTCGATTTTCTGCCCAAGGTGAAAATCGAAGTGGTCATGGATGACGATCAGGTAGACGCCGCCATCGAGGCGATCATCGACGCCGCCAAGACCGACAAGATCGGCGATGGCAAGATTTTCGTCAGCCCAGTGGAACAGGCCGTCCGCATTCGGACTGGCGAATCTGGCTCGGATGCGCTTTGACTGGCGCATACTGCTGACCACACTTTTACAATGCTAAACTCAAGGAACCTCGACTGATGAGTGTACAGGACCTTCTCGATACAATTAAGAATGATGGCATCGAGTATGTCGACATTCGCTTTACCGACCCGCGCGGCAAGTTGCAGCACGTCACGATCGTCGCAGATCTGGTCGACGAAGATTTCCTGGAAGAAGGCTTTATGTTCGACGGTTCGTCGATCGCAGGCTGGAAATCCATCGAAGCCTCGGACATGAAGCTGATGCCCGACACAACCACCGCGTATATCGACCCGTTCTACGCCGAAAAAACGCTGTGCGTGCATTGCTCGATCGTCGAGCCCGACACCGGTGAAGCCTATGAACGCGACCCGCGCGGCACCGCAGAAAAGGCCGAGGCCTATCTGATCTCAAGCGGCATCGGCGACAACGCCTATATGGGTCCTGAGGCTGAATTTTTCCTGTTTGACGACGTTCGTTTCTCGAACTCGATCAACAAGGTATCGTTCGAAGTGGACGCACAGGATGCGTCATGGAACAGCGACACCGAATATGAGATGGGTAACATGGGCCACCGCCCCGGCCTGAAGGGCGGCTATTTCCCGGTAAACCCGGTCGATGACGCACAGGACATCCGCAGCGAGATGCTGAGCACAATGAAGCGTCTGGGCATGAAGGTGGACAAGCATCACCACGAAGTCGCCAGCTGCCAGCACGAACTGGGCCTGATCTTTGGAACGTTGACCAAACAAGCCGACGAGATCCAGAAATACAAATATGTCATCCACAACGTCGCGCATGCCTATGGCAAATCGGCTACGTTCATGCCCAAGCCCTTCTATGGCGACAACGGCAGTGGCATGCATGTCAACATGTCGATCTGGAAAGACGGTAAGCCCCTGTTCGCAGGCGATAAATACGCCGACCTCAGCCAAGAGGCGCTGTATTTCATCGGTGGCATCCTGAAGCATGCCAAGTCGCTGAACGCCTTCACCAACCCGACCACCAACAGCTACAAGCGCCTGATCCCCGGCTTTGAAGCCCCCGTGCTGTGCGCGTATTCCGCGCGCAACCGCTCGGGCTGTGTGCGTATTCCATGGACCGAGTCGCCCAAAGCCAAGCGCGTCGAGGCCCGCTTCCCCGATCCTGCGGCCAACCCCTATCTGTGCTTCTCGGCATTGCTGATGGCCGGCTTGGACGGCATCAAGAACAAGATCGATCCCGGCGAGGCGATGGACAAGAACCTCTATGACTTGCCCGCAGAAGAGCTGGAAGGCATCCCAACCGTCTGTGGATCGCTGCGCGAAGCCATGGATTCGCTGAAGGCGGATCACGATTACCTGCTGGCCGGTGACGTCTTCACCAAGGACCAGATTGACGGGTACATCGCGTTGAAGATGGAAGAAGTCTACACATGCGAGCACACGCCGCATCCCGTAGAATATGGCATGTACTACAGCTGCTGATCCTGTCGGCAGTACTGATAAGAAAAGGGCGCCTTCCGGGGCGCCCTTTTTTGTCGCCGCAAAGTAAATGTTGCCCGTAACAGCCCTGCCGTGGGGGGAAGTACGGCAGCACCCCGGCCCTCAAATCGCCCAACTGCCCCATACGCGCCGCGTTTGTGCCCCGATAGGACCCAACGTCGGCCCTGTAAAAGCCCGACCACCATGCGACGTCCTAACCACGCGTAAGAAACGCAAGGGGTACGAGCATGGCCACGGTTGGCTATTACTCAATGACAAACGGCCAAGGCCTGGCGTCACAGGTTGATGAGATCACGAACAACGGCGATACCGCCGTTAACGTGACCGTGCCCAATGCTGCGCAGCTGTCCTCGCTTGACTCGCTCTATGTGGTGAACTCCAACAATGGCGGGTTCGGCACCGAGTACATGAACAATCTGGCCGACATCAGCGCCGCCGTGAACAACGGAATGAACCTGATCATTTTTGATCGGGCCGTGACCAATGCCCAAACAATCCTGCCCGGTGGATCGTCCATCACGGCAGTGCGCGATTTTTCCAGTGGGTCCGACATCAACGTCGCCGCAGGTGCGCCCAGTGCGTTCACAAACGGACCCAACGGGACAATCACCGACAGCACCTTTGACGGCGGCAATTATTCGAACCATGGCTACGTCACGCAAAGCTCGCTACCGCCCGGTGCCACACCACTACTGACCACGTCCGATCCGACACATATCGTCGCCTTCACCTATCCGGTCGGGTCAGGCAATGTATTCTACTCGACGATCCCGCTGGATTATTACACCGGCAACGACAATGCCGCGATCACCCCGGCCGAGATTTTCACTCTTTTCGGCAACACCACGGATGTGCTGTGTTTCACGCGTGGCGTCATGATCGACACCGCGTCAGGCCCCAGACCCGTCGAAACGCTACGCGTCGGCGATCGGATCGCGGTACTGGGCGGCGGCACCCAGAAAATCCGCTGGATCAGCTCCAACACCGTTGGCGGCCCTGCCCTGCGGCGCATGCCCAAGTTGTACCCGGTGCGTATCACCGCCGGCGCGTTGGGCGATGGCCTGCCCCTGCGGGATCTGGTGGTGTCGCGCCAACACCGTATTCTGGTATCGTCCTGCGTGGCCCAGCGCATGTTCGGCACACGCGATGTCCTGATCTCGGCCATTAGATTGACCGCATTGCCGGGCATTTATGTGGATAACACGATCTGTGAGGTTGAATATTTCCATATCCTGTTCGACGCACATCAGGTGATCTGGGCCGAAGGCGCCGCAAGTGAAAGCCTCTATACCGGCTCCGAGGCGTTGAAAGCCGTCCCAGCCACTGCGCGCGCCGAATTGCACGCGTTGTTCCCAGATCTGGCTGCTCAGGGCAACAACCCGCCGCCCGCCGCCCTAATTCCATCTAACAAGTTGCAAAACCAACTGGTGGCGCGGCACGCAAAGAACGCAAAGGCGCTGGTCCAACCGCTGCACTGATCCTGTAATCACAGGTGTGGGGTTCTGGGTGGCCCAGCCCCGGATCGCGACGGACTCTGCCTTGATTTTACGCGCCTGATTGGCTACGCGGTATCCAACCCCAAGGCCGGAGACCGACGCCATGCTCGCCAAACTGACCTCGCGCCTGAAGATGTGGCTGAGCGGGCTGAAATCGCCGCCGCTGCGCGAACGCATGTATGATGTCAGCGCAGGTGGCAGCGTACACAGCGTGCAACATTCGCGCTTCAACCTGAACTGGCTGCCCGAGGCCGGGATCACCCCGCGCGTTCTGGTCGATCTGGGATCCTTCGACGGCGGCGATGCGTGGCGAATGAAAACCACCTTTCCTACCGCCCGCGTTATCACGGTCGAAGCCGATCCCGACCGGATCAACATCGTGCGCGCCACGCTGCAAGACAGCGATGTCGAGATCCACAACTTTGCTGCCTGCGATCAGGACGGCCCGGTGGAATGGTTCACCGCCACGGTCGACGGCGATACCAACGCCCAAGGCTCGATGTATCGCCACTCGGACGCCTATCAGAAGCGGTTCGATTTCGTGAAACAGGCCGACACACCGATCAGCGTAGAGGGCAAGCGGTTTGATACTTTCTGCACAGAAGCGGGCGTAACCCACATTGACCTGCTGCACATGGATATCGAAGGGGCCGAACTGTCGGTGCTGCGCAGCATGGGCACGGTACGGCCCCGGCTGATCTATCTGGAATGGCGCGAGAACGCGTTCAAGGGCCACGAAGGCACGGCCAGCGCGCAAACCCTGTTGGATCAAATGGGCTATCGCCTACTGGGAAATCTGGGTGACGACAGGCTGTATCGGCACGACGGCTAAGCCGTCTCACCTTCGCGTGACGCGGCTGTCACAGTGCTTACAACCTGGGCGGTTGGCCCTTAGTCTGTAGAGACACAGGCAAGTCAGGGGAAATTCATGGGCACGCAACGTCTTACATTTGAGGGCCACGACGGCAGTACGCTCAGCGCCCGTCTGGACATGCCCGACGGGCCGCATCTGGCCACCGCTTTGTTTGCGCATTGCTTTACCTGTTCCAAGGATATCCCGGCGGCGCGGCGCATTTCGGCCCGACTGGCCGGGGCGGGCATTGCGGTGCTGCGGTTTGATTTCACCGGGCTGGGCCATTCCGAGGGTGAATTTGAAAACACCACCTTCACCTCCAACATTCGCGACCTTGAATTGGCATCTGGCGCGCTAGAGGCGCGCGGAATGGCGCCCAGTCTGCTGATCGGCCATTCCTTGGGTGGTGCGGCTGTGCTGGCGGTTGCGCGCAAGCTGCCCAGCGTGCGCGCGGTGGCCACAATCGGCGCGCCGTTCGACCCGGAACATGTTACGCAAAACTTCAAGGATGCCCTTTGCCACATCCAAGAAAACGGCGTGGGCGAGGTTGTGCTGGGCGGTCGTGCGGTCCGCATCGGCAAGGACTTCGTCGAGGACGTCAAGGCCGAGAACCTGATGGACGATATCGCCCACCTTAAATGCGCCCTTCTGGTGCTGCACGCGCCCCGCGATGAAACCGTCGGAATCGACAACGCCAGTGCCATTTTCCGCGCGGCCAAACACCCCAAAAGCTTTGTTACGCTGGACGGGGCCGACCACCTTATCACCCGCCCCGAGGACGCCGAATACGCCGCCCAGGTCATCGCCACCTGGGCCATGCGCTATCTGGATATCAAGGCCCCGGCCCCGCCCCCCGGCGCGCCCGAAGGCATTGTGCGTGTGTCCGAGGCCGACGCCGATGGTTTCCTGCAAGACATCAACGCAGGCCCGCGCCATCATGTTCTGGCAGATGAACCTTTGGCTTATGGCGGTACGGATCGTGGCATGTCGCCCTATGGCTTTTTGTCCGCCGGTCTGGGGGCCTGCACCTCGATGACCATCCGCATGTATGCCCGGCGCAAGAAGTGGCCCCTGACATCCGTACGCGTCGAGGTCAGCCACGACAAGGTGCACGCACAGGATGCCAGCGGCACCACCGGTGCCAAGGCCGACACGTTTATCCGCACTGTGTTCTTGGAAGGCGATCTGGACAGCACCCAACGCGCCCGCCTGCTGGAAATCGCCGACAAATGCCCCGTGCACCAAACGCTTGAGGCCAGCGCCCACATTCAGACCAGACTGGCCGACTGAACCCAGACTGCTTCGCGACGCCCTTGCACTTGGCTTGGACCCCGGAGCAGCCCAGCCCCGGCCGCTCTTTGTTGGCAATCGTTTTCCTAACGCCTGATACCGATTGGTTTCCGGCAGAACGCTGCGTCGACTATACGTCCAAATTCAATTTCGAACTGGCGGATATTGTTCAAAATCTCCTAATCAAATCCGCACACCTTCGGCCTTTGCGCCGCGTCTTTCCGGACGTGAAGTATCAACGTCTCGTGGTGGGCGCACAAAATACCACGGGCGTTGCGCATTTCGAAGGATAGGTGGATTGCCTTTTCGCTGAAGTCCACAAGACCCACAGAAACCTCCATACGATCTTCTGGCAGCATCTCGTGCACAAAAGTGAGATGATTTTCTGCGGTATAGACATGCCCCCCCTTTGCAAGTCGATAGGCGCGGCCGGCCCCAATATGGTCTAGAAAGGCGACCTCGGCATCCGAAAAGACAGTTGTATAGTTCCGGTCGGAAACATGCCCATTTCCGTCGATCCATCGGGGATCAATATCGGTGCTGTAAGTGTGCAAACGATTTTCGCCGGTGTTCATCGTGTCGACCATCACCTGAAGTTCTCGGTCAAGTCAGGTACGGCATCGAAGATGTCGGCAACGAGGCGAAAGTCGGCGATTTGAAAAATCGGCGCTTCCTCATCTTTGTTGATAGCCACGATAATCTTGGAATCCTTCATGCCCGCAAGGTTCTGGATCGCGCCAGAAATACCGCAAGCAATGTAAAGGTCCGGGGCCACGACCTTGCCAGTTTGACCTACTTGCCAATCATTTGGTGCATAGCCCGAATCCACGGCTGCGCGTGATGCCCCGACGGCTGCGTTCAGCGCGTTGGCAAGAGCCTCGATGATCTTGAAATCATCCGCGGACCCGACACCGCGACCACCAGAGACCACAATCGAGGCCGACGTCAGCTCGGGGCGATCGCTTTTTGCGCCCTTGTCAGCGATCCATTCCGACAGAACGGGATCGGCGACAGCAGCTATTTCTTCGACCCTCGCAGAACCGCCACCTCCGGCTGCATCAAAGGCCGCTGTGCGGAATGTGATGTTCTTTTTGGCATCAATTGACCTGACCGTTTGCGTCGCATTCCCCGCGTATATCGGCCGCTCGAAGGTGCTGGCGTCCACCACAGCGGTGGCATCAGAAATCACCATCACGTCCAACAGCGCGGCAACCCGTGGCATGATGTTTTTCGCATCTGTTGTCGCAGCGGCGACAATGCACTCATAGTCCCCGGAAAGAGAGACCAGAAGATCGGCAACAGGTTCGGCCAGACATTTGCCATAGAGGGCGTCTTGAGCATAGAAAACCTTGGCCACGCCCGCGATTTTGGCCGCTTCCTGCGCCGCCCCCACGCAAGACGCACCAACACACAGAACCGTCACCTCACCCAGCTGCACAGCCGCGGTAACGGCCTTGGCGGTTGCGTCCAACGCCAGCTCGCCGTCATTGACTTCTGCAAGACATAAAACAGCCATCACACGGCCCCCGCTTCTTTGAGTTTCTCAACCAGTTCATCGACAGAGCCCACCATAATACCAGCGGCACGGGCCGCAGGCTCAGTCGTTTGCACGATCTGAAGACGCGGGTTTGTATCGACGCCATAATCTGCCGCTGTTCTTTCATTCAAAGGCTTTTTCTTAGCCTTCATGATGTTTGGCAATGAGGCATAGCGCGGCTCGTTCAGGCGCAAATCCACTGTGATGACCGTTGGCATGGACACCTTGATCGTCTGCAAGCCGCCATCAACTTCGCGGGTCACAACCGCCGTGTCCGCGTCGATATCCACGTTTGAGGCAAAACTTGCCTGAGACCACCCCATCAAAGCAGAAACCATCTGTCCGGTGGCATTCATGTCATTGTCGATCGCCTGTTTGCCGCAAATCACCAGGCCCGGCTTTTCCTCGTCAATGACACCTTTAAGGATTTTCGCCACAGCCAACGGTTCGATACCGGTGTGGACATCATCGGCCGCCACCACGAGGATTGCCCTATTTGCGCCCATCGCCAATGCCGTGCGCAAGGTTTCCTGAGCTTGCTTGACACCTACCGAAACAACGATGACTTCCTCGGCTTTTCCGGCTTCTTTTAGACGGATTGCTTGCTCGACTGCGATTTCGTCGAACGAGTTCATCGACATCTTGGCATTGGCAAGATCGACACCTGATCCATCCGCTTTCACACGAACTTTCACATTGTAATCAATCACGCGCTTTACGGGCACGACAACTTTCATAGCGGTGTCACTTCTGGATAGAATAGCGGTTAAATCAGGGTAAAGCGGCGCTGCATTCTACGCTCTTGGGCGTAGATTTTCTGGATCAAAGGCAGGATCATCCAGAAGCGTCACCGCATATCTGTTCCCCAGCGTCTCCACATGAAGCGGCCCGGCGACTGCGTCCGATTTCACATACGCAAAGGCCAGATTTTTGCCGCTGCAATGACCGTACCCCCCCGATGTCGTCAGCCCGACAAGGGGATCGCCCGCATAGATCGGCTCTGATCCCATTATATCCAGATGCGGGGCATCGACTTCACCGTAGACAAGCTGGTATCCTGAAAGCTTGGTCCGGTTTCCAGCCAGTGCTTCAGCGCCTCGGAAGTCCGTTTTCCTCTTGGAAACAAAGCGCATCATGTCAGCCTCTATCGGGGTGACTTCATTGGTCATTTCCGTCCCAAACCCGCGATACCCTTTTTCCATGCGCAAGCTGTTAAGCGCATACATACCGGCGGTCACGATACCGAACTCTTCTCCAGCGGTTAGCAAGGCGTCATACAGCTTGGACAACCCGTCCATGGGCGCATAAAGTTCCCAGACAAGCTCGCCAGCATAGGAAACACGCAAGGCCCTTACCTTGACACCTGCGACGATGATTTCCTTAGCACTTAACCAGCGGAACGCCGCGTTGGACAAATCAGCGTCCTTCAGTTTGTTTAGAACATCGCGCGATTTTGGCTCCCCGATCGCAAGGCACCCATAGTCGTCGGTAACGTCGGTAAATTCGATGTCAAATTGGGGGGTATGGAGTTTCTGTAGTTGATCGAAATCACGCGCCCGCATGCCGCCCGCCGACAGGATGAAAAAGCGGTCCTCATCCAATCGGGTCACTGTCATCTCGGCCTCTATCACGCCGTTGTCGTTCAGCAGATGACACAGTGCGAGCCCGCCAACCTTTGTCGGAACATTGTTGGCAAGGACCCGGCTTAGAAAGCCGTGGGCGTCAGCGCCGGATACTTCTATCTTTGTAAAGCTGGACAGATCAAAGATGCCGACCGCATCCCTTACCGCGTGGCACTCTTTCGCGACCGTCTCAAAAGATCGGTTGCGCGTGTAGCTAGGCGTTTCGCCGACCCTGTCACGGTCAAACCACTTCGGGCGCTCCCATCCCATGCTCTCTCCGAAAATGGCGCCCTGTTCTTTCTGGCGCTCGTAAATTGGTGTCGTCTTCAGACCGCGCCCGGTTTTGTATTCGTATCCGGGAGGGTGAAGGTCAAACATCGCATGGAGACCTCTTTGGTGCGATCCATGATCCAATCCGCCGTATGAACATCACTGTAACGGCGCGGATC
This sequence comes from Rhodobacteraceae bacterium KMM 6894, assembly GCA_035798175.1. Taxonomy (GTDB): domain Bacteria; phylum Pseudomonadota; class Alphaproteobacteria; order Rhodobacterales; family Rhodobacteraceae; genus Roseovarius. The sequence continues at coordinate 163,657 of JAPFBS010000008.1, forward strand.
AAAGCCAAGCATGCTGATTTCTGCCTCACCCTGAACCATCCATTGCGCAAGGTATTTGCCAAACCCCGGCCCCTGCGCCACACCAATGGCTGATCCGGCAGCCAGTCAAAGGTTGTCTTTGCCGCCAACTGGCCCGACCAGCGGATTCAGGTCTGGCGCGTGGGCGATGAAACCGGAAATAACACGCCGCACGCCGACCGTTTCAAAAAGCGGAACGCGTTCCATCATCTGTTCCAGCCACGGGGCGATCCGTTTCAGATCAGGGTCCAGAAGATCGGTATCAAATGACCACGGCACGCCATCATCAAAGGCGGTGCGGATGTCGCTATTCTCATACGGCCCGCCAAGCAGGCCCTGGCGTTTCTGCCGGATGTAAGAACACGATCCCGGATCACGCACGACGGGCAATTCGCGATCCAATCCCTCAATCTCGGGAACGGGGTCCGTGATCAGGTATTGGTGGACGACATTCACCAATGGCGCCTTATAGCCCAGCATGCCGCCGGTCTTGTCAGAAAAGAAACCAGCCGCCAGCACGATATGCTCACAGCGGATTGTACCGTTTTCCGACGTCACAACCCATTCACCATTGTCCCGTGAAATTTCAGTGACATGCGTGTTGCGATAAATTGTAGCCCCCATACTGCGCGCGCCGATCGCCATGGCACTTGTCACGCTGGACGGGTCCATATGGCCTTCGTGCGGCGTATAGGTGCCCGCAACCACACCATGCAGTTCAAGAAAGGGGTGAATCTTGCGGATTTCATCCAGCCCGACAACATGGGTTTTGACTCCGGCAATCTTGGCGATGCCGGCAACAGGATGGTGCCAATCAAGTTCTTCTTGATGACGTGCCAGACGGATACCCCGGCAGTGTGCCACCCTGTTGCCTGACCGGTTTCTTCCTCTAATGTCTTGTAAAGGTTGATACCGTAGTCGTGAATCTTAGCCAAGTTCAGGTCGCCGGTGAAATGCGGGCACTGCCCCGCAGCGTGCCACGTCGTGCCCGAAGACAGCTCCCCCTTTTCGATAAGCACCGTGTCGGTCCATCCCTCTTTTGCAAGGTGATAAAGGACGCCTAAACCGAAAACTCCGTCACCGATTACGACAACTCGCGCTTGGGATTTGATGGATGTTTCAGTCATGGGTTTTCTCCTGGTCACGAGATAGAAGGATGATTGAAAAAATAATCAGGCCAAGTGAGCCGATTAGGATCAGTGTGCTTACAGCGTTGAATTCCGGAGACGGGCCGCGACGCAGCGCGGAATAGATGTACATCGGCAAGGTGTTTTCCCGTCCGGTCAGGAAAAACGTGATCGGCACGTCGTCAAACTAAACCGTAAAAGACAGCAGCGCAGAGCCGATCAATGCAGACCGGATATTGGGCAATGTCACGCGGATAAATGTTTCCCACGGTGACGCCCCAAGATCAGCAGCCGCTTCTTCGATCGTACGGTCAAGCCGTTGCAGCCGCGCAGAGACCTGCGTGACAACGATCGCCAATAGCATTGCAGTGTGACCCAAAATGACTGTTGTTAAGCTCAGCCGCAGCCCCACAACACTGCTCATGTTCAGAATCGAGATCCCAACGATGATACCCGGCAGCGAAATAGGCAGCAGGACGATCCGCCGAAACATGATTTTTCCCACGAAATCGATCCGATCAAGTGCAAATGCGGCCATCGTGCCGATCACCAGCGAAATGCTGATGGAGACGCTTGCAACAAGCAAGCTGTTGCGCAGGGCGCGCATCATGGCTTCGTTGGCAAAGACCGCTGTGTACCAATCCAGCGTGAACCCCGACAAAGGCAAGGTCATGAGTTTACTGTCGTTAAAGCTGAACAAGATCAGCACAGCGTCCGGCAGGTACAAGAATAAGAGTGCAAGTACGGCAAATCCGGCGAGCGAAATATCCGAGATATTTTTCATTTTTTGACCACCTCCGAACGTGTCTCAAATCGGTCAGAGAGTGAGATCAACGCCAGCACAAAAAGAAACATGATTACAGACAGGGCGGCCCCCAATGGCCAATTCAGCGAGGCGCCAAATTGGCTTTGAATCGTGCTGGCCACCATTGTGCTGCTTGGACCGCCGACTAGGAATGCGGCGACAAAATCACCTGACGTGAGGCAGACCGTAAAGATGAAACCAGCCACAACACCGGGCATCGACAATGGCAATGTCACCCGTCTGAACGTCTGAAACGGTGTCAAACCCAGATCATCCGACACTTCCAGCAGGCCGCACGGGATCTTTTCAAGCGCAGCAAAAATCGGCATCGCCATAAACGGGATGAAAATATAGGTCAGTGTGATGACCATGGAAAACTGGTTGTAGAGGAACAGGTTGCTCGGCTCTGAAATAATGCCGGTGTACATCAAGAACGAGTTCAGAATTCCCTCTTGGCCAAGGATCGTTTTCCACACATAGGCCCGCAGCAGGTAAGACACCCACAAAGGCAGGATGATCATGATTTAAAGGTCCGTGCGTAGCGTGTGCGACCTGATTTTGATGGCCAGAAAATACGCAAGCGGATAGGCGACCAGTAGCGCGCAAGTGGCCGTGATCAGCGCGATTTTCAAGGTTCGGAAAATGACCTGAAAATACTGAATATCCGTGAGGATTACCCTGTAGCTGTCAAAAACAAACCCGGGATTGAAGGTTGGGTAGTTCACAACAAAAAAGCTATGGGCCAAAAGCACGCCGACGGGCACCACCAAGGTAACCAAGACCCAGATCAGCGGGATACCTAGAATGACAACGGATCTGAGATGATGCAAAGGTGTCATTGTTTTGCCCCTTCAGGCGCGAAGGCCCGGGCTTTCTTGCCGATACTGGTAAGTGACACCCATTCATCAACCTTTGGCAGCGGTGCAGAGTCTTCGATGGGGCAGTCCATGTTCAGCGGCTGGCCACCTTTCGTTTCCATCATCAACCGGCGTGTTTGACCCAGAAATTGATGGTCGATGACGCGGGCCTTCAACCCGCAGTCAGAGGACAAGCGAAGCGTTTCCGGATCAATCATGATCGTCGCCGCATCTCCGGTTGCCAATTTCGGGTCCACCCACCCAACGGCAACGTCTACGCCCTCGATCCTCGCGGTGCCTTGTTCATCGCTGCGAGAGGTCAAATCGCCGGACAGAAAGTTCCTGTCCCCGATGAAATCCGCTGAAAACAGCGTCTCTGGTTTGGAAAAAAGCGCCTCGGGGCTGCCCTGCTGTACGATGGTCCCCTGGTTCATCAGGACAACACGGTCTGACATGACCAGCGCTTCTCGCTGCGAATGGGTGACAAAGACGAAAGCGATGCCAATTCTCTGATGCAGGCGTTTCAGCTCTATCTGCATTTCTTCGCGCAGTTTGGCATCCAGCGCCGACAGTGGTTCATCCAGCAGCAAAACCTTTGGACGCAAAGTCAAGGCCCGCGCAAGGGCCACACGCTGTTTCTGACCGCCTGACAAAAGGTTCGGGCGACTATCCGCCCGCGCCTCAAGCCCGACCGTCGCCCGTGCTTCACGGGCTTGCTTTTCCATGCCCGCTTCTGCCAACAGGGCAATCTGATAGCCACCCCAGGTATTCGACGCCCAGACTTCACCGGTCGCATAGAGGTTCACCAGCTCCCCTGCTGATGACCAGAATTTACGGATTTTCGGCTTGACCGAGATCAGCTCTGCGCGAACAGCCAGAAGTTCTTCGTCGGTAAGGTTAAACACCTCGTCGTTGCGGTACCCCAGCATACGTGCGCCGAGATAGATCGTACTTTGTCATCCCAAAGTGAAACGCGCCCTTCCAGTTCAGGAACCATCAAATCAGCGATGGACGTTGGTGGGGTTTCAAACTTGTCGACAAGATACATCAGGGGATTTGATCCCCAAACCCATGGAACGCCATAGACTTTGCCGTCGTGATTAATGCCTTCGTTCTGCTGAAATTGCTCAAAAACTTCGCTGAACCGGGGCAACCTACTTAGATCAAGCGGTTCCACCAAGTCGTTAAGAATGAGCGGCATCGTGGTATCGACGGTGGGTGTAATCAGATCGCATACACCGCCACCCGACAGAAGTTTCGGTGCGCAGTCATCGTTGGATCCAACGAAGGCCGCCGTCACCTTGCATCCGGTCTCTGCTTCGAATGGTTTGATGAATGTCAGGTCTGCGTTGCCTTCCCATGTCAGGATATTCAACGTGCCTTCCGCCAATGCGGCCTGACCGAGAACGCCCAGGCACAGACCTAGGCGGATTTCTTTTGATGTCCGTGATGTATTTCCCATGTCTTTCTCCTTGTTGGTTTCCCACCGGTCGTTTTGTTGTTTTTGGGGCGAGTTATTTGTGGGGCTGTTGATGTTGCCCGTCGTTAGCCGAGGTAGTTTTCAATACGCACGCCGACTTCCTGCTTCCTGCGGATCTGACTGTCCAAAGATCTGTCCAGGTCGATTTCCTTGGTCAAATTGCACAACAGGACCGTTCCAAACCCATGCTCGACGGCATCAAGCGAGGACCATGCGACGCAAAAGTCGGTAGCGATCCCGACCCAAATCCTATTTGGATCGAAAAGGCCCGATCAGCGTCTTTCTGTCCTGCTGGCTCGTTGCGCCCCTTGGACCTTATGTAAATCTGGTCAGCGGCATCACCCGCTACAACTGGCTCAAATTCGCCTTCTGGGGTGCGATGGGTGAGGTATTTTGGGTCGGCATCTACATCGGTCTTGGTTACAGTTTCTCTGACCAGATCACTATGCTTGGTACCATGCTTGGCAATGCCAGCGGTTTTACGGTGGCTTTCTTGGCTGTTGTCCTACTGGCACGCTGGCTTTGGAAGGTCAGCAAGCCCGACGCCTCACACTCTGACACTGCGTAACGTCGCCGCGACGGTGCCAACGCGCCCCTAAATTACCCCCATAGCGCCACCCAAGCGCGCTTGGGTGGCGTTCCCACAATCAAAATGGCCCCGGTGCATAATGTACCGGGGCCACATATTTGTTGGACGTGAAAGAGGTTTACTTCAGTTCTGCCCGCTCGCTTTGTAGCCCCTTGAAGATGCAGTAGCACATCAACAACAGAACTACCGTAAAGAGCAGTCCCGTGGAGATCACCATGGATTGCAACGCGGCCAACCCGCCACCGATTAGAAGCGCGATGGCCACAGCACCCTCAAAAAGACACCAGAACACGCGTTGGGCTACCGGCGCATCAACCTTTCCGCCCGCCGTGATCGTGTCGATGACAAGGCTGCCGGAGTCCGACGAGGTCACGAAGAACACGATGACCAGAATGATCCCGATGAACGAGGTGATCGACGACAGCGGCAATTCACCAAGCATCTTGAACAGCTGCAAAGGCAACCCTGCATCCTGTGCGCCGGTAAAGCCATCGGTGACGACCTGATGAATGGCGGTGCCGCCAAAGATCGACATCCACATCACGCAGACCATGCTGGGGATCAACAGCACGCAAATCACGAACTCGCGTACTGTACGGCCCCGCGAAACACGGGCGATGAACATGCCGACAAAGGGTGACCAGCTGATCCACCACGCCCAGTAGAACGCGGTCCAGCCTTGCGAAAAGTTGACGTCCTCGCGGCCAAACGGGTTGGCCAGTGCAGGCAAATACTGGAAATAGGCCACAAGGCTGTCCCAGAAGAACGTAATGAGAAACGCAGTTGGCCCCACGATCAGCGTGAACAGTGCCAGCAACCCGGCAAGCCCCATGTTGATTTCGCTCAGGATCTTGACGCCGCCGTCAAGCCCGCGCAGCACCGAAATCAGCGCCACCAAGGTGATCACAGAAATCAGGATGACTTCGGTGGTCTTGCCGATCGGCACGCCGAACAACTCGTTCAGCCCGGCGTTTGCCTGCGTCGCGCCAAAGCCAAGCGATGTCGCAAGGCCAAAGAGCGTGGCAAAAACCGCGATGATGTCGATCACATGGCCCGGCCAACCCCAGACACGTTCGCCCAGAATGGGATAAAACGCCGAGCGGATGGTCAGCGGCAGGCCCTTGTTATAGGTGAACAGCGCCAGCGACAGCGCGACAGTGGCATAGATCGCCCAAGGGTGCAGCCCCCAGTGATAAATGGTCGCCGCCATGCCCAGACGGATCGCGCCCGCCTCGTCCCCGACCGCCGCCCCCAGCGGTGCCCAGTCGCTGCGCAACCCGTTTTCGCCCAAGGCCGTTCCGCCCATCGAGGTCGAGAAATGCGTCAGCGGTTCGGACACGCCATAGAACATCAGCCCGATGCCCATACCGGCGGCGAACAACATCGCGAACCAGCCGATATAGCTGTAATCGGGCGTCGCATCCTGCCCGCCCAGCCTGACCGAGCCGTACGGCGTCACAATCAGCAATAGCGCGAACACAACCACGATATCGGCAGCCCCAATCAGGAACCAGTCAAAGTTCTTGGTGGTAAAGTTGAACATTGCGGAAAACGCCGACGCCGATGCTTCGGGCAAGGCAAGCGTGAAGAACACGAATGCCACGACCGCCAGCCCGGAAATCAGGAAAACCGGGTTATGGATGTCAAAGCCGAACGGCCCCAGCGATCCATCGACGTTATCCTGTCCGATCTCGTATTCAGTATCAATGATATCGCTGGTGCCTTCCGGCGCAGGGATGCCCTGATTTGTTGTTTCATCGGCCATATGCGGCCTCCCTCGTTAATTTCATTTCTTGTGGTGTCACGGACTGGCAATTGCCACTCATGGCCGCACCACAAAGACCGAACATTTCGCATGTTCGGCAATCTTGCCCCCGTTCGACGGCCAGACATGGTCCAATACGTTGGGCAGATGGCTGGCCATCACCACAAGATCCGCCCCGGTTTCACCGGTTGCCTTGAGCAAAGCATCGTCCAGATCTGCCGTGGGATCGTGACTGACCACGGGATGCGAACTTGCACGAAACCCGTGCTCCTGCCCCTGCGCGGCGGCAAAAGCGGCAAGCTTTTCTCCGTATTCCTGTGGATTATGCGCGAGCGAACTGGGAGTGGCGGCAGTCACACCGACAAAAACCACCTCGGCATCGTATTGATTGGCCAGATCAGCCGTACATTTTAATGCCTTGGCAAGCGCGCCTTGATGCGCCAGATCAACTGGCGCCAATATTTTCTTGAACATCCTGAAGTGTCCCCCTTTCAGGTCGCCCCGCCGCCTTCGGGCGACACGCGACGGATGATAGGTTGCGACCGCGTCGTGGCATCAGAGCCAATCCGATCGGCAGCTTGTCACACCTTCTTACGTTTTTTTACGGCTATCTTTCAACCGCACGGGGGCAGAATTCCAAAAGAAGCGATTGAATATGCGTCGGCTCGGTTTCGTAAAAGCGGGTGAACGCAGCAGTAAACCGGTCGGAATTACAATCTATCTATATCCAAATTTCGTCGGGATGCCCCAAAGCAATGCGCGATGGTATGTTGTGATTTTCATTGCCAGCGTAGCACGGCCCAACCCGCATTTACCGAAAAGTAAGGGCCGGCGCATGATACGCCGGCCCAAACGGGTCTCAGGCAGTCTGCATTTCAAGTGCCTTGCCATCGTATTTTCCGGTAGTGGCAGCAGTGGCCAGAACATGCGCCACGTCCGCGCGGCTGGCCGTGGCGGATTTGTCCACCTCGCATCCCAAAATCACATCGTCACCGCGCCCATTATCTGTCAGCGCAACGGGCCGCAGAATCGCATAGTTCAACCCTGAGCCCTTCAGATGCTCGTCCGCATCGTGCTTTGCCTTCAGATAATGCGCCATATCTCCGGACGGGTCAGCCTGATCGGCCCCGATCGAGCTAAGCATGACGAACCGCTCGACCCCCGCCTCTTTGGCAAGATCAACCAGCCTCATCGCGCCGTCGCGGTCGACTTTGTCGGTCATTTCGGGGCCGGTAGATCCACCAGAGCCTGCCGCAAAAACGACCACATCCGCCCCGTCGCAAACGCCCGGTTGCAGATCAGTCAGGTCTGCTTGGCGCAGGTTTGTCGCCTTGGGCAGCTGGCTGGTGTCAGAACTTTCGCGCACCAGCGCGGTCACCTTGTATCCTTGGTCCATAACCTCTTGAGTCAGGATTTGACCGGTTTTGCCGGTCGCACCGGCGATAAGAATAGTCTTGGGCATTTCATTTCCTTTCTTACGTCAGGCAGGCGGCGCCATGGGGCCTGCGGCCTGGGTTGCAGTGATGTAGCCGGGCTGCTTTTGCAGCGTCTCCCAATACGCCGCGATGGCAGGATGTTGGTCCAGAAGGTCAAGCCGCGCCAAAAGGGCCACGATGTAGGACATCTGGATGTCCGCCAGCATCGCTTGATCGCCAAACAGCAGCGGTCCGTCACCGATAAGCTGAGTGATATAATCAAGATGGAGGTTGAGCGCCGTACGCGCCTGATCCGGCACCGGGTCGCCCCCGAATGCGGGCAGGATCGCTTGCAAAGCCACCTCCGCAAAAGACGCCTCCACATAGTCCAGCAGCGCTTCGTGTTGCCAATAAGCGGGTGTGCCGCGGGGCGGGGTGTGGCTGTTATCACCGTATTTCATCGCGAGGTACCGTAGAATAGTCGCAGATTCGGCGATCATTTCGCCTTCGTCTTCGATGACGGGTGATTTCCCCAACGGGTGGATCTGCTTCAATGCCTCCGGTGCGCGAAAGCTCTCGGTGCGGTCATAGTCGATCCGGTTGCAGGGTTGGCCAAGATCGGCCAACAGCCACAATACGCGGGTCGCGCGGGAATATTTCAAAGCGTGCAGTGTAATCATGGCAAAAAGATCGCCTTTGCGTTCGTGAATTCTTTCATACCAAAACCGCCATGTTCACGGCCGTAGCCCGAGTCCTTCACACCGCCGAACGGCATATTGGGATCCGCCGCACCAAACGAGTTGATCCGCACCATGCCAGTGTCAAAGTGGTCTCGGGCCAGTTTCAGCGCGCGGTCCTCATCTTTGCAAAAAATCCCGCCGCCCAGCCCATATCGGCTGTCATTGGCAATCCGCATGGCGTCGTCGTCATCCTTGGCGCGGATTACTGCGGCCACCGGGCCAAAGATTTCGTCGTCATAGGCGGGCATGCCGGGCGTGACATTAGCCAGCACAGTGGCAGGGTAATAGGCACCTGTGCGATCGGGCGCTGTGCCACCACAAAGCACCATGGCCCCTTTCGCAACGCTTTGCTCTACCTGCTCCTTGACGGTGTCGAATTGGTCCTCGCTGGAGAGCGGCCCAAGCTGCGTTTCCTTATCGGTTGGATCGCCCAGAGTGATCGCCTGCATCTGCGCGGTAAAGGCCGCGACGAAATCGTCATAGACCTTTTCAGTCACCACGAACCGTTTGGCGGAAACGCAGGTTTCACCGTTGTTATAAAGGCGTCCCATGACGGAAAACTTGACTGCGGTCTCTATGTCCGCGTCCTCAAGGACCAGATAGGCGTCGTTCGAGCCCAGCTCGAGCACGGTCTTTTTCAACGCCTTGGCCGCGACGCTGCCTATGTGGCGCCCCGCCCGGTCACTGCCAGTCATGGTAACGCCGCGCACCAATGGATGCGCGATCAGGGTATCGCTGATGTCATGGTCGATCACGACCACCTGAAACAAGTCCTCGGGCAGACCCGCCCCGATACACAGTTCACGCAGGCGCAGGCCCGATCCTGTGCAAATGCTGGCGTGTTTCAGCACACAAGCGTTGCCCGCCATAAGGTTCGCTGCCAGTACGCGCACCGGTTGATACAGTGGAAAGTTCCACGGCTGGATCGAGTAGATCACGCCGATAGGCTGATAGCTGACGACGCCACGTGCGCCGTTCCGGCCATGCGTGCGGTCTTCGTCAGCCAGAACATCGGGGCCGTTCTGTGCGGTGTATTCAAAAATTGCGGCGCAGATTTCGACCTCGGTCTTGCCGTCTTTGATCAGCTTGCCGGTCTCGCGGGTCATCAATTCGGCCAATTCATCGGAATGCGCGCGCAGGACCTCAGCGATCCGTGTCAGGTACGCGCCGCGTTCTTCATGCGTCTTTGTCCGCCAGTCAAGAAACGCCTCGTGTGCGGCCTCCAGCCTTTGCACGGCGTCTTCCTGTGTCATCAACGGATAGGTTTTTATCACCGCACCGGTCGCGGGATTCGTTGTCGTGATCGTCGACATGATGTTTCCTTCAAGCTTCCACTCGTTGGATGGAAAACACCGACCTCAGGGATTAGTTCCTTTCGCCTCCCCCTGATCCGATTAATTGTAGAAACGTCATTGAACACATCGACCCTGATCATAGGTTGAGATGTGACACCAAATCGCGTTGGCCTGCCTGACATCCCAACGTCACCCAACAAGGAAGAGACCTGATCATGACTACCACTGGCAAACAGTTGTTCACCACGCTTGAGGCTGACGGCACGCTGACCGTCGCGATTGAGGATGTGACCTTTGACGCCCCCACCGGCAACCAGGTTCTGGTAAAAATGGAAGCCGCGCCGATCAACCCATCCGACCTTGCCATTCTGGTCGGTGGGGCAGACGTCGAAAATGCAGAATACACGCGAGGCAAGTTTGTAGCCAAAATGCCAGAGGCGGCAAATGCGGCCTCAAAAGCGCGCCACGGGATGAAGCTGCCCGCTGGTAACGAAGGGGCCGGCACCGTGGTTGCGGCTGGCGATGACAAAGCCGCGCAGGCGCTTGTGGGGCAGCGCGTGTCGTGTGTACCGGGCAACGCCTATAGCCAATACTGCCTTGCCGATGCGTCCATGTGCCTGCCACTGGGCGATCATTCCGCCGAGGAAGGGGCCAGCGCCTTCGTCAACCCTATGACGTCACTTGGTTTTGTCGAAAACGCCAAGGCCGACGGGCAGGACGCCATTCTGCATACCGTAGGTGCGTCAAACTTGGGGCAGATGCTGACACGTATCTGCCAAGAGGACGGTATCGGACTGGTAAACGTCGTTCGCAAGAGCGATCAGGTTGATCTGTTAAAGGACCTCGGGGCAACGCACGTGGTCAATTCCTCCGACGATGACTTTATGGATCATCTAAGCGGCGCTATCCGGGAAACGGGGGCGTTCTATGGCTTTGATCCCATCGGCGGCGGCAAACAGGTCGACATGGCATTCAGGGCGATGGAACGGGTCGCGGTCGAGCGGATGACCGAATTTTCGCGCTATGGCTCTAACCAGCAAAAGCGCATGTTCATCTACGGCCGCCTTGACACAAGCCCAACTATCCTGACGCCGTCTTATGGGTTTGGCTGGACGCTGTCGGGTTGGCTGTTGTTCCCCTTCCTGCAATCCGTTGGGCAGGAAACCATGGGCCGCATGCGGCAACGTGTGCGCGACAACCTTACCACCACCTTCGCCAGCCATTACAAATCGCGTGTCTCATTGGAGGACATGCTGACAAAAGACGCCGTAATGGATTACCGCGCGATGCGGACGGGCGAAAAATACCTCGTAACGCCTTGGTCCTGACGCATACAGAAGCGGCGCTGCCCACCAAGGGCGGCGCCTGCTCTTTTTAAAAGGCCGATCTTCATAAGTTGCGCTGCATCATTCGCGAAGGGCTGTTTTTTACCCTAACTGGATCGTGGCATATTCCAGTCTACCGTTCGGTCGTTTGAATTTCCGGCCCTGACCTAACATATGCATAGGGGCGCAGGTCCCAGTTCCGCCTACGGGAAACAGACCTCGGCCAGACTACGACAGGATGACGCCGGCATGTGATACGCCGCCCTCTCACCCCTGCTGAAACCCACTCAGCGCGCTGGTCAGATTATCCCCCAATGCGTCGCACAGATAGCCCCCCTCCTGCACGATCAGCATTGGTCGCTTCAGCCCGGCAATCGCCGCGCCGATCCGCGCAAATCCCGGCGTAGTCACGGCGAAACCCTTGAACGGATCGCCAATATACGCATCCAGTCCCAGCGCCACGATCACCACATCCGCGCCGAAACTGTCGATCCGCGCCAGTCCCGCATCCAGCCCCTTGAGAAACGCATCGTCATCGGTGCCGCGTTGCATCGGAACGTTCAGGTTATAGCCCAGCCCCCTGCCCGCGCCACGCTCGTGCGCCTGCCCCCAGAAAAAGGGGTAAAACCGCTCCGGGTCGGCATGGGTCGATACTGTCAGCACATCGTCGCGGTCATAGAATATGCCCTGCGTGCCGTTGCCGTGATGCACATCGACATCCAAAATCGCCGGGCGCAGCCCCTTGGCGCGCAACCGTTCGGCGGCGATGGCCGAGTTATTCAAAAAACAAAAGCCCCCCGCCAGATCGCCAAACGCGTGATGCCCGGGCGGGCGTGACAGCACATAGGCGGCTTGGGTGCCTGCCTCAATCGCATCCGCTCCGGTGATGGCCGATTGCGCCGACCAATATGCCGATTCCCAAGTGTGTTCAGCAATCGGACAGGCGGTGTCGGCCTGATGATAACCGGCCTGTCCAACGGCAGATTTCGGGTAACTGTCCGTGCGGTTGGCCGGATGTATGTTCGGGATCACCTCGGGGCCCGCGCCCTCGATCCGTTGCCAGCGGATGTAGATATTTTGCAAGAAATGCAGGTATTCCGCTGTATGAATGGCCGCAATTGGTCCCATTCCGGCATCTTTCGGGGCCTCAAACACGCATCCCGCAGCCTCGGCCCCGGCGCGCAGACGATTGATCCGCTCGGGTTGTTCGGGGCTATCCAGAATTCGGCCATTGGCCATGAAATTCTTCGGGTCGTGTTTTGCCTGACGGTCGTCAAAAAACGCCTTCATATCGTGTCCCTTTCGTTAAGTTCAAAGCGCGGTCGCGTCGCCGCCCTTCAGATTCAGCATCGCCCGCGCCTCGGTCGGGGTGGCGACGGTGCGGCCCAGATCCTCGACGATGCGACGGATTTTGGTGACCTGCTCGGCGTTGCTGCGGGCCAGCGTTCCGCGCGCAATCATCAACGAATCCTCCAGACCGACGCGTACATGCCCGCCCAGAATGGCCGACAGGGTGATCAGCGGCATCTGATGACGGCCCGCCGCCAGCACAGAAAACGCATAGTCATCGCCAAACAGCTTGTCCGCGATCAGCTTCATATGGGTCAGGTTTTCGGGGTCGGCACCGATGCCGCCCAGCACGCCGAACACGAACTGAATAAAGGGTGTTCCGGTGACCAAACCGCGATCCATGAAGTGACGCAGCATGTACAGATGGCCGACCTCGTAGCACTCGAATTCAAACCGTGCGCCGCGTTTTTCGCCCATCTCATGCAGGACATGCGCCATGTCGCGGGGCGTGTTCTTGAACACCAGATCGTCGGAGTTTTCCAAGAACGGCTTTTCCCAGTCGTATTTCCATTCCGTGATGCGCGCCGCCGCTGGATACAGCGCAAAATTCATCGTGCCCATATTCAGCGAGCACATTTCCGGTTCTACCTGCAAGGGGGCGGCCAGACGTTGATCCAGCGTCATCGTGGCGCTGCCGCCGGTCGTCAGGTTCAGCACCGCGTCGCAGTTTTGGTGAATACGGGGCAGGAAGGCGTTGAAATGTTCCGGCAGGGCCGACGGGCGACCATCCAAAGGGTCACGCGCGTGCAGGTGCAGGATCGCCGCGCCGGCCTCGGCGGCGGCAATGGACTGCTCGGTGATCTGATCCGCTGTGACCGGCAGGTAGGGCGACATCGACGGCGTGTGAATAGAGCCGGTGATTGCACAGGTGATGATGATTTTTGACATCGTTTACTCCGTCTTTAAGACGGGCAGTTCCGCCATGAATTGTGCCAACGACCGGTCCAGCATATCGGTGATCTCGTCCAGCTGTGCCTCGGTCACGATCATCGGCGGGCAGACCAGGAAATGATCCCCGATGGTGCCGCCACGGGTGCGGCGCGAATAGATAATCAGCCCGTTGTCATAGGCGATATCGACCAGACGGGAATGCGCATTCAGGTGGGTCGGCAGTGGTTCTTTCGTGCTGCGATCCGCCATCAGTTCGAACGCGGTCAACAGGCCCTTGCCGCGCACGTCACCGATCAGCGGATAGCGCTGCATCAGACCGTTCAGACGCTGGGTCAGGACCTCGCCCATCCGGGCCGCGTTGGTGACCAGATCCAGCCGCGCGATTTCGTCCAACACCGCCCCGCCCGCCGCACAGGCCAGCGGATTTCCCGCATAGGTGAACCCGTGGATAAAACCGCCCGCGTCCATCACCGCATCCACCATATCGCCGCGCGCGATCATCGCGCCCAACGGCGCATAGCCCGCGCCAAACCCCTTGCTGAGGCAGATCAGATCGGGGGTGGTGCCCCAGTGTTCGGCGCCGAAAAAGGCACCAGTGCGCCCACCGCCGGTCATCACCTCGTCATGGATCAACAACACGCCGTACTGTGTGCAAATCTCTCGGATGCGCTGCATATAACCCGCAGGGGGCACCAGCGCGCCGGTGGACGCACCGCCGATGGGTTCGACGATAAACGCCATGACCGTTTCCGGCCCCTCATCCAGAATTTTCTGTTCCAGCATGTTGGCATAGTGCAGGCCGGTGGCCGGATCGTCGGGGTCCAGACCATCCAGATACGCGCGCGGGGCCGGAATTTTCGGCATCGGGCGCATCATCGGATCAAACGGCGCGGACATGACCGACATGCCTGTCACCGCCAGCGCACCCAAAGTGCAGCCATGATAGCTGGGAAACCGTGAAATCACCTTGTAACGTTGCGCCTGTCCCTGCGTCAGCACGTATTGGCGGGCCAATTTTAGCGTGCTTTCCACCGCCTCAGACCCGCCCGAGACGAAGAACACCTTGTCCAACCCATCGGGCGTCAGGGCGACGATTTTCGTTGCCAGCTCCTCGGACGCATCGGTCTGAAAGTGCAGGCGATAGCCGAACGTGGATTTCTCCATCTGGGCGCGCATTGCATCCAGAACGGCGGGGTTGGAATGGCCGATGTTGGAAACCATCGCACCACTGGAGCCGTCAATATAGCGTTTCCCATCAACGCCATACATATAAACCCCCTCCGCCCGATCCAGCACGGTACGGGACGAATTGGTCTGGTAAAACAGGTTCGACATTTTGACGCCCTTGAGGTGTTGCAAGTGAAACTCGCGGTAGGAATCAGATCACCGCAGGTGATTTGATCGGATGCCGCACAGCGGGGTTTTACAAAACGCTGTTAGCGGCTGAGATGTTTGCGCAGGAAGTTCTTGGTGCGCTCTTCTTTCGGGTTCTGGAAGATCACGCTGGGCGGGCCTTCTTCGACGACCACGCCCTGATCCATGAACAAAACACGGTCACAAACGCTGGCGGCAAAATCCATTTCATGGGTGACGATGATCATCGTCATATGGTCCTCGGCCAGTTGTTTCATCACGAGGTTGACCTCTTCGACCAGCTCGGGATCCAGCGCAGATGTCGCCTCGTCGAACAGCATCACTTTGGGCTTCATTGCCAGCGCGCGGGCAATCGCGACGCGCTGTTTCTGGCCGCCCGACAGGCGCGAGGGGAACACGTCGATCTTTTCCGACAGCCCGACCTTTTCCAATTGTTCCTCGGCCAGTTTGTTGGCCTCGGTGGTGGACAGGCCTTTCAGCATCTTGGGGGCCAGCGTGATGTTGTCGCGCACGTTCAGATGCGGGAACAGGTTGAAGTGCTGGAACACCATGCCGATGTCTTGGCGCACTTGGTTGACGTGTTTTTCATACTGGCGATGCGGCAGTTTCTTGTTGATCTGCACGCCTTCCAACCACACCTCGCCCGAGGACAGGGGGTCAAGCTCGTTAATGGCGCGCAGGAGCGTGGATTTACCAGATCCTGAGGGGCCGATGATCGCGACGATCTGACCGCGCTCGACGGTCAGGTTGATGTCCTTGAGCACCTCAAGCGAACCAAAGCTTTTGGCGGCGTGGCGGATGTCGATGAAAGGGGTGTCGGTCATTGGGGGCTCCTTAGCGCGAGGCCGCGATGCGACGCTCAAGGCGGCGCAATCCGGCCTCAAGGCACAGGTTGATGACATAATAGCAGGCGGCGGCGGCGATATAGAATTCAAACGGGCGGTAGGTGCGGCTGATGGCCTGCTGCGCGGCAAGGGTCAGTTCGGCCACGCCGATGACCGACACCAATGCCGAGTCCTTCAGCAGGGCGATCATGTTGTTGCCCATCGGCGGGATCACCGCCTGCACCGCCTGCGGGATCACGATCCGGCGCAGGGTCTGGCCGCGCGACAGACCCAAGGTGCGCGCGCCCTCATACTGGCCCTTGTCGACAGCAAGGATAGACGCCTGAATCAGCTCGGAATTATAGACGGCAAAATGCAGGCCCAGCCCGATCACCCCTGCGACGAACGCGGGCAGGTCGATGCCAATTTCAATCAGGCCGAAATAGATCAGGAACAGCTGCAATAACAGCGGCGTGCCCATGAAAAGCCATGCGAACAGGCGAAACGGCAGGCGGATAACCCAATGGGCATAGAGCGCCACGACCGCAAACACGATGCCACCGAAGAAGCTGAGAATACCCGCGCCGATGGTGATGGCAATGGTCCAGCCCATGCCCAGCAAAAGCACGCCAAAATAGTCGGGGACAACTGTGAAATCAAGACCCATGGCGGCCTCCTGTCAGTGCAGTGATACTGAACGCTGTGACGAAAATCATGGGGCCACTCATGTGATCCGCGCCCTGCGGTCCAGCCATTTGATGCCCGTGCCGACCGCATAGATGATGATCATGTAGAGGATGCCCGCGATCAGGAACATTTCGAACGGTTTGTAGGTCGATCCGATGAAACGCTGCGCGGTATAGGTCAGTTCGATCACCGAAATCGGCGCTACCAGCGCGGTGCCCTTGATCAGCGCGTTGATGTTGACGCCCAAGGGGCGGATCATCATGCGCGCGGCCTGTGGCAGGATCACCTTGCGCATGGTCTGTGCGCGGCTCATGCCCAATGTGCGCGACGCCTCGGTCTGGCCCTTGTCGACCGAAATAATCGCGCCCCGAATGGTTTCTGTCATATAGGCGCCGATATTGACGCCCAGCGCGATTGTTCCGGCTGCGAAACTGTCCAGATTGATGCCGATCTGCGGCCCCCCGAAATAGAGGATAAAAATCTGGATCAGCGCGGGCGTCCCACGAAACAGGCTGACATAGGTGGCCGCGATCCAACGGATCGGGGCCAGGCGCGAAAGCCGCGCCATCGCCCCCAGCGTCCCACAGGTCAGGCCCAGCAGGCAGGTCAAAACGGACAATTGCACCGTGACCCATGCGGCCTCGATAAAGAAGGGGTAAACGCGCAGGATCAGATCAATGTCCAAGGGCGGTCTCCTGTGGTCAGGGGCATGCGCCCTCAGTGATGGTCGGTGCGCTCCAAAATCGGCAGAGCACGCATTTCGCGGATGAGGGCGGTGGTTTCTTCAATCGCCGCCTCCAGAAATTTCTGGCCGTTTTCGGCCGTGGCGACGGTTGGGTCTCCCATCGTGCCCTCGGGGGACACTTCGGACCACCAGCGCATCAGCATCGCGCCCCCGCCCTTACCCGCCAGATCCAGATTGAAGAATTTGGAATCAGGATCGTGCAAGTTTTGCGTGCTGGCTTTGGACAAATCGACGCGTTCGGGGTGCAGATGCATATACATCGCCGCCTCGAATTCACCCGCGTGGGCGATACCACCCAGATCAGACGCGCGGATGTCGTTGATACGATCCGACATCAGGTTCCAATACGACGCCGAGACGCAGATGATCCCGGTCTCGATCACAGTCTTGCGCGCGGCAAGGTCCAAAATCGGATGGTTCGAGCCATGAGAGTTAAGCAGCAGAATACGGCGAAAGCCGTGATGCGCCAATGACTTGGTCACGTCGGTGACAAAGGCGATCAGGGTTTCGGGCTGAATCCAGATGACGCCGGGAAAATCCTTGTGATGTTCGTTAAAGCCATAGGGAATGGCCGGCATCACGAACACTTCGTCCGGGGCCGCGCGGGCCACGCCTTCGGCCACTGCCATGCCCAGCACCGTGTCGGTGTCCAGGGGCATGTGGGGGCCGTGATCTTCGGTCGCGGACACGGACAGGATCACGACGCGATCCTTGTCGGCGTCGCGCACGTCCTCCCAGGTCAGATGTCCATATGTCGTCGTCATGTCAGGTATCCTTGGATGTGTGTGCGGCCCGCCGACGGTGCGGCGGGCCTGCGTTTTGCAAGTCAGATCAGCGAATGTCGCCGCCAACCCACTCGTTCGCGATTTCCATGTAGGTGCCGTCCTCCATCATCGAATCCAGCGCCGCCTTCATGGCCGCGGCCAGGTCGGGGTTGTTTTCGCGGATGGCGATACCGGCGCCGACAGGCTCGGCCGAAGGATCGTCAATCACGGCAAGGTCATACTGTCCGCTTTTCATGGCCAGAATGACGGGGATCGAATCGTTGACGATGGCATCGACGCGGCCGTTGGTCAGTTCCAGCAGCAGCTCGGGCAGGCCTTTGTATGTTTTGATGTTGTAGCCCTGCTCGCGCGCCCACTCTTCATGGGTTTCGCCCAAGGTCACGCCAACAACCGCATCGTCCAGACCCTCGACCGTGGTCAGATCCGAGCCTGCGACAGTAAAGATCGCGCGTTTGGTCGTGTAGTAGGGGCCGACAAAGTCGATGACCTTGTCACGCTCTTCGGTGATCGACATCGAGCCGACAACCGCATCGTATTTGTTGGCCAGCAGGCCGCCGATGATGCCGTCCCACGCGGTGGTGACGATCTCGGTCTCAAGCCCCATACGCTTGGCGATTTCGGTGCCGATGGCAGGGTCAAAACCGACGACCTCGTTCTGCTCATTCACGAAGTTGAAGGGCGGGTACTGGCCCGTCATCGCGATTTTCAGCACGCCGCGCTCTTTGATACCTTCCAGTTCGTCCGCAAAGACAGGCTGTGTCACAGCCGCGCTTAGCAACATGGCGCTGCCCATCAGGAACGTGCGGCGCATCATCTTGGAAATCATGGTCATTTAGGGTCTCTCCCGGTTTTTTGTCGTTGTTCAGGCTGTCACGCCGTTCAGGCG
The DNA here is from genome assembly GCA_035798175.1 of Rhodobacteraceae bacterium KMM 6894. Classification (GTDB taxonomy): domain Bacteria; phylum Pseudomonadota; class Alphaproteobacteria; order Rhodobacterales; family Rhodobacteraceae; genus Roseovarius. Next base: position 182,615 of record JAPFBS010000008.1, read on the forward strand.
CGTTTGATCGGCCTTGCGCGAAGGTTTGCACAGGCATCAAACATTATGCAAATAGATAAAGAGAATGAATCGAATTGATGGAATTAATGATGCGCCCTTATGAACAACGCTTTGTGTGGAACCTGGATTGGAACCTGTTGCGCACGTTCATGGTCATGGTGGATCAGGGGGGAATCACCCCCGCCGCCGCCTTTCTGGGGTTGAAGCAACCCACAATCAGTTCGGCATTGAAACGGCTGGAAACGCAAGTGGGCAAACATCTGGTCAACCGATCCTCGACGCATTTCAGTGTCACCCCGATGGGCGAGGTGCTGTATGCTGAAACACGGGCGATCTTCGGCTCGGTCATGCAACTGCCCCTGCTGCTAAGCGACGTCGAGGATACCGTGACCGGGCAGATTTCCATCGCGCTGGCCAGCCATGTGATCAGCCCACATTTCGATTCCGTGCTGGAAAGGTTCAACGCGACCCACCCGGACGTATCCTATTCGCTGTCCATCGCCGAAAGCGAGGATGTCATCGCGCGGGTGCGTCAGAACGCTGTGTCCTTCGGCGTCTGTCTTGTGTCACAACGCCTGCCCCGGTTGGAGTATCGCGCGCTGTATCGCGAGTATTTCGGCCTGTTCTGCGGCCCCGGCCATCGACTGTTCGGGCAATCAGACCTGAAGCTGTCGGATCTGCGCGACGAAACCGCCGTATCGTTTCAGACCGACAACGCCGCCGGGCCGCTGTTCGGGCTGGCCCGGTTGCGCCAGAAAACCGGGATGCGGGCCGATCTTAAAGGGATATCCTCCAGCCTGTCCGAGGTCCGGCGCCTGATCGCCTGCAATGTCGGCATCGGCGCCCTGCCCGTGCATATCGCCGCGCGTGACGTCGACGCCGGGCGCCTGTGGCAGTTACCCCCCTACACCGCCCTTCCCGCCATCGACATCCACCTTGTCACCAACCCCGCGCGCAGCCTGAACCGCGCCGAGGCGGTCCTGCTGGAGATGCTGATCGGTGAAATAAACGATGTGCCGTTGCGCGACAGATCCTACTCCTGAGGATTACGGGATGATCGCGCCCGCCGTCGATCACCTTGCCGCGCGGCCCTGTGCGGTCTAAACCGCGTCCAAGCCCCAAATCCGAAAGGTTCGCGCATGATTCCCCGTTATTCCCGCCCCGAAATGGTCGCCATCTGGTCCCCCCAGACCAAATTCCGCATCTGGTACGAGATCGAGGCCCATGCCTGTGACGCGATGGCCGATCTGGGCGTGATCCCGCGCGCCAATGCCGAGGCCGTATGGAAGGCCAAGGACGTGGAATTCGATGTGGCCCGGATTGACGAAATCGAGGCCGTGACCAAACATGACGTCATCGCCTTCCTGACCCATCTGGCCGAACACATCGGCAGCGACGAAGCCCGGTTCGTGCATCAGGGCATGACCAGTTCGGACGTTCTGGACACCTGTTTCAACGTGCAACTTGTGCGCGCCACCGACATCTTGATCGACGACATGAAGGCCCTGCTGGCCGCCCTGAAACGCCGCGCGTATGAACATAAAGACACCGTGCGCATCGGGCGCAGCCATGGCATCCACGCCGAACCAACCACGATGGGCCTGACCTTTGCCCGCTTCTATGCGGAAATGGATCGCAACCTGAACCGCCTTGAAAAAGCGCGTTACGAGGTCGCCACCGGCGCGATTTCCGGCGCGGTCGGCACCTTTGCCAACATCGACCCGGCAGTCGAGGAACACGTCTGCGCCAAAATGGGCCTGACACCCGAGCCGATCAGCACACAGGTCATCCCGCGCGACCGCCACGCGGCGTTCTTCGCCGCATTGGGCGTGGTCGGCAGCAGCATCGAAAACATCGCGACCGAAATCCGCCACATGCAGCGCACCGAGGTGCTGGAAGCCGAAGAATTCTTCAGCGCCGGTCAAAAAGGCAGCTCTGCGATGCCGCACAAGCGCAATCCGGTTCTCAGCGAAAACCTGACCGGTCTGGCCCGTCTGGTGCGCATGGCCGTGGTCCCGGCGATGGAAAACGTGGCGCTCTGGCACGAGCGCGACATCTCGCACTCCTCGGTCGAACGCAACATCGGTCCGGACACCACGATCACGCTGGATTTCGCACTGGCCCGTCTGACGGGTCTGGTGGACAAGCTGGTGATCTACCCTGACAACATGCTGGCCAACATGAATAAATTCAAAGGCCTAGTGATGTCGCAGCGCGTTTTGCTGGCCCTGACGCAGGCCGGTGTCAGCCGTGAGGACTCCTATAAGCTGGTGCAGCGCAACGCGATGAAAGTCTGGGAGCAGGGCAAGGATTTCAAAACTGAATTGTTGGCCGATGCCGACGTGTTGAAGGCGCTCAGCGCCGAGCAGATCGAGGAGAAATTCGATCTGGGTTATCACACCAAACATGTCGACACGATCTTTGCGCGGGTGTTTGGCGACAAAGCGTAATCCTGCGATGCGGGATTAGGTTTTTTAACGATTCTGGGCTATGCTTCAGGTCTGAACATTGAAAGGAGTGACGATCATGACGACCAAATTCCTGACCGCCGCCTTTGTTTTGGCCCTGACGCCCGGCTTTGCATTCGCCATGGGATGCAGTCATGGCAATCACGATCAGGCCATGTCCTGCGCCGCCGGATCCACGTATGACACGGCCACCGCCACCTGCGTCCCGGTAGCTAGCAGCTAAAGAACGGTTGGCCGTTTAAGGCCCGCCGTACCGAAATAAGGGTCGGCCAGTAGTCTTTATGACTGGCCGGTCCTTTTGCGCGGGCTGCGGGGACTGCCTCGAAATGTTGGTTTTGATGCTCAACAATCCTCGCTGGACTTAGGCATTTCTTCACTCTTCGCATCCTATCTTGTTGGAAACCGACAAGAGGGACGGAATGAGCCAATCAACACCGCTTGCCCGGATCGCGCCGCCTGGCCCCGTGGCCGCGACCGCCGCCCGCCTGACGCGCAAGCAGAAGGCCGCGATCATCGTGCGCTTTTTGCTGAACGAAGGGGCGGATGTGCGTCTGTCGGACCTGCCTGACGGGTTGCAGGCCACATTAACCACGCAAATGGGCTCGATGCGCTATGTAGACCGCTCGACCCTGATCAGCGTCGTGACCGAATTCGCGGCCGAGCTGGAGGGGATGGGCCTGACCTTTCCGCATGGCGTGGCCGGGGCGCTGACGGCATTGGATGGCCGGATCAGCCCGCAAACCGCCGCCCGCCTGCGCAAGGAGGCTGGTGTGCGCCAGTTCGGCGATCCATGGGAACAGGTAGCGCGTGCTGATCTGGAGGATCTGATCCCGATTCTTCTCGCCGAAAGCACTGAAGTGGCCGCCGTCATGCTGGCCAAACTGGACGTGACCCGCGCCGCCGACCTGCTCAGCCGCCTACCCGGGGATCGCGCGCGCCGCATCACCTTTGCCATCGGCCAAACCGGGAGCGTCACCCCCGCCGCCGTCGACCGGATTGGATTGTCTTTGGCGGCACAATTGAACGACCTGCCCACTGCCGCCTTTGAAGACGGCCCGGTGGAAAGGATCGGCGCGATCCTTAATTCTTCCAGCGGGGCGCTGCGCGATGATGTGCTTAACGGTCTTGATGAAGAGGACCAGGATTTTGCCGATCAGGTGCGCCGCGCGATCTTTACCTTCGTGCACATCCCCGACCGACTGGCCCCCACCGACATTCCCAAGGTTACGCGCGAGGTGGACCAGACCGTTCTGATGACCGCCCTTGGCGCCGCGATGGCGGGCAATCTGGCCGCTGTGGCCGAATACCTGCTGGACAACATGTCCCGCCGCATGTCCGACGCCCTGCGTGAAGAAATTACCGAAATGGGCCGCATTAAACCCAAGGAGGGGGAAGAGGCCATGACCCAAGTGGTCAACGCCATTCGCCGCCTTCAGGCTGCTGGTGACATTACCCTGACTCAACCCGGCGATGAGGAGGACGAGGAAGGATAACGCACGCTTTCATTGAGGTTTGGGAACACCGGGTCAGCCCATAGTAGAACACGCGTTTTTTCGGGATCCAGTCGGCCACTGGCTAAACTGTACCGCACCCGGCGATGTCTTGTGATTACCCAGCCCCACCTTTAAGTCTGGGGGCTGAAACAATACGGTAAAGCCCCCCTCATGGCCCTTTCAAAAGACAGTTTTCTGATCCGTGCGAACGAGTATCTGATCAATCTGGTTCTGCGCGGCCTTTTGGGCGCAGCGTTGCTATTGCCCTATCGCTGGCGTGTGCCTGTTATGGGCTGGATCACCGCACATCTGATCGCCCCTGTCGCGGGATACACGCGTCGGGTGCGTGAAAATCTGTCATTGGTTTTGCCTGATCTTCCCAAGGCCGAGGTCAAGCGCCTGATGCGCGCAGTGCCCGACAATGCCGGTCGCGGCATGATCGAGATGTATTCAACCCACGCATTTTGCGAACATGCCCGCCATTCCAACGTTGTGGGGCCCGGTTTGGACGCGATACACGCGGCCCGCGATGCGGGTCGCCCGATTATCTTTGTGACGGGTCACTTCGGCAGTTTCAACGCGGCCCGCGTCGCAATGATCCAGCATGGCTTTGAGATGGGAAGTTTCTATCGCCCTCTGAAAAACCGGTATTTCAACCCCCACTATGCACAGGCCATGGGGGCACTCAGCCAACCGATGTTCGCCCAAGGCAAACGCGGCATGGTCGAAATGATCAAGCACCTCAAAGGCGGTGGTGTTCTGGCTATCCTTAATGACCTGAACGCCCATGACGGCGTGCCGCTTCAATTTTTCGGCAAACCGGCGCTGACCTCGCTTGTCACAGCCGAAATGGCGCTGAGGTTTGACGCGCTGTTGGTGCCCGCATGGGGTTTGCGACACGAAAACGGGTTGGATTTCGATGTGATCATCGAAACGCCTATCGCCCACAGCGATTCCGTTACCATGACGCAGGAATTCAATGATCGGCTTGAGGCGATGGTGCGCCAGCACATGGATCAATGGTTCTGGGTGCATCGCCGCTGGAAGGACGGCACCGGGTTCATGGCCGACCGCGGCGCGGCGCGGGTCGCCGCGATGCAGGGCAAATCAACGGACTAGGGCGGCCGCCTCGATCTGACCAAAGCCGGGGCGTTGCAGGATCACCGCGATTTGCGCATCCCCGGGCGCGTCCACCTTCAGGATCAGCGGCGCGGTGCGGTCCCATCGGGTCAGTTCGACCAAATCTGTCACGACATTGGCATATGCAAAGGTATGGCCCGCATTTTCGCCACGGGTGATCGCCACCTCACTATAAGGCACGAAACGGACCATCTGAACGATCAGCGGGCTCGCACCATTTAGCGATCGCGCCGAAATCGTGATTTCGCCTCCGTTTCGCGTCACGGCCAAGTCCACCGTCTTCGGCTGCCCCATGTGGCGCGAGATCAACGCACTGACATCCTTGGGCCGGTTGCCAACGACGTCCTGTTGGCCGTTCACGATCATCTGAGGCGTATAGACCATGCGCCGCTTGCCCGCCTTGGCATACCCGTTCTGACGCTTGGTGTTCGCAGGTTTTCCGAACACATCCTTCCAGCCGATGTAATCCCAGTAATCCACATGCAATGCCAACGCGATCACATCGTCCCGCGCCGCAAGATCGTGCAATAGCGCATCCGCAGGCGGGCAAGACGAACAGCCCTGCGAGGTAAACAATTCGACAACAACGGGGCGTTGCCCGTCTCCCGCAAGGGCCGCCGACACCATCAGATAAGGCGCGAGAATCAGGGTCAACAAAAAGCGCATCAAAGGCATCCGTGGGCTGTGGGTTGGGTCAGAAACCACAGTTATGCACCAATCGGCCGGATGGCCAATCAACGAATCGTTAGTGGCAGGCGAGTTTTCGTAGTATTTGCCTTATTGTGTGCAATGGTATACAAAAACGCGGTATGCCCCCTTGATCGCTTTATTCAAATGCGCGACAAGCACCCCAAGCCAGTTTTCACGAGCCGAGAGGACCCCAGCATGCCCATTACAGTCGGACACGATTCCGCCAAGACCCGCAAGACGATCACCGTCGGCGATCAAACCGTTGCCTATTATTCGATCAAGGCTGCCGAGGCCGCAGGACTGGGTGATTTCACCCGCCTGCCCGCCGCGCTGAAGGTGGTTCTGGAAAACATGTTGCGCTTCGAGGATGGTAAAACCGTCAGCGTCGACGACATCAAGGCATTCGCCGAATGGGGCGCGAACGGCGGCAAGAACCCGCGCGAGATTGCGTATCGTCCGGCCCGCGTGCTGATGCAGGATTTCACCGGCGTGCCCGCCGTGGTCGACTTGGCCGCGATGCGCGATGGCATCGTTGCACTGGGCGGCAAGGCCGAGCAGATCAACCCGCTGAACCCTGTCGATCTGGTTATCGACCACTCGGTCATGATCGACGAATTCGGAAATCCGCGTGCCTTCCAAATGAACGTGGACCGCGAATACGAGCGGAACATGGAGCGGTATCAGTTCCTTAAATGGGGTCAGGGCGCGTTCAACAATTTCCGCGTTGTGCCCCCCGGAACCGGCATCTGCCATCAGGTGAACCTGGAATACCTGTCGCAAACTGTCTGGACCGATACCGATCAGGACGGGCACGAAGTTGCCTATCCCGATACTTTGGTCGGCACCGATAGCCACACGACTATGGTCAACGGCGCGGCGGTTCTGGGCTGGGGCGTTGGCGGAATCGAGGCCGAAGCCGCGATGCTGGGTCAGCCTATTTCGATGCTGATCCCCGAGGTCGTCGGTTTCGAGCTGACCGGCAAGATGACCGAAGGCACAACCGGCACCGATCTGGTGCTGAAAGTGGTTGAACTGCTGCGCGCACGCGGCGTGGTCGGCAAGTTCGTGGAATTCTACGGCGCAGGTCTGGACAATTTGCCTTTGGCCGACCGTGCGACCATCGCAAACATGGCCCCCGAATACGGCGCCACCTGCGGTTTCTTCCCGATCGACGACGAAACACTACGTTACCTGCGCAACACCGGTCGCGACGAAGCCCGCGTGCAACTGGTCGAGGCGTATGCAAAGGAAAACGGCCTGTGGCGCGGGGCCGATTACGCGCCGATCTACACCGACACGCTGCATCTGGACATGGGCACTATCGTACCCGCGATCTCGGGTCCCAAACGCCCGCAGGATTACATTGCCCTGGACCACGCCGCGCAGGAATTTCACGCGTATATTGAGGGTCAACGCACCGCAAAAGATGCCACCCCCCGCGAAGAAGTGCGTTGGGAAGGCGAAGGCGGTCAGCCCGAGCCAAGCGATATTCCGGGCGATGAAGGCCACCACAGACGCGGGTTTGTCACCCACGATACGCCGTATCAGATGCACGATGGCTCTATCGTAATCGCGTCGATCACATCCTGCACCAACACGTCGAACCCCTATGTGATGATCGGTGCGGGTCTGGTCGCGCGCAAGGCCGCAGCACTGGGTCTGAACCGCAAGCCTTGGGTGAAAACCTCGCTTGCGCCCGGATCGCAAGTGGTCAGTGCCTATCTTGAGGCCGCCGGTCTGCAAGAGGATCTGGACAAGATCGGCTTTAACCTTGTCGGCTATGGCTGCACCACTTGCATCGGTAACTCGGGTCCTTTGGCACCCGAGATCAGCAAATGCATCAACGACAACGATCTGATCGGTGTCAGCGTCCTGTCGGGCAACCGCAACTTCGAAGGCCGCATCAGCCCCGATGTGCGCGCCAACTATCTGGCATCGCCCCCGCTGGTCGTGGCCTATGCGTTGGTCGGTGACATGAATATCGACATCACCACCGCGCCGCTGGGTCAGGACAAGGACGGCAATGACGTCTTCCTGAAGGACATCTGGCCGTCGCAGGCCGAAATTGCCGAACTGGTCGAGAAAACCGTCACACGTGAGGCGTTCCAGTCGAAATATGCCGACGTCTTCAAGGGCGACGACAAATGGCAGGCGGTCGAAACGTCCGAGGGTGAAACCTACGACTGGCCTCCGCAATCGACCTACGTCCAGAACCCGCCCTACTTCCAAGGAATGTCGGCCGAGCCGGGCAAGATCACCAATATCGACGGTGCACGCGTTCTGGCCCTTCTGGGGGATATGGTCACGACCGACCACATCAGCCCCGCAGGCAGCTTCAAGGACACGACACCTGCCGGGCAATACCTGCTGGAGCACCAAGTGCCTGTGCGCGAATTCAACTCTTACGGATCGCGCCGTGGGAACCATGAAGTGATGATGCGCGGCACCTTCGCCAACATTCGCATCAAGAACGAGATGCTGGATGGCGTCGAGGGCGGCTATACCAAAGGCCCCGATGGCAAACAGACCTCGATCTTTGACGCGGCGATGGCATATCAGGCCAACGGCACGCCTCTGGTGGTGTTTGGTGGTGAACAATATGGGGCAGGTTCGTCGCGCGATTGGGCAGCCAAGGGCACCGCGCTGTTGGGCGTCAAGGCCGTGATCGCCGAGAATTTCGAGCGCATCCACCGTTCGAACCTTGTCGGTATGGGCGTGATCCCATTCGAATTCACCGGCGGTGACACGCGCAAGACGCTGGGCCTGACCGGTGACGAGACAGTCTCGATTCACGGTCTGGACACGATCAAGCCACTGCAAGAGGTACCTTGCACGATTACCATGGCCGATGGCACGTCCAAAGAGATCAAGCTGAAATGCCGGATCGATACCGCGATCGAAATTGAATACATCGAACACGGTGGTGTTCTGCACTACGTTTTGCGCAATCTGGCAAAAACCGCGTAAATCCACCGCCCGTTTCACAATAACAAGCGCCCGCAGAGTCACCTCTGCGGGCGCTTTTTGTCGAGGAGCAGTCAGGCAGTGCTTCACCCTTTAAAATGATTGAAAACTACGCTAGGTTGAATGAACAAGGCGCGGAAACAGCGCCGTTTCGAGCAGTAAAAGGGCAGACATCTGTGATCGGCGGGATGCGGTGTGGTGGTCGGGTTCGACGCTTCATACTCAACGCGCTCCGATCTTGGCGTCGCCCGTCAGAGGCAAAAGGGCCGTCGCCGGATGGGCACGCAGGACACGTCATTCATGCGCAAATCCCTGCGCCACCTCGAGGCCCTGCGCCACGCGGGTCCCCAGGGTTCGGATAGCGATGTGGCCTTTCCCGAAGGCTGGTTTGATCTTACCGAGACTTTGCTGGCCGATCTGGGTGCAATGGCTTGGTTGACCGGTTTCAGCCGCGCCCATGCGGCACTGACACTGCCGCAGGTCATGGCCCAGATCGAAGTTCCACTGCGCCTCCAGCAATATCGCATCTTCCGCTCGGGCGGATATCCGCGCGCTTTCGTCACCTGGGCCGGGCTATCGGATGGGGCCGAGCGACGGTTTGCCCTGCAACATCAGCCGCTCAGACCGCAGGACTGGAACGGCGGAACATCGACATGGGTGGTCGATTTCATCGCCCCCTTCGGCCATCTCGACGAGGTTCTGGATCAAATGCAACAGGCCCGTGCTGCACCGCGCGTGCGCACGCTGTGGCACAACAAACTCGGCACACGCTATCGCATCATCGAATGGGCACGCGCGCAGCCAGACAGCGACATCACCGTGCGTTCCTTCGGCGTCGGTCAGTTTGCCCGCCATTTGGACGGGACATAGGCGATGGGCACCCCCACGATTGGCGGCACCACCACAGGCAGCGTGACCGAAAATTCCGGCGTGATTATAACTGGTCAGTTGGAAGATGTCGGGTTCGCGACCGGAACGGCAGACGACACTTTCACAATCACATCTTCAGCAAGCTACGGCATGGCCTCGGTAAATCCCGCAACCGGTTTGTGGAGTTACGATTTAAACGATGCCGATCCCACAATTCAGGCGTTGGATCCGGGCGACACGCTGTCCGATATTTTCACCGTCCGGATGCTCGATGCGGACGGCAGATCCGACACACAGGTCATCACCATAACAATTTCTGGCGCGGTTTGCTTTGCGGCTGGCACCTTGATCACCACGCCTGCGGGCCCCCGCGCAGTGGAAACGCTGTGCGCGGGGATGGAGGTTCAGACGATGGACGCGGGCGCCCAACCGCTGCTATGGGTCGGCAAGCAACGGATCGCGCCCAAAGAGATCGCCGAGAACATTCGCTTGCGCCCTGTCGTCATCAAGGCAGGTGCCCTGGGCCAAGACCTGCCCACGCGGGAACTGCGCGTCTCGCGCCAGCATAGGATGCTGATCAGCGGGCCGATCGTGCAGGACATCTTTGGCGCCCCCGACATCCTTGTTCCTGCCATTCGGCTGGTCGGCACCCCCGGCATCACATTGGGCGAAGCGCCGCAGGGGATCGACTATTTTCACGTGTTGCTAGCTGATCATCACATCCTCTTTGCCGATGGCGCCCCCAGCGAAAGTTTCCTGACCGGACCGCAGGCCATGGCCACGTTGTCGGACACGGATCGGGCCGAGATCACTGCGCTGATGCCGCAGATCGCCCTGCCCCACCACTTGGCCAAACCCGCACGTCCCGTGCCCATCAGCGGGCGGGACGTGCGTCATTATCGCAAGACCCTGACCCGTGCGAATGGGTGTCTGTTGGAAGATATGCCCGTGCTTCTGCCTGCCTGCCTGAAAGAATAGGCTTAGACAATTTCAAGGATCGAAGTCCCGCATACGCGCCTTGCCCACTAAATCAGCACTGTTCCGCCAAGGCAGAACCACATGCACGAATTTCCGCCGATTCGCGCGATCTACCTGTCAAGATGTGGAATACCCCCCTTTGCGAATGACACCTGTCAGGCATACTTGCCCTATTAAGTTAAGGAGCAATTAAATGCGGACTATTTTGATCATCGCCCAAGTCGCCATTCTGGCCCTACTCGCCGTCGTCGGGGCGCATAGCGATAGCAGGGCGGAATCTGCCTACCCTGTCAAATCCGAGACTCATATAAGCCTGTAAGGTTCTTTTCATCCAAGCCACACACAGTAGCTTGGTGATGACTGATGGACCAACAGCAGTTTATCGCAAGGCGCACCAAACGCGCCCTGTCTCACCGGCCCAGCGCCTTGTCCAGTTCTGGTTTGAATCGCTGATCATAATCACTGCCCACCATCGGGCCAATGAATTTGAACAGCACCGTGCCATCGCCATCTACGATGAATGTCTCGGGTGGGGCCGTCACACCCCAGTCGATGGCGGAGCGACCTTTGGGATCAAAGGCCGTCGCGAAAAACGGATCGCCGTCCCGGGTCAGATACGCGTTGGCCTGCGCGGCGTCGTCCTTGAAATTGATGCCAGCAACCCGCACACCCGCGTCGTTCAACGCGTGCAATGTCGGATGCTCGGCGCGACAAGGCGGGCACCAGCTGGCCCAGAAATTGACCACTGTCACATCTCCGCTGTGCAAATCTGCATCCGTCAGTTGCGCCCGGCCCTCCAGCGCGGCGGCGGGCACGGCGGGCGCGGGTTGGCCGATAAAAACCGAGGGCAGTGCGTCCGGGTCGCCCCGCTGCATTCCAACAAAAAACAACAGGGCCAGACCGGCGAAAATGGCCGGTGGGGCGATCATCAGGGGCGACAGTTTAGCCACGGGTGCGCATCCTTTTCTCTACTGTCTCCAACTCGGCGCGCACTCTGCGCGCACGGCGCAAGCTAAGCCAGCACAGCGCGGCCAGAAGGACGATAGAAATGGCGTAAGAGGACAGAACCTCGACCGCGTATTTACCCAGTTCCGGAGTCATCCCATCCGCTCCCGTGCCAGTAAGGCGCGCATCCTGCGCGCTCGGATTTCAGTTTGAGTGCGCAGCAAAACCAACGCGAGGAACAACAGAACAAACCCCGCGATGCACACCAGAAGTGGGAAATAGAACACGTCGGCCACGTTCTCTTCCTTATCGAGGCTTAAAGAGGCTCCTTGGTGAAGCCCTTGGTTCCAAAACAAAACCGCATAGCGGCTGAGTAACGCAAAGACTGATCCGACAAGGCATAGGACCGCCGTCAGATCCGCCGCCGTGTCGTCATTCTCGATTGCGGCCCATAGGGCGATATAGCCCAGATAAAACAGGAACAGGATCAAGAATGATGTCAGGCGCGGATCCCAGACCCACCATGTGCCCCAGATCGGTTGCCCCCATATGGCCCCCGTGACCAGCGCGATCACCGTCATCATCGCGCCCACTGGCGCTGCGGCCCGCGCAGCCAGCGCGCTGACGTGATGACGGCGCACAATCCAGATCAATGACGCGATCAGCATCATGATCCAGGCGTTGATCGCCATCAGCGCCGCGGGCACGTGCAGATAGATGATCTTGACGCTGGCCCCCTGACGAAAATCCTCGGGCGTGAACCAGAAGCCCCAGATCAGCCCAACCACCAACGACACCAACGCCAGCCCCCCGACCCACGGCAAAACGCGGTCCGACGTGGCGATAAATTTCTTGGGGTTGGCGTATTCCCAAAGCGAAGCCATCAATCCATCCCATTGTTTTCCGCGCTCAGCGCAAGTTGACCCTTAGTACCGCAGCCGATGCAAAGGGCAAGAGCGCGACAGTGCCGCAGGTGATACCGGCCAGCATCATCAGTGGCGTCGCATAGTCCTGACCATCGGCCCCACGCCGCGCCGCCTCGGCCCCAAAGATCAGGACCGGCACGTAAAGCGGCAGCACCAGCAGGCTAAGCAGCAGGCCACCGCGTTTGATCCCCACAGTCAGCGCCGCACCGAACGTGCCGATCACGCTGAGCGCGGGCGTGCCAAGGGCCAGCGACGCAATCAGCGGCACGACCCCGGCGGCGGGCAGGTTCAACAGCACGGCCAGCACCGGCGCGGCCAGAACCAGCGGCAGGCCGGTCGTCAGCCAATGCGCCAGCGCCTTCAGGCTGACCACCCCCTCCAGCGGCAGAGGGGCGGTGGCCAGCAGATCAAGCGAACCGTCCTCCCAGTCCAGCGCGAAAATGCGGTCCAGCGACAACAGGCAGGACAGCAGCGCGCCCAGCCACAGAATCCCCGCCGCAATACTGGCATGCAGATCCGGGCGCGGGCCGACCGCGAAGGGCACCAGCACGACAACGATCAGAAAAAACGACAGGCCCAGGCCAAAACCACCCCCTGCGCGCATCGCAAGGCGCAGGTCCCGGCCAAGCAGGGCAATCACAGGAATGCCTCGTCGAAATCGTCCAGCGCGGTAGCGCGGGCCTTGAACTGTGTCACGTCCAGCACCTCGGCCTCTTCAAGGCCAAGGTCGATATGGGTCGCCATCACGGCCGATCCGCCCTGCATCAGATGCCCGCGCACGGCAGAGGCGAACATCGCCACGGCCTGAATATCCAACGACACTGTCGGCTCATCCAGCAGCCAGACCTGCCGCCCGGTCACCAATAGCCGGGCCAGACCCAGCCGGCGTTTCTGCCCTGCCGACAGCGCCCCGGCAGGGCGCGCCGCCAACGGAGTCAGTTGGAACGCCGCCATCGCAGTATCGATATCGGTGCGGCCGAACACGGCAGCCCAGAACGTCAGATTTTCGGCCACGCTGAGTGTCGGCTTGATCCCATCCGCATGCCCGGCGTACACGCAACTGTCCTCGACGGCGGTAATGCGACCGCGCAGGGGCGGCTGCAGCCCGGCCAAGCTACGCAAAAGCGTGGTTTTACCAATGCCATTGGGGCCACGCAGCACAAGGGCGCTGCCCGGCTCCAGCGTGAAACTGACGCCCTCCAGCACGGCAATGCCGCCGCGCGTTACGGTTATGTCATGGGCCTGCAAAATCATGCTCTCGCTTTAGCGTATCAGCGCGCGCGGGGAAAGCGCGCCAGTGTGTCGCGTCAGACCGGCAATGCGGCGATGGCCACGCGTCGGCCCTCGGACAGCAGCACGTTATAAGTGCGACAGGCGGCGGGGGATGCCATGGCTTCAACGCCCAGCCCTGCCTCTTCCAGACGCGCGCGCAAGGCCGCAGGGATGTGGGCGACCTCGGCCCCGGTGCCGATAAACAGCACGTCTATTTCGGGCGCTAGTGCGATCAGCGCGTCGGGCGCGTCCAACCCCGCCCACGGTCCGGCCCCCACAGCAGTGACCAGAATTCCGCCCTCGATCACGGTGCCAGCCACGCGGAAAAATCCGGGGCCGTAGCCGTCAATCGGGGTGGCTTCGGTAAAGGTGATTTCGTGCATTTGCATGGCGTGTATCCCCAACGGTTAATGCCAAAGCGGCAGACCGGTCAGAACCGCCATGCCGATCATCGCAAAGGCCGCGTAGCGATACAGCCTTTCTTGCGTCGGATCAAACAGCGCTTGCCCGATCAACGTGGTGATCAGATAGGGCACCCCCAGCAGCACGGCAAGCCAGACGGCCTGCCAGCCGACGGTACCGCGCAAGAACAGGTTGGCAACGATCACTACATCCAGCGCGGCCAGAAACACGATTGTATTGGCGCGCACCGTCTGCACTGCGGCCTGCCCGGCCAGATAGAACAGGATCACCATAGGTCCGGTCAGGCCGGTCATGCCGCCCATCAACCCCGCCAGCGCGCCGATAACCAACAGCCCCGGCCACCGGATGCTACCGTGAAAGCGCCAACCCGATACCAAAGCGGTCAACGTACCGCCCGCAACCGCCGTCACGATCCAGCGCAGGGTCAAGCCATCCAGCGCCTCCATCACCATCAGGCCCAGCGGCACGGTAGGCAACGCGGCAATCACCAGCAACCCAACCTCACGATGGTCGGCCAATCGCCACGCCCGAGGCAGCAGCGCGATCGTGCTGGCAACCCCGGTCATGGTAATGGTGGCGATAACTTGCGCGGCGGGCAGGAACAGGCCAGCCACCGGGACAAAGATCAACGCGGTGCCGAACCCGGTGAACCCGCGCACGACGCCGGCGATTGAAATCGTCGCCACCAGCCACCAGAACCCCGGCAGATCCATGGCGGCAAGGGCCGCCTCAGGCATCTACATCCGAAAATTGCGTTCCCGCAGCGGCGTCTGTTTTGGACCAATCCCGCTTGACGCCAAGCCACAGCAGCACCGTCGAGGCCACAAAGACCGAACTATAAGTGCCCACAACCACGCCCCAGATCATCGCAAAGACAAAGCCACGGATCACGTCGCCGCCAAGGAAATACAGCGCCAGCAGGGCCAAAAGCGTGGTGACCGAGGTCATCACCGTCCGGCTGAGGGTTTCGTTGATCGACAGGTTCAGAACCTCGGCCAGTTTCATCTTCTTGTACTTGCGCAGGTTTTCACGCACCCGGTCGAACACGACCACGGTATCGTTCAGCGAATAGCCCACGATCGTAAGAAGGGCCGCGATAATGGCAAGGTCGAACTGAATCTGAAGCTCGGAAAAGACGCCGATGGTCAGGATCACATCATGCGCCAGCGCAACCACGGCCCCTACGGCAAACTGCCACTCAAAGCGCAGCCAAATATAGATCAGCACCGCCCCCATTGCCAACAGCACCGCAATCGACGCCGCCGTTATCAGCTCGCCCGAGACTTTGGGACCGACGCTTTCGACCGAAGTAAAGGTGATGTCGGGAACCGCATCTTGTAATGCAGCCTCGACCGTTTCGATCAGTTCAGGCGAGACGGATTCTTCGTCCTGCTGCGCCTGAATACGGATCATCGACACGTTGGTATCATCCCCAAAGGTTGGGTCAAAAACCTCGGTAATCGTGATATCACCTAGGCCCAAGGGCGCAATCGCGTCGCGGTATTGCCCGATATCGACGCTCTGCTCGCTTTGCGTTCGGATCGTGGTGCCGCCTTTGAAATCGATGCCAAAATTCAAACCCTGCATCAGGAACGAGCCCGAGGCGATAACGATCAGGACAACCGACAGACCGATGGACAGTTTCCAATAGCGGAAGAAACCCCAATTCGTGACTTCGGGCACCAGACGCAGCGCGCGACCTGTCAGGACCGTCTTGGGGCGTTTGCGTTCAAACCACATGACCGCCATCAAGCGGGTCACATAGATGGCCGTGAACACCGACGTGATAATGCCCAGCGCCAATGTGATGGCAAAGCCGCGCACCGGGCCGCTGCCCATCGCAAACAGGATCACGGCAGTGATGAACGTGGTCAGGTTGGCGTCGGTGATCGCGCTCAGCGCCTTTTCATAGCCCAGCTCGATGGCCCGCGCCGGGCCTTTGGCGGTTTTCATTTCTTCGCGAATCCGCTCGAACACCAGCACGTTGGCGTCCACCGCCATGCCGATGGTCAGAACGATCCCTGCAATGCCCGGCAGGGTCAGCGTGGCCCCAATCATGCTGAGCAGGCCGAAAATCAACCCGACGTTGATGATCAGCGCAATGTTGGCGAAAATACCGAAAATGCCATAGCTGGCGAACATGAAGACCAGAACCAGTACAAAGGCAACCGCGCAGGCAATCTGACCGGCGGCAATACTGTCAGCCCCCAGTTCGGGACCGATGGTGCGTTCTTCCAGAAAATCCATCTGCGCCGGAAGCGCGCCTGCACGCAGCAGAACGGCCAGATTGGTGGTTTCTTCGACCGTGAAATTGCCTGTGATGATGCCCGACCCGCCGGGAATATGGCTTTGGATGACAGGCGCACTGATCACTTCGTCGTCCAGCACGATGGCAAAGGGATTGCCGATATTGGCCGCTGTATAATCCCCGAACGACCGTGCGCCGGTGGGATTGAACCGGAACGAGACCGAAGGCCGCCCGTTCTGATCGAAATCAGGTTGTGCATCGACCAATTCTTCGCCGGTCACGACAGGCGCACGTTCCAGAATGTAATACACGCCGTCATCGTCCAGCGACGGCAACACTTCGTTGCCAGCGCCCGCGCGCTCGTCTGCGTTGGAGGTGCGGCTGACGACCGGCTGGAACGTCAGTTGCGCGGTGGTGCCAATGATCGCCTTCAGTTCGGCGGCGCTGCCGATGCCGGGCACCTGAATCAGGATGCGCTGTGCGCCTTGACGTTGAATTGTCGGCTCACGTGTGCCGACCTCATCGATGCGGCGGCGGATGATTTCCAGCGACTGGCGCATTGTGCGCTCGTCCGTGGCGCGTTTTTCAGCATCGCTGAGGCGGATAACGATGTTTTCGCCCCGCGTCGTGACATCGATATCGTTGGCACCTGCCCCGGTCAGGGTGGTCACCGGACGCGCCAGACCGCGCACCAGCGCTGCGGCCTCTTCGACCTGCTCGGGGCGTTCGTTCAGACGTACGACCAGTTCTTCGGACGTGTCGCTGGCCAGACGGATTGTGCCGATGCGATCACGCTCTTCGCGCAGAAGGTCGCGCACCTCGGGCCACATGCCCTCCAGCCGTGCTTGATAAACGTCCTCGACCCGGACCTCGGCCAGCAGATGCGCGCCGCCGCGCAGGTCCAGCCCCAGATTGACCAGACCCGAAGGCAGCCACGATGGCCACAGCGCCAGATCGTCCTCGATCTCGCCCGAGCTGTCGCCCGCCTCGATAAAGGCGGCCGCATCGTTATGGGCCTCGACGCGTTCATAAAACGCGTTCGGCAGGGCCAATAGCAGGCCAAGGGCCACAAAACCCCAGATGCAAATTCGTTTCCACAGATCGATCTGAAGCATGGTTATGCCCTTTATTTCTGGCCCTCGACGGGGTTCAGCCCTCGGCGGGTTCGGTTTTGGACAGAACCTGAGCGATGGTGGATTTCACCACACGCACTTTGACGCCTGTGGCGATCTCGATCTCGACCTCGTCGTCGTCCTTGACCTTCGAGATCTTGCCGATCAGTCCGCCCTGCGTGATCACCTGATCTCCGCGACGCACGGCTTCAACCATTGCGCGATGTGTCTTCAGCTTTTTCTGCTGGGGACGGATCAAAAGGAAATACATGATCGCAAAAATAAGGATCAAAGGGATGAATTGCGCGATTGCGTTTCCGCCTTCCATTGGGATGCTCCTACATGCCGGCGGGTGGCCCCGCGAATTTTCGGGAACCTATGACCGACACCGGCCTTTTGCAAGGCGCGAAAGCACAGGATTCTCGACCAAACAGGTGTCTGGCGGGTGCAATGAAGCGCCCGAGGGCCGTCCCTTACCCGAGGGCGAATAGTGTTGACGGTTTTCAGCCCAGATTTTGACGCCTGAACTGCGGCCATCAGGGCCCGACACAAACAAGGCACAGCGGTTTGAGCGTTTCTGTTGACTATTTTTATTTGAGCGCTTAAACAAACTAGATAGCCATTCAGGATTGCCCCATGACTATCTCCCCCCTCGCCGCTATTCCCGATGACTGGAACCGCAAAGGCCTGCCCGCCTGGAGCTTTTTCAGCACCGAGATGCTGGAAGCCGAAAAAGAACTGCTGTTTCGCAGTCATTGGCAACTGGTCTGTCATGTCAGCGACATTCCCGATACAGGCGATTTCATGACGCTGGACGTGGTTGGCGAACGCGCGCTGGTAGTCCGGGACAAGGACGGCACGGTGCGTGCCTTTCACAATCTATGCCGGCATCGGGGCTCACGCGTGGTCGCGGACGAGCGCGGCACATGCAAATCCGCCATCATCTGTCCCTTCCACGGCTGGGCCTATAATCTGGACGGCACGTTGCGCGGCGCCGCGCAGCCACAAACCCTGCCCGAGATGGATTCGCAGGAAATGGGCCTGAAACCGGTGGAAATGGACATTTGCCACGGCTTTATCTTTGTGCGGTTCAAGCCGGGCCCGCAGCCTGCCATGTCGCAGATACTGGCCCGGTTCAAAGATGAGCTGGCGCAATATGACCTCGAAGATATCCAGCCCAGCGGCGACGGATTTTACGCCTCGACGATTCCAGCCAACTGGAAATGCGTGCGCGACGTCGACAACGAAGGCTATCATGTGGCGGTGGCGCATCCCGGCCTGCATGACCTATATGGCAGCGCCTATCATGACGAACCTTTTACCAACGGCACGTCGCGCTCCTTGGGCGGCTTCCGCGCCGGGCCGGGGCGGTTCTGGAGCGTGCGCAATTACAAGAAGATCCTGAAGGCCCCTGACAGCCTGGATGACGCGCACAAGGAAGCGTGGCTTTACGTTGGGATTTTCCCCAATCTGGTGCTGGGGTTCTATCCCGATCAGGTGATTTTTTATCATGAGTTCCCGCAACAGGTAGGCCAGACGATCCAGCGCAGCGCCAGTTACAAGCGCGGCGATGAAGACCGGCGGATGCGCGCGGCGCGCTATCTCAGCATGCGGATCGACCGGATCACCAGCAAAGAGGACGAGCAACTGATCGAATGGACGTGGGAGGCGGCGTTTTCCAGCGGGTTCGACGGGATCATCCTGTCGGATCTGGAATACGGCGTACACTCTTATCATCAGGCGCTGCGCGGCCTGTTCCCCGTCTTGCTGGGCGATGAACCGCCCGAGGGTACATTGGCCGCGCAGAACGATGCGCTTCTAAAGAAGGCGCAAAACTCTGGCCAGAGGGTCGGCAGAGCGCTAGCCTGAGGGTGAACAGCGAAAGGCGCGCGATGAGTTCTCAGAATGACCCGCATTATGACGACCTGAGTTCGGCCTTTCTGGAAGAGCTGTGGGGCGAAGGCTATCTATCCCCGGGCGGCCCGGATGAGGTGGCGCGCGTGCTGGATGGGCTGGACCTGACCGGCAAGCGGGTGCTGGATATCGGCTGTGGCGCGGGGGCGATCACGCTGTCGCTGGCCAAGAATCACGGCGCGGCCGAGGTGGTGGGCATCGACGTCGAAGACGGGTTATGTACCGCCGCCCGCGCGCGCGTTGCGGCGGCTGGCATGGGGGCCCACGTGCGCATCGACTGCGTCACGCCCGGTCCCTTTCCCTTTGAGGACAACAGTTTCGATCTGGTCTTCTCGAAGGACGCCATCGTCCACATCGCCGATAAAGAGTTTCTGGCGCGCGAGGCGTTTCGCGTGCTGCGTCCCGGCGGCTGGTTTGCCGCGTCCGATTGGCTGATCTCGCACGACGGGCCGCCCTCGGACGCTATGGCCGCTTATATTGCCGCCGAAGACATTGGATTTCAGATGGCCTCGCCCGCGCGCTATGCGCACGCCTTGACGGACGCCGGATTTCAGGACGTGCGCACCGTGAACCGCAATGCGTGGTATCGCGATGTGTCCCTACAGGAACTCGCCCTGCTGGAAGGCCCCGAGCGGCCCGAATTCGAGGCGCGCTATGGCCGCGATTTCATGGCCGCTCAGATAAAAACGTGGCGCGCGATGATCGCCGTTCTGGCGACGGGCGAACATTGCCCGCACCACCTGCGCGGGCGCAAACCTTGAAGGCGTGCGCCCCGGACCACGTCCGGGGCACGGCTGCGTCACTCGCCCAGCGTTTTTGTCACCTCGACCAAAGCATCCTCAAGGATATCAAACATCTCGTCGATCTCGGCAACGGTGATCACCAGCGGCGGGGAAAACACCGCCATGTTGATCAGGGGCCGTACCAACAGCCCGCGTTTTTCGCAGGCCTCGTCCAGCAACGCGCCCAAGCGCCGCTCGGCCTCTAGGCCCGTTCCGCTGCTTTCGGGGCGTCCTTCGATACAGCCCAACAGGCCCATGCCGCGCACATCCCCGACGATGGAAAATTTGCGCAACGCCTGTAAACGCGCCTGAAAATGCGGTGTAATGGCGCGAACATGCTCCAGAATACCCTCTTTCTCGAAGATCTCGATATTCTTTAGCGCCGCGACACAGCTGACCGGGTGGGCGGAATAGGTGTAACCGTTCGAGAACATCACATCTTCATCCGGGCCGGTCATCCGCTCCATGATGCGGTCGGAAATAATGCAGGCCCCCAGCGGCAGATACCCCGATGTCAGGCCCTTGGCGCAGGTGATCATGTCCGGCACGATGCCGAATACATCCTCGGACGCGAACCAATGCCCCAGACGGCCAAAGCCGGTCACGACCTCGTCCGAGATATAGAGGATGTCGTACTTCTGGCACAGCTCCCACGTGCGTTTGTGATAGCCTTCGGGCGGGATAATCACGCCGCCGGAACACAGGATCGGTTCGGCGATAAAGCCGCCGACATTTTCCGGACCGCATTCCAGAATCATCCGCTCCAGATCGCCAACCTTTTCGTCGCACCACGCCTCGACACTCATGCCTTCGGGGCGGCGATAGGGGTTCACGTCGGGCAGGAACCGCACCAGCCGCGATTCGACATCAAAGACGGTTTTGTCCCGCTCTTTGCCCGTCACGCTGGCGGCCAGATAGGTCGAGCCATGATACCCTTTTTCGCGCGCGATCACGATTTTCTTGGTCGGGCGGCCCAGCTGATTATTCATGAAATGCACGGTGCGCAGCGCGGTATCCACAGCGGTCGACCCACCTGTGGTAAAGAACACATTGTTCAGATCCCCCGGTGCCTTTTCCGCGATCGAGCGCGCCAGCAACGCCGCCGGTTCTGTCGTACTGGTCCAAGGCGAGGTATAGGGCAGCTGCATGACCTGCGCGGCAATTGCCTCGGCCATTTCCTTGCGTCCGTAACCGATCTGCACGCACCACATGCCGCCGGGCCCGTCGATGAACCGCTTGCCGGTGGCATCCCACAGGTAGATGCCGCGCGCCTGACTCATTACCATTGCCGCATCTTCGCGCCACGCGTCCATCGCGGCCCAGGGGTGCAATTGGTGGACGCGGTCGTATTTTTCGACCGTTTCGGGAGAGGGCGAATTGGACAGGCTCACGGCGGCTACATCGGACACGAAAGGCACTCCTTGAAAGTTTAGCCATGTATAACGCGCGCCGGTCATCGCGTAAAGTTTAATTGAGCGCTCAAATAAAAATTAGCTACTGACATACGTGCACTCATGTGGGACAACACGCATAAATGAGACGGGAGCGACGATGAGCACTCAGACCAAAACCGCCAGCAAGCCCCGCAAGGAGCGCACGGAAAACGCCGAAATGCGCCGGCAGCAATTGCTGGATGCGACCCTACGTTCGATTGCCGCGAACGGGCTGGCCAAGACCACGCTGGCCACCGTCGCCGCCGAGGCCGGGTTAAGCCAAGGCGTGGCCGTGTTTTATTTCAAGTCCAAGACCGGCCTGCTGACCGAAGCCCTGCGCGCGCATTACGAGCGGTATCAGAAACACTGGATTGCCGCGCTGAAACGCGCGGGCGATGACCCGGTGGCTCAACTGGTGACGCTGATCGAGGCCGAGTTTTCACCCGCCGTCAGTGATGCCGAGGCTCTGGCGATCTGGTTCGCCTTCTGGGGCGAGCAGACGTTCACGCCACAATATGCCGAAATTTCGGCCGAGTTCGACCGCCACCGCACCGCCGAATCCGAGCGTGTCTGCGCCGCCTTGATGCCGCATGCATCGGAGGCCGAGACCCGGTTGGTCGCGGACTGGATCGAAACCCTGACCGAAGGCTATTGGCAACACCTGCATGTGTTCCCGACCACCACAAACCGGCAGGAAGCCGCGCAAAGCACACTGGCCTTGGCCGCGCGCCTGATGCCAGAACATGCCGCGAAAATTCTGGCGCGAACCGCCTAGACGCTGCCCGCCTCAGGTCTGCGATGTATCCTCGGGCATGTCGGCATAGACCGCGATCAGGCAGCCGTTTTTGGTGCTGGAATTGTGGATCGTCCCATCGCGCAGCCAAATCACGTCGCCGGGGCCATATACCACACCGTCATGGTCGCTGAGGTCGCCCTCGATGATCAGGAATTCCTCGTCGCCCTTGTGCTTGTGCGCGATGGTCGTCGTGCCCGGCGCCATCTTGTAGATGTAAAACCCATGCCCCAGCGGCTTGGATGTGTTCAGTTGCAACACCGCGCCGTCGGGTTTGCCGCCGGTGGTGATGTCGGTAAATTCCGCGGTGTGGATATTGGCCACGCGGCGGTCCTCAGCTTTGATCGGATCCATAAGAATTCTCCTTGTGTTCAGGCGTTAATCGCCCTGCGCATCACGTCCAGATAACCGGTGTAAAAGGCGCGGATGCCCCATTCCATCGTCGACAGGGGGCCGGGGGTGAAGTGGTGCGAATTGACGCCCTCCTGATTGACGCGGATGATCCGTTCGTCATCCAGTGACGTGACATGCCACAACCATTTCAGCACGTCGGCATCGTAATCGCGCCCCGCCTCGGCGTCGTCGCGCACGTACCAGACCACCTGAATATCGGTTTCCTGCAATCCGCGCGGGATGAAGCGGTAGCCGACTACATGATCGGCGTAGATCAGGAAATTGTTCAGGATGCCCAATTGCAGATCGGTGGCCCCACCATCAAACGCGCTGACCTCGCCCAACAGCGGCGCAATCGGGTCACCCGATTGGCTGCCCGTTTGATACCCGTCATACAGCGGATAGCGCCGATGATAGCCATCCACCGGCACCGCATCACCGGCCAGCCCGTTGATCTCGACCGTTTCCACCGAGGCACCCGCCTGCGCCGCCGCCGCCGCTAGCGTGGCACTCAATTCGGGCGTGATCGACGCCGGGTCCTTGATGCTGTGCGAGCGGGAATAATCCAGATGCGCGGGGCCGCAATGATAGCACTCCATGTAGTTCTCGATCGCCAGCTTCCAGTTGGCAGGCACCACATAGGACGCCTCATGCGCGATGCGCAGCCGCTCCAGTCCGAAGGGCGCGGTCAGCGGGGCCAGACGCCTCAGCACTGGATCAATATCCGGCGGGGTGTCTGCGGTACAAATCAGGATCATGCCCTGAAAGATGCGAATATGGGCGCGCAGCAGGCCGTGTTGGGCCGGATCGAACCCCTCGCCCATGTGTTGCGCCGCGCGCAGGCGGCCGTTCAACTCATAGGTCCAGGCATGATAGGGGCAGGAAAACACCCGCGCATTTCCCGCCGCCTCGACGCAGACGCGCGAGCCGCGATGACGACAGACGTTCAGGAACGCGCCAACCTCACCCGCGCGGTCGCGCGCGATGATGATGGATTCCGGGCCATAATCGAAGGTAAAGAAATCGCCGGGTTCGGGGATATGGCAAATGTGCCCGACCCAGATCCAGCTGGCGTTCCAGTAATGCTTGATCTCGGCCTCATACAGCGCGCTTGACGTGTAGAAATCACGCGGCAGGGCCAGCCCCTCGACATGGCTGTCCAGCAGGGCGGTCAGGGTGGGTGTCTCATCCAGCATGCGGTTCCTCCGACAGATCAATGATTTCACGACGGTAGAACGCTGCTTCGACGGCCTTCGGGTCGGCCTGAAACGCGCGCGCGGCGCTGTGCCCGGAATAGACCGCATCCGCGATCAACCCCGGCTGCACCGCATCCCCGATCAGGCGCAGCGTGGTCAGGCCCCTGCCCTGCAACGCTTCATACAGCGCCGTTTCGCGCATACGTTCAGTCACCAGAAGCACCGCGTCGCAGGCAACATCTTCGACCCTTCCGGAATAGGTGCAGGCGATCTGACACCGCGCGTCGATGCCGGTCAGGGCGCGATTGGTGCGAATATCGACGCCGTTTTCGATCAGGCGTCGCTGGACACGCGCCTGCTCCAGCGTGTTCTCGGTCCACGGACTTACAATAGATGCGGGGGTCACAAAAGTAACCTCATGCCCCGCCGCCAGTAGGTGATCGGCCAGCACCCCGGCCAGATAGATCTGGTCGTCGTCGTAGATCAACACGCGCCCCGGCGGGGGCATCACACCATCCATAATATCGTCGGGCGTCAGCACCGGCTGCGCGCCGGTCTGCGGGATCGGCGCGCGGGACTGACGCCCCAGACCATCGCGCCGCCAATGCGCACCAGTGGCCACGAATACGTTGGGGATTTCCAGCGCGATCACCTCATCCGCGCTCAGCGCGCTGCCGTGGAACATCTGCACATTCGCGCGCTGCTGCAAATCGTGCAGGCGATAATCTCTGACGCGCCGCCAGTTGCCCAGCCCCGTCAAAGCCCCCTCGCGGGCCACACGCCCGCCCCAGTCGGCGCGCGCCTCGGCCAGCGTCACGGTGTACCCGCGCCGCGCCAGTTGCATCGCACACTCCAGCCCCGCTGGACCGCCGCCGATGACCAGTGCGGCCTCTGCGTCGCCCTTGGCCTCGATCTGTTCGGGGTGCCAGCCGCGCCGCCATTCTTCGCCCATCGTGGGGTTCTGCGTGCAGCGGATCGGCACGCCGGTATTGTCCGAGGCCACGCAGATGTTGCAACCGATACATTCTCGGATCTCGTCGATCCGCCCTTCCTGAATTTTCAACGGCAGGAACGGATCGGCGATCGAGGGCCGCGCCGCGCCGATGAAATCCAACTGCCCCTTGCGCACCATCGCCGCCATATTGTCGGCCGAGGTAAAGCGCCCCACCCCGACCACAGGCTTGCCCGTGACCTGTTTCACGAAATCGGTATAGGGCAGTTGATAGCCCTCATTCGGGGCAAAGCGCGATGTGGCACTGTCATTGCTCCAGTCACTGACATTCACGTCCCAAAGGTCGGGCAGATCGGCCAGCAATTCGACCACCCCGCGCCCCTCTTCATGGGCCTGCATGCCGTCACTGCCCATCATCTCATCCACGGCAAAACGCAGGGCGATTGCGCAGGTATCACCGATGGCGTCGCGCGTGTCCTCCAGCACCTCGCGCAGCAGGCGGGTGCGGTTTTCGATCGACCCGCCGTATTCGTCGCTGCGCTGGTTGCAATCGGGCAGCAGGAAATGTTGCAGGATCGTCATGCGGTGCCCGGCATAGACATAGACGATGTCGAACCCCGCATCGCGCGCCCGTACCGCCGCATCGCGAAACCAGCGGCGCAGTTCGCGGATGTCAGATTTGTCCATTCCACGCGCCTGCCCCGGTGTCAGGATATGCGACGCAGTGTCCGAGGGTGCCAAACTGGGCATCCGACTGCCCAGATTCGCAGCGTGATAGCCATTATGCACCAGTTCCACCGCGCTGAGCGCGCCATGTGCCCGCGCGCCATCGGTCATCAGGCGCAGCGCGGGAATGTCGCGCGCATCCCACAGCCGTCCCTCGGGGAATGGGCTGAGATCCGAGGACGGGTGAATCTCGGTCTCTTGATTGCTGACCACAGCCCAGCCGCCGCGCGCCTTCATCTCGCGCACGCCCGCATCGGCGCGCGGGTGCAGATGGCCCATGCCGGTGCAATGGGGCACCTGATAGAACCGGTTGCGCGCAGTGACCGGGCCGATCTTCACCGGCTCGAAAAGGATCGCGTATCTGTCGTCCATATGGGGCGGGTCCTGAGGTTGCGCGCCCGGTTGGGCGCGGGGGGCGGGGCCGAGTTTATTGATCGAACGCCCATTCAGTGGACCTCAGCCGCGCTGCGCTGTCAACGCAGCAGTTTCGGGGTCTTTCCCCGCCCCCCCTTGGACCGCGACAATCACACGCTGCGCGTCAAGCCACCGTCGATCCGCAGGTTCTGTCCGGTCATATACCCTCCCAGATCCGAGGCCAGCCACCCAACCAGCGAAGACACCTCATCCGCGTGCCCATAGCGTCCCAGCGGAATGCGCGCGCGGCGATCTTCGGTTTCCGGCAGGCTGTCGATAAAGCCGGGCAGCACGTTGTTCATGCGGATGTTGTCGGCGGCGTATTTGTCCGCGAACAGCTTGGTAAACGCGGCCAGTCCGGCGCGAAACACGCCCGAGGTCGGAAACAGCGGATCAGGCTCGAAAGCGGCAAAGGTCGAGATGTTGATGATGCTGCCACCGCCCTGTTTTTGCATCAAGGGTGTCACCAGACGCGTGGGCCGGATCACGTTCAGCAGGTAAACCTCCATCCCGATGTGCCAGTTTTCATCCGTGATATCCAACACCGGACCGTTGGGGCCATGCCCCGCCGAGTTAACCAGAACATCCACCCGTCCCCAGCGATCCTGCGCGCCTTGCACCAACGCTGCCAGATCATCAGGCTCGCGGTTCGAACCGATGATGCCAAAACCGCCCAGTTCACCGCCCAGCGCCTCGCCCTTGCCCGAGGACGACAGGATTCCAACTTTGAACCCATCTGCCGCCAGACGACGGGCCGCTTCGGCACCCAAACCGCTGCCGCCAGCGGTGACAAGGGCTACTTTTTCTACAGTCATGTTAATCTCCGTTTTCATATCTGCCCCAAATCTAGCAATGCCGTTAAAAATATGCGCGAGTGAATTGATGTTATCTGACAGTAGATATACTATCTCTGAATGACCCGCCTTCCCCCTCTCAACGCTCTGCGCGCCTTCGATGCTGCCGGAAAATATCTTAGCTTTCGGGCTGCGGCGGATGCCATGGGCGTCACCCAAGGTGCGGTTGCGCAGCAAGTGCGCCTGCTAGAGGCGCATCTGGGTATTGCCCTGTTCGACAGGCTTCCCAAAGGGCTGGCCTTGACCACCCCTGGCCGGGGGTATCACGCCAAGGTTGCGGCTGCATTTCAGGATCTGCGCGCCGCCACGCAGGTGCTGACCCCGGAGCCTGACAGGGTGGTGATCAGCGTCACCCCGACATTCGCCGCCAAGTGGCTGATTCCCAACCTGCCCGCGTTTTCGTCGGCCCATCCCGAAATCGACTTGCGCATTCTGGCAACTGAAAAAGTGTCCAGTTTTCATGGGGATGGCATTGATCTGGCCGTGCGCCAGGCCAAGCCACCCTTTGGGGCTGCCATCGCCGCAATCCGCCTGTTCGAACAAGACATTATCGCGGTTGCATCGCCCGGATTCATGCAGGGCCACACCGTTCCGATGGCCCCTCAGGCGTTGGCACGCATGACCAAGCTGCACGACGCGCATGATCTTTGGCCTGCGTTCCTTCGGGCGCATGACATAGAGGATGACAGCGGGCATGGCCTGCGCCTAAGCCAAACAGCGTTGGCCATTGATGCCGCCTTGTCCGGGCAAGGGATCGCGCTGGTCAGTGCATTTCTGGTTGCGCGGGATCTGGCGCAGGGGACACTGTTACAGGTCACATCCACGCGGCTGCCGGGCGGGCAGGATTTCTATCTGCTGACCCAAACCGGGCCCCGGCGTAGCGCAGCAACTGATGTGGTGTTAAAATGGCTGGCCTCAAAGGCCGCGCCGGGGGCGTAAAGCCGTCGCAGATCATCCCTGACACGCAAATCCTGTCAGTCGTCGCGCGCGACGGATCCGTCCCACGCCGCGACATCCACCAGACAGGAATGTGCAATCGGCCCCTGAGCCAAGCGCGACGTTCCTTTGTCCAGTGTCAGAACGTTGGGGTTGCCGTGGCGGCACAGATCGCCGTCGGCCTGCAACCATGCGCCCGTCGCGATCTGGATCACACCGGGGCGAATAGCATCGCTGACATGCAGTTCGGCCAGACAGGCCCCCCGCGCGTTGTGAATGCGCACGATCTGCCCCTCCGTCAGCCCGCGCGCGGCGGCGTCATCGGGATGCATCACCATCGGCTCGACCCCTTTGGGGCGGTCGGCGATGCTGACAGACCCATGATCCAACTGGCTGTGCAATTTGTTGCGCGGCTGGTTCGAGATCATGTGCAGCTGTCCCTCGGCCCCTTGTCCCAACCACTCAACTGGGTTCAGCCAGACGGGATGGCCCGGACAATCATCATAGCCAAAACCGTCGATCGTCTGCGAGAATATCTCGATCTTGCCACTGGGGGTCGCCAACGGATGCGCGTCGGGATCGGCGCGAAACGCCTCCATCATGATGGTTGGCGCATCGGGCACGGGAAATTTGATCCAACCCGCCTGTTGGAAACTGTCCCACTCCGGTAGGGTCAGCCCGGCCTGCGCGACCTGCTGACGCGAGATATCCCACAGCCAACGTTGCCATTCGGCCGTGCTGCGCCCCTCGGTGAACGCCTCTTGCACGCCCAGTTCGGCGGCAATACCGCTGAAAATGTCATGGTCGTTACGCGCCTGCCCCACGGGGGCTATCGCGCGGTCCATCGCAATCACGAACGGATCCTTGGGCGTCATCGCCACGTCCGAACGTTCCACCGGGGTGGTGCAGGGCAGCACGATATCGGCGTGACGCGCCAGCGCGTTCCAGCACCATTCATTCGCGATGATCGTTTCGGGTCGGGCCCAGGCGCGGCGTAGGCGGTTCAAGTCTTGGTGGTGGTGAAACGGATTGCCCCCCGCCCACCAGACCAGCCGCACATCGGGATATTCATAGCTGACCCCGTCATAGTCGAACCGCCCGCCGGGATTTTCCAGCAGGTCTGTGATGCGCGCCACTGGAATGAAATCAGGCACCGGGTTTTGCCCCTGCGGAAAACTGGCAAAGTCGATCTGATGACGGTTCAACCCGATGTTGTTCATCGCGCCGTACCCAAAGGCGAACCCTGTACCGGGCAGACCGATCTGGCCCAGCATCGCAGCCAACGTGATCCCGGCCCAGAATGTCTGTTCCCCATGGTCCTGTCGCGTCAACGCCCACGCCAGCGAGATCATCGTGCGGCTGGCGGCCATGCGCCGGGCTAGCGCGCGGATATCCTCGGCAGGCAGATCACAGATCGCGCCTGCCCAGTCGGCTGTTTTGGCCACGCCGTCCTCGGCCCCTGTCAAATATGCGGCGAAGCGATCGAACCCCGTGGTGTGACGCGACAGAAATGCCACATCGTGCAACCCTTCGGTCAGCAGAACATGCGCCAGACCCAGCATCAGCGCGGTGTCGGTGGAGGGGCGCAATGGCATCCATTGCCCGCCGATCTCGTCACTCAGATCCGAGCGGAGCGGCGAGACGTTGACGAACGCCACCCCTGCCGAATGCGCCGCGCGCAGCCCACCTTGCTGCACATGCGCGCCCACGCCCCCTTGGCTGATCTGCGCGTTTTTCAACGGCACACCGCCGAAGGCCACGAACAAATCGCAATCCGACGCAATCGATTCCCAACTGGTGCACGTGTCCAGAAATCCCCGGAACGTGCCCAGGATATGCGGCACAACCACCTCGGCGGCGGCGAAGGAATACGTATTTTTCGAGCTGGTAAACCCGCCGATGCAATTCAGGAACCGCTTCAACTGACTTTGGGCGTGATGAAACCGCCCCGCGCTGGCCCAGCCGTAAGATCCGGCATAGATCGCGCGGTTGCCGTGATCGCGGCGTACGCGGGTCAACTCATCCGCGACCAATTTGTTGGCCTGCTCCCAAGTGACCTCGATAAACGGATCTTCGCCGCGACGTTCGCCTGCGGTACCCGGCCCGCCCTCCAGCCAGGACTTGCGCACCATCGGCGCGGTGATCCGCGTCGGCCCATCCAACACATCGACAAGGCCATGCCCGATGGGGGATGGATCAGGATCCGGCGCAAAGTCACGCATCCCGGTCACGCGCCCGTCGGCCACATCGACTGCATAGGTGCCCCAGTGATTGGCGGTGTAAAGATCGCGGGTGGATCGGGTCATAGCGGCCTCTTGAAACAGGTCTGTGACGGGGTTGGCGCCACTTTAAGCACTGCGGCACGGTGCAGGTCACGCGCAAAATCATCTCGGGGGACAGGTCACAGCCGTAAAACTCCAGCCCATCGACGAAGACGACGGAATTGTAGGCTTCTGGCAGCGACTGGATCACTCTGAGCATGAAATCTATATCGACCGTCTATACGAAGAGATCGAAGCATGGCCTAACGGCCCGGTAGCTCCGAAAATTGTCCGTCGTCATATAAAGTTGGACATCAGAGCGGTTTGAGCATTGGAGGCTCTGGCTCGTTTGTATGATTGATTATGCGGCTTGTTTTTGATGTTGCAAGCGGCGTTGTTGGATTGTGTGTTTCTTGATCTTCTCCCTTTCTCTCAGAATGGCTTTATCACGGCCGAAGTAGACGTCGGCGGGTGTGACGTTGTTGAGACTCTCGTGGTATCTCTGGTTGTTGTAGCAGTCGACAAACGTACCGATCTGGCGTTCGAGATCGCCGGGTAGGTAGTAGTTTTCGAGCAGCACGCGGTTCTTCGTTGTCTGGTGCCAATCGGCACATCTTTTGAGGGCCAGTGCAGTAGCAGCAAGTTTACATAGTCCGTCCCCAGTCGTTTCAAAGACGTTTCGGCAGCCGCGATGAAGGCTTCTGGCGAGAAGTGCTCGGGCAGGATTTTGGTGGTGAGGAACACATCGTCGCGGCGGACATCCCGGCCATGACCATCGGGATCGCCTCCGGCACATACCCGCAGTGCCAAGCGCGATACGACGGGTGCGGCCTGCAAGAAAGCCGAGATAGGGAAACGGGTCGAAAACCTGTCCGGCGTCCCCGAAGCTTGGATCGTGAACCGGCACGTCCCGCAACCAGACCCCATCGAAGCCAAGGCTCTCGGCCAGTTCCGCGCCCTTGGCGAGGTTTGAGATGTCCGGCACGCCAAAGGGACGACCCTCGATACGGGCACGGCGTTGACCGGCTTCAGGCCAGTCGCGGTCCAGCGGCAATTCAATGCCAAAAGTCATGCGGTCTTTGTAAATCAGATTTAGGGCAGACATGATACGAACCTCCTGTTCATTGGTCTGCCCCGCCGCACGTTAGATACGGCGGGGCAAATGAGGTTATTCAGCAGCAACAGTTTGGGTTGCTGTTGCGTTCAAGCGACCAGACAGGCGCACCAAAACAATCCCGACAACCACCACACCAGCGGCGATGTAGGGCGCAGCGGCAAGGCCTATGCCTTCCACCACGAGCCCCCCGGCCCATGCACCCCCGGCAATGCCAAGGTTGAACGCGCCGATGTTCAGGCCGGACGCCACATCAACCGCACCCGGTGAGACTTCGCGTGCGATTTGCACGACGTAAGATTGCAACGGCGGCACGTTGGCGAAGGCAAAACCGCCCCAGAAGGCTGCAACCGCAATGGCTGCAATCGGGTGTGTAAGGAACGCACCAAGTGCGACCAGTGATATCGCAAGGCCAGCAAAGATCACCGTCAGGGACGCTACTGCACCGATACGGTCAGCCAGTTTGCCGCCGGCGATATTCCCCACGGCGACAGATGCACCGTAAAGCAGCAGCACAAGACTAACCGCACCCGCAGACAGACCCGTGACTTCGTTCAGCATCGGCGCAAGGAAGGTAAAGGCGATGAAGTTGCCGCCATAGCCGACAGCCGTGATTAAATAGACCAGCAGAAGGCGCGGCGAAGTCAGCACCTGTAATTGGGCTTTGATACCCGCTGACGCGGCCTTTGTCAGATTGGCGGGCACCAAGATCGCAGAAGCGATGAAACCGATTACCCCAAGCGCGACAACGCCAAGGAAAGTTGACTGCCAGCCGAAGCTTTGGCCGATGAACGTGCCCAGAGGCACACCCGTCACAAGCGCGACAGTCAAGCCAAGGAACACCAGCGCAATGGCTGAGCTTTCCTTTTCTGGTTCGACAAGATCGGTCGCGATAGTCGAGGCGATTGCAAAGAACACACCGTGGGCGAGACCAGTAATAAAGCGCGCAGCGACAAGGCTGCCGTAATCCGGCGCAAAGGCGGCATAAGCATTGCCGAGCGTGAACAGCGCCAGCAAGAGCAGTAACAGCGTTTTGCGCGGCACGCGGTCGGCCATGGCGGTCAGCACAGGTGCGCCAATGGTCACGCCAAGCGCATAGAGGCTAACCAACAGGCCAGCGGAGGGGATAGAAACGCCAAGATCGGCGGCGATGGTGGGAAGCAAGCCGACGATCACGAACTCGGTCGTTCCGACGGCGAAAGCGCTGATGGTCAGCGCCCAAAGGGCAAGGGGCATCGGTTTTCTCCAATAAATTTGATGTCGACGCCGTATATGCCTGCCGTTATCTATTGCGGGAACAGACAAGTTTGGAATGGATCATTGCAGAAACTGCACGAATTGCTGCGCATGGGGGATTTGGCTGCCTTCGTCGGGATCGTCGATGATGGGGGCTTTGCTGAATCTGCACGGCGCAGGGGGGTGTCTGCCTCTACGCTCAGCCGGTCGGTCACGCGGCTGGAAGAGCAATTGAAGGTCACACTGTTGCGGCGCACGACGCGATCGCTCGAGATCACCCCTGAAGGTGCCGCCGTTCTGGCTGAGGCGCGCGAGATTTTGGACCGCAGCGAAGCCCTGCAAGAGATAGCTACCAGCGGACAGGCCCCCGCCGGGCCACTGCGTGTAAACGCACCGGTTCCTTACGTCCTGCATGTCCTCGCCCCGCGTCTGGCTGAGTTTCACGCAAAGTATCCGGACATCCAGCTTTCGATCGACATGACAGACTCGTTGGTGGATCTGATCGGCAGTCACGCGGATGTTGCCATTCGGCTGGGACAGCTGCCTGATAGCGACATGTTGCACCGCCCCTTGGGGCGCACGGCTTGGAAATTGGTGGCTGCGCCGGAATATCTTGATCGCAAAGGCTGGCCAAAAACACCGGCCGACCTCGCACAGCTGGAGCAAGTTCGGTTCGCGGCGCCAGATCATATCAACACATTGCGCTTTGCTGGTCAGTCCACCCCCGTGACGGTGCCCCCCGCCCTGACCGCGGGCAATGGAGAGGCCGTCCGCCAGATGGTATTAGGCGGTCTGGGCATCGCACGGTTTTCCGATTTCATGATCGCAAACGATATCCAAGCCGGGCGTTTGATTGAGCTGTTTCCCAGCCAGCTCGACGCCGCACCTTTGAATATCTCAGCGCTCTACCTTACCCGCGTCTCGGGCCTGCGGCGGCTGGGGGTCTTTCTTGACTGGGTGGGCAGCATTGGTGGAGGCTAAGTTATGCAAGCGCCCGTTCAGCATGCATAATGATCCCAAGCAAAGCGTGGCCTCAAAAAGGTTGCTCCCCGTCAGTCTTATAAAGACATATTTTTAGATGCCCTCTTCCGGCAAGCTGCACTGCAGCGGCGCGGCGCCATACGAACGGCTGCTAAGCGCCGCCTGAGCGTCAATCCTGACGCGTTCGCGGTAGAGCAGGACATCTGCGACGTGACGCTATGGCTGACCGAACGCCATGGGCTATCGAGTGTCCATGTCTGGGTAGACAGACACTATACGCAGATCGGGCGCGAGATCGCAGGTGTTACCGTGATAAACTCACCGAGCCATCTCGCAAATATGACGGAAGAGGCATGCGGTGCTTTCCTCGCCCTCGATTACAGGATCGAAGATACGGGAGCTGACATATACGCCTATGAATTCTGTCACTGCCATCATTCGAGGCACGAGGCCATCCAAGCGTACGCGCGCATCGAGGCCGCGCTGCGACGCTGGCGAGCAACTTAGGAAAATCGTAGGCTCCTCGAAAAGGGCGGCGAATGCCGCCCTTTTTTTCATAGTTCCCGTCTCTTGATCCGACCCCGGACCCGTTGTTGAACACCGACTTCTAGGCATTCACTCGGAGCGAGTGGTTGACACACGTCTCCTGGTGTTGTCGCCAACGGCAAACGGCAATCAGTGCACACATACCAAGGCGCGCGACCACCCTTGGCCAAGCTCAGGAAAAATCTGAAAAACGTTTTGGGCGTCATTCTTGGCGCCCCATATCCCTCAGGACTGTGTTGAACCCGTGTTCAGGCAAAAAACGCCGGGATAGACGGAAAATCGGGCGCAAACGCCCGATTGACCTTATTTTCTTGCAAAATGGACATTCCAAGCCCGCCGGTGGCAGTTAATTGGTAGTTGGATCATCAACACATGAACTTAGTAATTCATTAAGAACACTTGGAAAAACCGCAGCTGCTGCATGTTTTGCAACCTTCCACCATACGTATCGTGTATTCGCCGCAGGAGGGGCAGGCTGCGCCGCGGGGGCCGCCGAGGTTGACCACTTCTGCGGTCGGGTCGCTTTTCAGGCCCATGCCCTCGCCCGCCAGAAATCCGGTGCGCACCATGTGCTGCTCCAAGATACCACCGATGGCCGCCAGAATGGAGGGCACGTATTTTCCCTGCATCCACGCGCCGCCGCGGGGATCGAATACGGCTTTTAACTCCTCGACCACGAACGATACATCGCCGCCGCGCCGGAAGACGGCGCTGATCATCCGGGTCAAGGCGACGGTCCACGCGAAATGCTCCATGTTTTTGGAGTTGATGAACACCTCGAACGGGCGGCGATGCCCCCCCAATACCACGTCGTTGATGGTGATATAGATCGCGTGATTGCTGTCGGGCCATTTCAACTTATAGGTCTGCCCCTCCAGCGCCTCGGGGCGATCCAGCGGCTCGGACATATAGACCACCTCGGCACCCTCGCTGTCGGTGTCGTAAACCTGCGCGGGGGCCTCGCCGGGGGCCACATCCGCTGTCTCGCTGACGCTGAGTACGCTGCCGGTCACATCGTTGGGCCGATATGTGGTGCAGCCCTTACAACCCATATCCCAGGCCTGCATATAGACCTCTTTGAAATCAGCAAAACTGATGTCCTCGGGGCAGTTGATCGTCTTGGAAATACTGCTGTCGACCCATTTTTGCGCCGCCGCCTGCATCTTGACGTGATCCAGCGGTGGCAATGTCTGGGCGTTGACGAAATGATCCGGCAGGGGCGTGTCGCCGTATTTCTTGCGCCACAGGGCCACGGCGTAATCGACCACCTCTTCCTCGGTGCGAGTGCCGTCCTTTTGCAGGACCTTGCGGGTGTAGGCATAGGCAAACACCGGCTCGATGCCGGAACTGACATTGCCGGCATAAAGGCTAATCGTGCCAGTGGGTGCAATCGACGTCAGCAGGGCATTGCGGATGCCATGCTTTGCGACAGCGTTACGCACATCGTCGTCCATGCCCAACATCGTACCGCTGGCCAGATAAGCATCTGCATCGAACAAGGGAAACGCCCCTTTTTCGCGCGCTAGATCGACCGAGGCCAGATAGGCCGCGCGCGCAATGCTGCGCAGCCACGCGCCAGTCTGCTTTGCCGCCTCGTCCGAGCCATAGCGCAAGCCGACCATCAACAACGCATCCGCCAACCCGGTCACGCCCAGCCCGATGCGCCGCTTTGCGCGCGCCTCGGCGGCCTGCGCCTCCAAAGGAAACTGGCTGGCATCGACCACGTTGTCCATCATCCGCACGGCCGTCGACACAAGGTCATTCAACGCATCCTCGTCCAGACGCGCGCCATCCTCAAACGCATCTACGACCAAACGTGCCATGTTGATGGACCCCAAAAGGCAGGCCCCATAAGGCGGCAGAGGCTGTTCCCCACAAGGGTTGGTGGCGGCAATCGTCTCGCAGTAGTTCAGGTTGTTGGCGGTATTGATCCGGTCAATAAAGATCACGCCGGGTTCGGCATAATCATAGGTCGCCTGCATGATCCGGTTCCATAGATCGCGCGCCTGCACCGTGCGATAAACCTTGCCATCGAACACCAACTCCCACGGGCCATCGGCCTTGACCGCCTCCATGAACGGGTCGGTAATCAGAACGCTCAGGTTGAAATTACGCAGACGGGCGGCATCGGCCTTGGCGGCGATGAAATCCTCTACATCAGGGTGATCACAGCGCATCGTGGCCATCATGGCCCCCCGACGTGACCCGGCGCTCATGATCGTGCGACACATCGCGTCCCACACATCCATGAAACTCAGCGGACCAGACGCATCCGCGCCAACCCCCTTCACATCCGCGCCGCGCGGGCGGATGGTGGAAAAATCATAGCCAATCCCGCCGCCCTGCTGCATCGTCAGGGCCGCCTCACGCAGACCATCAAAGATCCCGCCCATGTCGTCCGGCACGGTGCCCATGACAAAACAGTTAAACAACGTCACCTTACGCCCGGTCCCTGCCCCGGCTGTGATCCGCCCGGCGGGTAGGAATTTGAAATCCTCAAGGGCCCCGTAAAACCGGTCCTCCCAAAGGTCCGGCTTATCTTCGACCGAGGCGACAGCCCGCGCAATCCGACGCCAACTGTCCTCAACCGAGCCATCACCCTGCCCTTTAGCGGGCGAAAACCGATACTTCATATTCCAAATCTGTTCGGCAATGGGGGCGGCAAAACGAGTCATGTCAAAGATTCCGGGGACATTTACGGGAAGGGTCCACACTACGGCCCACCACTGGCGAGGTCAACAACCCCCCGCCTTTCTTCGTTCCCAAAAAATTCCCGCCGGAGGCGTCGGTCAGCCGCTCACAGCGGGTCGGTTCAATCCCACCACGGACCGTGATACGTGCCGTCCTGCCCCAGCCGCTGGAACCCATGGTGGCCAAAGAAATCACGCTGTGCCTGAATGATATTGGCCGTGCCCTGCCCCTGTCGCATCGTGTCATACCAGCTAAGCGCGGCGGCCATGGCGGGCACCGCATGACCGCCCCCAACCGCCGCTGCGACCACGCGGCGCAAGGCGGGAATGGTCTGCGCCAAACGCGCGACCATGGCGGGCGCCAAGATCAATTGGTTCCGGGGTAGATCGGCGCTGAACGCGTCGGAAATATCGTCCAGCAGGGCCGAGCGGATGATACAGCCCGCGCGCCAGATTTGCGCAATGCGGGCCGGGTCCAGATCCCAGTGATATTCCGTCGACGCGGCCTCCAGAATACGAAAGCCCTGCGCATAGCTCAGGATTCGCGCGGCCAGAAATGCCTGCGCCAGCGTGTCGTCGTCGATTTCCAATTCTAAACGTGCACCGCCCAGAAGACGCTGCGCCTCTAGCCGCGTGCCTTTTTCCGAGGACCAACTGCGCGCTGCCACTGCCGCGTCGATCATGCTGGCAGATTGCCCCAAGCGCACGGCCTCGATCACCGTCCAGCGGCCCGTGCCTTTCTGACCCGCGGAATCCATGATGACATCGACCATCGGATGTCCGGTGACAGGATCGGTATAGCCCAGCGCCTTTCCAGTGATCTCGACCAGATAAGACCGCAACGGGCCGTCGTTCCAGCGCGTGAACACCGCACCGATATCGGCAGGGGTCCGGGCAGCGCCATGGCGCAACAGTCCGTAAACCTCTGCTATCACTTGCATATCTGCGTATTCAATGCCGTTATGTACCGTCTTGACGAAATGTCCCGCCCCATCAGGGCCCAGATGTGCGACGCAAGGGTCGCCCTGATACTGCGCCGCAATCGCGCGCAGGATATCGCGCAGCTGTGCCCAGCTGTGATCCGACCCGCCGACCATGATCGACGGGCCATGACGCGCGCCCGCTTCTCCGCCCGACACGCCCATTCCGACGAAATGCAGATCCTGCGTGGCCAGTGCCGCCGCGCGGCGGCGTGTGGCGTGAAAATCGGCATTTCCCCCGTCGATAATCGTGTCACCCGGCGACAACAGCGGCGTCACCATCTCGATCATCGCATCCATGGGCGCGCCCGAGGGAATCATGAACAGGATGACGCGCGGGTTTTTTAGTGCACCGACAAACGCAGCCAGATCGCCGTGGCCTTGAATGCGCGCGGCCAGCGGCCCGGCCTCCTCCAGAAATGGGGCGATCCAATCCGCCTCGCGGTTGCTGACCGCGATGTCAAAACCATGCTCGGCAATATTCAGCGCCAGTGCGCTGCCCATCGTACCCAGCCCGTAAACGCCAATTTGTGCTGTGCCCATGCGCTGCCGACTCCTGTTGATTAGCGCCAGCTTAGGCGCTTGACGCGCGGATGCAAGAACACGCCGCCCGCCAGCTACACGCATCAGGTTTTTCGCGAAAAATCTTGGCCGCCTGTCGTCAGTGTTGGTTACAGCCCAAGGCACCAGCGCATGACGGCCTTTTGCGCATGCAGACGGTTTTCAGCCTCGTCGAACACGACGGAATTCGGGCCATCCATGACCGCGCTGGTCACTTCCTCTTCGCGGTGCGCGGGCAGGCAGTGCATGAACAAAGCATCGGGTTTGGCCGAGGCCATCAGCGCGTCATTCACCTGATAGGGGCGCAGCATGTTATGGCGACGTTCCTTGGCGGATTGGCTGTCATGCATGCTGACCCATGTATCCGTCACGACCAGATCCGCGCCCTCCACAGCCTTATGGGGGTCACGCTCGATCTGGATCTTGCTGCCTGCATTGCGGGCAAAACCGATAAATTCGGCCTCCGGGTCCAATTGGGCGGGGCCGGTGAAGGTCAGATCGAATCCGAACTGCCCGGCAGCATGCAGCAACGAGGCGCAGACGTTATTGCCATCCCCGGACCAAACCACCTTGCGCCCCTTGATCGAGCCTCGATGCTCCTCGTAAGTCAGGATATCTGCCATGATCTGGCAGGGATGCGTGCGATCAGTCAGCCCGTTAATCACCGGGACGTCGGCATATTCCGCCATCTCGTGCAAAACGGATTCGTCAAAGGTGCGGATCATGATCAGATCGACATAGCGGCTGAGGACGCGGGCGGTGTCGGCGATGGTTTCGCCATGGCCCAGCTGCATGTCGGTGCCCGACAGCAGCATGGTCTGCCCGCCCATCTGACGCACCCCCACGTCAAAGCTGACCCGGGTACGGGTTGAGGGTTTCTCGAAGATCAACGCGATCATCTGGCCGGTCAGAGGTTGTTCATCATCAGGCATGCCGTGCGCACGGCCCTCGCGGGCAGATTTCATCGCGGCGGCATTGTCGATGATGCCGCGCAGGGCGGTAGCATCGGTTTTGTGGATGTCGAGGAAATGGTTCATATGTTCGTGTCCTTTGCCGGCGTCGGACAGGGGGGCTGTCTGCCCCCACGGCCCCCCGAGGATATTTTCAGCCAGAAGATGAGAGGGAGTTTGCGGTCGCTTCCAGCCGGTTAAGGGCTTCGGCGATGTCTTGGTCTGTGATGTTCAGCGGAGGCAGCAGGCGCAGCACGTTGTCGGCGGCGGGGACGGTACACAGCTGTTGGGCGTAGGCGGCGGTAACCACGTCCGTGTTGGGCACGGCGCATTTCAGGCCCAGCATCAGGCCGTTGCCGCGCACCTCCTGAAACACGTCAGGATGGCTGGCGACCAGCGCCTCAAGGCGTTGGCGAAACAGCCCCGCACGGGCGCGCACGGATTGCAGGAAATCCGGGTCGGCGACAATGTCCATCACCGCGCACCCCACCGCGCAAGCCAGCGGGTTGCCACCATAGGTGGATCCATGGGTGCCTGCGACCATGCAGTTTCCTGCGGCCTCGGTGGCCAGAACGGCCCCCAGAGGAAAGCCGCCACCGATGCCCTTGGCGACCATCATGATGTCTGGCTCAATCCCTGCCCATTCATGGGCAAACAAGCGCCCGGTGCGCCCCATGCCACATTGCACCTCGTCCAGGATAAGCAGGATGCCGTGGGTGTCGCACAGGTCGCGCAGCCCCTTCAGACAGGGGTCCGGCAGGGGGCGGATGCCACCCTCGCCCTGAACAGGTTCGATCAGAATGGCAGCGACCGTGTCGTCGATGGCAGCGTACAGCGCGTCGTGATCGCCCCAAGGCAAATGGGTGAAACCCGGCAGAAGCGGACCGAAACCTTTGGTCATCTTCTCGGATCCGGCTGCCGCGATGCCGGCGGCCGAGCGACCGTGAAACGCGCCCTCGAAAGTGATGATCTGGGTGCGTTCCGGCTGGCCTGCGTCGTAAAAATGGCGGCGGGCCATTTTCACGGCCAATTCGCATGCTTCGGTGCCTGAGTTGGTGAAAAATACCGTATCGGCAAAGGTTTCTGCCACCAACCGGTCCGCCAATGCCTTTTGCGCGGGAATATTATAGAGGTTGGAGGTGTGCCACAGCGCCTGCGCCTGTGTTGTCAGCGCCTCGATCAGCGCCGGATGGGCATGGCCCAGTGCGTTGACCGCGATCCCCGCGCCCAGATCCAGAAAGCGTCGCCCATCCGCCTCGATCAGCCAGCTACCCTCGCCTTTGACAAAACTAAGCGGCGCGCGGTTGTAGGTCGGCAAAATGGAAGGGATCATGGAATGTATCCTGTGTCAAATCAGACTGGTAGGAGTGCCCGAGGGGCGCGCGCATGTCAATCTGGGGATGGGAAACGAAGGAGATGCGAAGGTTGGCAACACTGACGGGGCCCATGGAGCGCCCATGGGCAAGACGGGCCTCAGGCGCGTCGGAGCAGTCGAAGTGTGTGCAATCCGTTCATGGGATCGCCATAGCGCGGCACCTGCCCTTAACGCAATCAAAAAGCGTCGCCTCAGGCTTTTAACCGCGTGCCGCGAGCAAACAGGCGAAGCGCGATCAGCGATAGGACCAGTGTTGTACCCACCGCCACGGCCAATCCCAATGCAGGTGTGCTATCGGACACACCCAGCACCGCAAAGCGCATCCCGTCGATCAAATAGAAGACCGGGTTGAAGTGGGTGAGATGGCTGAGGACCGGCGGCAGGGCCTCGACTGAATAAAACGTGCCGGACAGGAAGGCCAGCGGCGTGACGATAAAGTTGGTGATCGCCGCCATCTGATCGAATTTGTTCGCATAGATCCCCGCGCAGATGCCCACCGCCC
Source organism: Rhodobacteraceae bacterium KMM 6894 (assembly GCA_035798175.1). GTDB lineage: Bacteria > Pseudomonadota > Alphaproteobacteria > Rhodobacterales > Rhodobacteraceae > Roseovarius. Next base: position 223,733 of record JAPFBS010000008.1, read on the forward strand.
CCATCAGGGCCGACCCGAGCACGATGTAGACCAGAACCAGCAACGGGTGCTGCGGCACGATCCCCAGGAACAGCGCCAGCCCGATCAGGATCGCGATGGCCACGAAAAATCCCCGCCCGATGGCCCCGGCCAAATAGCCCAGAACCAGTTCGCCCGCGCTGAGCGGCGGCATCAGCGTGTCGACAATGTTGCCCTGCACCTTGCCGATCACGATGGACGACGACGCGTTGGCGAACGCGTTCTGGATTACCGTCATCATCAAGATACCCGGCGCGATGAAGGCGGTGAAGGTGACACCCATCACGTCGCCTCGGCTGGGTCCGATGGCGATGGTGAAGATCAGCAGGAACAGACCTGCCGTCATCAGGGGCGCCAGCAAGGTCTGCGTCCAGACCGCCAGAAAGCGTTGCACCTCGCGCGAACACAGTGTCGCCAGCCCTTGCCAGTTCACCCGGCCGAAGCGGCGAACGCCCTTTTGTGCCAATCCGTGCATCTGACAACCTCCGATCTGATTCGATGCCTTGTAACTCAGCCGGGACTGATTAAAATAGGGGGTTCAAGGAATTTACAGGGCGGCGCACGGTTTGGGCCGCCCTTTTTGAATAGGATGGGGCCATGTCCTGGAGTGACGAGCGCGTCGAGACGCTAAAGAAAATGTGGGGCGAAGGTCAGTCGGCCAGCCAGATCGCCAAGGAACTTGGCGGCGTTACACGCAATGCCGTCATCGGCAAGGTGCATCGCCTGGGCCTGTCCAACCGCAATGGCGGCGGCGGCACGGCGGCCGCATCCCCCGCCACCGAGGCCAAAGCGAAACCAGCAGCCAAGCCCGCTGCGGCCAAGCCAAAGCCGGCAACACCTGCCAAGGCCGCGCCCAAGCCCGAGCCGGTTAAGGAAGAGGTCCAGACAGCCTCGGTTCCGGTCCCCGCGCCGGTAACGCGGATCAAGCCGATCATTCCCGCCGGGCAGCCCCTGCCCCCACAGCCATCTGCCAATGAAATTGACCCCAAGGCGTTGGCCAAGGTCAACGAGGTGGAAAAGAAGGCCAAAAGGCTGAACTTGATGGAGCTGACATCGCGGACCTGCAAATGGCCCGTCGGTGATCCTGCGACCGATGATTTCTGGTTCTGCGGCTTGCCAGCCCAAGCCGGCAAGCCCTATTGCGAGGCGCATGTGGGCGTGGCGTTCCAACCAATGAGCGCGCGACGCGATCGGCGACGCTGACCGCAAAAGGGGGCGCAGGACGCCCCCGGCGGAAGTTGAGTATTGTTGGAACGATAAAAATGCCGGACCACCCAGTAGGGCGTGCATCTTGCGCGCCCTTTTTGGTGGCCTATTGTTGGCAGAGCTCGCGGTCGACAGGGATCAGTCGAACAGTTTGAACAGTTCCTTGACCACCTCTTTTTCGACCTCTTTCTTGATCGCATCCTCGACAGACTCGCCTTCTTGAACAGTCACGCCCAGTTCCTTTTCAACCAGTTTGTTGACCTCCTTTTCGACTTCCTCCTTGACCTGCTTCTCGATCTTTTCCTTTTCTTCCTTAAAGTTCAGGTCGATCGCATCTTCCAGATCCGGCCAGATACGCGGGTCGGCCCATGGACCACGGATCTTGACGGGAATGGCAAAGCCCCGGCTGTTTTCGCCCTGCAACAGGACCGGCGTAAAGACATAGTCGATGTCCTGCGCGCCAAGACCGATACGGCCCTTTCCCGTCGCGCTGGCCAGCGGCATCGACATCTTCAGATCGTCACCGCGCATATTGCCGTCGGCAATCGCGAAACTGGCGCTCATCGCGTCGAACACTGTCGTACCCCCCGTGCCGCTACCTGTGCGCATCAACTTGTCCAGATCGAAGCCGCTGATCACGCCGCGCCCGGTGCTGAGCGACAGATCGCCCGACAGGCTGCGCATGATCGTATCCACGGATTGCCCGACGCCCAAGAATTTCAGGCTGGCCGCGCCGGTGGTCGAAAACCGGGTGATACCCGCCGCGTCTGTCAGCAAGCGCTCCATGTCGATGCCCTTGGCGGTCAAATCGCCGCCCACCGACAGGCCCGAGCGATTGTTGGCCACAAATTGCCCGGTGACATTACCGCCATAGCCCTGCAACTCGCGGAACTGAAACACCGCGCGAGAGCGATCCACCGTTGCCAGAATCCGCGTGGTGCCGAATTTGAACGTGCCCAGATCAAGACTGCTGGCGGAAAGTTGGATTTCTGCATCGGCCAAGGCCAGCGCGCTGGCGTCAATTGGCGCCTTGGACCATCCACTGCCGGCAGGGGCGCTGCTGCCCGAGCCGCCAGACTCTCCGCTTTGCAGGCCCTTCAAATCCAGTGCACCGGCGGCCAGTTGCGCCGTGATGCGCGGGCGTGTGCCGGACAGGGTGACATCCACCGCGCCGGTCATGCGGTTGCCGTCCAGACCCAGCACCAGATCGCGCAGCGACATGCGCATGTCCTTCGTGACGGTCATCTGCGTTGTCGCATTGATCGACCGGCCCAACCTGGCGGGAATGTCCACCGCAGGCAGACCCAGCGATTGCAGAAACTGGGCCGTACTGGTGATATCGGCACTGACCCGCCCTTCCAGCTGAGGCACGGCGCTGCCCCGGCCATCAAAGGCAAACGTGCCGCCCTTTGTCTTGATCGTCGCCTGCACCGCCGAAATGCCGCCCTCGATCATCGTGCCCACCTTGGCGACGCTGCCGGTGATCTGAACGGGGGTTCCGGCAGGGGTCAGAACGGCGTCGAATGTCGCCTCGCCCTCGTAATCGGGCCACCGCAGGTCAAGTCCCATGCCGGTCATCTGGGTGCGCGTGCCCGCCGCCCCGTCGATATAGGTCAGCGCGGCATCGGTGATCAGCGCCCGGTCCAGTGTCAGCGCCAACCGGCTGGATTGCGCGGGCGCGCCCTCCCCGGATTGCCCGGACGAGGCCACACCATCGACGCCAATCTCCCAATTGACGCGGCCATCCTTGGCGCGTTCCAGAATAATGCGGGGCGCAACGGCCTCTAGCCCGGTGATCCTGATATCACCTTGGATCAGACCCATTGGATCGACGCCCACCTTCAGGCTATCGGCCTCCAGCATCGGCCCCGCATCGGACCAGTCCGCGTTGGCGATGGTGGTGCGTCCGGTACTGATCCCCAGAACCGGATAGAAACTGATGGTGGTGTCGCCCTCCATCTTTACCTCGCGCCCGGTGATCGCGCTGATCTGATCGGCGGCAATGCGCGCGATCCTCTCGCCCGGCAAGAAAAACAAGGCCCCCACGGCGATCAGCGCCGCGACCAGAATAAAGCCTGCAAGTTTAAGGATGAATTTCATGTGACGCTCTTTTCCTTGCCGCCAAACGGCGCTTTTTCACCGATAGTAGGGGCACTGGCGCGCTCGGGCAACCGTTTGGCCTTTTGTGGCAAGCGCACCTCGTTTATATGGCCCGGATGAGCACAAACCCGCCTGATCTGCGCCCCGACCTGGCCCGCGCCCGCGTGACTGAAACATCTGATGCTGCGGCGGGTGCCGCGCGTCGGTCCAACCAGCCAACCATCGGCATGGTTTCGCTGGGCTGTCCCAAGGCGCTGGTTGACAGCGAACGCATCCTGACCCGGCTGCGCGCCGAGGGCTATGGCATCTCGCCCGACTACACCGGGGCCGATGCGGTGATCGTGAACACCTGCGGTTTTCTGGATTCCGCCAAGGCCGAAAGCCTTGAGGCGATCGGCGAGGCGCTGAATGAAAATGGCCGCGTAATCGTCACCGGCTGTCTGGGGGCCAATCCCGAATACATCACCGGCGCGCATCCCCGCGTGTTGGCCGTGACCGGCCCGCATCAATACGAACAGGTGCTGGATGCGGTCCACACCGCCGTGCCGCCACAGCCCGATCCGTTCATTGATCTGCTGCCCGCCACTGGCGTGCGCCTGACGCCAAGACACTTTTCCTATCTGAAAATTTCCGAGGGGTGCAACCACAAGTGCAAATTCTGCATCATCCCCGACATGCGCGGCAAACTGGCCAGCCGCCCGGCCCATGCCATCCTGCGCGAGGCCGAGAAGCTGGTCAGCAACGGCGTGCGCGAATTACTGGTGATTTCGCAGGATACTTCGGCTTATGGCGTTGATATCAAACATGCCGAGGACCGGGGGCATCGCGCCCACATCACTGATCTGGCCCGCGATCTGGGATCGCTGGGCGCGTGGGTGCGGCTGCATTACGTCTATCCCTATCCGCATGTGCGCAACCTTATTCCGTTGATGGCTGACGGTCTGATCCTACCCTATCTGGATATCCCGTTTCAGCACGCCGACACGCAGGTTCTGCGCCGTATGGCCCGCCCCGCCGCTGCCGCCAAAACGCTGGATGAAATCGCCGCATGGCGCGATATCTGTCCCGATATCACCCTGCGCAGCACGTTTATCGTCGGCTATCCCGGCGAAACCGAGGCCGAGTTTCAGACCCTTCTGGACTGGCTGGACGAGGCGCAGCTGGATCGCGTCGGCTGTTTTCAATATGAGAACGTCGATGGGGCGCGTTCAAACACCCTGCCCGACCATGTGCCTGCCGAACTCAAGCAAGAGCGCTGGGATCGCTTTATGGAAAAGGCACAGGCAATATCTGTTGAAAAACTGGCTTCCAAGGTTGGATCTGTGCAAGACGTGATCGTTGATGATATAGACGAAGACGGCATTGCCACCTGCCGAACCAAGGCTGATGCGCCTGAAATCGACGGGAACCTGTTCATTGACGAGGGCACAGAAACCCTAAGCGTCGGTGACATTGTGCGTGTCACTGTCGATGAGGCGGGCGAATACGATTTGTGGGGCCAGTTGGACAGCTAGGACCGCTGGCCAAGCGGGCGTCGATCCGCAGGCGCTATAGTGCGCCAGGTTGAAAAGGTCGGGACCAGCGACGCAGTATTCAGGCGCCGTCGCCTTGCTTGAGCGCGCGGAACAAGTCGGTGTTACGGCAAAATCCGGGGGATGTTTCGGCAACGTCGCCCGTCCGCTCCTGTCGATCCAGCCAATGACGACACCCCTCAGGGTTGGCGCATCCGGTGCACGCCAGAACCGCGTCGCCTAATGTGTCGATCTGCAACTGACCGCGCAGGATCATCTCCTCTAGGTCGACACCGGCGGCCCCCGACATACGGTCAACCAGTGCGGCGTGTTCACGCAGGGTTTGGGGATCGGACATGGCGTTTTCTCCTATTGGGCGCTGTAGGGCACATTGAGAAAATGCTAGGGACGGATCCCATTGCAGACCTTGATCTGAATCAAGTGATAAATTCGGCCAGATAGGCGCGTACGCAGTCCTGCACATGGCGAAACCGGTCCCCGCCCAGATGCTTGCCGCCATACCACCGCGTCACCACGATGATGTGATCCCTCAGGTCTTCACGCTCCAGCATACGCAAGATGACCAGACCGGCACCCGACTCGCCGTCATCGCCCTTTAGAGGGGTGCCATCCGCCTGTAGCACCGCCCAGGTGTTATGCGTGGCCTTGGCAAATTTCTTGTCCCGTTTCAGGGCTTTCAGAAAGCAGTCTACATCCGCACGTGACGCTGCTGGCCCGCCCGCCACCGCATATTTCGAGCCACGGTCGCTGACCACACCGATCAGTTGTTGGATGCGAGGGGCCATCGTGCGCCGCCGTCAGACCGAAGGGGCGGACGCGCGATGCGCCCACGATATCATGGCGTTACAGACTGTCATTCACCCGTCTAACCGTCTCGATCCGCTGGTTATTGGGCGGGTGCGTCCCAAGGAACCGATCCCCCGGATCGGCGATCTGGGTAAAGAAGGCTGCGCCGCGTACCGGATCGTATCCTGCGCGCTTGGTGATGACGGTGCCCAGCGCATCGGCCTCCAGCTCGTAATCCTTGGAATAGCTACGCGCGCCGACGGTCGCGCCCAGATCCGAGGCCGATTGCACCGCGCTTTGCCCCGCACCGGTCATCGCCGCCAGACCGCCCAGCAGAATCGCACCCGCCATCGCATTGTTGCGCTGCCGATCCAGATGCCCGGCGATATGATGCGCGGCTTCGTGACCCATCACAAAGGCCAATTCATCGCTGTTGCGCACACTGGCGATCAGCGCCAGATTAAAGGCCAGCACGGGACGCCCCTGTTTGTCGACCGTCTGAAACGCATTGGCGGGCTGGCCGGGCCGATCATCCACCACGATCTGAAAATCGCAATTCATGCCAGTGGTGCGCGCCTTGCACTCGCGTTCGGCCACGGGCTCGACCGTGGCGACGACGGCGCGGAACTGTGCCAGCCTTGAACCGCTGGGCAATGATGCCGTCGATTGGGGCGCAGATGCCTGAGTTTGCTGGGGCGTGGTGGGGGCAGTACTGATTGTTGTACCGCAGCCTGCAAGGGCCAGCAGGGACAGGAAGGCAAAGACGCGCATGGCAGAAAACCTCGGCAAGGCAGAATTGAATCTCAGTTTATCCGGCACCGCCCCCAAGGGCCAGAGTGTTTCAGCCCCCTTGCAAACAGTTGCCGGTCCGCTACGCTGGTCAGATGTTTTCAATTGAACACGAATTCGATGCGACGGTGATCACTTTGGTCGATGAGGGCCCGGCCCCTCTGACCGAGGACGTGACCATCAACGCCTTTCAGGAGTGCATCACGCTGGAACAGCTGGATGCGCGTACCGGTACCGTGCAGAAAATCACCCTGTCGATGAGTCAGGCACGCGATCTGGCCGCCGCGATGGACCTGCCCGAAGGGGTCTATTCGCTGCGCCCTGCCCCCTGATTGTCTGCCCGGACACCTTGACGCGCCGTCCAAGCGACATGACATAAGGGCGCAGACCCCGCAGCCGCACGCCACGGGACGACCCTTGAATTAACAGGAGCGCGCATGCCCGTCCCCTCGCCAGAAGCCCTTGAATTTCTGCATACCCGCCGATCCCGCCCGGCCAAGACGCTGGGCCTGCCCGTGCCCGACCGCGCTGCGCTACGCCCGCTGTTGACGGCTGCCCTGCGTACGCCCGATCATGGCAAGCTTGAGCCGTGGCGCCTGATCGTGCTGGAGCGCGCGGCGCTGGAACGCCTGGCAGCACTTGTGGTCACGCGCGGCACGGCGTTGGGGCGCAACGCCGAAGACATCGAAAAAGCGCGGTCACAATATGCCATGGCCCATCTGGCCGTCGCCGTGATCGAGTCTCCCAAAACGTCTGCCAAGATCCCATTGATCGAACAGACCTATTCGGCCGGTGCAGTCTGTCTGGCAATGTTGAACGCCGCGCTTGCCGCGGGCTGGGGCGCGAACTGGCTAAGCGGCTGGGCCAGCCATGACGCCGCATTTGCCACCGAAGGCCTGGATCTGACGCAGGGCGAGCGGATCGCCGGGCTGATCCATATTGGCACCGAAACGGTCGTGCCCCCCGAACGTCCCCGCCCCGATACCGAGGCGCTGACAACCTGGATGGCGGAATGATCTTTACCAGCTTCGCGCGCGCGCTGAACCAGATGGGCGATGCACGGTTTCGCAGTGTTCTGATGCTGGGCGTCGGCCTGTCCATCGCGCTGCTGGTGGTGGTCTATATGCTGTTCCTGGGCCTGATTTCCTGGGCCATGGGCGACAGCACCACCCTGCCCCTCATCGGCGAGGTCCGCTGGCTGGATGATGCTGCGGGCTGGGGCGGGTTGATCGTGATGTTGATTGCTTCGGCGTTCCTGATGGTGCCGGTCGCATCGGCCATCACGTCGTTATTTCTGGACCGGGTCGCGCAAGCGGTCGAGGATCGCCATTACCCCAGTTTACCTCCCGCACGCCCGGTCGGCATAATCGAGGGGCTACGCGATTCGGTCGTCTTTTTGGGCGTGCTGATCGCGGCCAACCTGTTGGCCCTGATTGCCTATCTATTACTACCCTTCGCGGCACTGGCGATCTTTTGGGGTGTGAACGGTTATTTACTGGGGCGCGAGTATTTTCAGCTGGTCGCGATGCGCCGCATGACCCCGGATGCCGCGCGCGCCCTGCGCAAACGCCATTGGCTGCGGATCTGGGGCGCGGGCGTGTTGATGGCAATGCCGCTCACTGTGCCGCTGATCAATTTGCTGATCCCGGTGCTCGGCGCGGCGACGTTTACCCACCTAGTCCACGCTCTTCCACCGGGCCCGGGCCGAACCGCTCGAACAGGTCAACGTCGCGCAACGTGATCTGCCCGGTCAAGATGATCCATGCAAACAACGCCCAGATCGCGGCCGAAACGGCAGTGGTAATCCACGCCTTTTTCTTCAGATCATGGCGCTCGGGCGAGCCTTGATGCGTGCCCGGCACCACATGGCCTGATTCGCCTTGGGTTTGCAGGCGGATCGGGATCGCCATCATAAACACCATCGCCCAGATGACAGCGAACATGACCAGCCCGGTGACCGGCCCCATCAGACCTGCTCCAGCTCGACAAGGCAGCCGTTGAAGTCCTTGGGATGCAAAAACAACACTGGCTTGCCGTGCGCGCCGATCTTCGGTTCGCCTGTGCCCAGAACACGGGCGCCGCTGGCGATCAGACGATCACGCGCGGCCAGAATATCATCCACTTCATAGCAAACGTGATGCATGCCGCCCGAGGGGTTCTTGTCCAGAAACCCCTGAATCGGGCTGTTTTCGCCCAAGGGATACAGCAATTCGATCTTGGTGTTGGGCAGCTCGATAAAGACCACGGTCACGCCGTGATCGGGTTCGTCCTGCGGTGCGCCGACAGTGGCGCCAAGGGCATCGCGGTATTGCGCCGAGGCCGCCTCAAGGTCGGGCACGGCGATGGCGACATGGTTCAAACGACCGATCATGGCTGTCTCCTTAACTGGGTTGCGTGACGTTATGGGGCGCGCGGCCCATCAAGACAAGCGATGGAATGCCGCAGGAATACTACTGCAAATTTGAGAGGCTGCGTTAACCGCCCGTTAGCCAACGATGCGTAACCCTTGTGTCAGTCACTGCCCTCTCTCAACGAACGGAGCCTCTCATGGACGACATTTCCGGCCTTTCCCAACATCCCAGCGCCACTGCCGCGCGCCCGCTTTTGGGCATGACGATCCTTGTGGTCGAAGACAGCCTGTACGCCTGCGACGCGATGCGGCTGATGTGCCTTCATTCCGGCGCGCGGATCCGGCGCGCGGATTGCCTGCGCTCGGCGCGGCGTCACTTACAGGTTTACCGTCCCTCGGCGATCATCATTGATCTGGGCCTGCCGGACGGCTCGGGACTGGACCTGATCGCGGAACTGGCCGATGCCAACCCGCGTGTCACCTCGATACTGGCGACCAGCGGCGCAGACGGCGCGGAAGAGACCGCACGCGCCGCCGGGGCCGATGGGTTTCTTGCCAAACCGCTTAGCAATCTGGGTGCGTTCCAGCAGGCCGTTCTGGCCACCCTGCCCGCAGACCGCCAGCCGTCTGGCCCACGCGCGGTGCGCAACGAGGTGGTCCACCCCGATCCGTTGGCATACCGCGATGACATGATCCACGTCTCCAACCTGCTGGATGAGCACAGAGAAGGCCCTGTTCTGGACTATGTTGCCCAGTTTCTGGGCGGCGTTGCCCGCTCTGCCGACGACAATGTGCTGGCCAGTGCCGCCGACGCGCTGGCCCAGCAACGCCGCGGCGGTGCGGCGCTGAACACGCGACTGGCGCAGGTGGCCGGGCTGGTACAAGAACGGCTGGGGAACCGGGCGGCGATGTAGCGCCGACGCCCCCGCGAAAGGGATGTAAACCCCGCTGCCGCGCCCTATATTCGATGGGCGCATATGGCGCGAGGAGGGCGCGATGTCATTTGATCCCGAACGGGCCGAGATCCGCTTTGGTTGCGGTCTGTCGCCGCGCATTGCACCGCCCGTGTCGGTTGATGACATGATGGCCCGCCTGACCGGCCCCGACCGGATCGCGGCCGCCCTTCCGATACCCGATTATGACGCCTACCGCCCCCGGATGAGCGAAGTCCACGCCATCAAGAAGGTCCAGAAGAACGGCCGGACAGAAGACGAGAGGCAGGCCGCCTACAAGACTTACATCAAACTGCGCCGCAAGACGCGTGCAGATGCGGCCGGATGGATGGGGCAGATGATGCTGCGTCGCGCACTGACCGAAGACGGGTTGCGCGAGCGGTTGGTCAGCTTCTGGGCCGATCATTTCACCGCACGCGGCAATGGCCGCATCTGGCCACAGGGACAACTGCCCTATATCGAGCAGGCCATCCGCCCGCATGTATCGGGCCGATTCGGCGACATGTTGCGCGCCGCCGCGTTGCATCCGCTGATGGTGAAATACCTTGATCAATCCAAATCCATCGGCCCGAATAGCGCCGTCGCGCGCAAGCAGGGCAAGCGCGCCGGACTAAACGAAAATCTGGCCCGTGAAATGCTGGAACTGCATACGCTTGGTGTTGAAGGGCCTTATGAACAGGCCGACGTTCAGGCGTTGGCGCGGATATTGACCGGCGTCACCTTCAAGCTGAAGCACGGCTTCGTTTATGCGAAAAAGCAGGCCGAACCGGGGCCGCATGTCCTACTGGGCCACAGGTTTGGTGCCAAAAAACCCAAGCTCAAACATATCCACGACGCACTGGACATGCTGGCAACGCATCCTGCCACGGCGGGCCATATCGCCCACAAGATGGCGGTGCATTTCGTGTCAGACACGCCCGATCCGGGGATGGTGGCGGACATGACGGTGGCGTTCAGCGCCACGAATGGCGATCTGGCCGCCGTGACCCGCGTCATGCTGGAACATCCTGCCGCATGGGCCGACGGACCGCGCAACGTCAAGCGCCCGATCGATTTCATCGGCTCGGCCATGCGCGCGCTGGACGTGGTCCCACGTCAGGTGCCCACCAAGAAACCCAAAGACATGCGGGCGCTGATCCTTGCGCCTCTGACCCTGATGGGTCAACCGCTGGAGGCCCCGCCCGGCCCCGATGGCTGGCCCGAGTCGGACGCGGATTGGATCACGCCTCAGCGTCTGGCCGCGCGCCTGCAATGGGCCATGGCCGCGCCCTATCGCCTGACCAAGGTGCTACCGCGCCCCGAAGACTTTGCGCGCGCCGCCTTGGGGGGCACCCTGCCCGAGCCTGTCCGCTTTGCCGCCGCCTCTGCCGAAACCCGGGCCGAGGGGATCGGTCTGGTACTGGCCTCCCCCGCCTTTCAGAGGGTCTGACCGATGCCTATCAAACCCCTGTCCCGTCGTCACTTTCTGACCCGCAGCGCCGCCTTGGGCTGCTCGCTGGCCGCCAGCCCGCTGATCACGCCGGTGACCTTTGCCAGCGCCCGCGGCGAAGGGCGGCTGGTAGTGATCGTGCTGCGTGGCGGCCTTGACGGGCTGGACCTGCTGCCGCCCATGGGCGATGGAAATCTGGCCGCCCTGCGCCCGGATCTGGACCCCGCCACCGACCTGACCGGGTTCTTTGGCCTGCATCCCGCGATGGACCCGCTGCGCCCGCTGTGGGCCAAGGGACAGCTGGCCTTTGCCCATGCCGTGTCGACCCCATACCGCGACAAACGCAGCCATTTCGACGGGCAGGATCTGCTGGAGGCCGGCACCGGCATGGAGACCTTGGGCCAGACCGACACCGGCTGGCTGAACCGCTTGCTGGCGCAAATGCCCGGCTCCGAGGCCCAAACCGCCTATGCCATCGGGCGCAGCGACATGTTGCTGATGCGCGGGCCTGCGGATGTCGCCAATTGGTCGCCCGATGCGGCCCTCACCCTTAGCCCGCAGGCCGAATTGCTGCTGGAACGGGTCATGCATGACGACCCGCTGTTTCGCGATGCCACGTCCGAGGCTATCATGCTGTCTCAATCCGCGATCGGTCTGGGCGCGATGCAGGACGAACCGGGCGAAAGCGACATGATGAGCGCGATGATCGCCGCCAAGACCGGCGCGCGCCCCGATGCCATCGCCAGTTTCGCCGCCCAACGCCTGCGCGAGGATACGCGCATCGCCGCATTTTCGCTGTCGGGCTTTGACACCCACGCAAGCCAATCGCGCGGCCTGCCCAAAGCGCTGGAACGTCTGACACAGGCGATCACCACGCTGCGCACCGATCTGGGACCGATCTGGGACAAGACGACGGTGGTCGCCGTGACCGAATTTGGCCGCACCGCGCGGATTAACGGCACCGGCGGCACCGATCATGGCACGGCGGGCGCGATGATCATGGCCGGTGGCGCGCTGAGCCGCGCGCAGGTGGTCACCGACTGGCCCGGTCTGAGCGAGGCGGACCTATATCAGCGCCGTGATCTGCGCCCGACACGGGATTTGCGCGCCCATCTGGCCTGGATGTTGCGCCCGATGTTTGGCACCGAACAAAGTGTTTTGGAGCGCGCGGTGTTTCCGGGTCTCGACATGGGACCGGACCCGCGCCTGATTGCCTGACGCAAGACAAAGTTAACCCTTTCGCGCGGCGTCAATCGGCCTATGATCCCAACGAATTGCGCGAAATGAGGTGCCGATGAACGATCCCCGCTCCCGTGGTCCGGTTGTCCCCGACTGGACCCCGCCACCCGCCCCCACCGGCCTGACCGTCGAGGGGCGTTACGCCCGGATCGAACCGCTGGACGCCGATGCGCATGCGGCGCTGCTTTATCGCGCGTTTCAGGGCTATGATGAGGTCTGGGATTACATGCCCGTCGGCCCGTTCGCGTCCTCGTCCCAGTTTCACCGCTGGATGCGCGAAGCGACGGAGGCCGACGACATCGTGTTTCACGCGATTTTTGACAAGGAAACCGGGAAGTTTGGCGGCTTTGCCTCGTATTTACGGATTCAGCCTGCCGCCGGCTCGATCGAGGTTGGCTATATCGCCATGTCACCCCAATTGCAGCGCACCCGCGCCGCGACCGAGGCGATGTATCTGATGATGCACTGGGCGTTCGATGCGGGCTATCGGCGCTATGAATGGAAATGTGATGCGTTGAACATGCCGTCGCGACGTGCGGCGCAGCGTTTGGGCCTGACCTACGAGGGCATTTTCCGACAGGCCACCGTGGTCAAGGGCCGCAATCGCGACACGGCTTGGTTTGCCGCCATCGACACCGAATGGCCCGCCCTGAACGAGGCGTTTCGCCTATGGCTGGACCCGTCGAATTTCAACGCAAAGGGCCAGCAGAACAGCGCACTAAGCGATCTGACACGGCTGGTGCGCACGGGCAGCGACCCCAGCCTGAAAGGCTGAGGTCGGGCGCGCTTTATTCCTGCGGGATCACGCGCAGGCCCAGTTCCATCAACTGATCACTGGTGGGGTCCGAGGGTGCGTTCATCATCAGATCTTCGGCGCGCTGGTTCATCGGGAACATGATGACCTGACGGATATTCGCCTCGTCCGCGAGCAGCATGACGATCCGGTCGATCCCCGCCGCGCAGCCACCGTGGGGCGGCGCACCGTATTGGAATGCCTGCACCATGCCGCCAAACCGCGCGTGCACCTCGGCCTCGTCATATCCGGCCAGCTCAAACGCCTTGATCATAACGTCCAGCTTGTGATTTCGGATCGCACCCGAGATCAGCTCGTACCCGTTACAGGCCAAATCATACTGATAACCCAGCACTTTCAGAGGATCACCCTGAAGCGCCTCAAGCCCGCCTTGGGGCATCGAGAACGGGTTGTGCGAGAAATCGATGCGCCCGGTTTCCTCGTCCGCCTCATACATCGGAAAGTCGACAATCCACGCAAAGGCAAAGCGGTTTTCGTCCGTCAGCTTCAGCTCATTGCCGATCTCGACACGTGCCTTGCCCGCCACACGCTCGAACTGCGCAGGTTTGCCGCCAAGGAAGAACGCGGCGTCGCCGACACCAAGGCCCAATTGCTGGCGGATCGCCTCGGTCCGTTCGGGGCCGATGTTTTTCGCCAACGGGCCAGCGGCCTCCATGCCTTCGCCCTGATCACGCCAGAAGATATAGCCCATCCCCGGCAGACCCTCTTTCTGGGCGAAGGCGTTCATACGGTCACAGAACTTGCGGCTGCCGCCTGTGGGCGCGGGGATGGCGCGGATTTCGGTGCCTTCCTGCTCCAGCAGCTTGGCGAAGATGGCAAAGCCGGAGCCGGCAAAATGTTCACTGACGACCTGCATCTTAATCGGGTTGCGCAGATCGGGCTTGTCCGTGCCATACCACAGGGCGGCGTCAGCATAGCTGATCTGCGGCCATTCCTGATCGACGGTCCGGCCACCGCCGAATTCCTCGAAAATGCCGCCGATGACGGGCTGGATCGTGTCAAACACATCCTGTTGGGTGACGAAAGACATCTCAAGGTCGAGTTGGTAGAAATCGGTGGGCGAGCGGTCGGCGCGCGGATCTTCATCGCGGAAACAGGGCGCGACCTGAAAATACTTGTCGAACCCGCTGACCATGATCAGCTGTTTGAACTGCTGCGGGGCCTGCGGCAGGGCGTAGAATTTGCCGGGATGCAGGCGCGAGGGCACCAGAAAATCGCGCGCGCCTTCGGGTGAGGACGCAGTGATGATCGGCGTCTGGTATTCGCGGAATTTCGCATCCCACATCCGGCGACGGATCGAGGACACGACATCGCTGCGCAGGATCATGTTGCGCTGCATCACCTCGCGGCGCAGGTCCAGATAGCGGTGACGCAGGCGGGTTTCCTCGGGATAATCCTGATCGCCGAACACGATCAGCGGCAGTTCCTTGGAGGCACCCAGAACTTCCAGATCGCGGACATACACCTCGATTTCGCCGGTGGGCAGCTTGGGGTTGATCAAAGACGCATCGCGCGCCTTGACGGTCCCGTCGATGCGGATGCACCACTCTGAGCGGACCTTTTCCAATTCGGCAAAGGCCGGGCTGTCGGCATCGCACAGAAGTTGCGTCATGCCGTAGTGATCGCGTAAATCGATAAACAGCACGCCGCCGTGATCGCGGATGCGATGCACCCAGCCGCTGAGGCGGACCGTATCGCCCACGTTGGATTTACTCAGATCGGCGCAGGTATGGCTGCGGTAGGCGTGCATGCGGGTATCCCTTCCTCTGCCGTGCTGACGCGCGGCGCGTTTGGGGCCGATACACCTTGGCTGGACGGCAAAGTCAAGGGTTGAGGGGGTGCGCGTCAATGATGTTGTGGTGTGCGCGGCAAGCTCGGATGGATATTTTTACCAAGAAAAAGATACGAGCCGCGCCTGAATCAGCCCGCGCAGCGCGTTACCGACGTAGAAGGGTCCGGTGATGTCGTCGGGGCCAAGGCGCTGTGGTTTGGCGCGCCCCGCCGCGATCAGCGCTTCGCGCCCGATACCAGGCAGCAGGCCACAAGCGCGCGGAGGTGTCAGCAGCGTGTCACCCTGCGGGATATAAAGGTTGGTGATCGTGCCTTCGCAGAGCGCGCCGCCGGTATTGAGGAAGATCCATTCGTCGATGTCGGGGGGCAGGTCGGCGCGGGCGCTGTCATACAGTGCGCGGCGGGTGGTCTTGTGCCTCAACCACGGGTCCGAGGCAGTAAGGCGCGTGGGGTGGATGGCGACGCGCCAGACCGTGTCGGGCGGTAATCGGGTGAACGCGGTGGTGGTGATGTCGGCCGCGCCAGTGGCATCCAACGTCAAGCGCACGCGCAGGGGATGGGGTGCGGTGACGCTGTCCAGCGCCTCGGGAACGCCGCGTGGCATTATGCCGAAATGGCGGGCCGAGCGGGTCAGCCGACGCAAATGGCGCGCGCGATGCGCAAAGCCTGCGTCCGGCGTCCAGCCCAGCGTTTCGATCAGCGCAAAGTCGGGATCAACGGATGGACAAAGCGGGCTTTCCACAAGGCCTCCTCATACTCAGACTCGGCGGTGCTGTCATAGATCACGCCGCCGCCGACGTTTAACGTGACGGCATCGTTTTCTAACAAAAGCGTGCGGATGGCGACGTTGAATTCGCTGCGCCCGTCTGGGGCGGCCCAGCCGATGGCGCCGCAATAGATGTCGCGCGGGGTTTGCTCTAGCGCGGCCAACACCTGCATCGCGCGCAACTTGGGCGCGCCGGTGATCGAACCGCAGGGAAACAGCGCTGACAGGATCGCGCCCAGATCGGTGCCGCGCTGCAATTGCCCGGTGATCAGCGAGGTCATCTGATGCACGGTTTCATAGGTTTCGACGGTGAACAACTCGGGCACGCGCACACTACCGGGTTGGCAGACACGGCTGAGGTCGTTGCGCAGAAGATCGACGATCATCAGGTTCTCGGCGCGGTTTTTAGCGTCACTTTGCAGGAAATAGCGGCGGCGCGCATCTTCGGCCGCGTCGGCGCTGCGCGGTTGCGTGCCTTTCATCGGACGGGTCTGGATGTTGCCCGCAGCATCGGTGCGAAAGAACAACTCGGGCGAGCGGGACAGGATCGCGGGGCCGCCTGTGCCCTCGATCAGCGCCCCAAAGCGGACAGGTTGAGCACGTTGCAGGGCGGCGTAGAGCGCGGCGGCACCGCCGCTGGCGGGCATGTGGATCGGGAAGGTCAGGTTGGCCTGATAGAAATCGCCCGCACAGATGTAGTCATGCACGGTCTGAAACGCCTCAGCGTAGCGCGCGGCGCTCCATTGGGGCTGCAATGGGCCAAGCGCGGCGGGACCATTGGCCAGCGGCGGGGCTGTAAGCGGGGCATCGTAAACGCCAAACGCCAACAGTGGCAGACGACGGTTGGCAGGCATCAAGGGGGCAAGGCGCGGTTCCAGCGCATACCCCAACTCGTAACTGGCATAGCCCGCCAGCCAGCCACTCTGCGCCTGCGCTTGTGCCAAGGCAGCCAGTGCGCCGGGCACCTCGTCGGGGGTGTCGGCGCGGATCATCTGACGGGGCGCGTCAAACAGGGCCGCGCCCATACCGTCCGGCCCATGATCAAAGCGAATCTGCACCTGTTCTGCCCTTCCCGGTCCAATGCCAAACGCCATCTAATGTGTTTCGAGGAAAGCTAGAATCACTGGCTTTTCTCGAAACACTCACACCGTTGATGTGTTGCGCTGCGTTCCTGTTCAACCCTGTCTCAGGATTAAGTAGAAACGCTTTAGTGCGCCGCGTCCCGGAAAAACAGGAAAAAACTGTGGCAATTGCATCGCCTGCGCCTGCGGTGCCCCTATCCGCTTGCACCCTGCACCGGGTAGATTTAAACCGCCAACAATTTGCGCGCCCTGCCATGCGCCCCTTTTGCGCCTTGGCGGACCCGTGCGGTCACACCATCTGCCATAGGGGCCTCCGATATGCCGAAGCGCGACGATATATCCTCCATCATGATCATCGGGGCGGGCCCCATCATCATCGGGCAGGCCTGCGAATTCGACTATTCCGGCGCTCAGGCCTGCAAGGCCCTGCGCGAAGAAGGCTATCGCGTCATTCTGGTCAACTCGAACCCGGCGACGATCATGACCGACCCGGGGCTGGCCGATGCCACCTATATCGAGCCGATCACGCCTGAAGTGGTCGCGCGCATTATTGAGAAAGAACGCCCAGACGCTCTGCTGCCCACCATGGGCGGGCAGACAGGGTTGAACACTGCGCTGGCAGTGGCCGACATGGGGGTGCTGGAAAAATACAATGTCGAGCTGATCGGCGCCAACCGTCAAGCCATTGAAATGGCCGAAGACCGCAAGCTGTTCCGCGAGGCGATGGACCGTCTGGGCATCGAGAACCCCAAGGCGGTGATTGCCAATACTATGGCTGAATGCATGGAGGCGTTAGAGCATGTGGGCCTGCCCGCGATTATCCGCCCCGCGTTCACCTTGGGCGGAACCGGCGGCGGTGTTGCGTATAACCGCGCCGATTACGAGCATTTCTGCAAGACCGGTCTGGATGCCAGCCCGGTCAGCCAGATACTGATCGACGAGTCGCTGCTAGGCTGGAAAGAGTTCGAAATGGAGGTCGTGCGCGACCGCGCCGACAACGCCATCATCGTCTGCGCCATTGAAAACGTCGATCCGATGGGCGTGCATACCGGCGATTCCATCACCGTGGCCCCTGCCCTGACGCTGACCGACAAGGAATATCAGCTGATGCGCACCCACTCGATCAACGTGCTGCGCGAGATCGGGGTTGAGACCGGCGGATCCAACGTGCAATGGGCGATCAACCCCGTCGATGGCCGCATGGTGGTGATTGAAATGAACCCGCGCGTGTCGCGCTCGTCGGCGTTGGCATCCAAAGCCACCGGTTTCCCGATTGCGAAAATCGCGGCAAAGCTGGCCGTGGGCTATACGCTGGACGAGTTGGACAACGACATCACCAAGGTGACCCCGGCCAGTTTCGAGCCGACCATCGACTATGTCGTGACCAAAATCCCGCGCTTTGCATTCGAAAAATTTGCCGGCTCCGAACCTTTCCTGTCCACGGCGATGAAATCCGTGGGCGAGGCGATGGCGATTGGCCGCACGATCCATGAATCACTGCAAAAGGCGCTGGCGTCGATGGAAACCGGACTGACCGGGTTCGACGAGATCGCGATTCCCGGCCTGGCCGACAGCCCCGCCGTGCCGGGCCTGATCCGCGAGTTGTCGGCGGACGCGCGTGGCGCGATCACCTCGGCGCTAAGCCAGCAGACACCGGACCGGATCCGCGTCATCGCGCAGGCAATGCGCGCGGGCCTTGATGACGACTCAATTCATGCCGTCACCATGTATGATCCATGGTTTCTGGCCCGCATCCGCGAAATCGTCGAGGCCGAGGAAGATGTGCGCGCCAGTGGCCTGCCCGCAGATGCCGCCGAGCTGCGCCATCTGAAAATGATGGGCTTCACCGATGCCCGTCTGGCCAAATTGACCGGCATGACCGAGGCCCGCGTGCGCGCCGCCCGCCGTGCGCAGGGCGTCACCGCCGTGTTCAAACGGATTGACACCTGCGCCGCCGAATTCGAGGCCCAGACCCCCTATATGTATTCCACTTACGAAGCCCCGATGATGGGCGACGTGGAATGCGAGGCCCGGCCGACGGACCGCAAGAAGGTGGTCATTCTGGGTGGCGGTCCTAACCGGATCGGTCAGGGGATCGAGTTCGATTATTGCTGCTGTCATGCCTGCTACGCACTGTCGGATGTGGGCTATGAGACGATCATGATCAACTGCAACCCCGAGACGGTCAGCACAGACTATGACACCTCGGACCGTTTGTATTTTGAACCTCTGACGTTCGAGCATGTGATGGAGATCCTGTCCGTCGAGCAGCAGAATGGCACGCTGCATGGCGTGATCGTGCAGTTCGGCGGGCAGACCCCCCTGAAACTGGCCAACGCGCTGGAGGCCGAAGGCATTCCGATCCTTGGCACCACGCCCGACGCCATTGACCTGGCCGAGGACCGCGAGCGGTTTCAAGCGCTGGTCAACAAGCTGGGCCTGAAACAGCCGCATAACGGCATTGCCTCGACCGACGCCGAGGCGATGCGCATCGCGGGCGATATCGGCTTTCCGTTGGTGATCCGCCCGTCTTATGTTTTGGGCGGGCGCGCTATGGAAATCGTGCGCGACATGGCCCACCTTGAGCGCTACATTTCCGAGGCGGTCGTGGTCTCGGGTGACAGCCCCGTCTTGCTGGACAGCTATCTGTCGGGAGCCATTGAATGCGACGTTGACGCGCTATGCGACGGCACCGACGTGCATGTGACCGGCATCATGCAACATATCGAAGAGGCGGGCGTTCATTCCGGCGACAGCGCCTGTTCAATCCCACCCTATTCGCTGCCCAAGCATTTCATCGAGGAAATCGAGCGGCAGACCGTGCAACTGGCCCTCGCCCTGAATGTCGTCGGGCTGATGAACGTGCAATTCGCCGTCAAAGGCGAGGATATCTACCTGATCGAGGTAAACCCGCGTGCCTCGCGCACCGTGCCGTTTGTAGCCAAGGCCACCGACAGCGCGATAGCCTCGATCGCGGCGCGTCTGATGGCCGGTGAAAAGCTAAGCGATTTCCCCCATCGCGGCGCCTACCCCACCGACGCCAAGCCGGGCACCCTGCCGATGGCCGATCAGCTGACGCTGGCAGACTACCGGATGCCGTGGTTCTCGGTCAAAGAGGCGGTGCTGCCCTTCGCGCGCTTTCCCGGTGTCGATACCATCCTTGGCCCCGAGATGCGCTCGACCGGCGAGGTCATGGGCTGGGATGTGAGTTTTGCCGGGGCGTTCCTGAAGGCCCAGATGGGCGCGGGCGTCGTCCTGCCTGACAGCGGCGCGGTGTTCTTTTCCATCAAGGATGCCGACAAGACCGCGCAATTGATCGAGACAGCCAAGCTGCTGATCGAACTGGGCTTTACCATCGTCGCCACGCGCGGCACCGGTACGTTCCTGAACGAGCACGGGATCGCCTGCGACATGGTCAACAAGGTCTATGAAGGTCGTCCGAATGTGGTCGACATGCTGAAGGATGGGCGCATCGCCATGGTGATGAACACAACCGAAGGCGCGCTGGCGGTCGAGGACAGCCGTGAAATCCGCTCGGTCGCTCTGTATGACCGCATCCCGTATTTCACGACGGCTGCTGCGTCTCACGCGGTCGCACTGGCCATGCAGGCGCGCAACTCGGGTCCGTTGCAGGTGATGCCGTTGCAAGGCTCGCAAGCCTGACTCGCGGCCGGGTTTAGCACGCTGCCTGATGGGGCAAGATAGCCGGGCTTTGGCCCGGCTTACGCCCAATTTTGTGGTATATGCGCAACGGCCGCCCTCCGGCGTTCTGTCACGCCTGTATTCCGGAGATTTCCAAGCGCCGTTCCGCCACCTTATCGACTAAATTTTCATTATAACTATCAAATAGATAAACCTGCCCTCCACAGCCATTCCCACACAGTTTGTCAGCCATGCAGGAATCGCATGGATTTTAACTATCCCACCTCTTGCGTTTTATAAAAAGATAGGTATTTGCTGACTCAAGCAGATGACCTGCACCGCCGATTGGACATCGGCCAGACGTTGACACCAAAAGAAGGAGGCACCCATGACTAGGGACGAACTGAACCGCGAACTTCGCATGCATAGTGCCACCTTCCCAGCTGTGCTGTTTGTATACGGCATGCTGGTGGGCACTTTGGTGTTGTCGGCTATGGCGATTACCGCCTGATCCTTCTCCGGCTTTTTGCCGGGCACATCTCACTAAAAATAATCCCTGTGGCAGACGGATACCTTCCGTGTGCCTGATCCTTTTCACTGGCCGGGGCCCTGCCCCCCTCCCTGATTACCGGAGCCCGTCCATGACACGTGAAGAATTGAACCGCGAACTGCGTGCCCACAGCGCAACCTTTCCCTCTGTGCTGATTGTCTATGGCGTCCTTGTCGCCACGATGGTCGGCTCGGCCATGGCGATCCTCTGACGACCGGCGCTGTGCCAGTCAGTTAGACACCCGATCAGTTTCCAAACGAACCGGGCGCAGAGATCACTCTCTGCGCCCGGTTTGGTGTTCAAACAGGTGTGTGACTCGGCTTAGCGTACGATCTTGGCGTCGTTCGGGTTGATCTTGGCCGCAGCCGCATCGCCCAGATTGTCGACGCCCCGTTCTTCCAGCAGAGTCGTCAGCCAGTTGGGGTCCATTTCCGGCACCGAGCTAAGCAGAAGATCGGTATAGGGATGGTGCGGCGGCGTGAACATGTCGTCCTTTGGCCCCTGTTCCACCACTCTGCCGTGCTGCATCACCACCACCTCATCCGCAATTGAACGCACAGTAGCCAGATCGTGGGTGATGAACATATAGGCCAGGTTCAACTCGTTCTGGAGGCGGTCCAGAAGGCGCAGGATGCCTTCGGCCACCAACTGATCCAAGGCCGATGTGACCTCGTCGCAGATGATGAACGACGGTTCGGCGGCCAGCGCGCGCGCGATCCCGATCCGCTGTTTCTGCCCACCGGACAGTTCAGGCGGATAGCGGTTGTAGTACTTGGACGGCTCCAGCTCGATCAGGTCCAGCAACTCATCCACGCGCGCCTTCAGGGCTGTCCCCTTGAGGCCCGAATAGAACTGTGCCGGGCGACCGATGATTTCCGAGATTTTCACCTTGGGGTTCAAGGCCGTATCGGCCATCTGATAGATCATCTGACACTGGCGCAACTGGTCCTTGTTGCGCTGGCGATAATCCGGCGGGAACGGTTCGCCCCTGAACAGGATCTCGCCCTTTTGCGGTGGCAAAAGGCCGGTGATCACCCGCGCGCAGGTGGATTTGCCCGATCCGGATTCGCCCACCACGGCGACGGTCATGCCCTCGTGGATATCAAAGCTGACGTTGTCCAAGATCTTGGGACCGGCGGTATAGGCGGCGTCCACGTTCTTGACCGAAATCAGCGGCGTTGCGCCCTCTTTGCGGAAACGTTGCGGCGATTCAAAGCTGCGCACAGCCCAGAGCGATTTGGTGTACTCTTCTTTGGGATTGCTCAGCATTTCCTCGGTCGACGCCTGTTCGACCTCGCTGCCTTTCAGCAGCACCTTGATCGTGTCGGCCATCTGCGCCACGACCGCAAGGTCATGTGTGATGTACAGCGCGGCAGTGTTGAACTGTTCCACAATATCGCGGATCGCGGCCAGAACCTCGATCTGGGTGGTCACGTCCAGCGCTGTTGTCGGCTCATCGAAGATGATCAGATCCGGGCGGCAGGACATCGCCATCGCGGTCATCGCGCGCTGCAACTGCCCGCCCGACACTTGGTGCGGATAGCGAAACCCGATCTCGGCGGGGTTGGGCAGGCGCAGACGGTTATAGAGATCAACCGCATCTTCCTGCGCCTCCATCCGCTTTTTCAAGCGGTATTGCAGCGGCGCTTCCGTGTGCTGATCAATGATCTTATGCGCCGGGTTGAACGACGCCGCCGCCGATTGCGCCACATAGGCGATGCGCGCGCCACGCAGGGCGCGTCGCTCGCCCTCGGTGGCGGTGGTCAGCTCCATCCCGTCGAATTCGATCGAGCTGTCCTCGGAGATCCGCGTGCCATCGCGCGCGTATCCCATGGCCGCCGCGCCGATGGTGGATTTGCCCGCGCCGGATTCTCCGATCAGGCCCATCACCTCGCCGCGGTGCAGGGTCAGGTCGACACCCTTGATAATGTCGACCCATTGCTCGTCCGAATAGCCCTGAATTTTCAGGTTCCGGATTTTCAGAAGGACTTCTTTGTCTTTAGCCATGTTTGATTACTCCTTCAGACCGGACGACCGGTGCAGCATCCAATCCACCACAAAGTTGACCCCAACGGTCAACAACGCGATGGCGGCGGCAGGGATAAGCGGTGTGATTTCACCGAAGCTGATCAGGGTGGCGTTTTCACGCACCATTGAACCCCAGTCAGCCGTGGGCGGCTGGATACCCAGACCCAAGAACGACAGGCCCGCGACCAGCAGGAACACGAAACAGAATTCCAAACCGAATTCGGCAATCAGTGGCGCAGTCGAGTTGGGCAGGATTTCGCGCCGGATCAAGTATCCGGTGCCTTCCCCGCGCAGCTTGGCCGCCTCGATATAGTCCATCACCACGACGTTGCCCGCGACCGCCCGTGTCAGGCGGAAGACGCGCGGCGCATAGATGATGGCGACCGCGATGATGATCACCGGCATGGAGGGGCCAAAGATCGACAGCATCAGCAGGGCAAAGATCAGCGACGGGATCGACATGATCACATCCGCGAACCGTCCCATGAACTGATCGAACCAGCCGCCCTTGGTGGCAGCCAGCAGGCCTGCGCCCGCGCCCATGATGAAGGCCGCACAGGTCGCCGTCAGGGCCAGCCCGACCGAGTTGCGCGTGCCATAAACCAGACGGCTGAACATATCGCGGCCCAGCTGATCTGCGCCCAACAGCATGTTGGAATCTGCCGGGGCAAAGGCCGAACTGATCACCTCGGCCTCGCCATAAGGCGCGATCCAAGGCGCAAAAATGCCCGCGATGGCGTAGACGAAGATGACGAACATCCCAAAGGCGGCGGTCAACGGCGCTGTGCGCAGTTCCTTGGCCAATTCGGTGCCGACGATGTTGATCAGGAATTCACGGAACGCGTAGCTGACCATTGCGGCCAGCGCCAGCGCCGCAGCGGCGATCGCAATCGCGCGCAACGCGCCTGACCCGCCGACGATGCCCACGATGAAGGACACCAGCGTCAACGAAAACAGCGTCATGAAGGCCTGACGTTTGTCGAAATACGCCGCCGCAGTGGAGGCGATCAAAAGAAGGGCGTAGTAGCCAATTACAAAAGTGCTCATGTCTTCACCCCCTTATTTCGGATGCCGCAAGCGCGGGTTGGTCAGGATTGCGCCCACATCTGCCGCAAGATTCAGCAGGATGAAGGTCGCGGCGAAGATCAGGCAGCAGGCCTGCACCACGGGGAAGTCACGCTTGGACACAGCATCGACCAAGGCTTGGCCAACGCCGGGATAGACGAACACCACCTCGACCAGAACCACACCGGTGATCAGATAGGCCAGGTTCAGCGCGACAACGTTGATGATTGGCGCCCAGGCGTTGGGCAGCGCGTGTTTCACGATCACCTTCCACGGGGGCGCGCCCTTCAGACGGGCCATTTCGATATAGGGTGAGGCCAGAAGGTTGATGATGGCCGCGCGGGTCATCCGCATCATATGCGCCACAACCACCAGAACCAGCGTCAGCGCGGGCAGGAAGGTTCTGTGCAGCAGGTCCAAAAAGGACATGCCGTCACTGAGGCTGGCGATGGCCGGGAACATGCCCCATTTGACCGAGAAGAACAGGATCAGGATATACCCCAGAAAAAATTCGGGGCTGGAAATCGAGGTCAGCGTCAGCACGTTGGCTACCCGGTCAAAGACCGTGTTGCGCAGCAGCGCAACGATCACGCCCAGCACGATGGCAAACGGTACGGCAATCACGGCCGCATAGGTTGCCAGAAACAGCGTGTTGGCAAATCGCGCGCCGATCACACTCATCACTGGTTCCTGCGTCACGATGGAATTGCCGAAATCAAACATGACCGCGCCGCCAAGCCATTTTAGATAGCGCCAGATAGCAGGCTCGTTCAGGCCCATCTGTTCACGCATCGCGGCGAGGTTTTCCTTGGTGGCACCCTGGCCCAGAACGGCCTCGGCGATGTCGCCGGGCAACAGCTCGACCATGAAGAAGATGATAACCGAGATGATCAGTAGAATGATCAACCCCAGTCCGAGCCGTTTTGCAACGAGCCCCAGAATGTCTCCCATATATCCCTCTCCTGTTTTGTGTCCGGTTACGCACATTATCGGGTGCATCTCAGACTTTTGTAACAGATTTTTGCCATATGTGGCCGCCTTGATGGCAGACCTTCATGGATTACTTTGCTTGGGTGCCGGGCGCAGGCTGCGGTGCAGGGTGGCCCGAAAGTGGAAAACCCGGCACCTTGTGAGGTGCCGGGCGTCTTGTGGTTAGCTGTTGAACCACCAGCGGCTGGCGGCGCGGTATCCGTCCATATGCCAGCTGGCCGCATATTCACCGGTCGTGCCGACGTTCTTGCGGATGCCGTAGACGAAGTTCGGGAAGAACGGAATGATCGTCCCGCCATCGTCCTTGGCCAGAACTGCCATCTCGCGGTACATTTCCGCGCGCAGGGTATCGTCCAGCTCGGCCTTGGCCATCAACAGAAGTTCGTTGAAACGGGCGTTCTGCCAATGCGATTCATTCCAGGCCGCGTCGTCCTTGTAGGCCAGGCTATACATCACGTCGGGCGTGGGACGTGCGCCCCAGACAACCATGCACCACGGTTTTGTCAGCCAGACATCCGAATAGTAGCCATCACTGGGTTCGCGAACCACCTTGATGTCGATGCCTGCCGCCTTGGCCTGCTCGGCATAGAGGATCGAAAGGTCGATCGCGCCTGCCGTGATCGAATCCGCCGCGCTAAAGCTGACCGACAGGTTTTCCATCCCGGCTTTTTTCAACAGCGACTTGGCCTGATCGGGGTCATACGGCGTCTGCTCGATGCCTTCGGGATAATAGGGCATGGCGGGCGAGTGATGGAAATCGTTGCCCACCGTGGCCGCCCCGAACGAGATTTTCTCGACCAGTTCGTCACGGTTCATGGACAGTTTCAACGCCTTGCGCACGTCGACATTGTCAAACGGCGCTGCGTCGCAGAACATCGGCATGGTGATCGCCTGCGCCGACGGAATGTTGATGACCGTCACGTCTGGTTGACGCAGCAGCAGTCCCATTGTCTTGTTTTCCAGCAGGCTGGTCGCATCCACATCGCCGGTGACCAAGGCGGTCTGACGGGCGTTGGGATCGTTGATATAGGTGACTTCGATCGCGTCGAAATACGCGCCTTCGCCGTGCCAGCCATCAAACCGGGTAAAGCTGGCGTTCACGCCCGGCTCCCAGTTGTTCAAAACGTAGGGGCCGCAGCCATCGCCGCTTTTCCAATTGGCGGTGCCGTCTTCGTCACGCGGCAGGATTACCAGGTGATAATCGGTCATCAGCCACGGCAGGTCGGCGTTGCCCGCGTCCATTTTGAACGTCACGGTCGACTCGTCGACGGCCACAATATCCACGACACTGCCCAACAGGGCCTTGGCTGCGGATGTTGTTCCTTCGCCACGGTGGAAATTCATCGACGCAACCACGTCTTCCGCCGTCACCTTGCCCCCCGAATGGAACGTCGCCTTCGGGTCCAATTTGAACGTCCATTCAGACGCATCGGGCGTCGCCGTCCATTCGGTCGCCACATCCGCGCCCAGCGTGCCATCGGTGTTGATCATGGTCAGGAAGGCGCGGTGCGTGTGCGCGTTCAGGATCTCTGCGTTGGATTCATAGAGGCCCGGATCGTGGCTGTCGCCGCTGTTGCCGTCATGCTGGGCGATACGGAACGTGCCACCGCGTTGGGGTTCGGCATGGGCCTGAGTGGTCCAAAGGCCGGTGGCGGCCGTCGCGGTCATGCCGGCAGCCATCGAGTAATGCATGAAAGACCGGCGCGAGATACGTCCCTGTCGGGCGGCATCTGCAAGCTGGTCGATCAGCATCTGATTTTTGGGGTTGTCCATGGTATCTCCCTGATACGTTTCTTTATATAGCAACCGATTGTTGTCCCGGCGCGTTTGTCACCTTCAATGCCAATGCTCTCGCAAAGTGCATCGAAACCGACTGTCTCCTAGCAAAACACGAAATTCACGGCGCTTCTAGCCTTTTGTCCAACCGCAAACCCGATTGTTACCCACGCGGATCGCCCGAACGGGTATCCCGGCAGGCGAAATCGGACCGGCGCAAACCGCGCACCGGTCCAGTTTCAGGCGTTGCATTAGCTGGCGAACCACCAGCGGCTGGGTCCGCGTGCACCGTCCAGTTCCCAACTGGCCGCCAGATCGTCACCGCGCATCACGTTGGCGCGGCGCGCATAGACAAAGTTGTTAAAGAACGGGATGATCGTGCCGCCATCGTTGCGCGCCAGCGTCGCCATCTCGGCGTACATTTCAGCGCGCAAGGCATCGTCCAGCTCGGACTTGGCCTGCAACAAGACCTCGTTGAACCGCGCGTTCTGCCAACGCGATTCATTCCAGGCCGCGTCGTCTTTGTAGGCCAGGCTATACATCACGTCCGGCGTGGGGCGCGCGCCCCAGCTGACAGCGGTGAAGGCTTTTTTCAGCCAGACATCCGAATAATAGCCATCGTTCGGCTCGCGCACGACGTTGACCTTGATACCTGCCGCCTTGGCCTGTTCGGCATAGAGCACGCACATGTCCACCGCCCCGGAGAACACCGAATCCGCTGTGTGCAGGCTTACCTCGATGCCTTCCGCGCCGGCCTTTTTCAGCAGCGATTTCGCCTGATCGGGATCATACTCGCGCTGTTCGATGCCTTCGGGAAAATAGGGCATGGCGGGCGAGTGATGGAAATCGTTGCCCTTGGTGGCCTCGCCAAAGGCGATTTTCTCGATGATTTCGTCGCGGTTCATCGCCAGTTTCATCGCGTTGCGGACATCCACATTGTCGAACGGCGCGGTGTCACAGAACATCGGCATGGTGATCGCCGCCGCCGAGGGCACACTTTCGATCACGATGGATTTGTCGCGCGCCAGCAGCGCTTTAGTCTTGAGATCGACCAACGACACGGCGTCCACGTCGCCAGTGACCAAAGCGGCCTGACGCGCGTTGGGATCGTTCAGCACGATCATCGACAACGCATCGAAATACGCCCCGTCCAGATGCCACCCATCATGACGCGTCAGATCCCACTGCACGCCCCATTCGCCCTGATCGATTTTGTAGGGACCGGATCCATCGCCGCTCTTCCAGTCGATACCGCCCGCGCCATCGGCGGGGCAGATCGCAAAGTGATAATCCGTCATCAGCCACGGCACATCGGCATTGCCGCTGTCCAGCGTCACAACGATCGTGTGATCGCCATCCACCTGAATATCCGTGACCGAAGTCAGCAGAGATTTCGCCGCCGAGGTGCTGTCGTCCCCTCGGTGATGGTTCAGCGACGCCTTCACATCCTCGGCCGTCACCGGCTTGCCCGAATGGAACGAGGCGTTAGGATTGATTTCGAACGTCCACTGCGACGCGTCGTCATTCGCGGTCCAGCTGACAGCCAAGTCCGAGCCCAGCGATCCATCCGGATTGATCATCGTCAGATAGCTGCGATACTGATGCGCCAGATAGATCTGCTGACGGCTGACATAGGTGCCCGGATCATGCGTGTCCGACGTATTGCCGTCGTGCACACCAAAGCGGAACGTCCCACCCTTTTGCGGCGCGGCATTGGCCGACGTGCCCCACAGGCCCGTCGCCGCACCGGCGGAAACCCCCGCGGCAGCAGAATAATGCATGAAAGACCGGCGTGAAATATTGCCTGTGCGCGCAGCAGCGGCCAGCCGGTTCATCAATTGGGCATCTTTGAAATTCGTCATTGCGTCATCCTCGGTTTGAAACTGTGAATGGAAGTGCAAAAGCGCCCCTTACAGTCCCCCCGCATCGGATAGCGGGGCAGGTCAGGCAGGGTTTGGCAGCTTAATTGCGACATGCGCACAAGAAAGCACAATATTTCTCTGATTTAAAGGGGATGTCACTATTTTAACTGAAAACATGGGGTTGACTGTGAGACAGCCAACCCGGCTTGCCTCTGACAAGGGGGTAAAACCGGCCACGGATCACGGGTGAATGTCGCAAACAGACCATGGCCGGATTGTGTAGTAAACGTCATCCAACGCGATACAGCACACTGACATGCCGATCTGCGCGCCTGCCCTGCCTTAACGCCTGCGCGCGCGCAGCTTGGCGAAATACTCTTGCCGCTTCTTCAACTCTCGCTCGAACCCGCGCTCGACCGGTTGATAGAGTTCGGGGCGTTTCATCCCCTCGGGGAAATAGTTCTGCCCCGAAAACCCGTCTTCGGCGTCGTGATCATAGGCATAGCCCGCGCCATATCCCTGCTCTTTCATCAGCCCGGTGGGCGCGTTCAGAATATGCTTGGGCGGAGGTTCCGATCCGGTCTTTTTCGCCTCGCGCATCGCCGCCTTGAACGCGGCGTAACCCGCGTTCGATTTAGGTGCCAAGGCCAGATAAATCACGGCCTGACCCAGCGCCAATTCGCCCTCGGGACTGCCCAAACGCTCATAGGTTTCCCAAGCGTCCAGACACACGCGGTGCGCATGGGTATCGGCCAGACCGATGTCTTCGATCGCCATGCGGGCGATGCGCCGGGCCAGGTATCGCGGATCCTCCCCTCCGGTCAGCATCCGCGCCAACCAGTAAATCGCGGCATCGGGGTCAGAGCCACGCACCGATTTGTGCAGGGCCGAAATCAGGTTGTAATGCTCATCGCCGGACTTGTCGTATTTCGCCGCCCGCTTCATCAACCGCTTGGCCAAGCCTTCGGGATTCAGCTTGCCGTCAATCTTCCACGCCGCCACCTGTTCGATCAGGTTCAACAGGGCGCGCCCGTCACCGTCTGCCATCTCCAGCAGCGCTTCGCGCGCGTGTCCGTCCAGCGGTAAGGTGCGCTTCAGCGCACCTTCGGCCCGTTGGGTCAGCACCTCCAGATCCGACAATTTCAGCCGTTCCAGCACCAGAACCTGAGACCGGCTCAACAAGGCAGCGTTCAACTCGAAGCTGGGGTTTTCGGTGGTGGCCCCGACCAACAGGATCGTACCATCCTCCATATGCGGCAGAAACCCGTCCTGCTGCGCCTTGTTGAAACGGTGGATTTCGTCCACGAACAACAGCGTCCCCTGCCCGTTCGCGCGCCGATGCTTGGCCGCGTCAAACACCTTGCGCAGCTCTGGCACGCCAGAAAATATCGCGCTGATCTGCACGAAATGCAGGTCCGTTTCATCAGCCAGCAACCGCGCGATGGTGGTTTTACCTACACCGGGCGGCCCCCAGAAAATCAAGCTGCTCAAACTGCCCGCGCCCAGCATCACGCCCAAAGGCGCCTCTGGGCCCAGAACCTGGGGTTGACCAATCACCTCGGCCAGAGTTCTGGGGCGCAGTCGGTCGGCCAGCGGGCGGGGCGCCGTATCCGGTGCCGGTTCGGTCGCCCCCGTGTTGAACAGGTCGCTCATGTCACAGCCTGAACCGCAGCGTCAGCCGTTGCTGCCCGCGCTTTACGTCCAGCGTCAACCGCCCGCGCGCGGCCTCTAGCGCGCTATTCACGCTGGTGCTGTCTGGCGTCGCCTCTCCGTTGACTGCCAAAACAATATCGCCCGCCCGCAGGCCCACGCGCGCGCCAATCCGGCCCGGATTTTCAATCAGCGCCCCGGCGGCAGTCAGCGGCAGGTCATATTCGGCAATCACGGCCGGGTTGATCGTGGTGAGATGCACACCCGGAATCGCGGCCCCCTCGCCTGTCACAAGTGCTGCGCGCGGCGGCGTGTCCGGTGCCGCCAGCATCGGCACTGTCGTCTCACGCAGTTCACCCCCTTGCAATGCTTTGACTTTGACTTCGGCGCCAATCCCGCTGATCGACATGCGATAAATCATTTCGGCCGGGGTGTTCACCTCTTGCCCGTCTACTTCCAGAATCACATCGCCCGGTCGAAATCCGGCGGCAGCAAAGGGGCTGTCCACATGTAGGTCCGACAGGATGATGCCGCCCGCACGGCTCAGGCCCAGCCCTTCGGCCATATCAGCACTCAACGGTTGCCCAGTGACCCCGGCCCAAGGCCTCTGAAATTCGGTTTCGCCCGCCTCGGCCTGCGCCACAAACCGGCGCACCAAGGCGGCGGGAATGGCAAAGCCGATGCCGTTGGACCCGCCTGAACGGGTCAGGATCGCCGTGTTGATTCCGATCAACTGCCCCGCCATATCCACCAACGCCCCGCCTGAATTGCCCGGATTGATCGGCGCGTCCGTCTGAATGAAATAGCCCCGTGCGTTGCCGGTCACCGCGCCCGAGCGCGCCAACCCGGAAACGATCCCGCTGCTGACTGTCTGGCCCACGCCAAACGGATTGCCGATGGCCAAAACCAATTCGCCCACCTCGACGTCGTCCCCTTCTCGCAGGGGCAGCGCAGACAGGTCGTCGACACCCTCCAATCCGTCCAGTTGAAGGATTGCCAGATCGCTTTCCTCATCTGACAACAGAACCCGCGCGGAAAATTCGCGCCGGTCATTCAGTACGACACGGATGTCCGTCGCCCCGCCAATAACATGGTAATTCGATACCACGATGCCGGTCTCGGATAGGATCACCCCAGACCCAAGTGAGTTTTCAACTCGCGGGCGGCTGCCGCCCAGCCCCTCAAACAACGGGCCGAAAAACGGATCGCTCGCAAACGGGCTGGCCTGACCGGGAACCACGCGGCGGGCATAGATGTTGACCACGGCGGGTGTGACTGCCTTGACCACGGGGACGAAACTTAGCTGGATTTCGGCAGGGTTGGCGGGAACGCGGGTCTCCGCATCGGAAGGGGCGGCCATCGCCACGCAGATACCAACCGCCATCGCAAGCGGGGCGGCTTTCAACCCCTGTGTGATCCGATCCAACATGGCGTTCCTCCGTTTGGCTGCCCCAGCGATATGCGCCCGGCGCGCAGATTTTGCAACTGTTGCACCAGGCCGCGCCCAGCCATGCCCGTTAAAACACGAAAGGCCCGCCGCGCAAATGCGGGCGGGCCTTCCAATCCGGTCCGAAGGCAAAACGCCCTCAGAAACAATCAATCCTCGGCAGCTTCTTCCGCAGCAACGCGGGCCTTGTCAGCGGCACCCTTGGCATCGACATCACGGTCGACGAATTCGATGATCGCCATCGGCGCCATGTCACCATACCGGAAGCCGGCTTTCAGGACGCGGACGTAACCACCCTGACGGTCCTTGTAACGTGGGCCAAGGATGTCGAACAGTTTCGTGACATACTGGTCCTGCTTCAGCTGGCTGGCAGCCTGACGACGGGCGTGCAGGTCGCCGCGTTTGCCCAGCGTGATCATCTTTTCGATGATGCGGCGCAATTCCTTGGCCTTGGGCAAGGTTGTTTTGATTTGCTCATGTTCGATGAGCGAGCCGGCCATGTTTGCCCACAGCGCCTTGCGGTGCTCATGTGTACGATTCAGGCGGCGGTATCCACGTGCGTGACGCATATTCTATCTCCTAATATGCCCTCTACGGGCGGTTTTGCTTTGTCTGGCGACGGGTGCGTGTCCGCCGCTCTCCTTGGGGCGCTTGGGCCCGGTCGTTGCAGGCCGGGACATGCGCCCCGACCTGCAAATTCTTAAAAGGCGTCTTCGAATTTCTTCGCCAGATCCTCGATGTTGTCGGGCGGCCAATCCTCGACATCCATGCCAAGGTGCAGACCCATGCCAGACAGCACTTCCTTGATCTCGTTCAAGGACTTGCGGCCAAAGTTCGGCGTGCGCAGCATTTCGGCTTCGGTTTTCTGGATCAGATCGCCGATGTAAACGATGTTGTCGTTCTTCAGGCAGTTGGCCGAACGTACCGACAGCTCCAACTCGTCCACTTTCTTCAGCAACAGCGGGTTGAATTCCAGACCGTCTTCTTCGTCTTGACGGTTGGCGCTTTCGGGTTCGTCGAAGTTGACGAAGATGCTCAGCTGGTCCTGAAGGATACGCGCGGCATAGGCCACAGCATCATCCGGCGTGATCGAACCGTCGGTGTCGATCTTCATTGTCAGCTTGTCATAGTCCAGAACCTGACCCTCGCGGGTGGGCTGCACATCATAGCTGACGCGGCGGATCGGCGAATAGATCGCGTCGACCGGGATCATGCCGATGGGCGCATCCTCGGGCTTGTTCTTGTCGGCCGCGACATAGCCTTTGCCGGTGTTGACGGTCAACTCCACGAACAGATCCGCACCGTCATCGAGGTGGCAAATCACGTGATCGCGGTTCAGAACTTCGATCCCGGCGGTGTCTGAAATATCGCCAGCGGTGACGACGCCCGGACCCTTGGCAGAGATCGACAGACGCTTGGGCCCTTCGACTTCCATACGGATCGCGACGCCCTTGAGGTTCAGGATCATGTCGGTCACGTCTTCGCGCACGCCAGCAACGCTGGAGAATTCATGCAGAACGTTGTCGATCTGAACGCTGGTGATCGCAGCACCTTGCAGTGAGCTGAGCAGAACGCGGCGCAGTGCGTTGCCCAGTGTCAGGCCAAAGCCGCGTTCCAGCGGTTCGGCCACAAGGGTTGCCTGACGCGACGGGTCATTGCCCGGTTTCACGTCCAGCTGGATCGGCTTGATCAATTCAGCCCAATTCTTGTGGATCATATGTCCCTCCATTCCTGCCCATTCCTCATGTCCAAAGTCCCGGGCGCCCGAGGTTGTAAAAGCGTTTTGTCAAATGGCTGTCCAGGCCAGCTGGCAAAACGCCAAAAATGACGGAATGGGGCCGTGCGCAAATGCGCGGCCCCACCCGGTAGAGTGTCAGATCAGACCCGGCGACGTTTCGGCGGGCGGCATCCGTTGTGTGCCATCGGCGTCACGTCACGGATCGACGTGATGTTAAAGCCAACAGCGGCCAAGGCGCGCAGCGCGCTTTCGCGGCCCGAACCGGGGCCTTGCACTTCGACTTCCAGCGTACGCATGCCGTGTTCTTGTGCCTTCTTGCCTGCATCTTCTGCAGCCAACTGAGCGGCGTAGGGTGTCGATTTGCGCGACCCCTTGAAGCCGCAGCTGCCGGCGGAAGACCATGCAATCGCGTTGCCCTGAACGTCGGAAATCAGGATCTTGGTGTTGTTGAAGGATGAGTTCACATGAGCAACGCCGGTGGCGATGTTCTTGGAAACCTTTTTCTTCGTGCGTTTGGTATCGCGTGCCATATCAAATGCCCTCCCTTATTTCTTCTTGCCAGCAATGGCCTTTGCGGGGCCTTTGCGGGTACGGGCATTGGTGTGGGTACGCTGGCCACGAACGGGCAGGTTCCGACGGTGACGCAGGCCACGGTAGCAGCCAAGGTCCATCAGGCGCTTGATGTTCATCTGCGTCTCACGGCGCAAATCGCCTTCAACCGTCAAGTTGGCGTCGATATGTTCGCGCACGGCCAGAATTTCGGCGTCGCTCAGCTCGTTGATACGGCGGCTTACGTCGATATTGGTGGCTTCGCAGATGGATTGGGCCGTCGAGGGGCCGATTCCGGTGATGTATGTCAGGGCGATCGGGACGCGTTTATGCGTCGGGAGGTTTACGCCGGCGATACGTGCCAAGGGCATGTTCCTTTTCGTTGCGGGTCCGTAGCTCCAGACCCTTTTTTCACAACGTAGGCCCGAGGCGTTACGCACCGGGCCGCAGCTGAATTCAAGGTGATCGATTCGCATTGCCGGGCGCGCCCGTAACGGAATCATTACCCCTCTCGGGATGGTGCTGGTTAGGAGGATTTGATCGGGGCGTCAAGGGCAGATAGCCTCGTTTACCTCAATACCGAAAAGAGCCCGTGCCCCTGCCCTATTTACTGGCGGATATCCAATATGTGTGGCGGTCGCTGCATGTCCTGCGGCAACCGCCACTTTCGGACATTTTACGCGTCCAACACATCCGCAATTGCCTTCTGCACGCTATCAATGGTGCCCAGACCATCGACCGATCGCAGC
Organism: Rhodobacteraceae bacterium KMM 6894; assembly: GCA_035798175.1. Classification (GTDB taxonomy): domain Bacteria; phylum Pseudomonadota; class Alphaproteobacteria; order Rhodobacterales; family Rhodobacteraceae; genus Roseovarius. The sequence continues at coordinate 258,634 of JAPFBS010000008.1, forward strand.
AGGCCCTTGGCGTAGTAATAGCCAATCAACGGCGAGGTTTTCTTGTAATATTCCATCAACCGGTTGCGCAGCGCTTCTTCGTTGTCGTCGGCGCGGCGGGTGAATTCATGCTTTTCACCACAGGTGGTGCAGATACCATCCGCCGGGATCGGCTTGGTCACATCGTTGTAAACGGCACCACAACCTGCACAGGTCGAACGCGCGGTGATACGGCCGACCAAGGCCTCGTCGTCGACCTTCATCTCGATCACAGCATCCAGTGTCTCGCCACAATCAGCCAGCAACTGACTTAGCGCGTCGGCCTGCGGCAAAGTGCGCGGGAAGCCATCAAAGATGAACCCACCGCCTTTGTCGCCTTCCAGCTTTTCACGGATCAGGCCGATCACGATCTCATCCGTCACCAGATCGCCCCGCGCCATCACGTCGGCCACGCGTTTGCCCATCTCGGACCCGGAACTTTTGGCTTCGCGCAGCATGTCGCCGGTGCTCAGCTGGATCATGCCGCGATTGGCAACCAGAAGCTGCGCCTGAGTGCCTTTACCCGCGCCGGGCGGTCCAAGAAGGATGATATTCATTTGCGTTGTGTCCCTTTTCTACGCGCGCGGCGCTTTCCTTTGCCGCTGAGCTGCGATTTTTCGATCAGCCCCTCGTATTGATGTGCCAAGAGGTGACTTTGGATCTGCTGGATCGTGTCCATGGTGACGGACACGACAATCAAAACCGAAGTACCGCCAAAGTAGAACGGAATCGATAGCTGGGCACGCAGAATTTCAGGAAGGAGACAAACCAACGCAAGGTATCCCGCACCCAGAACCAGAATACGGCTGACCACATAGTCCAAATACTCGGCCGTCTTTTTGCCGGGGCGCACACCGGGCACGAACCCGTTCTGGTTTTTCAGATTGTCAGCCACTTCATCCGGTTTGAAGGCGACGTTGTAGGTGTAGAAATAGGCGAAGAACACGATCATACCGGTGAAGAACAGTAGGTACAGCGGCTGACCGGGGCCAAAATACGCCAGGATCGTCGACAGGACAGCGTTGCTGGATTGACCGCCCGAGAACGTGCTGATCGTGCTGGGCAGCAACAACAGGGAGCTGGCAAAGATCGCCGGAATCACGCCCGCAGGGTTGACCTTGATCGGCAGGTGGCTGGAACCACCGTCATAGATTTTCATGCCGACCTGGCGGCGCGGATACTGGATATGCACCTTGCGCAAGGACCGCTCCATGAACACCACGAAGGCGATCACGACCACGACCATCACGATGACGCCGATGATTGCAAGCGGGCTGATCGCACCCGAGCGACCCGAGGCAAAGAACTGCGCCAAGGCGGCGGGCACCTCTGCGATGATGCCGACGAAGATGATCAGCGAAATGCCGTTGCCGATGCCGCGCGCGGTAATCTGCTCGCCCAGCCACATCAGGAACATCGTGCCCCCGATCAAGGTGATCATGCACGACACAATGAAATAGCCACCCGGCGAGTGGACCAGATCGCCCGACTGCAGGCTGACGGCCAGACCATAGGATTGCAGCGTGGCCAGAAACACCGTGCCATAACGGGTGTATTGGTTGATTTTCTTGCGCCCGGCGTCGCCTTCTTTTTTCAGCTGTTCCAGCGCTGGTACCATGGCGGTCATCAGCTGAATGATAATCGACGCACTGATGTAGGGCATGATTCCCAAGGCAAAGATGCCCATCCGCCCCAACGCGCCCCCGGTGAACATGCTCAGCATGCCCCCGATACTGGCCGCCGCACCGCTCATGAACTCGCGCAATTCAGCGCCGTCAATCCCCGGAACCGGGATAAACGTGCCCAGACGGTAAACGACCAACAGCCCCAGCGTAAAGAGGATGCGTTTGCGAAGGTCGGTGGCCTTGCCCAGTGCGGACCAGCTGGTGTTGGCCGCCATTTGTTCAGCTGCAGATACCATTCGGCTCTCTTTTGTAATGACAACGCCGCCGGACCGCTGTTTCTCAGCGAGCCGGCGGCGTGTTTGAAAAACTAGGAGCTATGTAAGCGGCACGAAGGCCGCTCACAACCTCTTATTCAGCCGCTTGCGCAGTTGTGACTGTCAGTGTGCCACCGGCCTTGGCCACCGCGTCCACGGCAGATTTCGACGCACCGGTCACTTCCAGAGTGATCTTGGCGCTGACATCGCCCTTGCACAGCACGCGGATGCCATCCAGCTTGCGACGCACCAGCCCCGACGCGACCAGCGCATCCTCAGTGATGGCGGCACTTGCGTCCAGTTTTTTCTCGTCGATGAATTTCTGGATCAGGCCCAGGTTCACAACGGCAAATTTCTTGCGGTTCGGTTTGGTAAAGCCACGTTTCGGCAGGCGTTGGTAGATGGGCATCTGCCCGCCTTCAAACCCTTTGATCGCCACGCCCGAACGTGATTTCTGACCCTTGATACCCCGGCCAGCGGTCTTACCCATGCCCGAACCCGGGCCACGGCCAACACGCTTGGGTTTCTTGGTTGCGCCTTCGTTATCGCGCAGTTCATGCAGTTTCATGTCGCTTCTCCTTTGCCGGATGCGGCCCCCAGCGACGGGAGCGGCCGAACGCGGCGTATGCTACGGATGTGATGCAGCCCAAAGGGCCACCGTGGGCGTATAGCCCTGACCCTGCGCCGGATCAAGGGGATTCGGGGTGGGCGTACGCGTCTATGCCGAGTCGGGCGCGTCGTAACTCCCATTCGCATCATGCGTCTCCCGCCCCGTTAAGGCCGGTATTAACACACACATGGGCCGCAGATCACCCCGAACGCCGGTTGATGGGGGCGTCGTGCCGGTCCAGCACATACATCGTGCCGGGGCGTACGGGCCATTTGCGACCAGTGGCGACCTCTTCACCCTCCCCCTCGCCGTTGATCCAATGATGCGCCTCAATGAGTTTCTTGCACTCTGGCCACTGCACAAAGCATTCTTTGACCAACATGGGATGCCTCCTGTGTTTTAGAGGAAGTCCATCCGGTCTTTGGTTCCATCCGAACCTGAAAGTTGACTACATCGCGCTTCTTGGACGCACTCGCCCGGACGTAAACGCAAAACGCCCCGGCCATTTTTGACCGGGGCGCCTGAAACCTGCCGTAAGGTGCGCTTAAGCGCACCTTACCAGCTCAGCCTTTTTCTTCGATGATTTCGACCATGTGCGAAATCTTGTTGATCATTCCGCGCACGGAAGGCGTGTCTTCCAGTTCGCGCACACGGTGCATCTTGTTGAGACCCAGACCGATCAGCGTTGCACGCTGTTCAGCGGGGCGGCGGATGGGGCTGCCCACCTGTTTGATGACGATTGTCTTGGCCATGGATTAAGCCTCCTGAACCGCTGGGGCTTGCTCGCCCTTGATTTTCGGGCCGTCTTCCTTGGGCAGGATATCGGCCACCTTCTTACCACGACGCTGGGCAACCATACGCGGGCTCGATTCTTTGGCGAGACCGTCCATGGTGGCACGGATCATGTTGTAGGGGTTCTGGCTGCCGTTGGATTTGGCAACAACGTCCTGAACGCCCAGCATTTCGAACACGGCACGCATCGGACCACCGGCGATGATACCGGTACCCTGAGGGGCGGCCCGCATGATCACCTTGCCGGCGCCATGACGGCCTTCCATGTCGTGGTGCAGCGTACGGCCTTCGCGCAGCGGCACGCGGATCATCTGGCGCTTGGCTTGCTCGGTGGCTTTGCGGATGGCCTCGGGGACCTCCTTAGCTTTACCTTTGCCGAAACCCACACGGCCTTTTTGATCGCCAACGACGACCAGCGCGGCAAAGCCAAAACGCTTACCACCCTTTACGGTCTTGCTGACGCGGTTGATCGCGACCAGGCGGTCAGCGAATTCGGGGTTTTCGTCGCGGCCCCGGCGATTGTCGTCTCTTGCCATGTGGCTTCCTTTGTCAGTTACGGACGCATGCGCCCTGATATGTCGATCCCAGTGCACCGCCCACGCCCTAAAGCGCGCCCGATCGCCCGGATCATCGAGGCGGCCACGGACATGATCCAAGGCCGCCTGCGTTGAGTTAGATCTTCAGACCGCCTTCACGCGCGGCGTCGGCGACTGCCTTGACCTTGCCGTGAAACAGGAAACCGCCGCGGTCGAAATACGCTTCGGTCACGCCGGCTTTCTTGGCGCGTTCGGCAATTGCCGCACCCACCTTCGCCGCTGCTTCGACGTTGTTCTTGCCGACCATGCCCAGATCCTTTTCCAAGGTCGAGGCCGACGCCAGGGTAATACCCTGCACGTCGTCGATCAGCTGAACACTGATGTTCTTGTTCGAGCGGTGAACGCTGAGGCGCACGCGCCCTGCATTGACCTTGCGAAGTTTGTTCCGAACGCGCAAGCGGCGTTTTTGGAACAGTTGTCTTTTGCTGTTTGCCATCTTCTCGCGTCCTTACTTCTTCTTGCCTTCCTTCTGGAAGATATACTCGCCTTTGTACCGAATCCCTTTGCCCTTATAGGGCTCGGGCCGGCGCCATTCGCGGATGTTTGCCGCGACTTGACCGACGAGCTGCTTGTCCGTCCCTTCGACCACCATTTCGGTGGGCTTGGGAACTGTGACAGTCACACCTTCCGGAACCACAAAATCAATGTCATGCGACATGCCCAGGTTCAGCTTCAGGATATTGCCCTGCAATGCTGCCCGGTAGCCAACGCCACGGATTTCCAGCTCTTTCTTGAACGTGTCCTTCGCGCCGTGCACCAGATTGGAGACGACGGTCCGCGTCATGCCCCATTGCTGGCGCGCGCGCTTGGACTTGCCACGCGGTGTGACGCGGATCAGACCATCTTCGATGGTCAGCGTCACGTCATCCGTGGCGGTGAAGGTTTTGGTGGCCTTGGGGCCTTTAACCTCGATGGTCTGTCCGGAAAGCGTCGCAGTGACGCCATCGGGCAGGGCAACGGGCTGTTTTCCAATACGAGACATTAATTCAGCCCCCTTAGAATACGGTGCAAAGTACTTCGCCGCCAACATTTTGGCTGCGTGCACTTGCATCCGACATCACACCTTTGGAGGTGGAGACAATCGACACGCCCAGACCCTGACGGATCGTAGGAATGTCATGGACGCCCAGATAGACGCGACGACCGGGCTTGGAAACCCGCTTCATTTCGCGAATGACGGGGGCGCCGTCGAAGTATTTCAGGCTGATTTCGATGGCGGGATGGCCGTCGGCACCAGTCTTGGCTTCGTAGCCGCGGATGTAACCCTCGTCTGCCAGCACATCCAGAACGCGCGCGCGCATTTTCGAGGCCGGGGTCATTACCGTGGACTTACCACGCATCTGGCTGTTGCGGATGCGGGTCAACATATCGCCGATAGGATCATTCATTTCAAATCTCCCTTACCAGCTGGATTTCACGAGGCCGGGGGCCTGGCCGAACGAGCCAAGCTCGCGCAGCGCGATCCGCGATACCTTGAGTTTGCGATAGTAGCCGTGCGGACGACCTGTCAGCTGGCAGCGGTTGTGCAAACGGGTTGCACTGCTGTTGCGCGGCAGTTCGGCCAGCTTCAGGGTCGCGCGAAAACGCTCTTCCATAGGCTTGCTCTGGTCATTGATGATGACCTTCAGCGCGGCGCGCTTGGTGGCGTATTTGTCCACCAGTGCCTGACGCTTCTTTTCGCGTTCGATCATTGCTTTTTTAGCCATAACTCTCTCTCCCGCTCAGCTGTTGAAGGGCATGTTGAAAAGCTTCAACAGCGCCTTGGCTTCAGCGTCGGTTTTCGCCGTGGTTGCGATGATGATGTCCATCCCCCACATCTCATCTACCTTGTCGAAATTGATTTCGGGGAAGATGATATGTTCCTTGATGCCGAAGGCATAGTTGCCACGGCCATCAAAGGATTTGCCCGATACGCCGCGAAAGTCGCGGATCCGGGGCATTGCCACGGTGATCAGACGGTCGATGAAGTCATACATGCGGTCGCCACGCAGTGTGACCTTGGCACCCATCGGCATGTCTTCGCGAACGCGGAAACCGGCGATGGAATTCTTGGCCTTTGTGACAACGGCGTGCTGGCCGGCGATGGTGGACAGGTCTTCCTGTGCCGACTTCGCCTTCTTAGAGTCGCGAACGGCCTCGGCACCGCAGCCGATGTTCAGGACGATTTTGTCCAGACGCGGGATCTGCATGTCGTTCTTATAGCCGAACTCTTCTTTCAGCGCAGGCTTGATGGTCTCGCGATACGCGACCTTCATGCGCGGGGTATAAGTTGCTGTATCAAGCATCGATCACGTCCCCCGTGGTCTTGGCTACACGCACCTTTTTACCGTCTTCAACCTTGAAGCCGACACGGGTGGGTTTGCCGTTCTTGTCGAGAAGGGCCAGATTGCTCAGGTCGATGGGCATCGCCTTGGGCAGACGTCCACCCTGGCTTGTCTGGCTTTGACGAGTGTGGCGGATGGCCATGTTCACCCCATCGACGACGGCCTTGTTGGCCGACGGATCAACAGAGGCGATCGTGCCTGTTGCGCCCTTGTCCTTGCCCGCGAGGACCTGGACCTTGTCACCTTTTTTCAGCTTGGCGGCCATGTTACAGCACCTCCGGAGCGAGCGAGATGATTTTCATGAACTTCTTGGCCCGCAGCTCGCGCACGACGGGGCCGAAGATCCGCGTGCCGACCGGCTCACCTGCGTTGTTCAGGATCACGGCTGCGTTGCGGTCAAAGCGAATGGCTGTGCCGTCTTCACGGCGCACTTCCTTGGACGTGCGAACGACGACGGCCTTACGCACGTCACCCTTCTTGACACGGCCCCGGGGGATGGCTTCCTTGACCGAAACAACGATAATGTCACCGACACTCGCGTAACGACGCTTGGAACCACCCAGGACCTTGATGCACTGAACACGGCGCGCGCCGCTGTTGTCAGCAACATCCAGGTTTGTCTGCATCTGGATCATATGGTTTCTCCCGACCTACCGGGGGGCGATGCGGCCCTTGCCCCGGGGTTTCGATTGTACTGGAACGGTTAAGAAGGCTTACGCCTCCAGAACCTCCCAGCGTTTTGTCTTGGAACGGGGTGCGCATTCGATGATGCGGACCTGATCGCCGACCTTGTAGGTGTTGTTTTCATCGTGAGCCCGGTATTTTTTGGACTTACGGATCGTCTTTTGCAGAACCGGGTGCTTAAAACGGCGCTCGACCGAAACCGAGATGGTCTGCGCGTTCGCGTCGGAGGTCACGACGCCTTGCAGGATACGCTTGGGCATGGGTCGCTTTCCTTATTCTGCGGAAGCCGCGGTTGCGGCTTTTTCGTTGAGGATGGTCAGCACACGGGCGGCGCTGCGACGTGCAACGCGCATACGCGATGCATTCTCCAGCTGGCCTGTGGCGGCCTGAAAGCGCAGGTTGAACTGCTCTTTTTTCAAATTGGCCAGTGCTTCGCGCAGCTGGTCAGGTGTCTTGTTACGAAGTTCATTGGCGTCCATCGCCGTTTTTCCTTTTCAACATCACCGGAGGGCCGCTTGCGCATCATTTGGTGCGATACGCATACGTGACCCCGAATCCGGTGGAGTGGATGATTGGGCGCGTATAGGGGGGTTGCGCGTCGGACGCAACCCCTATGGACCGGATCCGCCATCACCTGTGCAGTCCGGTGCAGTTGCGCCTGCAAGTTCTACAGACTGTTTCCACATCAGAACCAGCGTAAGCTTGCCAGCCCCCCCCCAATCGTTAACAATTTCTACTAATGTTTTGATCTGGGGGATCTAAACCATGCTGCCTATCGGATTGCTTGCTTTACTGGGCTTCGGCCTGACAGCCTTTGCCATTGATGAGTGGTGGCTGGACGATGATGATGACAATGACGACACCGGCGACGAAGTCCAAGTCGCTCCCGAAGACCCGGACGATACTGAAGAAGCCGGGCCCGACCCGACCGATCCCCGCGTCTATCTTGGCACCGACGGCGACGACACACTGACCGAAGAAGAGGCAGATGCCCTGCCCGGGGAAATCAACCTGTTCGAAATGGGCGACGGCAACGACCGGGTCGATCTGGGCCCGGATGTCGGCAACACGCTGAACGGGGGCGAAGGCAATGACACCCTGTCGGTCGAAAACGAGGAAAACCTTGTAGACGGCGGCCCCGGTGACGATGTGCTGTCCGCAGGCCTCGGCTCAACCATCATGGGCGGTGAGGGCGACGACATGATCGCCTTTGATCAACAAGACAGCGTTCTGGACGGCCAAGGAGAGGTGCAGGGCGGCGCCGGTAACGACACGATCAGTATCTCGACCGATATCGGGTTCAACGTGTCCGCCAATGGCCCCGTTGCCGTGTCCGGTAACGAAGGGGCCGATACGTTCGAGGTGGAAATCGATCAGGTCGACAATGACGATTTCTATGATCCAAGGGACCGCGTCGAGGACCCAACATTTATCTCGATCGAGGATTTCACGCCCGGCGAGGACGTGTTGACCGTCGATGTGGCTCCCCTGATCGAGACCAGCGGGCGTGACGTCACCGAAACCGAGCTGACGGAATTGCCTGGCGGCGGATACGAATTGGCCCTGACCTTCTCCACCCCCGAAGGGCTGGAGCCTTTGTCGACCACGATCGCCATCAACGGCCCTTCCCAGATCACGCTGGACGACATCGTCATCATCGCCCCCACAGCCGGATTGGGTGCCTCGGGCGACCCTGTGATCCGGGTGACATAAGGACCGGCATCACTTACACCTAATTGAATGAAACGTCAGGACCACCGCCTCCCGTCTGTTGCTGTGTAACAGTGTCTGCGACCCGCCGTCGCGGCGGCGGATGTGGGTAAAACCCCACTCGCCAAGGAACCTGCCCTCAGCTATCACGTCGGCCATGACACATATCAAATCGCTGTTCGCGACCCGCCTCTATCACGCCGCGCTGGCGGCCCATAAGCCCGAGATCGACGCCTCCGAGCTGGAGGCGTCCTGCTGGTCCATCGCCGAGGATGACGAGGCCGGGCAGCAATGGTGCGACGACAACGGCTATCCCGGTTACACGTCTTATGCGTCGCTGACCGATCTTGGCTGGCGCTTCCCGATTTTCGCCGATCTGACCAAAGCACTGGACGCCCATGTCGCCGCCTTCGCCGCCGATCTGGCGTTTGATCTGGGCGGCAAGGCCCTGAAGCTAGAGGATCTTTGGATCAACATCCTGCCTCAGGGCGGCATCCACACCTCGCACATCCACCCCCATTCGGTGATTTCAGGCACAACCTATGTCGCCATGCCGGAAGGTGCGAGCGCGCTGAAGCTGGAAGACCCGCGCCTGCCAATGATGATGGCCGCGCCCACACGGCTGAAGGATGCGCCCGAAGAGTTGAAACAGTTCATTTACGTCGCGCCCGCTGTCGGCGACGTGCTGCTGTGGGAGTCATGGCTGCGCCACGAAGTGCCGATGAACATGGCCGAAGACGACCGGATCTCGGTCAGTTTCAACTACAGCTGGACCTGAGCCCGCGGAATTTACGGGCAGAGGCTGCGCAAACAGTTTTCAACCCTAAGCAGTGTCACCCAACAGAACCTCCCAAACGCCACGACATGGCTTCGATATTTTGACAGGCAATGACAGAATGCATAGAGATGATGACCCTCTATTAGACGCTCTGGGCCACACTGCTAACGAGCTGATTGCCGCCGCCGAGGTGTGGCGGCACGGTTTTGATCTGCACGCCGCCCGCTCCTCACATGGGGCGCGTGCGGATGCATTCATCAAAAGGTTTGGCGAGGAAACAGCCATTTCGCTGTTTGAGACTTTGGATGGTTTGCAGACGCTTTTGCTCAATTGCGCTCCCGAAGGGCGGCGAGGCATGTCACTCGGAGAAGAAGCGTCCCTTGCAATAGCTCGGTTTCAAGAAATTGTGCCGGGCATACCCAGTGAAGTAACGTCAAATTTGTCCAGCCTCTACTATTTTCAAAACAGGTAAGGCTTTCAAAACAGAAACCCCCGCCGATTTCTCGACGGGGGTTTCTTTATCTCTACCTAAGTGATTTTCGCGTGGCGAAAATCACCAGTCCTCGCGATGAACAACGCGTGTCTTGATTGGCAGTTTCATCGCTGCAAGGCGCAGGGCCTCGACTGCGATGTCTTCGCTGACACCGTCCAGTTCGAACATCACGCGGCCGGGCTTGACCTTGCAGGCCCAATAATCGACCGAGCCTTTACCCTTACCCATACGAACTTCGGTGGGTTTCGAGCTGACAGGTGTGTCCGGGAAAATACGGATCCAGACACGGCCCTGACGTTTCATGTGACGGGTCATCGCGCGGCGAGCTGCCTCGATCTGACGTGCTGTCACACGCTCGGGTTCGGTCGCCTTCAGGCCGAAGGAACCAAAGTTCAGGTCCGAGCCGCCTTTGGCCTCGCCCTTGATCCGGCCTTTGAACTGCTTGCGAAATTTAGTGCGTTTTGGTTGAAGCATTTCTTCTCTCCTTACCGGCGACCGCCGGCGCCACGGGGCGCGGGACCATCCTGGAGTTCCTGAGCACGACGATCACGCGCACCGGGATCGTGCTCCATGATCTCACCCTTGAAGATCCAAACCTTGATGCCGATGATGCCATAAGCAGTCAGCGCCTCGGTGTGTGCATAGTCGATGTCGGCCCGCAGAGTATGCAGGGGCACGCGCCCCTCACGATACCATTCGGTCCGCGCGATTTCTGCGCCACCCAGACGGCCAGCTACGTTCACACGGATGCCCAAGGCCCCCATGCGCATCGCGTTCTGCACGGCACGTTTCATTGCACGACGGAAGCTAACGCGGCGCTCCAACTGCTGAGCAATGCTTTCGCCCACAAGGGCCGAGTCCAGCTCGGGCTTGCGCACTTCGACAATGTTCAGGTGCAGTTCGCTGTCGGTCATCGCGGCCAGTTTCTTGCGCAGACCTTCAATGTCTGCACCTTTTTTGCCGATGATGACGCCGGGGCGCGCAGTGTGAACCGTGACGCGGCACTTCTTGTGCGGACGTTCGATGATCACGCGGCTCACGCCGGCCTGTTTGCACTCTTTCTTGATGAAATCGCGCATTGCCAGATCTTCCAGCAACAGGTTGCCGTAGTCCTTGGTATCCGCATACCAGCGGCTGTCCCAGGTCCGGTTGACCTGAAGGCGCATGCCAATCGGATTTACTTTGTTACCCATCAGGCTTGCTCCTCAACTTGACGCAACTTGATCGTCAGTTCCGAAAACGGCTTGCGCAGAGCGCCAAACCGGCCACGGGCGCGTGGGCGACCGCGTTTCATCACCAGGTTCTTGCCGACATAAGCTTCGGCAACGATCAGCTCGTCCACGTCCAGATTGTGGTTGTTCTCGGCGTTGGCGATAGCCGACTGGAGGCACTTGCGCACATCCTCGGCGATCCGCTTTTTCGAGAACGTCAGGTCCGTGAGGGCCTTGTCCACTTTCTTGCCACGGATCAGCTGGGCAAGAAGATTCAGTTTCTGCGGGCTTGTGCGAAGCATGCGCAGTTTTGCCATTGCTTCGTTATCGGCCACGCGGCGGGGGTTCTTTTCCTTGCCCATGACTTATTTCCGCTTCGCTTTTTTGTCGGCGGCATGACCGTGGTAGGTCCGTGTCGGCGAATATTCACCGAACTTCTGACCAATCATGTCTTCGCTGACGTTGACAGGGATGTGTTTGCGACCGTTGTAGACGCCAAACGTCAAGCCCACAAACTGGGGCAGGATCGTCGATCGGCGCGACCAGATCTTGATGACTTCGTTACGGCCACCCTCACGCGATGCTTCGGCTTTTTTAAGCACGTAGGCATCGACAAAGGGGCCTTTCCATACAGAACGCGACATGATTACCGGCCCTTTTTCTTGGCGTGACGCGAGCGGATGATCAGCTGTTGCGACGCCTTTTTCTTGTTGCGGGTACGGGCGCCTTTAGTGGGCTTGCCCCATGGCGTGACAGGGTGGCGACCACCCGAAGTCCGGCCTTCACCACCACCGTGAGGGTGATCGATCGGGTTCATGACCACACCACGCACAGACGGGCGAACGCCCTTGTGACGCATGCGGCCCGCTTTACCGAAGTTCTGGTTCGAGTTGTCAGGGTTGCTGACCGCACCGACGGTGGCCTTGCATTCCTGACGCACCAGACGCAGTTCGCCACTGCTCAGACGGATCTGAGCGTAACCACCATCACGACCGACGAACTGGGCATATGTGCCTGCCGCGCGGGCGATCTGACCGCCCTTGCCGGGCTTCAGTTCGATATTGTGGATGATTGTGCCGATCGGCATACCCGAGAACGGCATGCAGTTGCCGGGCTTGATGTCGACCTTGTTGCCAGCAACGATGCTGTCACCGATGGCCAAACGCTGAGGTGCGAGGATATAGGTCTGTTCACCATCCTCGTACTTCACCAGCGCGATAAAGGCTGTCCGGTTAGGGTCATACTCGATCCGCTCGACCGTGGCCGGCATATCGAATTTGTTACGCTTGAAATCTACGATCCGGTAGAGGCGCTTGGCCCCCCCCCCGCGACGACGCGATGTGATACGTCCGGTGTTGTTCCGGCCACCCGATTTCGTCAAACCCTCGGTGAGGGCTTTGACGGGGCGTCCTTTGTACAGCTCCGAACGGTCGATCAGCACCAGCCCGCGCTGGCCCGGCGTCGTCGGCTTATACGACTTAAGTGCCATGCTTTCTGTCTTCCGTTTAGCAATGGCGAACGCTTGCGTCCGCCTATGTGGTAGGGTGCGCATCTGCGCACCGCTGGGATATAGGGCCCCAAAGGTCCCCGGCGTGTTTGGCTTTTGCAAACCAAAACGAAACCCCGGACGAATCCGGGGCTACGTTGATAGGCTCTGTTAGGGGATGGCAGTGGGAGGGTCAAGGGGAGGATGTCGGTTTGGCCCCTGCCCTGACCTTATCGGCGTTGATCGACTTGCAAGCCGAGCGAACTCGTCATGAGAAGAAATGATAGTCCGAGGCAAAGCCACATACCAGCAACGTTGCAATCTGGATTGTGCGGGATATGATCAAAGCGTAATCCACTCTGGAGATAATATGCGGATTTTTACTCTCACGTCGACGGTTATAATGGCTTTTGTCTTACCTGCCAGTGCAGAAGTGGTGCAGACCATTGATGGCCGTTCAGTTGACTTGAAAGATGACGGGACATACGAATTCATTGAAAGAATTGGACCGTCGAGTAGTGATCTTGTAGAATTCAGAAAAGCATACTTCGAGCACCACACTGGTCAGTATGGGCAAAAATTTGTAAGATTCATGCCAGTGTATAAAAATATTAGTAAAAAGCGAATTGTCGGGGTGAAATTCACAGCCCAGTTTCTGAATTCATTTGGAGAGGAAATTTTTTCATTCTCCGGCGTTTCTGACGAACAAGTTCCGCCTGGTAAGACCTCTACACACAAGCTTTTCTATAACTTCGAAGATAATCAATTCATTTCAGGGGAACCGTACGACAAATTGATGCCGATGGTAACAAACAAATCTGAGAACATATCAGTCACGCTCGACATGATCGCTTTCGAAGGTGGGGAAGTCATCAAGCTTTCACAGTGATTTTTGAACGCTCGAAGTGTCTTCAAAATTCAACTTCCGTCGCCAGAATTAAACAACCAAAACCCCGGCCATTCACATGACCGGGGTTCTATTTCTTCAAGCCCACGCAGACCTCAGAGACCGGTGGTCACGTCGATCGTGTTGCCTTCTTCCAGCGTCACATAGGCCTTCTTGACGTCCTTGCGCACGCCCAGGCGGCCGCGGAAACGTTTGGCCTTGCCTTTCGTGATGGTCGTGTTCACGGCCTTCACCTTGACACCAAAGAGCGCCTCAACGGCCTCTTTGATCTGTGGCTTGTTGCTGCCAATGGCGACTTCAAAGACCACTGCGCCGTTCTCTGACGCCATGGTTGCCTTTTCGGTCACTACCGGCTTGCGGATCACATCGTAATGCTCTGCTTTCGCGCTCATTTGAACCGTGCCTCCAGTGCTTCGATACCCGCCTTGGTGATCACCAGAGTGTCACGGCGAAGGATATCATAGACGTTTGCGCCCATCGTCGGCAGGACATCCAGACCTTCGATGTTGCGGGCGGCCTTGGCGAATGCCTCATTGACGGCAGCACCGTCGATGATCAGCGTGCGCTTCCAGCCCAGTGCCTTGATCTGTTTGGCCAGCAGACCGGTTTTGCCTTCGGTCGAGGTATCCTCGATGATGAACAATTCGCCTGCGCGGGCCTTGGCACTAAGTGCGTGCTTCAGACCCAGGGCGCGGACCTTCTTGGGCAGATCATGCGCATGGCTGCGCGGTGTCGGACCCTTGTAGATACCACCCTTGCGGAAGATCGGAGCCGAACGCGCGCCGTGGCGTGCGCCGCCGGTGCCCTTTTGGCGATAGATCTTCTTGGTCGAATAGCTGACCTCGGACCGGGTTTTCACCTTGTGCGTACCGGCCTGCGCCTTGTTACGCTGCCAGCGGACGACGCGGTGCAGGATGTCGGCACGTGGATCCAGGTCGAAGATATCCTCGCCCAGATCTACCGAGCCGGCCTTGCTGCCGTCCAGTTTGATGACGTCGAGTTTCATTCTTCGCCTTCCTTCTTCTCGGCTGCAATGTCGGCTTCGGCCGATTTCAGCTCTGCGGCCTCGGTTGCGGCTTGCTCGGCGGCCTGTGCTTCTGCTGCGGCTGCTTCTTCGGCGGCAGCGGCTGCTGCGGCTTCTTCAGCGGCCTTGGCGGCGGCGTCGGCGGCGGACTTCAGCGCGGCGGGCAGAATGGCGTTCTCGGGGAACGGTTTCTTGACCGCATCCTTGATCGTCACCCAACCACCTTTGGAGCCGGGAACAGCGCCTTTGACCATGATCAGGCCACGGTCGGCGTCGGTCTTGATCACTTGCAGGTTCTGCGTTGTGATCCGGGCCGCACCCATGTGACCGGCCATCTTCTTACCTTTGAAGACCTTGCCGGGATCCTGACACTGGCCGGTAGAGCCGTGCGAACGGTGCGAGATCGAAACACCGTGGGTCATTTCCAGACCCTTGAAGTTGTGACGCTTCATCGCACCGGCAAAACCTTTACCGATGGACGTGCCACAGACGTCAACGAACTGACCCTCAAAGTAATGATTGGCTGTGATTTCTTCACCAACAGCAATCATCGCCTCGGGCGCAACGCGGAATTCCGCGATCTTGCGCTTGGGCTCTACCTTGGCCGCGGCGAAGTGTCCGCGCATGGCCTGAGAGGTCCGTTTCACTTTGGCCGTGCCTGCACCCAGCTGCACAGCGGAATAGCCATGCGCCTCGGCCGTACGCTGAGCGATGACCTGCAGTTTGTCCAATTGAAGAACGGTGACGGGCACTTGCCGACCATCGTCCATGAAAAGACGGGTCATGCCCACCTTTTTTGCGATAATACCAGAGCGCAACATGTCTCTATGCCCTCCTTAGACCGAAATCTGCACGTCGACACCGGCAGCCAGGTCGAGCTTCATCAGCGCGTCCACGGTCTGGGGTGTTGGATCGACGATATCCAGCAAACGCTTGTGCGTGCGAATTTCCCACTGATCGCGGGATTTCTTGTTCACGTGCGGGCTGCGCAGGACGGTGAATTTCTCGATTTTGTTCGGCAGCGGGATGGGCCCACGGACGTCGGCACCAGTGCGCTTGGCGGTATTGACGATTTCCTGCGTGCTGGCATCCAGTACGCGGTAGTCAAAAGCCTTTAGCCGGATGCGAATATTCTGGCTTTGCATTATTTTAGCCTTTCGCGGCGTTAGAGTTGATAGGAGGGAGGCCGGACCACCCGGCTTCCCTCTTCGAACCCGAATTAAAGCGTTCCGCATTCAATTTGGTTCACGGATTGAATTCGTAACGCCCTCAACAAGTGTAGATCTTGAAACTGGCAACGTAAGGTGCGCTTAAGCGCACCCTACGCCTTGATCACACGATCACTCGATGATCTTGGAGACCACGCCC
>JAPFBS010000009.1:0-159615 GCA_035798175.1 Rhodobacteraceae bacterium KMM 6894
CGGGATGGAGCAGCCCGGTAGCTCGTCAGGCTCATAACCTGAAGGTCGTAGGTTCAAATCCTACTCCCGCAACCAAAAAAACAAGCTAAATCAAAAACTTAAAGTCCGACCCAATCAGTCGGGCTGTTGCTTGTGCGGTTTACATTAACGCCACATCAACACCGGACCAGAAAAATCGCACCAGCACGCACAAGCGGGGATTCGCAGGCAACGGCGTGCAAGGAAAGCAGCTTGTTATTCCGTTTGCTCAATCGCCAAGATCATCGCGAAAGCGATCCATATGGTGCATCCGCTCGTGCAGGATGGTTACGATGCCAATGTCGCCATCCGAAAGCCACCGCCAGTACACGAAATGATGTGCGTGCCGAAAGTAAAAGCCATCGATGGCGAACTCCGCCGGTATTGGCCATGACACTACGCCGTGGCTGTCGATCTTCTCGAAGGCTGCAAACAGATCCGTGATGTAGCGATCTGCCTGTTCGGGACCCCAGCGGTCCCGGGTGTATCGATAAATGTCGTCTAGCCGGAGGGATGCGGCCTCCTGGACGCGCACAGCCATCCGGTTAACCGCGGTTCCGAGCGATCACATCGGCCGCCGTCAGAGGATGATAGCTGTCCTCGGGCGCTGCGAAGGCGCGCGTCAGTTCGGCTTTCAGCCGGTTGAACGCTTCAGCCTCAGCTCGCTCCCTGTCGCGCCGGATCAGATCACGAACGTATTCGCTGATGTTTTCGTAGGATCCGTTCTCGCCGACGTTCGAAGCCACGAACTCACTCAACGCACCACTTATCCGTACGGTCATCGTCGTGGTCCTGGACATGGAATCCTCCTGCTTGTGTATTCAAGATAAGCAAGAATGAACACGCGCGCAAGGTTTCCGCCATCATAGTGCTTGGCATTCGCCACACTGATGCCGGGCCACTGGCCGATCACGGTTGCAGTCGATGGCTTGCACAGCACAAGCTCTCGAGGAAAGACGACAAGGCCCAGATCATTGATTCGATTACAACAACGCCCTTTGCTTGGACTGCTTGTGAACCCCTTTGGCAAGACCGCCAAGGTGATGGAACTCGATGGGCATCTACTCCGGATTGCCAGGGGCGGTCAAAAAACGTCTCTTTCGCTCGGATCCGTGACTGCACCGCCGATGGTTCGAAAGGGCGCGTTTGGCACCGTGCTGACAGTTCCTTCTGTTGCCTGCGACGATGTGATTCTGAAGGGCGCGGCCAATGTCGATGCCACAGCGTTTTCTGAAACCGTCAAAAATGCATGGATCAGCTTCAATCTTTCTGCCCTCGAGAAGGAAGCAAGCCGCTTTGCTCGCATCCATGCGGGTGTCTTGGCGCTGGCGCACCCAACCCGCTATCCGGCTGCATGCCTGATTGCGCCTCTGTTGGATGATGCCTGCGCTCTTGATGCGTCGCTGTTGTCGAAGCTGCAGCCTGAGGCCATCGGCGCCGATGCGTCCGAGCGTATTGCGGCCGTCCGGAGATTTGCTTCCGACGCGCAGACGGCGCGGGCCAACAGCATCGCTGTCTTTGTCGATGCTGAACTGGATCGCTGGAAAGACTTCTTTGATACGATCGAGAGCCAGCCGCTGACGCCAGAGCAGCGACTTTCCGTCGTTGTCGATGAAGACGCGACGCTTGTCCTTGCCGGGGCAGGATCGGGCAAGACCAGCGTGATTACCGCAAAGGCGGCCTATCTGCTCAAGGCTGGCATCCGTCAGCCAGAGGAGATCCTGCTGTTGGCATTCGCGAAGAACGCGGCGGAGGAGATGTCGGAACGGGTCGAGGCACGGTCAGGCGTGCCAATCGTGGCGCGGACGTTCCATGCCATTGCCTATGACATCATCGGCATCGTCGAAGGGTCAAAGCCCGCTCTGGCCGATCATGCCACCGACGACATGGCCTTTAGCAATCTGATCAAGCAGATCCTGAAGGACCTGGTCCACAGGTTATCAGACGTATCGAAGGCGATCATCCAGTTTTTCGCGCATTTCCTGGTCGAGCCGAAGACCGAATGGGATTTCCAGACCAAGCACGAGTTCTACACCCATATGGAAAGCCAGGACCTGCGAACGCTGCAGGGTGAAAAGGTTAAAAGCTATGAAGAGCTCCAAATCGCCAACTGGCTTTATGAAAATGGCGTCGAATACGAGTACGAACCTGTCTACGAGCACAAGATTCCCGAAACCGGCAGGCGCGACTACCAGCCGGATTTCCGCCTGACTGAAAGCGGCATATACATCGAGCATTTCGGTGTGCGCCGCCAGAAAATGGCTGGTGGCAGCGAACGGCTGGTCACGGCACCGTTCGTCGATCGCGACGCATATTTGGCTGGCATGGAGTGGAAGCGTCAGGTCCACGCTGATCATGAGACCACCCTGATCGAGACCTACAGCTATGAGCGGCAGGAGGGGCGTTTGCTGACAGGCCTTGCGGAAAAGCTGGCCTCGCATGTGACCCTGAAGCCCCGCCCGGCCGATACGATCTACGACCAGATCGTCGAGCTCAAACAGGTCGATGACTTCTCGAAGCTGCTGGGCACCTTCCTTCGCAAGTTCAAAAGTGGTGGTTACAGCCTCGCCGACTGCGAAACCAAATCCGAACGGATGAAGCTCGGCAAGCGGGCCAAGGCGTTCCTGGACGTGTTCGCGCCGGTCTTCGAGGAATACCAGAAGCGACTCGAGGGCCGGATCGACTTTGAGGACATGATCCTTCGCGCCGCGCAATACGCCGAGACCGGCCGCTACCTCAGCCCGTTCCACCACATTCTGATCGACGAATTCCAGGACATCTCGCAAAGCCGTGCAAGGCTGGTGAAAGCGCTGAAGGCCCAGCATTCGGACGTGCGCGTCTTCGCCGTCGGCGATGATTGGCAATCGATCTTCCGGTTTGCCGGGTCCGATATTCATCTGATGCGCCATTTCGGGGCCGAATTCGGTGGCAGCTTCGGCAACCAGTCGGGCGTGCACAGAACGGTCGATCTCGGTCGAACCTTTCGTTCGGTCGACCAGATCGCTTTCGCGGCAAGAACCTTCGTGCTTCGCAACCCTGCGCAGATTGAGAAGCAAGTCATTCCGGCCGGGACAGCAACAGAACCGGCCATCAGTATCGTGGCCGTGCCGCGCGCCGAGGAAGAACGAAAGCTGTCTGACGTCCTCGCAGCATTGTCGGAACGGCCGAACACGGACCCGAAGCCAGCAAGTGTGCTGCTGCTTGGTCGATACCGTTTCAATGAACCTCGCATGCACGAGTTGCGGCGCCGGTTCCCGCGACTACATATCACCTTCAAGACCATTCACGCCTCGAAAGGCCTACAAGCCGATCACGTGATCCTCTTGAATGCCGACAGCGGTCGAATCGGATTTCCTTCGGAGATCGTTGACGACCCCCTTCTTTCCTTGGTCTCACCGGAAGAAGAGGCATTTCAGAACGCGGAAGAACGGCGCGTCATGTATGTCGCAATGACACGAGCCCGCCATACCCTGACGTTCCTCGCCTCGCACGCGCGCCCGTCGTCCTTTGTCACCGAACTCAGGAAGGATCCCGCCTACGGCATAGTTGGGGTGCCCGACGCGGAACCGGAAGTCCATGTTTGCGGAGAATGTGGCGGACGGTTGCTGGGAGTCACGGGGAAGGACAGTCGCATCTGGTATCGTTGTGAGCATGTCCAGCATTGCGGAAACCTGCTTCCTGCATGCCCGTCTTGCGGAACTGCTCTGCCACGCCAGGCGGAGGGAACGAACGAGGTTCGATGTGGTTGCACTGCCAGTTATCCGCCCTGTCCGGAATGCAAAGATGGCTGGCTGGTCGAGCGCAGCAGTAGATACGGGGGGTTCCTCGGCTGCGTTCGCTATCCTACCTGTGTTGGTAAAGCGAAGATTTCGACCACAGAACGGCCCGCCGCCGTCAAGTCGAGACGCCGGAAACGACCCTGACATCGGGTGCACAATTGTGCCCATTTCCGCGCGCGACAGCGGACGAGGTCGCATGCCATCATGTCCGCGCAGCGACTCGCTGCCGTTCTCTGAAACTGTGAATCCGTGAAATGGGCCGGGCGTGACGTTGCGGTCGAGGCGTCAGGCGCTTCCCGCAAGCAATTGCCCGGCCCCTTTTCACCTGCACGCCCGCGCCTGATCGCGCAGGACGGCGTAATCGCTGAGCATCCGCACCACGACCGCACCCTCCGGCAGGG
This sequence comes from Rhodobacteraceae bacterium KMM 6894, assembly GCA_035798175.1. Lineage (GTDB taxonomy): Bacteria > Pseudomonadota > Alphaproteobacteria > Rhodobacterales > Rhodobacteraceae > Roseovarius. Next base: position 4,199 of record JAPFBS010000009.1, read on the forward strand.
CGGCCACCTCGGCAGCGGCGCGCGCCTGGTCGGCGGCGCTGTAGGGCACTACGGGCGGGCATGACACGCCTGCGTTAGAACCGTCCGTCGCGCAGCCGCTCAACCAAAGCACCGCGATCAGGGGGACGACGGCTGGCGGCGTCGAGCATCTGGCGTTGGACGTCATGGGTTTTCTCCGATGTTCGCAAACGTTCCGCCAGCCGCCCAGCGCGCTCACCGGCGCGGCGAAGGTTCAGAAGGAACAGGGCGATGGTGGCGGCGGCCAAAGCTAGGCCCAGCGCCTTGCGCGCCGGGCCGCTGGCGAGGATCGCGGTGATCCAGCCCATCACCTCTGCCCTCGTTTCCAGTCATCGATCCGGGCGTGGATCGCGATAGCGATGCCGATCAGGGCCGCCGCGATGAACACCCAGCGCAGGGTGTCGAGGTAGGGCACCAGCGGCAGGATGGCGGATTGGGTTTCGGTCAGGACCTCTTGTGCCATCTCGACACCGGCAGCACCAACGGTCGCCACCCCGGCCGCGCCGCCACCTTTTAGAGTGCGGCTCTCGGACAGAACCTCTCGCGCGGGCGGCACCTCCGGCACGAAGGGCGTGGGACGCGCGGGGAACAGCTCGCCCCAGGACCGCGCGGGGCCGAGGTCGATGTGCATGAAGCCCGAGCGGGGATAGGTACCGAAGCCCAGAAAACCCACTTCGCGGGCAGTCGCGGCAAACGTGGCCGGGTCATGGTTCGACATGGCGATATCAAACGCCGTCCCGAGCATGTGCTTGGAGCGCGGCGCTCCGCCCACGGCGCGATTGTGGGCGGGGCTGCAATAGGCCGAGCGCACGATCAGCGGCTTGCCAAGCCGGTCGCGTAGCGCCTGCAGCTTGTCCAGTGCAGGTTCGTTGACCAACAGCTTGCCGGTGCCGCGGCAGGCGATCTCTGCCGGGCTGAAATCTGGCCAGCGCCAAGCGCTTTCGGGCACGTCGCGCCAATGGTCGTAGAATGTCGTGGTCATGGGGTCCTCCAGAGACGAAAAAACCCGCTACGTGAGCGGGTCCGGTGACAAGTGGGAAGGTGCGTGTGTGAGACGTCAAACGGCTTTGACCGCTACGTCTTCAACCGAGCCAAAAGGGATCGCCAGACTCTCACGCAGAGCGCAGTGAACGACAGGAAGGGGCCCAGAGTTCCAAATACAGCGGCCCAATTGAATAGGTGATAAGCGCGTAATTTTGCTTTTAGTCACCGAGAGGGCAGCCCTTTGCGGACCTCGGCGAAAGTATCAAACGCAGTGATGTAGCTTCGCCGGACCAGCCAGCTGCGATAGGCTATTCCTGTACCCGAAAAACGAGACCACGTGGAGCGTGTAACCTTGGACAAGAAAAGCAAAAAGAGGCCTTCGATGTCAGTAAGGGCTGCAAATGCCACCGGGCGTTCGGCGCTGTTTTTGGCTAAGGTCGCTGGGAAAGCTGGTTGGGCAATCGCCAAGCCAGTGGGGCGGCAGACAGGCAAGCTCGCCGTAAAAGGGGGTAAAGCTGTCAAAGATCACGCTGCTGTAAAATTCGGAGAATTTGAACTTAGGCATACCAAATATACGCCGGAGAACTTCTTCGAAAAAGGAGCGATCTCTTTGGAAGACCTCGTCGATGCGCTATTGATTGAAAAGCGCGGCACGTCTGCAAGGATCGTTACAGCGCTTTCTGGGAAATTGGCTGCGGCAGGTACGACAGCCAGTTTATTTTCTATCGCATCCATCCTTGGAACAGCCAGTACAGGGACGGCCATCTCTTCACTTTCAGGTGCGGCTTTCAACAGTGCTGCGTTGGCTTGGATCGGTGGAAGCGTTGTAACTGGCGGATGGATTGTCTTGGGCGTAGCTGCCGCTGGAGGAGCGGTCGCATATTTCGGATCTCGCAAGCTTGTTGGAAAATGGACCGGAAAACGGCGCAAGAAAAAGTCCTTAGACCCGCAAGAAATGCGGTTTGTCGAGACGTGTTTGATGTTGGCAACGGCCTTTCGTGAGCGAGCTAATCAAAACGCCGTTTTGGACCCTCTCACCGCTGAAACCCTGCAGCAAAACTTAAAGCACGATCTCCTCGAACAGCTGGATGTCTGCATCGCCAAAGTAAGAGACTGGCCAGATATTCCGCTGATGCGGCTTGAAGATCGCAAGGTAGATCTGGTCGAATTATTCGACGCCTTATCAACGAAGCACGGTCAAAAACCGTCAGTTGGAAGAAAATCCCCAGCGGCTGCCCCTTTAGTTACAGGTGTCGTATCTGCCACGATATTGAAATTGATGTCGGAGACCTCGCCTTCGTTTACGGAAAATGAGGAATTGGTTCTTCAGGCGCTACGTCGATCGAACAATAGCCTTGCCGATGCCAGTGAACTTGAACTGTCAGAATACGTGCAGTCGCTATCCGTTGAACAAATTGCAGGGCTAAAAAACAACGTAAAGGGAATCTACCATGAACTCGCGTTTCAGCGGCAAGAGAACCTGGATGGCGACGAGTACATTGTCGAGCTCTTCGGCGACACGAACCATGCTGGCGCAGATGTCCGGATTATCAATGTTGCGACCGGCGATGTTTCCGAAATTCAACTCAAGGCAACAAATTACGCATCATATGTACGTGAACACAACGAAAAATACGAAAACATCGACGTGCTAGTGACCAGTGAGGTTGCTGGCTCGTCGCCGGATTGGTCTTCTTCTGAGTTCAGCAATGCCGACCTTACAGCTGACACGTCCTCGACTTTACACAAGCTCGGTCAAGGGGCCGACGCCGACATTGTTGACAGTATGGGGATCGCTGCGATGGTGACACTTGCGGTCAATGCTAAGTCCATGTTGAAGGGTGAAGCTCTTTCCATAGAAGCGAAACAAAAAATCATTCAGGACGGAGTGGTGGCCGCAAGCGTCGCTGGATTGGTGCAACTCATTATTTAGATGTTCCATCCCGTACGACCGACCTTGACGTATGATTGCATTCAGTGTCTGGTCTTGGGCGAAAATGCTCGAGGTTTGGGCCAGTAATAGCGTGATGCGCCACGATGATCGGATCCAGCAAAGCCGCTGCATCGAGTCGAAGCTTTGCGAGGTTCCACTGCGTGCGGATGATCAGTCCTTGTCGCTGCGCTGAAACGCTTCGAACATCAGATTACGCATGGCACGGATGTCGGTCTCGATCCGCTCCAGCCGGTCGGCATCGCCCTTGCGGTCCTCGGCGCGCTGGCGATCGACGCGGTCGCGCTCGGCCAGACCGGCGGCGACGGTCTCTGCGATCAGGAAGCGCACGATTTCCAGCTCGCGCTGCATCTGATCGTGCATCGCCTCGGGCAGAGGCTGGTAGGGATTGGCGTCGATCTTGTGGACCCCGGCATGGATCAGCGTGACAGCGATCCCCTTCTGGTCCAGCGCCCCGCTCATGTCGGTATGCAGGGCCACCACCCCGATGCTGCCAACCGCCCCGGTGCGCGGCAGGATGATCCGATCGGCCTGGGAGGCCAGAACGTAGCCAGCAGACAGCGCATGTTCCGCCACGAAGGCGTGGACCGGCTTTTGCGCCCGGGCTGCCCTGATACGATCCGCCAGAGCGAAGGCCCCGGCGACCTCACCGCCGAAGCTGTCGATGTCGAGGGCTATGCCATATACCGCAGGATCCTCGACCGCCGCGTTGATCTGGGCAGCGATGCCCTCATATGACGTCAGACCCGAGGATTGCCCGATCCACGCCCCGCGATGCACCAAAGTTCCGGCGATTTCGATCACCGCGATTCCGTCGATCACTGCGTAGGGCTGGCTCCCATTGCGTTGGTGGCGCTGGCGGGCGGGATGTTGCGGGATGTCGAGGTGACGGCAGTTATGCCACTGCGGCTCCCGTGGAGACGATAATTTGGTCAAGAACGAGCGGGAACCTTACTGCCACAACGCACTGGTCTTCGCGCCGGACAAGACCGTTCTGCAATCGCTCAAAGAGATCGAGTCCTTCGGCCTCGCTCAGGTCGTGCCGCCCGAATATGTGAACTTCCTGACCACCCACCTACGCTTCCACTACCTCGAGGAAGCCGGAACATCGCTGAGCACCCTCGACCGCTCGCGTTTCAACATCGTCGTGTCGAACACGCAGAAGATCATTCTGAAGCGTCAGCGCAAGGAAAAGACGCCGATAGACCAGCTCTTCGGCGCAACGGCAAACACGGTCGCGGCAAACGGTGTCTACGCCGAAGCCTCGGACCTCTACGATTGGGACCAGCCTGAGGAAGAGGCCGAACTGACCACCAACCAGCGGTTCGAACTTCGCGCAAAGCTGGAGGGAACTTGGGGCTCAGGTCAATATCCTTTAGCAATGTTACGTGGCGGCACCGACCAGTTTGTCGGTCCGGTCGAAAATGCTATCCTCGATCACGTCTACATTCGGTAGACTGGCGGCGTTCAACGAGGCAACCAGATCGAATTCGTTGCGTACAAGATCGATGGCAGTAGCCTTGGTCAGGATGTGGTGATCGCTTAACGCGGTAACAACAATACTGTTATCTTCACCACTTTTGACTCCAGGATCCTTCAACGCTTCGCAATCAGTGTTCTGAAGGCGATTTTGGAAAGGTGTCGAGATGCGCGACTGTCGACCGACAATACAGCAAATAAACCGACCTCGGCCAACATATGTTAACAACAGTCTCTTGGTCGCGACAGCGCCGGAAATCTGTTCGCTGATGATATGTAGTTGACGTAACATGCTGGAGCGTTGCGCTTGTTTTGTACGTTTCTCGAACCCCGGAACCCGGATGCGAAACACGCTGATCTGGTAAAACCCATCCTTTAGCCGCAGCAGATGGTTTTCCATCTCGTAGTAATCCATCATTCCGTTCACGTCTGAAAAACAGAGGCGTTCGTCCACCGCCAAAGTGCGAGGGATAGGCGCGGAAGAAAGAAGTGCCTGCAGGGCATCGCGGCTCGTCTTTTCGTTCCGTGTGGTCTCGACCAGAAGCATGGCCATTGTGATACGCCCTGCCAGCTCAACCTCACTCAGTGGCTTCCGAAGGAAATCCGTGGCTCCGGCCTTGAACGCCTGATCCATCAACGGCGCCTCTTGGCTAGCGGTAAGCATGATCATCGGCGCGGTTTTGCAGTCCGCCCTCTGTCTAAGAAGGTGGCACAGTTCGATTCCATTCATATCTTCCATCATGACATCTAGAAGGTAACAGTCGAACGGTCGACTACGGCTATCGATAAGGTCCAGAGCGTGCTTGGCTGACTCGGCTCTTGTAACTTCGGTTTGCCCGCGCTTTGCCAGTCTTGCGATTATGATATCGCTGAAAACCGGATCGTCATCGACCAATAGAATGTGCATTTGGAAGGCCCTCTAGTCAGTACCATAAGAAACTCTGCTTGCTGGACAGGCTAGATTGGAAAGATGTTTTTTTTCAGGAGATGCAATCAATACGTGTGAGAGGCCCGTTTTTGCGTAAATTGTTGATAACAAAAAGAATATAAAATTTTTCAGGAAAATTTCTGGTGAAGGCGGCCCAAATGCTGTCACATTTGCGAAGTGACAGGGGTGTCACAAACAGCAGCGATGTGCACTTCAGCCCGCACAGACTACAAAAACAACCATAGGGTTAGTTTCTGGCCCGTGCCCACAATTTGGTCACAGTCGCTTAGTAAACAACTTATGAATGTGACCTCTCAGCACATCAGGGTTTGTGAGTCGACTTTGATGGTTGGGTAAAGCAGCGGCCAAAGGAGCACACGCCATGAAAATCATAGCTGTCGATGACGACCAAATCTCGTTGGACTTGTTGGACGAGTGCTTGAAGCAAGGTGGATATGAGCACGTAACGCTGATGCCCTCGCCAATGGATGTGTTGAAAACAATCAACGACACTGCGATCGCCTATGACTGTATTCTTCTGGATGTAGACATGCCGGGGAAAGACGGCATTCAGCTTTGTGCCGAGATCCGCGCGCAAATGCGGTACAAGAATACACCGATCATCATGATTACAAAGCATAGCGACCATGACGCGGTCGAACGCGCGTTTGCCAATGGGGCAACCGACTATGTCACGAAACCGTTCGAGTTTTTCGAGGTTCTCACCCGCATCAAAATTGCCGAACGGTTGGTTCAGGAACGCCAAGCCGCAATTGACAGCTATGTGTCGGTCCAGCAGAGCGCGCGCAAAAAACCGCAGCTTTTAACGTTCCCACACGCGCGCCGAGATCACGTAGGACAGGACGAACCGTCACAAGAAATCACGAGCGACGAAATTATGTCGCAATCCGTTTTCCAGAACTATCTGGAAAGAGTTACGCGCGCGGAAAACTGTGAAGCGCATCTGGTGGCGATCAAAATTGACAGAATCGACGAAATTTTTGCGAACACCAGTGCCGCAGAGTTTGTTGAGTTCCTAAAGACGATTGCGGCTGCGTTGAAAAAGGGATTTGCACCAAACAAGTTGTTCTTAACCCATGTTGGTAATGGCATTTTCATGTGCGCGACCAATGCCCATGATCCGCGTCGCGCTATCGAAATCGAACAATCTGTTATGGACGGTCTTCGACTGCGCGATTTGCCCGATATTTGTCGAAACTATCTGCCGGTCAAGATCGTCGTCGGATCGTCGCTGCGATTGAAAACAATGCCCAAGCTCAACTTTAATCGTGCTTCCAAGGCGGCGCTGGCACGTTTGGAAAATCGCGCCAGCCCGCCGATCACTGCAAACGTGATCGCGATGTCCAACTGACGTTGGGTAATTGCTATCCATCAAAGCCTGCCTTGAAAATAGTTTAGAGGGCCAAGCCCGAAGTTAGTCTCGTGACTTTGCGGCAGGCTTTATCGGACTGATTTTACGCGGCCTTCGGCCGAAGGCCGCGTAGTCAGGGCTGATGTGCAGACAGCATCTGACTGCCGATGCGATGCTGTGGTGCCAGAGCAGTTAATGAAAAATAGTCTAAAACCGCAAACTGGGCTTGTGATCATCGTCAAAGCATCCATATACCATCCACATGGATGGAGGTGTGGATGAGCAACGTCAGGCCGATCCGGGATAAACAGCCCGAGAACGAAAAGATCACGATCAATTTGGGCTTTGTCGATTTGGGGCGGATTGATCTGTTGGTGCAGGAAGGGTTTTATGCAAACCGCAGCGACTTTATCCGCACCGCGATCCGTAACCAGATTGACGCGCAGTCAGAAGTCGTCACGAAATCAATCGAGCGCCACACGATGGAGCTGGGCCTGCGTGACTATACCGCCGCCGATCTAGAGGCAGTGCAGGCGCGAAACGAAATCCTACATATCAAAGTGGTGGGCCTTGCCCGCTTTGCCGCCGACGTCACGCCGGAGCTGGCGGTTGCGACGATCGGATCGATCAGCGTGTTGGGCGCCTTTCAGGCCAGTGCTGACGTGAAAAAAGCGCTTGGCGACAGGGTCGTTTGACCCATGAAGCTAGCCATTAAGGACAACAAGATGAAAAACGATTTCAATATGGCGATGCGCCAAGCGACAGACTTGGTTCGCGCGGGGGATCTGAATGCGGCAACGCAACAGATACAATCCGCCCTTGCCGGGGCAGGGGAACAAGGCCCTACCGTGCCAAAACATTCTGCCGCAGCCCAAGGTAAACCGCGCGGCTTGCGTCAGACTTTGGCCGATCTGGCCTTGCGGATGCCGTCCAATGGCACGCCGCCTTTTGGGGGCAATGATCCGTCTGTGCCAAAGGGGGCGCGTTTTGACAGCGGCAGTTTTACTTGCCATGCGGGAAGCCGTGAGTATCGCGTTTATGTACCCAAGCCAATGACAAGCCAGCCTTCGGGTATGATCATGATGCTGCATGGGTGCACTCAATCACCGGTTGATTTTGCGAATGGCACCGGGATGAACCAAATGGCTGATAAACATGGGGTCATCGTGGTCTATCCAGCGCAGTCGCGGGGGGCAAATCTGCAATCATGCTGGAATTGGTTCAGCCCCACAGATCAGGACCGAGACGCGGGTGAGCCAGCAATCCTTGCGGGATTGGCGGAACAATTGTGCCGCGAGTATAGCGTGCCGCAAGGCAAGACTTTTGTCGCAGGGTTGTCGGCAGGGGCGGCGATGGCGGTCATTCTGGGGCGCACCTATTCGGATAGCTTTGCCGCAGTCGGCGCGCATTCGGGGCTGCCGTACAAGGCGGCGCATGATATGTCATCTGCCTTTGCCGCAATGGGGGGGGCACCTGCGCCAACGTCTGCTTATCCGGTGCCGACAATTGTGTTTCATGGCCAAGCCGACAACACCGTCAAGGCTGTTAACGGGCAGCGTATTGCAGATGATGCGCGCCCAAAAGGGCCCGAGGTGCTGGATGAAGGCATGACCGGCGGGCGACGTCATGACCGCGCGACCGTTTTGTCAGATCAAGGCCACCCTGTGCTGGAACATTGGCGGGTTGACGGGCTTGGGCATGCTTGGTCGGGTGGCAATGCTGCCGGATCATATGCCGATCCTGCAGGCCCTGACGCCAGCGCGGAAATGGTGCGCTTTTTCCTTGATTTACCTGTGAAAGGTGAATGACAAGACGGCCTGTTTTATGTTGAAGGCCGAGGGCCGTGCCGGTCCGAAACGGGCCACAGCATGGCACTGACCCTCGCCCGTTTATCAAACTTGGTTCGTGTGTCGCGGCGGGAAAAATGACCCGCCGCGAATTGATCAGAATGGGGGATTACCCATGCACACATCAGAATTCACGATCAGCCAAGAACCCTCTCGCATCAAATACGGCTGTTTGGCCTCATAAACGCGAATGTCAGACACGCTCGATCATGCGATGTACCTTGGGCCGGTCTTTGCCACGATGCAGTTTTAAAACGCGCTCGTAGGACTCGGCGTCGGCTTGCGTCCGACGCTCATGGTGGCGGACGTATTCGACCCACGTCGGAACGTGATAGGTTTCGGTCCAGATATCCGGGTTTTCAAGATCGCGTAAAAGCGTCCATTTCTGTGCCCCGTCGCGGATTCTTATGCGGCGCCTTGTGCCCATCACGTCCAGAAATTCGGGCACATCCTGCTGGGCTATTTCATAGTCGACCAGGATCATAATGGGCCCGCTTCGCTGTTTCAGGTCCAATCGCAGGGGGGGCTCTGTAAAGGCATTGAGCGGATCAAGGTTAAGTTCTGTTGAATCCGGCAAAGGCAAACTGAACCCAGCTAGGGCGCCAAGAACCAGCAAGACCGCTGCGACGAACATCGCGCGGTCTGCGCCGAAGTTTTCGGCGATCACGCCCCATGCCCAGCTTCCCCCGGCCATCCCGCCAAACACCCCGGTCTGATACAGCGCAAGCGCCCTGCCAACGACCCAACGCGGCGTAGACAACTGAATTGTAACATTGAACAGGGACAGCGCCATGACCCAACTTCCGCCAGCCAGAAGGAGGGCAGCGCCGCTGAACACGTAGTGACGACTTAGGGCCAGAGTTATGCAACTGACCGCAAAGGCAATAAAAGCGGCTCGCGTGATAAGTTCGTTTTGAAACCTTTCCCGCAGGCGGGCATTCAGCAAAGCACCGCATACAGCGCCCATTCCAAAACAACCCAGCAGCACGCCATAGACTAAGGCGCCCCCTTGCAACAATTCCCTGACGATCAGGGGCAGCAATGCCAGAACTGCGATGGCGGACAGGCCAAACAGAAAACCGCGAAAAATGACTTTGATAAGATTGGGCGACATTGCGACATAGCGTAGCCCTGCCGAAAAAGCGCTGCCCAATCGTTCACGCGGCAGGCGCTTTCGCGGCGTGGACGGCCGCCACAGCCACAGGGCAGTGATGATCCCAAAATAGCTGAGGGCGTTGACCGTGAATGCCGCCGCGACCCCCGCGATGGCCACGATCGCACCACCCGCAGCAGGCCCAATGCTGCGCATCAGGTTGAAACCCATACTGTTCAGCGAAACCGCTGCGGACAATTCATCCCGCGAGACGATATCGCCCATCGATGCCTGCCAAGACGGATTGTGCAGGGCCGTGCCGCACCCGATCAAAAATGTGAATCCCAATAATATCCACGGTGTTAACAGCCCCTCATAGGCCATGAACGCAAGTATGATCGACACCACAAGCATGAAGGATTGCGCAATGAGCATAACTTTGCGGCGGTCGAAATTATCGGCGAACACCCCTGCCAGCAATGAAAAGACCATGATGGGAAGCGTCACGGACGACTGCACAAGCGCGACCATGCTTTGAGACTCGGTCAGCGATGTCATCATCCAGGCCGCCCCAACGGCCTGTACAAGCCCCCCAAAGTTCGAGGCAAGGGCGGCAATCCAGAGCATCCGAAAAGTCTGGTTTTTGAAAAGCGTCAGGGTGGATTTACTTTGCGGCACAAGGCGCTCCCTTTCTTGAGCAGACCTTACTGTAATTGATTCAGCAGTAGAAGGCTCAGGGCGTTGTGAGGGGCAAATGGTATCTGCGCCACTGTTGGACGCTTTCTTAATCTGACCAACGACTATTCAATGCCTCCAACATTTTTGTAACAAGAATAGGGGGCGCTGCGCGCCGAAACAGCGTGACCAAAGCGGAAACCCAGCTGCGAAACGCTGGGAACCTGTCCAAAAAACTGACCCGCTGCATGGGGCTTGACTGGACTCTAATCACATTCTGCGTCATCTATATGATGGTACTTCGTCGGGAGGATGAAAAAACGTGTCAGACCTAGCATTTATCACCGATGGAACTGCTGCGGTTGTAGGCGTCGTGTTGGGGCTGATCAACATGGGGGTCAACCATTGCCCAAACGAGGGCTGCCTTGCGAAGAACGAAGTGCAGAGCTTTAATTCTTTGTCCGTTGGCGAAGTCGTGTTTCAGGAAAAAACAATCGGCGAAGAGATATTTTTTCGCCGGCAGACTGGCAAGGCGCGCGGTCCGTTCCAGTTCACCTACGGCGCTTCCGTCACAGACGAAGGTGGCATGTGGGTCGGGCTTGGCTCCACCACAACGTACACGACCCCGAACAAACGGTTCTACGCTCAGTTCCACACGATGCCCGGTCTTTATTCAAAAGGCGGCGAAGTGGGCTTGGGCGGAGCGATTCAGTTTCGATCCGGTGTGGAAGTCGGGTATCAGAACCGCCAAGGCGTTCGGGCGGGTCTAAGCATTGACCACCGGTCGAATGCAGGGATCTACAGCAACAACCCAGGGCTCGAAACAGTTCAGTTCCGGGTGTCCATCCCCACCCGATAATCCGCGTCACTGTCCCGTGTTGTGGCGGCGCATTGTGGACGTCCGGTTTGGTTAATCGGTCAATCGCCGGTCCGATACAGGTCCGTTTGCCGTGATGGATGTCAGGGCCAGCGTTTGATTGGCGGCGCGCATGCGGTGGCGCAGCATGCGACGTGCCATCTGATATAGCGCAGTCTGGTGATCAGGATGGGCCGCCACATCCTCGGCCTCGCCCTTGCCGTCAAAATCGAACAACATCGGGGGCAGGTCGCAGGCGAACTCGACCAGCGTATAGCGGGGGCCGCGCAGGATGCTGAGGTTCGACTCCGAGGCGGTGGTCCCCAGCGCATTTTGATAGACGGTCGTGCCGCCCGGCAGGCCGAAATCAAGTTCGGAATAGGAATAATCGCGCCAATCCTTGGGCGGTTGTCCTGTCAGAAAGCCCAGCAACGACCGCCCGTCCATCGCGTTGGGCACGTCCCGCCCCAGCCACTCGAGCACTGTGGGCGCGATGTCGGTGGATTGGGTCGGCGCGTTGATCACCGCGGGGGTGCTGCCCGGTACGCGGATCATCAGGGGGATGTGATAGGCCGCGTCATAGACGCTGTGCTTGCCCCAAGTGTGCCGATCCCCCAACATCTCGCCGTGATCGGCGGTGATGATAATCATCGTATTGTCGTATTGCCCGCTCTCCTTGAGATAGCGCAGAACCCGGCCGATGTGGGCGTCCACCTCGGCCGCGAGGCCCAGATAGACGGCGCGCAGGGTCTGATGCGTCTTGTCTGAACGCGGCACTTTCTTGAATCCTTTGACCATCTTCTTGGGTGGCAGATGGTTTTGCATCGGGGCAAGAAAGGGATGCTTTTCCCGCTCATCTTCCATGGTGCCGACGACCACGGGCAATGGCATGTCGGCGGGTTTGTACATCTTGTTATAGGGGCGCGGTGCCACCAATGGGGGATGCGGGCGGATATAGGTCAGGTGCGCGAACCACGGCGCACCTTCCTCGGTTGGCATATGATCCAGAAAACGGTTGGTCAGATAGGCCGTGTCGCTGTGCGCTGCCTTGTACAGCGCAGGCCCATTCAGGCTGGCCGTGCGCCCTTCGGCGGCGACTGGAGTGTAAAGCGCGGTGGTGTTGGCAAATTCGTACCCCTGCGCGCGTAGGTGGGCCAACCACGGTTTCGACTGCCCATAGCGCATCTCGACCACTTCCTGAAACCCCAGCATGTGGGTGTGATAGCTGGTCAGTGCCGGATCTCCTTCGGGGTAGATGCGCGGGTCCTGCGCGGTGTCGGTATAGCCAAACAGAAGTGGCAGATACCCGGCCTTGCGCAACTCCATCGGCAGGCTGGGCGTGTCATGTGCCAACGGTGCGGTATTGCGCACCGCGCGGTGGTTCATCGCGAATTGCCCGGTCAGAAGCGACGCGCGCGATGGCCCGCAAGGGTTCGCAGCGGAAAAATGACGTCTGAAATCAATGCTGTCGGCGGCAAATTCGCGCAGATTGGGCAGATCGACATGCCCCGCCAACGCACCATGCAGGACATCGGCCCGCATCTGATCGACGACCAGCAGCAGAACGTTTTGCGGATCGGCCACGGCATATCCTTTGGTTTGCTTTGCAAGGACAGACCGTATCGGGCGCGCTACCCCGAGTCCACATGGCACATTAAGTTGGCTGTGACGCATATTTTCCATAAATGTCGCATATGGTGCTGGTTGTAACTGGAGTTTTGTGATGTTTTGTGGATGTTGAGGGTAGAATGCCAAAAAACACGTCACATTCACGCCGGGAACTGGAACTGCTGGACGCGCTGCGCCGCGTCGGTGGATCTGCGCGTAACGCAGAACTCGCAGGGATGCTGGATGTGTCTGAGGAAACCGTCCGCCGCACGATCAAATCTCTGTCCAAACAGGGTTCGGTGGCGCGGGTTCATGGCGGCGCGCATTTGATCGGTACGCAAAGCGATCCCAGCTTTTATCGCCGTGTGGCGCGCCATGCCGATGAGAAACAGGTCATTGCCCGTGCGGTTCTGGATCGGGTCCGCGATGGCATGTCGTTGTTTCTGGATGTCGGCAGCACCACGTCCTTTATTGCCGAGGAATTGCGCGCGCGTCAGAACCTGATGGTGGCAACCAACTCTCTCGGTGTGGCGCAATCCCTTGTCGGGCATAATGGCAACCGCGTCTATCTGCTGGGCGGTGAAATGCACCGGGCCGAGATGGGCGCGTTTGGTCACGTGACCGAACAACAGGCGCGCCGCTATGCCTATGATCTGGCCATTCTCAGCGCCGATGCTTTGCACCCGTCCCAAGGGTTTCTGTATCTAAGCGAGGCCGAGGCCGCGCTGGCGTCGGTTGTGATGGACGTGGCTGGGCAGACCCTGACAGCCATGACGCATCACAAATTTACGGCCACAGCACCTCACCGGGGGTTTGACGCGTCAGGTGTCGCGCAACTGGTCACAGACCGCGCGCCGGGGGCGGATATGTCCCGCGCGCTGGCCAGTTGGGGCATCGACGTGCATGTGGCCGCGCCCCCAACCCAAACAGAGCGGCGCGCCGCCAACCATCCCGGAGGTCGTGCCTGAGCCATGGCGATACTTGATTTTCTAATGCACCTCGCGGGTGCGACGATGCTGTTGCTGTTTGCCGTGCGCATGGTGCGCACCGGGATCGAGCGCAGCTTTGGCGCGTCCTTTCAGCGCTGGCTGACCGATAGCAACAGTCTGATCGGTTCGGGCGCAACGGGCGTTCTGCTGGCGTTGATCCTGCAAAGTTCGGCTGCGGTGGCGCTGTTGGCCGCCGGGTTCACGGCCAGCGGATATTTGGCATTTCCCGCTGGTCTGGCGGTGGTGCTGGGCGGCGATCTGGGATCGGCGTTGATTATTCAGATACTGACGTTCAAGTTGGATTGGCTGGTGCCGCTGCTGTTGACCGCTGGTGGCTGGCTGTTCGTGAAATGCGAAGGTCGGCGCTGGCGGCAGGGGGGGCGCATCCTGATGGGGGTCGCGCTGATCTTGATTTCGCTGCAATTTCTGCGCGCGGCGGTGGCCCCTATTCAGGACAGCGCGTTCTTACCGGCAATCGCCGGGTATCTGGCGCGTGATTTCATCACCGCGTTTCTGGTGGGTGCGGTGCTGGCCTTTGTCATGCATTCGTCGGTGGCGGCGATCCTGATGTGTGTCACGCTGGTTCAGATCGGCGCGATCCCTTTTGGGGCGGGCCTGTCGCTGGTGCTGGGGGCCAATCTGGGCAGTGCGTTCATTCCCATCTGGCTGACGCGCGGCATGCCGGTGCCGGCGCGGCGCATTCCGTTGGCGAACATGGGGTTGCGAGGCAGTTGGGCCCTGACGATTCTTTTGGTGGTGAACTGGGCGTTTGACCCCGATCATCTGCTGATCGCGGGGCCGGGCCAGTCATTGGTCTATGCGCATATTGCGTTCAACCTGTCGCTGTTGATTCTGGCGCTGCCGCTGTGCCGCGCGTTAGAGCGTCCACTGCGCACGTTGCTGCCTGACCCCGTTGTACCGGCGCCGACAGGCGCGCAACTGGCTGAGGTCAGCGTGCTGGACCCTGACGTCAGTGATACGCCGCAACTGGCGCTGGCCAGCCTGAAACGTGAACTGCTGCGCATGATTGGTCTGGTCGAGCGGATGTACCTGCCGATGCAGGATGCGCTGCGAAACGGGGATACCGCGCGGATGCGGCAGATCAAACAGCAGGACGATGCCGTCAACGCCGCGCTGCTGGGTATTCGCGGCTATGTCGCGGCCCTGCCGCTGGACAGCTATTCCAAGAAAGAAGCCAAGGCTGTCCGCGGCCTTATGGAATATGCTATCCGGTTGGAGGCAGCGGGCGATGTTTTGGCCGTGACCTTTCCGAGGATCGCAGCCGACAAACGCGAAACTGGCGCGGAACTGTCCAAGGAGGGATGGGGCGAATTGACTGCGATATTCGAATCCGTCCGCGCCAATTTCAGCCTTGCATCCAACGTCCTGATCTCGGACGATCTGGAAAGCGCGCGGCTGCTGGTCACTGAGAAAACCGAATTGAAGCAGGCCGAACGACGCAGTCGCAAACGCCATCTTGAGCGGTTGACCCATGGCCGCAAGGACAGTTTTGAATCGTCCAATATCCATCTGGAGACCTTGCGCGCCCTGCGTGATCTGAATGGCCATATTTCGGCCGTGGCCTATCCGATTCTCTACCGCAACGGTCAGTTGCTGGAGACCCGGTTGATCGAGGAACTGCCCCGTGCTGACAGTGCCTAGGTTCCCGGCCGCCTGCCGGTGATGAACAGAACCAACCGACAATGCCACCGCGCGCGGTACTCAAGCCAGAGGTGCGGCACCCGCTGCCCGCGCAACCCAAGGGGGCAATCCATAGGTTCAGGTTATCAAACGGTAGGTTAAAACGATTTTCATTGCTGCTTGAACCTGTCACATTTACGTTACGAAATAGTCTTAAGGCACGACTTGCACGAAGACTCAAAGGGGCCACGACCCCAGATTGACAGAGGAGATACCATGAAATTCAAGTTTACATCACTCGCATCCGCAGTGACGGGCATGCTGATGGCCACCACGGCCCTCGCCCAGACCGAACTGACAGTTTACACCGCCGTCGAGGCCGAAGATCTGGCGCGTTATGCCGCTAAATTCAACGAATCCAACCCCGACATCACCATCAACTGGGTGCGCGATTCGACCGGCGTCGTCACGGCCAAGCTGCTGGCCGAGCGTGACAATCCGCAGGCCGACGTGGTTTGGGGTCTGGCCGCAACATCGCTGCTGCTGCTGAAATCCGAAGGCATGCTGGAACCCTACGCCCCCGCGGGTGTGGACCAACTGGATGCCAAATTTGTCGACAAAGACACGCCTCCTGCATGGGTCGGCATGGACGCTTGGGTTGCTTCGGTGTGCTATAACACTGTCGAAGGCGAAAAGCTGGGGCTGACGGCGCCGACTTCGTGGAAGGACCTGACCGACCCTCAGTATGAAGGTCACCTGATCATGCCGAACCCGAACTCGTCGGGCACCGGTTTTCTGGACGTAAGCAGCTGGTTGCAGATGTTCGGTGAAGAAGACGGCTGGGCCTACATGGACGCGCTGCATACAAATATTGCACGCTACACCCACTCGGGTTCGGCGCCCTGCAAACTGGCGGCATCGGGCGAGATCCCGATCGGTATCTCCTTTGCGTTCCGTGGTGCGAAATCCAAAGCCGAAGGCGCGCCGATCGACATCATCGTGCCATCCGAGGGCGTTGGTTGGGACATGGAAGCCACGGCAATCGTCGCGGGCACCGATTCACTGGAAGCTGCACAAAAATTGGTCGATTTTTCGGTGACCAAGGAAGCCATGGAAATGTATAACGTCGGCTACGCCGTTGTTGCCATGCCGGGCGTCGCCCAGCCGGTCGAGTATTTCCCCGAAGGTCTGCTGGATGCCATGATCGACAACGATTTCGAGTTTGCTGCGAACAACCGCGCGCGCATTCTGGAAGAGTGGCAGGGCCGTTACGACGGTAAATCCGACGCAAAGTAAGCTGATGCTATGAACCGGACCGGGGGCGATATACATCGCCCCCGGTCTGCGTTACTGACGCCCAACATTCTCAAAATAGTTATAAGGACGATCCCCGTGACCGAGGTGACCGCCGCAGGCCCTGCCTATCTGAACATCGAAAACCTGTGGAAGGCCTTTGGGGATTTCCACGCGCTGAAAAACGTGTCTCTGGATATTGCCGAAGGGGAATTCGTCTGTTTTTTAGGCCCTTCTGGCTGCGGCAAAACAACGCTGTTGCGCGCCATCGCGGGGCTGGACCTGCAAACCAAGGGCCGCGTGATGCAAGCGGGCCGTGACGTGTCGAACCTGCCCCCGTCGGAACGGGATTTTGGCATCGTGTTCCAGTCATACGCGCTGTTCCCCAACCTCACGATTGAGAAAAATATCGCTTTCGGCCTGGAAAACACCGGCCGCAAAAAGCCCGAGATTGACGCCCGCGTGACAGAATTGCTGGAGCTGGTCGGCCTGTCCGAGCAGCGCAAGAAGTATCCCGCGCAACTGTCCGGCGGCCAACAACAGCGGATCGCGCTGGCGCGCGCCATCGCCACCAATCCCGGCCTGTTGTTGCTGGATGAACCGCTGTCGGCACTGGATGCCAAGGTGCGTGTGTTCCTGCGCCACGAGATCAAGGAATTGCAGCGCAAGCTGGGCGTGACGACCATCATGGTGACCCACGATCAGGAAGAAGCGCTGTCGATGGCTGACCGAATTGTGGTGATCAACCACGGCCGCATTGATCAGGTCGGCACACCGACCGAGATTTATCGCCACCCCTCGACGCTTTTCGTGGCCGGTTTTATCGGTGACATGAACCAGATCGAAGGCAAGGTGACTGATGCTGACAACGTCGCGTTTGGCGGGGGTGAAACTCATTGCGCCAAGCACGTATTTGCGCCCGGTCATGACGTAATCGTTGCCATCCGCCCCGAAGATATCATTCCCTATGACGCAGGTGCCGATGCGCCCGACACCGACCGAAACACGCTGGATGTGTTGGTCACGAATATGGAATTCCTTGGCTCGTACTGGCGGTGCCAGCTAAAGCACGAACGTTTTGGCAAGGCCGAGCTGATCGCGAACGTGTCGATGAACGCCGTGCGCCGTCTGGACCTTAGCGAGGGCAAACGCATCGTCGTCGAACTGCCCAAGGACCGCGTCATGATCTTTGACGCGGCCGAGGTCTGAGCATGACCGATATCAGCCCCAGCCAGATGCCCGCAGGCCCTGCGATTAAAGGTAAACTCAGCCGCGATGACATTTTGATGCGCGGCGGCATGATCGTGATTGCGGTCTATCTGATCGTCACGCTGGTGATGCCGCTCTATGTGATGTTTTCAAAGTCGCTGTCGACCTATGCGTTTCAACTGTCGCAATATGAATTTCAGGTCTCTGACGAAGACGGAACATTTGACGGCACTATCCTGAACGGGGCCGACCTGAACCGTCAGGTCGGTGCGTTTCAGCCCGATGACTTAAGCGGTGGCTCGGACAGCCGTCTAAGCGTGACGCCGCTGTTTCCCGACTTCAGCTTTCGCAGCACGGTGCGCTATCAGTTGCGCAATACCACTGCTGATGGGCGATTTCTGGTCGGTTCGACGCTGAAAACCGGCGTTGACTGGGTCGAGTTGGACAGCAACACCTTTCGCCGGGTTCAGCTAAGGCCGGTGCAGGCGCGCGGGATCGACAATTTTGTCAATTATTTCTCGACGCCTGCTTTGTCTAATTCGATCAAGAATTCGGTCTTGATCGCTGTTTTCTCCACAATTGTCACTGTCACGCTGGCGTTTTGGTTTGCTTATGCGCTGAACCGCAGTTGCATGCGTTTCAAGGGGGTATTCCGTCTGATCGCGATGATGCCCATTCTGGTGCCCTCGTTGCTGCCGGGGATCGCGCTGGTTTATCTGTTCGGCAATCAGGGGATGCTGAAAGAGCTTTTGTTCGGGGCCAGTATCTATGGCCCCATCGGGATCGTCATCGGCTCGGTGTTTTTCACCTTTCCGCATGCGTTTCTGATTATCTCGACGGCGTTGGCAATATCGGACGCGCGATTGTATGAGGCGGCGACGACCTTGCGCTCGACGCCGTGGCGCACCTTTTGGACGGTGACGATCCCGGGCGCACGTTATGGCCTGATTTCGGCGGCATTTGTGGTGTTTAACCTTGTGATCACCGACTTCGGTTTGCCCAAGGTGATCGGCGGTCAGTTCAACGTGCTGGCGGTCGACATCTACAAACAGGTGATCGGCCAGCAGAACTTCGAGATGGGCGCGGTGGTGTCTGTCGTTCTGGTAATTCCGGCCATTCTGGCCTTTGCCATCGACCGGCTGGTACAATCCAAACAGGTTGCGTCATTGTCTGCGCGTTCGGTCCCGTTTCAACCGTCGCCAAACAAGAAAACGGATCGGTTGTTCTTGGCTTACTGCACGCTGATCGGTTTGTTCATCGTCGGGATGCTGGCGGTCTGCCAGTTTGCCGCGCTGGTCAAATTCTGGCCCTATGATCTAAGCCTCAGCCTGAAGAACTATCAGTTCAACCGGATGGATGGCGGCGGCTGGACGGCCTATTTCAACTCGATCAAGATGGCACTTTTGGTGGCCGTGATCGGTACCGGAGTGGTGTTCTTCGGGGCCTATCTGGTGGAAAAATCCAGCGGCTTCAAAACCGGGCGGGCGATTTTCCAGATGTTCGCGATGTTGCCGATGGCGATTCCGGGAATGGTTCTGGGGCTGGCGTATATCTTTTTCTTCAACAACCCGGACAACCCGCTGAACGCGATTTACGGCACGATGGCCATTCTGGTGGTCTGCACAGTGACGCACTTTTACACCGTATCGCATCTGACAGCAGTGACCGCGTTGAAGCAGATGGATGGCGAGTTCGAGTCTGTTTCAGCCTCATTGAAACAACCCACGATGAAGCTGTTCACGCGCGTCACGGTACCGGTCTGCATGCCGTCGATTTTGGATATTTCGATCTATCTGTTCGTGAACGCGATGACGACAGTATCGGCGGTGGTGTTCCTGTATTCGCCCACCACGGCGCTGGCGTCGATTGCGGTACTGAACATGGACGACGCGGGCGATATCGCCCCGGCGGCGGCTATGGGGATGATGATCTTCTACACCAACGCCGGTGCGCGGATCATTCACATGATTCTGTCACGCGGCGTGTTGAAACGTACGCAGGCCTGGCGCGCACGATAGGGTTTGGCGCGCGGGGTTCTCCTTGCGCGCCTCAGTCGCCGTTTGCCCCTTCGGCCCGTGCAAAATCCATGAAGGCGCGGATAACCCGGACTTCGCGTCGTTGGGTTAAATGGACCAACGTTTCCGTCATGCGGATATCCACCCCGCTGAGCGGGATTTGCACAAGCCGTGAATCATGCCCGAATTCCGCTTGCGAGACAAAACCGATCCCGGCCCCCGACGCGACCACTTCGCGTACGGCCTCGCGGCCTTCGGCGACGATGGCAGGGGTCAGGGTGATCCGCTGCGCCTTGGCAGCGTCCTCTAGTTTCGAGCGGGTCTTGGAGCCCATTTCGCGCATGACCAAGGGCATTGCCGCACATTCGGCCAATGTCAGGCCGCGTGCTGTATCCGGAAGAAATCCAATAGCGGCAAAGGCGGTGATCGGCGATTCGCCCAGATCCAGAACCTCCATGCCGCCGCCCGTTGCCAGCCCGCCAATCACGCCGACATCGGCATTGTAAGCGCGCAGATCCTCAACGATGTCGTCGGTGTTGCCGCCGCGCAGCGTGACCGTCACCCCCGGATAGCGTTGGCGAAACCGGCTAAGCACGCCTGTCACGTGGTGCGCCGAATCTGCGATGATGCGCAACTCGCCCTCCACCGCAGCGCGGCTTTCGGCCATATAGTCCGAGATCTGCTGTTCGATCTCGAAATACTGTTTGGTCAGGCGGAACAGATGCTGCCCGGCGTCGGTCAGGCGCACGCGTTTGCGTTCGCGGTGAAACAATAGCACGTCATGCGTCTGTTCCAGTTTGCGCACCTGTTCAGAGATCGCGGGTTGTGTCAGGAACAGCGCTTCGGCTGCGCGAGAAAACCCGCCCAATTTGGCCACATAGTGAAACGCGCGCAGTTGACTTTGACGCATCGGTCCCCCGGTGAAAATACCATAGGCCGCGCCTATGAAGTAATCGCATAATGCAATTTCACATATGGGCACAGATGCTGCAATGGTATTGGCAACCCATATTCCCCGGAGACCCAAAAATGTCCGCATCAGACACCCCTTTGAGCGCCCCGCATCTGGGCGAGCCCTATTTGTTGACCCCCGGCCCGCTGACCACGTCCTACGCGGTCAAGCAGGCGATGCTGCGCGACTGGGGCAGCTGGGATGACGACTTCCGCGGCATGACCCGTGACATGCGCACCGGTCTGCTGGCCCTGCTGGGCGACGGGCATGAGGCGTTCGATTGCGTGCCGATGCAAGGCTCGGGCAGTTTCTGCGTCGAGGCGATGCTGGGCAGCTTTGTGCCCCGCGACGGCAAGGTTCTGGTGCTGGCGAACGGTGCTTACGGCCTGCGTGCCGCCAAGACGATGGAATATCTGGGCCGCGCATACCATCTGCTGGACAAGGGCGATTACCTGCCGCCACGTGGTGATGAAGTGGCCGAGATTTTGGCGAATGACCCCGCCATCACGCATGTTCTGGCGATCCATTGCGAAACGTCGTCCGGCATCCTCAATCCGGTTCAGGAAATTTCCGAGGCGACCTATGCCGCCGGGCGCAAGCTGCTGATCGATTCGATGTCGGCGTTTGGCGCGGTCGATTTGAAGGTGGCCGAGATCCAATACGAAGTGCTGGTTAGTTCCGCCAACAAATGCATCGAGGGCGTGCCCGGTTTCGGTTTTGTCATCGCACGCAAGACCGAGTTGGAGGCGGCCAAGGGCAATTGTCACTCGCTTA
Organism: Rhodobacteraceae bacterium KMM 6894; assembly: GCA_035798175.1. Lineage (GTDB taxonomy): Bacteria > Pseudomonadota > Alphaproteobacteria > Rhodobacterales > Rhodobacteraceae > Roseovarius. The sequence continues at coordinate 25,883 of JAPFBS010000009.1, forward strand.
GTCTGGATGTGCATGCGCAGTGGGAGAACATGGAGAAAACCGGCCAGTGGCGGTTTACGCCGCCCACACATGTCGTCGCCGCGTTCCTTACGGCGCTCCAAGCGCATGCGGCCGAGGGTGGCGTTGCTGCCAGAGGCGCGCGGTATTATAATAACCGGGACGTGATGGTCGCGGGTATGCGCGAGCTGGGGTTCGAAACTTTGCTGGCAGATCGCTGGCTTAGCCCGATTATCGTTACGTTCTTCTGCCCTGCGGATGAAAAATTTGTCTTTTCGCGGTTTTATGAGTTGATGAAAGACAAGGGATTCATCATCTACCCCGGAAAGCTGACAGTCGTGGATAGTTTCCGCGTCGGCTGTATCGGTCAGATGGACGCGCATGTGATGCGCCGTGTCACGCAGGCCGCTGCAGACTGCCTTGCCGAGATGGGTGTTGCCAGTGCCGCGCCTCCCGCCCGCGCGTTGGAAGAACGCGCGAAACTGGCCGCCTGAGGCCCTCACAGGATCGAGATAAACTTGAACACGCATGCCCCCATCGTCGCCAATGACCGCGAGTATCCATTCCCAAAGGTGCCTGCGATCACCATCTGCCTCGATGGGTGCGAGCCTGCATATCTGGACGCTGCCATTGACGCAGGGTTGATGCCAAATCTGGCGCGTATGCGGCGTGATGGCACCGATGCGTTGGCGCATTCTGTTATTCCGTCCTTCACCAATCCCAACAACCTGTCTATCGCAACAGGCCGCCCGCCGATGATTCATGGCATCAGCGGCAATTACTTCTACGACAAGAAGCGCGACGAAGAAGTGATGATGAACGATGTGCGCTTTTTGCGCGCGCCGACCCTGTTCAAGCAGTTTCACGACGGCGGTGCGCGTGTCGCCATTGTCACCGCCAAGGACAAGTTGCGCGCCCTTTTGGGCGCGGGGCTGGACATGACAAGCGGTCGAGCGCGCTGCTTTTCCGCCGAAAAATCCGCCACCACCACGATTGCAGAACACGGGTTGGACAACGCCGCCAGTTGGCTGGGCATGGAGCAGCCAGACGTCTATTCAGCGAAGCTGAGCGAGTTTGTTCTGGCCGCGGGCGTCAAGCTGTTGGAGATGTGGATGCCGGATGTGATGTATCTGACCACCACCGACTATATCCAACACAAATATGCGCCGGGCACGCCTGTGGCGAATGATTTTTATGCCATGGTCGATGGGTATCTTGGCCAATTGGACGCGCTGGGCGCGACCATCGTGATCACCGCCGATCACGGGATGAAGCCCAAGCATAATGCAGACGGTACGCCCAATGTCGTCTATGTGCAGGACATTCTGGATGAATGGCTGGGCGTTGGCGTGGCGCGGGTTATCCTGCCGATCACAGATCCCTATGTCGTGCATCACGGCGCGCTGGGATCTTTCGCGACCATCTATATGCCCAAGGCCTTGGATCGCCCTGCCACCGCCGAGCGGCTGTCCCATGTGCCTGGCATCACTCATGCGATGATCAAGAAGGACGCGGCCGCAGCCTTTCAGCTGCCATGGGACCGGATTGGAAATATCACCCTGATTTCAGACGAAAACGTGGTCATCGGCACGTCCAAGGACCGGCATGATCTGGCGGCGCTGGATGTGCCCTTGCGCAGCCATGGTGGCCTTAGCGAACAGGTGGTGCCGTTCATCTGTAACCGCGTGCTGGACCTGCCAACAGACCGGCAATTGCGCAACTTCGATGCGTTCCGTTATGCGACCACGGCGGCGGCGGTCTGAATTCCCCTGCCTGATCCCAAGCTATTGACGCCCCGGAGGCAAAGATGACCAAACCGATCGTACATACCGAAGGCGAATCCAACCGCTCGGACGCGCGGCGTGACTGGCTGAAGAAATCCATCGGGCCGAAATCTGCGCCTCTGTTACAGCGCGACTCGGACGCGTTTTTGCATCAAAGCCTGTCCAGCCCCTGTGTCAGCACGATCGCCAAGGCCGAGGGTATCTGGATCGAGGATCTGGATGGCCGTCGTTTCATGGATTTTCACGGTAACTCGGTGCACCATATCGGGTATGGCCACCCGCGCCTGAAAGCTGCGATTGCCAAGCAGATGGATGACCTGCCCTTCGCTCCGCGCCGTTTCACTAACGATCCCGCTGTGGCACTGGCCGAAAAACTTGCCGAGATCGCGCCCGGTGATCTGGGCAAGACCCTGTTTACCACCGGTGGGTCCGACGCCAACGAGGTGGCGTTGAAAATCGCGCGCGCCGCCACCGGACGGTTCAAGACGGTCAGCTTTTGGGATGCGTTTCACGGGGCCGGCATGGGCGCGGCCAGCGTCGGCGGCGAGGCGACATTTCGCAGCCATATCGCCGGGCCGTTGATTCCGGGGGCCGAGCATGTCGCTCCCTTCGCCTGCTATCGTTGTCCCTACAATCACGCCGGGCCGGACGTCTGCGGATTGGCCTGCGCCAAAATGGTCGACTATGTGCTGGAGCGCGAAGGCGACGTGGCAGCCGTCATCGCCGAGCCAATGCGCGCCGTGCCCTACGTGCCACCCCCCGGTTTCTGGAAAGCGGTGCGCGAGGCCTGTAACCGTCACGGCGCATTGCTGATCATGGATGAAATCCCCACCGGTCTGGGCAAGACGGGCCGCATGTTCGCGTTTGAGCATGACGACGTGATCCCCGATATCGTGACGCTGGGCAAGGCGCTGGGCGGTGGCATATTGCCCATCGCCGCTTGCGTCGCGCACCGCGATCTGGACGTGTGCGGGGACTTTGCCATCGGGCATTACACGCATGAGAAAAACCCCGTGACCTCCCGCGCGGCGCTGACCACGATTGAAATCATCGAGGATGAAAATCTGGTCGAGCGCGCGGCGGAGCTGGGCGATTACGCCATGAACCTGCTGGCGGAGCGGCTGGACGGCTGCCCCATCGTGGGTGACATTCGCGGTCGCGGCCTGATGTTCGGGGTCGAAATCGTGCAGGACCGCGCTGACAAGACACCCGGGAATGAATTGGCCGAGCGGATCTATTACGCCTGCCTGGATGCGGGGCTAAGTTTCAAGATTAGCCAAGGCTGTGTGCTGACCCTGTCACCGCCCTTGACCATACCACGCGACGATCTGGATCGCGCGTTGGAGATTGTCGTAACCGCTATCCATGGCGCCACGCCAAAGTGACCCTTGCCGTCAGCCTGATGGTGCTGTCCGCCGCGCTACTGCATGCGCTGTGGAACGCGGTTATGAAGGGCGCGGGGGATCGCGCGTTGATGACCGGCCTGCTGGCCGTTGGGCAGTTTCTGTTCGGCCTGTTTCTGGCGTTGTTTTCGATCCGCATGTCATGGGATGCCGTGCCATGGCTGATCGCGTCCATTGTGATCCATTGGGGGTATTTCTATCTGCTGAACGTCGCTTATCGGCTGGGCGACCTTAGCCTGATCTATCCGATTTCGCGCGGCCTTGCGCCGCTGTTGGTGGCCTTGGGCGCGCAGTTCTGGATTGGTGAGGTTCTGCCGCTGTACGCTTGGATCGGGATCGTCGCGATCAGTATCGGCATCTCGATCCTGTCCTATCCGGTGCTGCGCGGCGCGCTGCCCCTTGGGGGTGTTCTGGCCGCTGTCGGCGTGGGCCTGATCGTGGCCAGTTACACGTTGGTTGATGGCATTGGCGTCCGGGCCTCGGAAGATGCGATTGCCTATATGGCATGGGTGTTTATCGGCAACGTGACCGTGGCAATGTATGTGTTTCCGACCCGCATGGCACGATTGCGGGCCTTGCCGATGAAGTCAATCGCGCTGGGCATCATGGGCGGCGTGATTTCGGGCTGCGCTTATGGGTTGGTTCTGTATGCCAAGACGCTGGCCCCCTTGGGTCTGGTGTCAGCCCTGCGTGAAACATCGGTGATCTTTGCCGCGATGATCGGCGTATTTTGGTTTGGCGAAGGGCCGCGCGCCCGGCGAATGATGGCCGCGAGCATTGTCGCGGTCGGGATCGTGCTGATCGCCGGGCATCGCTAAGGCGGTTTAGGGATACATCGCGCCCGATTGATCGCGCAGACGCGGATCGCCGGACAGGATGGTCACCGCACGCCCCTCGATGATTTCGAAACAGCGCTCCAGCGTTTCACGCTCCAACCGCTCCATCGCCTCGGCGGTGTAGAAGGTCAGGTGGGGCGTCAGGATCACGTTGGGCAGGCCAAACAGCGGTGCCATCGGATGATCTTCGCGGTTCAGCGGTTCTTGACTGAACACGTCCAGACCCGCCCCCGCAATCCAGCCGTCCTGAATGGCGTGCACCAGTGCAGCCTCATCCACAATCGCCCCGCGCGATACGTTGATCAGCAGGGCCGAGGGCTTCATCACGCGCAATTCTTCGGCACCGATCAGGTGCCGGGTTTCATCGTTCAGCACGCTATGCACGGTGACAATGTCAGACTGCGCCAACATGTCGTGCAAGGTCTCGACACGCTCTACGCCCGCCGCTTCAAAACGCGCGGGATCGGTGTGGGGGCTATAGGCGATCACGCGGGCGCGGAACCCGGCCCCGGCCATGCGCGCCATCGAGCGGCCAATCTTGCCCAGGCCAACCATACCCACCGTCTTGCCCGCAATGTCATTGCCCAGCCACGTAGGTTCCGGCCAGGCCCAGCCTGCGCTGCGCATTTGATCGTTCAGCGGGATCAGCCGCTTTGACAAGGCGATAATCAGGGCAAATGCACCCTCGGCCACCGTTTCTTCGGCGTATTCGGGGATATTGACCACTGTGATGCCGCGTGCACGGGCGGCGGGGATGTTGATGGCGTCTATGCCGACGCCGTATTTCACGATGCCGCGCAACTGCGGCGCAGCATCAATCACCGCTTGCGTGATTGGCGTGTAGCACATCAACAGAAGTTCGGCGTCGGCCACTGCAGCGATCACCGTTGCCTCGTCCGCGCCATCGGGCAGCAGGACCAACTCGTGTCCCGCTTGACGCAGGGCGGCATCCACCATGGGTGTCTGCAATTCACTGTCGGTTCTGACGATTTTCATCGGGCTGATCCTTTGTACGATGTTCGCGCGGACTGTCGCCAAGAGCGGTACAAAACGCAAGCGGCGCATTGGGCTGCAACGGGGATTCCTGCTATCTTTGAAAACGCATCAAGCAAAGCGATGCAGAGACCTCAGCATCGCTATCCTCATCGCGCCTTGGCTAATCACTTGGCCTTGTTCACCGAACTGCGCAGCCAGCCCGAGATAAACTCGGCCACCAGAACCATTGCGATGATTGACAGGATGATCGCGCCGACGCGCAGGTTTTCCAACTGCTGCACGTTGCGTTTCAAATACCAGCCCATCCCGCCGCCGCCAAAGAAGCCCACAACCGTGGCCGCGCGAAACGCCACGTCCCAAGTGTAGATCGCGATGCCGGTAAACGCGACGCGCACCTGCGGAAAGACCGCAAAGATGAAGATCTGAAACGGGTTGGCGCCTGCGCTGCGCATCGCTTCGACCGGGCCCATGTCGACCGCCTCGATCTCGTCCGAGAACAGTTTGCCGGCAAAACCGATACAGAACATCGTCAGCGCGCTGACCCCCGCCAGCATGCCAAAGCCCAGAACCGACACGAACAGGATCGTCCAGATCGTTTCGTGAATGGCGCGGGCGGATATGACGCCCAAACGTCCCAGCGGGAACAGGATAGTGCGGCTGGGCGTAACATTCCACGCCGAAAACCACGCCAGCGGAATCGCCAGAATCACGCCCAGCATCCCGCCCAAGAAGGACATTTGCAGCGTGTCCAGAATCGCGGCCAGATATCCCTTGTCCAGCACATATGCCAGGTCGGGCGGAAAGAACCGCGCCGCCACCACGCCCCCCAGTTTGCCAAGGCCCGACAGCAACTGCCAGACGTCGATCTTGAGAAAGACCATCGAATAGCCAAGGAACAGCAGGATCAACAGAACCGTGCCAAAGCTCCACAGCGAGCCGGGGAAGCTATAGCGCGACCATGTGGGTTTCGGTTTTTCTACCGGCAGCATTTGTTCAGCCATTGGTCATCCCCCTCAAATCACGGCTTTGCGCAGGTAATGCGAAATTACCTCGCCCAGCACGATCAGCAGCAGGATGGCAAGGATCACCATGGACACGCCACCATAGTTGAAGCTGTTCATCTGTCGGAAAAACAACAGGCCCAAACCGCCCGCTCCGACCAGTCCCATAACGGCGGAGCGGCGGATGTTAATGTCCCATTCAAAGATAACCGTGGCCAGAACCACCGGGTAAATCTGCGGCAGAATACCGTAATACATCACCTGAAATTCGTTTCCACCGGTGGCGCGGATCGCCTCGACCGGCTTGGCGTCGATGTTCTCGATCGCCTCGGCAGTGATTTTCGAGATGAACCCGACCGACCGCATGGCGATGGCCAACACGCCGGGCAGGGCACCCAGACCGACCGCGCTGACAAAGATCAGCGCCCAGACGATTTCATGCACCGAGCGGCTGAGAACCATCAGGAACCGGCCCAGCGGATACAGGATTTTCTTGGACGGTGTCACGTTTGCCGCGCCCAGCCACGCCACGGGCAGTGAAAAGAAACAGCCCAGAACCGTGCCGACACAGGCCATCATGAACGTCTCGATTGTCGGGATGATCAACTCGCGCCATAGGCTCCAATCCAGTTGCAGATACCGTGCGAAGGACGCCCAGATGCCATTGCGCCCCCCGACGCGGTGCCAATCTGTGTCCTGAATGATTGTGCCGTGAAAACACCAAGCGGCGAACAGCAGGACACCGCCCCAGATCAGGGCCAGCTTCAGCTGTTTCTTGCGGCGTAGCTCGCTTTGCAGGGCCAACCCGGTGGCGTGTGTGTCGATCAGGGCCATGGGTCAGAGAACCTCCATGGCATAGATATCTTCCAGATCGGCGTCGCGCAGGGTGGACGTTTCGCCGTCGAATTTCTTGATGCCGTCTTGCAATCCGATGATGCGGTTGCAGAATTCCTTGGCCAACGTGACGTCGTGGATGTTGCACAGGGCGGGCACGCCCAGTTCCTTGGCGATGCCCATGATCAGGCCCATCACTTCGCGCGAGATTTTGGGATCCAGCGCCGAGGTGGGTTCGTCCAGCAACAACAGCTTGGGCTGTTGCATCAGGGCACGGGCGATACCGACACGCTGACGTTGTCCACCTGACAGTTCATCGGCGCGCTTGTTGACGTGATCCGACAGGCCGACCCGGTCCAGAAAGTCCAGCGCCATGGCGATGTCTTGTTTCGGGAAATGGCGGAAAAGGCTACGCATGTTGCCGGTATAGCCCAGCCGCCCGGACAGCACGTTGTCCATGACCGACATGCGGTTGATCAGGTTGAATTCCTGAAAGATCATGCCGACATTGCGCCGCAATCCGCGCAACTCGCGCGCCTTCAATGCGCGCACGTCCTGACCCAGCATAATGATGGTGCCGTCAGTGGGTTCGACCAGACGGTTGACGCAGCGGATCAGCGTGGACTTGCCCGCACCCGATGGCCCGATAATGGCCAGAAAATCGTCGGCCGCGACCTCGAAATCGATCCCTTTCAGGATCTCGGGGCCCTTGCCGGAATAGCGCACGCGCAGGTTCTTGACGGACAGGACGGACATATGGGGCTGCTCCTTCGGAAAAGACACGCCCCCGCCGTGGTAACAGGCGGGGGCGTTTTGCAATGCTTAGTTCTTGGCGTCTTTCGCGGCTTTCAGATCGCGAATGATGTCATAATCGCTGTCTTCCATCGCCACGAATTTGGAGGCGTTCACGTTCTCCAGATATTTGCGGCCTTCTTCGGTGTCCCCCAGTGTCAGGAACGCCTTCTGGATGTTGTCGATCAACTCGGGGCACAGGTTGCCGTTCACAACAAACGGATCCTGCGGGATCACGGGCGAGGACCACAGAACGACATAGTCTTCCATCTTGGCCAGATCGCGATCGATCACGTTGTCCAGACGGTGCGTGGCGACGAATGCCGCATCCACCTGACCCTCAAGCACGGCAATCGCGCTTAGGTCATGCCCGCCGGTATAGACGACGCGGCTGAAGTAATCCTCAAGATCGCTACCGATCACTTTGGTGAATGCAACACGCGGCAGCAGGTTGCCAGAGGTGCTGGCCGGATCGGTCAACCCGATAACAGTGCCCTTCAGATCATCGATGGAGGTATATCCGCTGTCCGCGCGGGCGACCAGAACCGCCTTATAGCCTGGTCCTTCTTCTTGGAAGTGGCCCTTGTGCTTGGCGTAGGTCGCGATCACGCGCAGATCCGGATCTTTTTCCTGCGCGATGACGTAAGAGTAGGGGCCGTGCATGCCCAGATCGACAAACCCGCCCAGCATCGCCTCGACGACAGACGCGTAGGACGTTGGCAGGTAGAATTCGACATTCTTGCCTGTCACAGCTTTCAACTGGTTCACCATCGGCTGATACAGCGACAGTTCCTGCGTGGTTTCTTCGGTCGGGATCATGGAAAAGCGGATCGCCTCGGGGTTTTTGCACTCGTCGGCCTGCGCCAGTCCGAATGATGCGATTGTCAGAGCCAATGCGCCGCCGATTGTGACCTTTGATTTTGTCCAGATATTCATCTTAATCCTCCCATGGTGGTTGCAAACGCAGGGCATTTGATCGGATCAATCGCCCTAGTTGTGGCAAGAAGGTTACGATACCCGAATGCGACCACCGGTCCAGTGGCGTTAACACTTTTCCGTGTGAATTATTTGTAACGCAGACAATTTACCAGTAAATCAGGGTGATACGTCCGATTGTATGGGTGCATTTTTCCGGATTTCTTGTACTGAAGTCCCCGCGAACGCGACTCGCTGTGGCCAAATCCATGCGGTTAAGCATGGTTTATCCCCGGTGCTGCGTCGCGGCACGGCGACGCTATACATTTCGCTCTGAACGGTATAAACCCTTCGACTTGCCGCCCTGATCGGGCGGAATCCCTGATCCCAGCCAACAGAAAATGTCCGCCTTGAAAAAAGTACTCGCAGATGCACTGGCCCAGCGTGGCTATGACACCCTTACCCCCGTACAGATCGCTGTCAGCGATCCCGAACTGACGGGGCGTGACCTGCTGGTCTCGGCCCAGACCGGATCTGGCAAAACGCTGGGCTTTGGCTTGGCCATCGCGCCGACGTTGCTGGGCGAGGATGAGATGTTCAGCCCCGCCGGCGCGCCATTGGCGCTGGTGATCGCACCGACACGCGAACTGGCCCTTCAGGTCCGACGCGAATTGGAGTGGGTCTATGCCGGGGCCAAGGCGGTTCTGGCCTCCTGCGTGGGCGGGATGGACATGCGCGACGAACGCCGCGCGCTGGCACGCGGCGCGCATATCGTCGTGGCCACACCGGGCCGGTTGCGTGACCACATCATGCGTGGCTCGATGGATATGAGCGCGTTGCGCGCTGTCATTCTGGACGAAGCGGACGAGATGCTGGATCTGGGCTTTCGCGAGGATCTGGAGTTTATCCTCGGCTCCGCGCCGGAAACGCGCCAGACGCTGTTGTTCTCGGCCACTGTCCCCGCCGCCATCGCCAAGCTGGCGAAGAATTTTCAGCGTGACGCCGTGCGCGTTGCCACCAAGGCCGAAGAAAGCCAGCACGCGGATATCGAATACCGCGCCATGTCGGTCGCGGCGAGGGATGGCGAAAATGCCATCATCAATGTGCTGCGTTATTTCGAGGCACCGAACGCGATCGTGTTCTGCAACACGCGCGCCATGGTTGGCCGTTTGACCACCCGCCTGTCCAATCGCGGCTTTTCCGTCGTGGCCCTGTCGGGCGAGCTGTCGCAATCCGAACGTACCCATGCCTTGCAGGCAATGCGCGACGGGCGCGCGCGCGTTTGCGTGGCCACGGATGTGGCGGCACGCGGCATTGACCTGCCCAATCTGGATTTGGTCGTGCATGCCGAATTGCCGACGGGCCATGAAACGCTGCTGCACCGGTCGGGCCGCACGGGCCGCGCCGGGCGCAAAGGCGTGTCGGTTCTGATCGTGCCGCCCGCCGCGCGCAAAAAGGCGCAGCGCCTGTTGGGCTGGGCCAAACTGTCCGCGAAATGGGGCCCCGCACCCTCGGCAGAAGAGGTGATGGCCCAGGACGAGTCCCGCATGCTGGATGATCCCGAGTGGCAAACTCCGGTGGCCGAAGGCGAAGAGGCGGGTGTTGCCACCCTGCTGGAACGCTTCACCCCCGAACAAATCGCAGCGGCCTATCTGCGTCAGTTGCGCAACCGTCATTCGGCCCCCGAAGAACTGTCCGAGCCCGAGGAAAAGCCGGGTCCGCGCGAACCGTTTGGACCCAGCACTTGGTTCTCTCTGCCCGGCGGACATGCTGTCGGCGCCGAGCCGCGCCGCCTGTTGCCGATGATCTGCAAGGCGGGGGGCATCACACGCGACGATGTGGGCGCGATCCGTATCCAACCCAACGCCAGCTTTATCGAACTGCGCCAATCCGCGGTTGACGGTTTCGTCAAGACGCTGGGCTCTGGATTGCAGGTCGAGGATGGCGCGCTGACCCGTCTGGATACGCCGCCGGCCATCGCCAGCCGCTCGGGCCCGCCGCCCCACAAGGACGGCAAACCCGCCCGCAAAGGGCCCAAGCCCGAACGCAGTTTTCAGGGCAGTGCGAAAACGGCCGAGGAAAAGGCGCGCTATCTGCCCGCCGCCGAACCTGCTGCGCCTTCTGCCCCTGCCGATGCGCCCAAACCGCGCTATACGCCTGATCGCACCTATGACAGTGCCGCGCCCAAACCGCGCAAGACGTATTCAGGTGACAAGCCTCAGGGCGGCCCGGCAAAGCCCTATAAGGCCCGCGTTAAGCCCGAGCGCGTGGACCCCACACGCGACGGTGCCGTCACCCCGGGCGAGCCAAAGCGCGCACCGGGCGGCAAGCCATTTGGCAAGGGGCCAAAGCCCTCGGGTGGCAAGCCACCGTTCGGCAAGCCCGGCGGCAAACCTTCTGGTAAACCGGGCGGCAAGCCCGCGTTTGGCAAGCCGGGTGGGAAACCCACCGGAAAGCCCACGGGTAAACCCGGCGGCAAACCTACCGGCAAACCCGGCGGTACACCTATTGGAAAACCGTCCAGCAAGAAAAACCGCGCCCGCGCGGAAGCGGCCAAATCGGGCGGAACAGCCCCGCCAAGCCGCAGCAAGACCTGACAAGGATAAGCCCGCACTGATGACAGTGCGGGTTTATTTTTTGCCACCTCTATGCAGCAATCAGGCCTGAACAGCCTCGGGGCGAGCCGCCTTCGTGGTGGTTTGCCAATCGGGATGCACCCACGGTTGCTGATTGGAGGCGGGCAGGGGTGCGCGGCCAAGGATCAGGTCCGACGCCTTTTCCCCGGTCATGATGCTGGGCCCGTTCAGATTGCCATTGGTGATGCGCGGAAAGATCGAGCTGTCGGCCACGCGCAACCCATCCACACCGATCACGCGACATTCGGGATCAACCACCGCCTGCGCGTCATCCGCCGCGCCCATCTTGCAGGTGCCGCAGGGGTGATAGGCACTTTCGGCGTGTTCCGCGATGAACGCGTTCAACTCATCATCGCTTTGCACATTCTTGCCCGGCTGAATTTCCTTACCCCGGTAAGGATCAAACGCGGCCTGACCGAAAATCTCGCGGGTCAGGCGGATGCAGTGGCGGAATTCCTCCCAATCGCTGTCCTGAGACATGTAGTTAAATGCGATATGCGGCGCGTCGGTGGGGTCGCCCGAGGACAGGCTGACCCGCCCGCGTGATGTGGATCGCATCGGCCCGACATGGGCCTGATATCCGTGGCCTTCCGCCGCCGCCTGACCGTCATAGCGCACAGCCATCGGCAGGAAATGATACTGGATGTCGGGATACGCGATGCCGGGCTTTGATCGCAGGAACGCTGCGCTTTCAAATTGGTTGGAGGCGCCTAGGCCGGATTTTCCAAACAGCCATTGCGCCCCGATCAGCCCCTTGGACCAAAGGTTCCAATGCTTGAACAGCGTGATGGGCTGCGTGCAGGCCTGCTGGATATACAGTTCCAGATGGTCCTGAAGGTTGCCGCCCACTCCCGGGCGGTCCGCCACCACATTGATGCCGTGGTCAGCCAGATGCGCGGCAGGGCCGATGCCCGACAGCATCAAGATCTTGGGCGAGTTGAAGGAGGACGCGGCCACGATCACCTCGCGACCCGCGCGGATCACCTCAATCTTGCCGCCTCGCTCGATCTCGACGCCAGTGGCGCGGCCGTCCTCAATAATCACGCGGCGCACGAAGCAGCGGATCATATCGCAATTGGGCCGCTTCAACGCGGGTTTCAGATAGGCATTGGCGGCGGACCAGCGGCGACCTTTGTAGACCGTCTGCTCCATCGGGCCGAAGCCTTCTTGTTTCTCGCCGTTGTAATCATCGGTCAGTTCATAACCCGCCTGATGGCCGGCCTCGACGAAAGCCTTGAACAACGGGTTGGTGCGCGGCCCACGTGTGACGTGCAAAGGCCCGTCCGTGCCGCGCCACGATGCATCGCCGCCATGGCCGCCGTCCGTCCAGTTTTCCATACGTTTGTAATAGGGCAGCACGTTGCGATAGCCCCAGCCGGTCGCGCCCGACGCCTCCCAATGGTCGAAATCGCCCGCATGTCCGCGCACATAAACCATCCCGTTAATCGAGGAGGATCCCCCCACCACCTTGCCGCGCGGCGCGGCCAATCGGCGATTGTTCAAATGCGGCTCGGGCTGCGAGGTATAGCCCCAATCATAGCGCTTCATGTTCATCGGATAACTCAGCGCGGCGGGCATCTGAATAAACGGACCGGCATCCGTGCCCCCGTATTCCAGCACCAATACCCGATGCTTGCCGTCCTCCGACAGGCGGTACGCCATGGCCGATCCGGCCGATCCTGATCCGATGATGACGAAATCGGCTTGCATGATGATGTCCAATTTACTGAGTGATGCGCCACAATACTTACCAATGGTCAGTTTTTGTGTCCATAGGTAGTTATTTGCGGATGTTGTGACCCCCGGCCGGTCAAGTTAGACTGCGCAGCAAGTCAACAGGGCACAGATATGGCGCGCAAATCCATTTCAGACATCCGTCGGGCCGAACTGTCTCAGGCGGCGTTTGACGCACTGGTTAAATACGGGATTCGCGGCACCACGCTGGATCGGGTGGCCAAGATCGCAGGCGTATCCAAGGGCGTCGTGCTGCACCATTTTCACGACAAGGGCGCGCTGTTTGAAGGTGTCCAGCGTCAGGCCAACACCGTCCTGCGCGATTGCGTGGTCGAATTGCTGCGACACGCTGAGACCCCGTTAGAGCGGCTTTATGGCATCATCGTAGGCAACTTTGCCGAACCGGTGTTCCAACAAGAGATCTGTCACGCCTGGATCAGCCTGTGTTCCGACGTGCCCCACAACGAGCAAAGCCAGCGGATCCAAACCGTCGTGCATGCCCGCATGCGCAGCAACCTGCTGAGTGCACTGCGCCATTTGGTGCCGCCCGAACAGGCCCCGCGAATCGCGTTTCACTTGCGCACGGTGATGGACGGCATCTGGCTGCGCGCCAGTTTCCAAACCGATCCTATGCCGGGTGGGCGCGGCGTCGACGAGGTGGATTTCAACGCCCGCCACCTGTTGGCCAACGCTGACATTAGTGACGCCGAATTTGACGCGGCCCGCGATCGCATGCAGGGGCTGGCCGATCTGATCCTGACAACCCGCGCATTTCAAAGACGGACGATGACCGGTTGACGCGACAGTCGTTTGGGGGCCAGCTCCCAACATAGAAAACCCGTTGGGTTTCCAATGTTCCCCCGGGATATTTGACGCCAGAAGATGACAAGGGCCGACCTTCTGTATCTTCTGGCCTTAAATATCCTTGCCGAATGCAAAATAGTTCTTTCGGAGCGCGTTCAAATTACGCGGATCACGTCCTTGTCGATGGCCAGTACGTACCCCTTGCGCGCGATATTCTTGACCAGCAATTCGCTGACCATCTGATTGCCTAGCGTATCGCGCAGGCGTTTGATGCGTGTGGCACCTGCGGCCTCGTCGCAATCGGACGCGTCACGCCCGGATATCATGCCTTCGATTTCGGCACCGGACAGGACATCGCCATCCATACGCGCCTCGGCCAGGATCGACAGGGTTTCCATCGCGGCGTCCGTCAGCTTGAAGCCCATGTTGTTGAGGTAGACAGATTTTTCCGCCCGGCTGATCAACAACGAACTGACCTGGATGCCCGACCGCTCGATCTGCGCCATGCGGCGGTTCAGGGTAATTAGCATCACCAGAAACACCAGTGCGGCCACTAAAAGGGATGTGGCAAAAATAAGCAGGACGAAGATCACCATGCGATAGCTGACAAGCGTTTCTGAAAACGCTGTGCCGGACAGGGCGAGGATTTCCAGCAGCTTGATTTCCGCCTCGGAGGTCAGGGCGTCATTCTCGATAAAAATGCGTTCTACCCGCGCATTGAACGCGCCCGCATCCGGCAGGCTGAGAAACAGCAGCACGGCCGCCAGTGTCAGGATGACCACGATGGCCGCGATACCAAATGTCACCACGCGGTTGCCCGATCTGCGGGCGTCGGTGGCGGAGGTTGTCAGATCATTCAACGTCTCACTCCTCACGCACCGACAGCACCTTGAGCAGGGTCTGCCCCTGCGCGGCCAATTGGCGGCTCAACTGCGCGCTGGCCGAGGCCACGGTGCAGGGGCCGCTGATCTGTGCCACGTTGTAATAGAGCTGAAATGGGTTGTCGCTTTTGGATTTGTACTCGGCATAGCAGGCCGCGTGGGCGGGGCCGGCTATCAGCGCGGCAACCGCTAGGGAGATGAGGATGTGTTTCATACCTCGCAACATGACCGAGCGAGCCGCGCTATTCAATATCGCACTGAATCGTAACGGTGTTGGCACTGTTGTTATCCAATAACAACCCGCTGTTATTGCACAACGTGGGCGGGCGGCCCCACGTTCGGCTCATCGCTTCTGCCTGATCGGGGTAGAGGGCAGCAACCAACCTAGAAGGGAAGTCCCCATGTTTTCCAAGTGCATCTCACTTATCGTCGGGGCCGCAATGGCCATCACGTCATTCACTGCCGCCCCCGCAAGCGCGGGTGACAAGGATCTTGCACGCGCCTTGGCCGCCATTGCCGGGGTTGCCCTGATTGGGGCGGCGGTCAGCAACTCGTCCAACCGAAACAATGGACATGTGTCCGCGCGTGGAAACCACAACAACGGGTATTATCAGCAGCCACGCCATGCGCCTCAGAAGGTTTATCGCAATGGCCATCAGCAGCGGCGCGCGATTGCAACGCGTTCTTACCACAAGGGCTACAACGATCGCCGTGCACAAGTGCAGCAACACCGCGCGCAAAAACACTATAGTGCGCAAAAGCATAACCGCGCGCATGACCGTCAAGCGCGCCGTAACAACGGCCGTGGGCACTAGGCCAGACAGGTTGGCACCGGCCTGACAGGGCGATCTGCCAAACACCCAGAGGGGGGCGTTACGGCCCCTCTCTTTTTGCGTTTTGGCCTTGGCTATGCGACATGAACGGGTGAGATCATGGAGGGGTGTACATGGGCAAGACCGGGCAAGGCGGCATGGATGCGGACCTGATATGGTAAGCGCACCCGATTTCCATCTGGAGCTTGCGGCCATCGCAGAAGGCTTTGGCGTGATTGCAGGCGTCGACGAGGTTGGCCGCGGCCCACTGGCGGGACCGGTGACCGCCGCTGCCGTGATTTTGAACCCCGCGCACATCCCTGAGGGGTTGAATGACTCCAAGAAATTGTCGGCCAAGCGGCGAGAGTCGCTTTATGTGCTGATCGAGGCGTCGGCGCAGGTGTCGATTGCGCATGCCAGCGTGGAAGAGATCGACAGCCTGAATATTTTGCGTGCCTCGCATCTGGCGATGGAACGCGCGGTGGCGGGTCTGCCTGTGCAGCCGGATTTGGCGCTGATTGACGGCAATATGATTCCCCGCGGCCTAAGCATCCCGGCGCGGGCGATTGTGAAGGGCGATGCGGTGTCTGTGTCGATCGCGGCTGCCTCAATTATGGCCAAAATTTGTCGAGATTATGTCATGTGGGATTTGGCGCAACAGTGTCCGGGATACGGTTGGGAAACCAACGCCGGATACCCTTCAAAAAGCCACAAAGAGGCACTTCAAAATCTGGGGGTGACCGCTCACCATAGACGTTCGTTCAAACCTGTCCACAACATCTTGTATCAAGAAAAATAGTTAAGCATTTGATTCAATAAAGAAATTGACCGCGAATCGCCTTTGACTCATCCTGACCTCAACGACCAGAGCGCACTAACGCGCCGGAAACGAGGCAGACCATGACGAAGATGACCAATATCAAGGGGGCGCCCACGCTGCCCCTGAACACCATAATCGACGGCGATTGCATCGATGTGATGAACGCGCTGCCCGAGAATTCAGTAGACCTGATTTTCGCGGACCCACCTTATAACCTGCAACTGAAGGGCGATTTGCATCGCCCCGATAACAGCCAGGTGGATGCGGTGGACGACGCATGGGATCAGTTCTCTAGCTTTGCCGCCTATGACAAGTTTACCCAAGACTGGCTTAAGGCAGCACGCCGATTGCTCAAGCCCCAAGGGGCTATTTGGGTGATCGGCTCTTACCACAACATCTTTCGGGTCGGGGCCGCGTTGCAGGACGCAGGTTATTGGATCCTGAACGATGTGGTCTGGCGCAAATCCAACCCGATGCCGAACTTTCGCGGCAAACGGTTGACCAATGCGCATGAGACAATGATCTGGGCTTCGAAATCCGAGGGCGCGAAATACACGTTTAACTACGAGGCGCTGAAATCGCTGAACGAGGGCGTGCAAATGCGCTCGGATTGGGTTCTGCCGATCTGCACCGGCCACGAACGTCTGAAGAACGACGAGGGCGACAAGGCGCATCCCACGCAAAAACCTCAAAGCCTGCTGCACCGTGTTATCGTTGGCAGCACCAATCCCGGTGATGTGGTTCTGGACCCGTTCTTTGGCACTGGCACGACCGGCGCCGTCGCCAAGATGCTGGGCCGCGACTATATCGGGATCGAGCGTGAGGCGGCATATCGCGACGTGGCCGAGAAACGTCTGGCTGGCGTTCGCAAGTTTGATCGTGAGGCGCTACAGGTCTCTACCTCGAAACGCGCCGAGCCGCGTGTGCCGTTTGGGCAGTTGGTCGAGCGCGGCATGCTGCGCCCGGGCGAGCAGCTTTATTCGATGAACCACCGTCACAAGGCCAAAGTGCGCGCCGATGGCACGTTGATTGGGGACGACGTCAAAGGCTCGATCCATCAGGTCGGCGCGGCGTTGGAAGGCGCACCCAGCTGCAATGGCTGGACCTATTGGCACTTCAAACGGGACGGCAAAACGGTGCCCATCGACCTGCTGCGCCAGCAGATCCGCGCCGAAATGGCCGATCGCCCGAACTAGGCGCACCACCCCTATACACAAATCAAGAACACCACCGGTGCCTGTCTCCTGACGTGCAGGCACCAACCTCACTGCCCCGCCTATATGGCGGGGCCTTTTTGATTTAGAGGTCCGTTTCTCTGACGGAAAGAGCGGTGGAAAATGACCCGTTTCCACCCATATGGGGGAGGTCATGCTGATTGCATCGCTGGCCGACTGTATAACGGGGCGCTAAACTGCCCATGGACCAAAAAGAGAGGGACGAACCATGCAGATCAACGCAGATTTCAGCGCGCGGGTTGTTGTCACGCCTGAAGACTACGATTGGGTCGCATCGCCTGCGGCCGGGGTCGAGCGCATGATGCTGGATCGCGTCGGTGGCGAAGTGGCGCGCGCAACAACGATCGTACGCTTCGCACCCGATTCTCAGTTCGACTCGCACACCCACGGCGGCGGCGAAGAGTTTCTGGTGCTTGACGGCGTTTTTTCGGACGAAACGGGCGACTATCCGGCGGGCACCTACGTGCGAAACCCTATCGGGACCAGCCATGCACCGCACACAAAAGAGGGCTGCACGATTTTGGTGAAACTGCATCAGTTCGCCCCCGAGGACACCGAGCAGTTTCATATCGACACACGCACAGCGCCGTTTCGCCCTGGTATGGTCGAGGGACTTTCCGTGTTGCCTTTGCACACGGCAGTCAATGAAAACGTTGCACTGGTCCGTTGGGCACCCGGCACCCGGTTCACCCCGCACCAGCACTGGGGTGGAGAAGAGATTTTCGTCCTTGAGGGCACCTTTCAGGACGAGCATGGTACATACCCCAAGGGCAGTTGGCTGCGCAGCCCACACCTGTCGCGCCATGCGCCCTGGTCAGATGAAGGGTGCCTGATCTACGTCAAGACGGGACATTTGCCCTTTTCCGCCGCTGCGGCGTAAGGGCGATGGGTGGAATTGAGAATTTGTGGAACGATGAAAGTGACCGAGCTTTCATCGTTCTGAAAATACTCAATACGTCCTGTCCTATAGCGCCCAGGCCGCTTTGAGCCCGTCCAGCACAGCCTCTTCTGCTGACCGTGGCGCCATACAGTCGCCTGCGCCGATGATCGTCCCGGTGTACCCTTCCAGCGCGATCAGTAGGGCATCCGACACCTCGGTGCCCTGTGCCAGAACCAGCGTTTCGGTCTCTTCGATCAACAGGGGCGCGCCGGTGGCAGCATGCATGAAATAGGCGGTGTCTGCATCGGCGCCATAGAGGCGGGCATAAGGAATGATCTGGACCCCAAGGTCCGAGATCCGGCCCAGCATCGTGTCGCGCACATAGCTTTGCAGCATTTCCCCGGCATGGGGGCCGCTGACCGCAAGGCGCACGCGCCGCCCCGCGCTGGCCAGCAATTCGGCCAGTCCCAGCCCCACCCAGTCCGAACGCCAGTCGGCGATGGTGACGGATCCCCCGATATTGGCCTGATTGCGCAGCACATCCCAAGCGGTGACGACATGGGCGTCGTCGCTGAATTCGGCGTCATGGGGGTGGCGGGGGGTGGCGCCTGTGGCGATGATCACCGCGTCGGGGTTTGCGGCGTGCACCATGTCGGCGGTGACGGGGCTGTTGAGGTGAACGATCACGCCTGCGCGACGCATTTCATGCGACAGGTTGGTGACGATGCCGCCGAATTCACTGCGTCCGGGCAGCATTTGCGCCAGCAGGGCCTGCCCGCCCAGTTGGGCCGCGGCCTCGTGCAGGGTGACGGTGTGACCAAGGCTGGCGGCGGTGGCGGCGGCCTTCATGCCCGCTGGGCCACCGCCGATCACCATGACGGTTTGGGATGGGCGCGTGGGCGGCACGTTCCGATAGGTCAGTTCGCGCCCGGATTCGGGATACTGGATGCACGATATCGGCACACCCTTGTGAAAATGCCCGATGCACGCCTGATTGCAGCCGATGCAGGCGCGGATATCGTCGGGCGCGTCGGCGTGCGCCTTGGCGGGCATCAATGGGTCGCAGATCAGCGCGCGGGTCATGCCGCACATATCGGCCTGCCCGGATGACAGGATCGTCTCGGCGTCTTGTGGTTGATTGATGCGGCCTGCGACCATCACGGGAATATCAACCGCCTGTTTCACCGCATGCGCAAATGGCGCTAGATAGGCGGTGTCGGTGAACATCGGCGGCACGATATGCACTGCCCCCCCAAGGCTGGCTGACGTGCCCGCTATCACGCTGACATAATCCAGATCGCAAGCCAGCGCGCGGATCACCTTCAGCGTATCGGCGTCGCGCATGCCGCCTTCCATATGTTCGTCGCCCGAGATGCGCAGGCCGATGGCAAATCCGTCGGGCGTGGCGTCGCGCACCGCCGCGATCACCTCGCGCAGGAAACGCAGACGGTTCTCAAAGCTGCCGCCGTAGGCATCGGTGCGCCGGTTCACCTGTTCGCTGAGGAATTGCGCGGGCAAATAACCGTGGCTGGCCACCACCTCGGCGCCGTCCATTCCGGCCTGCGCCATGCGCCGTGCGGTGGCGGCGTAGCCTGCGACAACTTCGTCGATCATCGCCACGGGCATGGCGCGCGGAATTACGTGGAACCGGTCCGACGGCGTGGCCGATGCGGACCACGCCACCGGCAGCGTGCCGTCGGCGGTTTCCATGATCTCGCGGCCCGGGTGGAACAGTTGCGCGAACAGGCGCGTGCCGTGTGCCTTGACCGTCGTTGCCAGTTGGGCAAAGCCGGGCAGGCAGCTGTCGTCGGTGCCCATCAGCATATGCGAGGTATAACGCGCCGATTCATGGACCCCGACCACCTGAGACACGATCAGGCCCACTCCGCCACGCGCGCGCGCCTCGTGATAGGCGATCATCGCATCGGTGACTTGCCCCGCGTCGGCCATGGATGTGTCATGTCCAGTCGAAAGGATGCGGTTGGCGATATCAACCTGACCGATGCGCAGCGGGCTGAATAGGGTTGGGAAAAGGCGGGAGGTGTCGGACATGGAAAACGGCGCCTGTGTTGGAATTTTGAGCAGAGCCTAGGCGCCGATTGCACTGGCTGCAAGCGGCCCGCGGGTCCCGCCCGGCGTCAACCTTCGCGCGGCATTGGATTGGTCGCCTTGTTGTAAGGTCTCCAGTCCGAAATTTCGGGGTAATACATCTTTCGCCAGTGACGCACGCGGGGGTTCATAACGCGTCGCCACAGAGGCGGGATCATCGCGGCCATGGTCATCAGGGGATACCCATAGGGCAATTGCGGGGCGTCGGCCTCGGTATGGTTTTGCAGCAGGGGGAAGCGGCGGTCGGGCTTGTAATGATGGTCTGAATGGCGTTGCAGATTAATCAACAACCAGTTGCTGGCCTTGTGTGCTGCGTTCCAGCTGTGTTGCGGTTTGACGTGTTCGTATTTGCCGTTGCCCAGATGTTTGCGGGTCAGGCCGTAATGTTCGATGTAATTGACCAACTCCAACTGCCACACGGCAATGAATGCCTGCCAGATGAACAGGCCCAGCCCGGCCCAACCACCCAGAACGAACGCCAGGATCAGCATCGCGCCCTGTAGGGCCCAATAGCGCCAGAACGGGTTGCTTGGATCGGTCCAAGGCAAGCCGCGCCGCGCGAGCATGGCCTTTTCGGCGGCAAAGGCAGACCGGGGGGATGTGCGCAGTACACGCACGAAAAACCGAAAGAACCCTTCGTTATAGCGCGCCGTGACTGCATCGCGGGGCGTCCCGATGTGGCGGTGATGCACCTGCAAATGTTCCGAGCGGAAATGCGAATAGAGGACCATCGCCAGCAATGCGTCACCCATCCACCGCTCGTATTTGTTTTTCTGGTGCATCAGTTCGTGCGCATAGTTGATGCCCACGGTGCCGGTGATCACCCCGATGCCAAAGAACATGCCGATTTTTTCCAGTGTCGACAGGTGGTCGGCACCCGGAACATACCACAGCATCCAGACCAGCAGCGCGAATTGCAAAGGAGCCCAGATCACGGTGATCGCGCGATACCACGTCAGTTGATCGTCGTCCGTTTGCGGATCGGCATTGTTCAGGTTCAGCCCCAGAAACGCATCCAGCAGGGTAAAGAAGTACCAAGTGAACAACGGCAGTAGCAGCACCATCCATCCGCCTTGCGTCGCCCCGATCAGTGCCAGCGGCAGCAGCAGCAGGGTCATCCAGAACGGCAATGCGGCGCGTAAGCTGTCGATGCGAGGGGGCGAGGGCATGGGGGTGGCTCCGGGAATTTACTTGGGTCGTTCGGGGTAAGGTTAGTCCCGGTGTGCCAGACTGCCATGCGCCAGATCAAACACTTTGCGCATAACAGTTGGTAACTCGGCGGGTTTGAAGGCGGCAAGTGGGATGAAATCGCCTGAACGTGGCATCGCATCCGCGTCTGCGGTCGTCATGTGGATGTGCAGGATCAGGTGAAAATGGGTGAAGGTGTGGCGCGCCTCGGTCGGAAGCGGCTGCCATGTCGCGTCCAATGGCGGCGCCGGCGTCGGCGCATCCTCGGTCCAGTCACTGCCGGGCCAGCCCAGCATCCCGCCCAACAGGCCACGATCCGGTCTGCGTTCCAGCAACAGCGCCCCATCCGCGCGCTGCACCACATAGGCGATGCCACGGCGCACCGGCTTGGCCTTTTTTGGGGTCTTTTTGGGCAGTTCGGCGGCGGTGCCATTTATCCGCGCAAGACAAGGCTCACGCCACGGGCAGATCCCGCAGGCGGGATTGCGCGGGGTGCAGATGGTTGCGCCCAGATCCATCACCGCCTGTGCATAGTCGCCTGCGCGGGTGTCCGGCGTCAGGGCACGTGCGTGCGCGGTCAGCTCGGTCTTGGCGGCGGGCAGGGGGGTGTGGATGTCGTAAAGGCGCGCCATGACACGCTCGACATTGCCGTCGACCACCGTTTCGACCGCGTCAAACGCGATGGCCGATATTGCGGCGGCGGTATAGGGGCCGATGCCGGGAAGTTTCAGCAATGCGTCGTGATCGTCTGGAAACACACCGCCATGGTCTGCCACCACCGCGCGTGCGCATTTCAGCAGGTTGCGGGCGCGGGCGTAATAGCCCAGCCCGGCCCATTCGCCCATCACGTCTGTATCCGGCGCGGCTGCCAGATCGGGCAGGGTGGGCCAGCGGGCGATAAAGCGCTGGAAATATCCGGTGACGGCGGCAACAGTGGTTTGCTGCAACATCACCTCGGACAGCCAGATGCGATAGGGATCGGGGCGCGTGCCCTTGGCCCGGTCCGCAGGTGGCACACGCCACGGCATCGCGCGCGCATGGGCGTCGTACCATTCAAGCAAGCGGGCCGCGCTGGGCTGATCACACATGTTTTATCCCTTCGGCGCGGTTATAGGCTGGCACGCCCGGCCACATACCCTAAAATGACGCTATAGGTCAGGAGTTCAACCATGCCCCCCCGCCGCGCCACCACCAAAGGCTTCGCTCGCAGCGGCACCCTGCTGCAAGAGCGGATTCGCAAGGCATCGGAAAGCCGAGGCTTTGCCGAATCGCGCCTGCTGACCCAATGGGCCGAAATCGTGGGCGAAGACATTGCCGCCATCGCCCGTCCGGTCAAGGTGGGCTATGGGCGCGGCGGGATCGGCGCAACACTGACCGTGCTGACAACCGGCGCACAGGCACCGATGCTGGAGATGCGCAAGGAGGCGCTGCGCGCGCGGGTCAATTCCGTGTACGGTTACAACGCCATCTCGCGGATTCTGCTAACCCAGACCGCGCCCACCGGCTTTGCCGAGGGTCAGGCCAGCTTTGCCCATCGCCCAACGCCCAAAGGCCCACGCGCGCCCGATCCGGCGCAAACCGCCGCTGCGGCGCAGATCGCGGCGCCTGTCGGGGATGTCACGCTGCGCGCAGCCCTTGAGGCGCTGGCCCGAAATGTTCTATCAAACCCAAAACGCTGATCCGAAAAGGGACCATTCATGAATGCCAAGATCCTCATTGCGGCCGCCGCTGTCACAGCTATCGGTGGCGCTGCTTACTGGACCCTGTCGGGCCCTTCGGCCAGCCAGTCCACCGCGCTGACCTCGCTGACCCCGGTGATCAGCACACAAGACAGCACCGCATCCACCGACACCGCATCGGATGAGACCGCCCCGGCCATCATTGAGATGACGATGGGCCCGGAAGATGCAAAAGTTCAGATCGTCGAATACGCCTCGTTCACATGCCCGCATTGCGCGTCGTTCCATCAGACCGCGCTGAAGCAGTTGAAGGCCGAGTATATCGACACCGGCAAGGTGCATTTTACCTACCGTGATGTCTATTTCGACCGTCCGGGTCTGTGGGGCGCTATGCTGGCGCGTTGTGACGGGCCGGACCGGTTTTTCGGCATTGCCGACATGCTGTACAAGCAGCAGCGCGAGTGGCTAAGCGCTGATGACGCGCTGGGCATTTCCAACAACCTGCGCCGGATCGGCAAGGTTGCAGGCATGGACGAGGAGAAAATCAACGCCTGTCTGGCCGACGCGGACAAGGCCGAGGCGCTGATGGCGTGGTATCAGGCCAACATTGAGGCGGATGATATCAACAGCACTCCGACCCTGATGATCAACGGCAAGCAACACTCGAACATGAGCTTTGCCGATCTGAAGAAAATCATCGACGAGAAGCTGGCAGAATGAGCGGAAGTCCCCTTGCCGGTCTAAAGGTCATCGAATTGGCGCGCATTCTGGCTGGCCCTTGGGCCGGTCAGACGCTGGCTGATCTGGGTGCTGAAGTGATCAAGGTCGAAAGCCTTGCGGGCGACGATACCCGCCAATGGGGCCCGCCCTTTATCGAGCGCGAGGGTGACCGCAGTGCCGCCTATTTCCACGGCTGTAACAGAGGCAAAACCAGCGTCGCGATTGATTTTCGCACCCCCGAAGGTCAGGCCGAGGTCCGCGCGCTGGTCAAGGACGCCGATATCGTGATCGAGAATTTCAAGCTGGGCGGGCTGGCCAAATACGGGCTGGATTATGCCAGCCTGTCGGCGCTGAACCCCGGATTGATCTATTGCTCGATCACCGGATTCGGGCAGGACGGGCCGTATGCGTCGCGCGCGGGCTATGACTATATCATTCAGGGCATGTCAGGCCTGATGTCGATCACCGGCGCGCCGGATGGTCAACCGACGCGCGCAGGCGTGGCGATCACCGACGTATTCACCGGCGTCTATTCGACGACGGCGATCCTGTCGGCGCTGCATCAACGCCACACCACCGGCAAAGGGCAGCATATCGACATGGCGCTGCTGGACGTGGCCGTCGCCGTGACCGCCAATCAGGCGATGAATTACCTGTCCACCGGCGTGGCACCTGGGCGCACCGGCAATTATCACCCCAATCTGGTGCCCTATCAGGTGTTCGATTGCGCAGACGGCTTTATCATCATCGCGGTTGGCAATGATGGGCAATACAAACGGTTCTGCGATTTGCTGGGCCTACCAGAATTGGCAGCCCATGCGGATTACGCCACCAACGCCGATCGGGTGGCGAACCGTGATACGTTGTCCGCACTGTTGACCGAAAAGACACTGGGGTTCACCAAGGCGGAATTGCTGGCCGCCTGCGAGGGCGCAGGTGTGCCCGCCGGTCCAATCAACACAATGGACGAGGTGTTTGCCGACCCGCAAGTCAAGGCGCGCGGCATGCAGATCAATCCGGGGGGCGTACCGGGTGTGCGGACCCCGATCCGGTTTTCAGATGCGGAACTGACGTTAGAGAGACCCTCACCGAAATTGGGCGAAGGTTAACGCGACTTGGGGCCATTCAGCCCCAGTCGATCCAACGCGGCGTCCAGCGCGCTCCAATCCGCGATCTCCAGTCGAACGGGCAGGGTCAACACTTTGGACCGGAAGGTGGCGGGCAGACGCACCGCGTCCTTCTCGGTTGTGACCAGTTGCGCGTTTAGACGCGCCGCGTCCACCTCTAGCCGGGTCATCAACGCGGGCGTCAGCGGCTGGTGATCTGCCAGCGCAGTTGTCCCGGCCAGTTCGGCCCCCTCGGCGCGCAGGGCGGCGAAAAATTTCTCGGGGTGGCCGATCCCGGCGAAGGCGAACACGCGCGCGCCTTGCCATTCCATGCCGGTCTGCAAGGGCGCCAACGCACCCTTTAAATGCGGCAGGGCAATGGCATGGCCCCACATAGCTTCGAACCGGGTCTGCGCGGTCGCCCCGCCAATCGACAGCAGAAAATCAGCGCGCGCCAGACCGGGACCGACAGGTTCGCGCAGCGGCCCGGCGGGCAAGCAGCGCCCGTTGCCAAAGCCCATGACCGCATCAACCACGACGATCGCCAGATCTTGATGCAAGGCAGGGTTCTGAAACCCGTCGTCCAGAACGATGACATCCGCGCCCGCCGCCTTGGCCGCGCGCGCACCTTCCGCGCGATCGCGCGCCACCCAAGCGGGCGCAAAGGCGGCGATCAACAGCGGTTCGTCGCCCACTTCGGCGGCACTGTGGCGCAGGGGATCAACGCGCAGCGGGCCGGTCTCGGACCCGCCATGGCCGCGACTGACCACATGCACGGCACAGCCGCGTGCGATCAGACGTTGGACCAGCGCGATCACCGTTGGTGTCTTCCCCGTGCCGCCCGCGTTCAGATTGCCAACGCAGATCACCGGTGCGCCTGCGCGATTGCGTGGCCCCCCCGCCACACGTCGCGCGGTGGCGCGGGCATAAAGCGCGCCCAACGGGGTCAGCAGGCGCGCGCGCAGGCCGGGATTGTCGGGGGGACGGGACCAGAACAGCGGCGCGCGCATCACGCACTTGCCGCCGTGTCGAGTGTGTCATGCACAAATTCCATGATTTGGTCCGTCACCTCGGCACCGACCGACGCCACATCCCAGGCCGCATGCGCCATTGCCGCAGCCTGATCCGCTGCGATCAGGCGGGACAGGGCGGATGATAGCGTATCCGCGTCGCGCACAATCCGCGCGGCGCCCGCCTCGGCGTAGCGGGTATAGCTGGGAAGGTAACGCCCCACGCTGGGCCCATAGATGATCGCGGAGCCATGCGCCGCAGGCTCGTTTGGGTCGCTGCCGCCCATTCCGGGGCGCAGGGAGCTGCCCATGAAACTGATCGGGGACAGGCGATACCACAGGCCCAATTCGCCGCGTGTATCAGCCAGCAAAACCTGCGTGGCTTCTTCGGGCATTTCGCCATGTGACCAGATGGTATGACGCCAGCCGCCTTCGGCCAGCGCCTGCGCAAACCGATCGGTGTCGTTCAGATCGTCGGGGACGATGATCAGGAACAGGCGGTGCGCCAGACGACTGGCCTGCTGGTGGGCGGCCAAGACAATTTCCAACTCGTCCGGTTTCAGCATAGCTGCCAGCCAGATCGGACGACCGCGCAGGGAGGTGGCCATTTCTTCGCGCAAGGCCTCGTTATAGGGCAGGGTGATCGCGCCCTCCTGAAAGATGCCGGTGACCGAAATCACCTCGTCGCGGATTCCTTGGCGGCGTAGATACTGTGCGGTGCCCTCGGACCGCGTCATAATCCGCGAAAACCGGCCAAGAACAGCGCGGGGCACATCCGGAAACCACCGCCATTTGACCCGTTCCAACAGCGGTCGGTCCGCATCCACCAGAAACAGAGGCACGCCCTGCGTTGCGGCCTGAACCAGCAGCGCTGGACGCAGATCGCCGCCGGTCCACAGGCACAGATCGGGATGCCAATGGGTCATGAACGCCTCTGGTGCGGTGCCGTTCTCGCCCGGCAGGTCCTGCACCAGCGTTAACGCGCGGGTATGTGCCGGAATGGGCACGCCCGGCGCCAGCGTCAACAGCAGGGTCAGATTTGGGGCGCGCGGTCCGGCACGTTGGACGGCCAGACGCTCGCACAACTGGATCAGGGCGCGGGCGTGGTCCTGGCTGGTGGCATGGCCCCAGATCACCGCGCCATCCGGGCGCGGTCCGCTGGGAACAAAACCGCCTTCAGGGCCGCTGGCCGCGCGGCGCGCCCATGCCAGATAGGCCGCCAGCCCCAGCGATCTGGCCATCGGGGCGGTCAGCCCAGTTCTTCTGTTGGCGAGGTTTCCTTATCCGCATCGCGCAGCTTGTGCAGATGGGCGATGAAATAGCGCATATGGGCATTGTCGACGGTGCGCTGGGCCTCGGCCTTCCAAGCGTTGTGGGCGGCCTCGTAATTGGGGAAAATGCCGACGATGTGCAGATCGTTCACATCCTTGAAGACATTGCGCGCGGGATCGGTCAGTTCGCCGCCGAAGACGAGGTGCAGGCGTTGGGTCATGGGATCTGGTCCTTGGGAGTTTGAGCGATGCGCGCAGGGTATTGGATTGGGGCGCAGCGTCAAGCCGTTGGAACGGTGCGGGACGTGACGTTGGAATTTGAGTATTTTTGGAACGATGAAAGGTGGGTGGGCTTGACGGGTCGGTGCGCTTTGGGCAGGTCGTTGGAGAAGCAGCAGAGGAAGCGTGCATGGACCGGCCCTTTTTGATCTTGCAGTTGCGCCCCGAAGGCGACGCATCGGACGCCGAGTTTGCCGCCTTTCTGGCCAAGGGCGGGCTGAGCCCGGACCAAGTGCGCCGTGTGCGGCTGGATTGCGAGGATCTGCCCGAGACGCTGAACCTAAAGGACTATGCAGGGGTGATCGTCGGCGGTGGACCCGGATGCGTCAGCGACGCGCCCGAGGACAAAAGCGCGGTCGAGGCCCGAATCGAGGCAGCAGTGCTGTCCCTCATGCCGCAGATCGCGGCGCAGGATCTGCCATTTCTTGGGTGTTGCTATGGCATCGGAATTCTGGGCAGTCATTTGGGTGGGGATGTCAGCAAGCGGCGCTATGGCGAGCCTGTGGGCACCGCCGATTGTGCGGTCACGCCCGACGGCGCGGCGGACCCGTTACTGGCGGGGGTTCCCGCCCGGTTTGAGGCCTTCGTGGGCCATAAAGAAGCGTTGCAGGCTCTGCCCGAGGGCTGTGCCCATCTGGTCAGCGCGCCCAGTTGCCCGTTGCAGATGGTGCGCTACAAGTCGAACATTTACGCGACGCAATTCCACCCCGAGGCAGACGCGGACGGGTTCGAGACACGAATCCGCATTTACAAACATCACGGATATTTCCCGCCGGAGGCAGCTGAGGATTTGATCGCTATGTGTCGAGTGGCGAATGTATGGGCGCCCGAGTTGATCCTGCGCAATTTCGTCGCGCGTTACGGGGCAGTTGCGTGAGCGTTGAGTTATGGAAAATCCAGCTTCGCTGGGCTATGCAGTGACGACCAGCCAAACTCATCTGATGATGCCGCAACTGCCCTGCTGATCGCCATACCGCTGGATGAACTGATCGACAGAATGTGGATCTGCTCACCGGCGGAAATGATCGACTGCCTCGGCCCTTATGCCGAGTTGGGGATTGACCGACTGATGCTCAGCGTAAACTTTGGGCTTGCGGCTTCGGAGGTGCTGGAGGCAAGTCAGTGTATTGTGCAAGAGGTGACACCCCATTTTCACCAACCGGCCGCCGTGGCCGCCCAATAACCCACCAGGAGACTATACTATGCCCATGATCCGAGTTGAAATGTTCGCCGGCCGTACCCCTGAAATGAAACGCGCCCTTGCGCAGGAACTGACCGAAGCGTTCACGCGGGTGACCGGGGCCAGTGCCTCGTCGGTCAGCCTGATCTTTACCGATGTGGACAAGGGCGATTGGGCCCATGCCGGGCGGCTTTATTCCGATCCGGCGCCCGAGTAACGTCGATGAGCGCGCCCATTGATTAACCCTATGCGCTGACCTACTGTGATTACGTCTTGCCCCCGGGCCTGTTGTCCATTGCCGCGTGTTGAACGCAGGACGACAGCGCCAAGGTGAATGGCATTTGCGGGAGTGATGAATTAACGCGGGATTCAGCAATTTCTTGAAACGTGACGGATCGGTGGGTCGCCAAGATTGTTATCGCGGCCCACCTCGTAGTTAACCACGCGGCTTGAATTACCTGATCGACGCGGCATTACCGACAGCGAGTTTGTGGTGCTGCCGGGGGACAAACACTTGCTAAAGCAGGAGGCGGGCGATGTGCTGGCCCAGCACGTGCGGTTTATTCTGAGACGTGTTCCCTGATGAGACTGGCAGGCAGTGGATATTTTAGACCAAGAAAAAGTCCGAAGCCTCTTCTTTTTCTTGGTTCCAAATATCCAATTGCACGTCGATAGCCACTACAGCATATGGCCCGATTTTGCCGCCTTGGTGGCCAGATAGGCGCGGTTTTGTTCGGTTTGGCCCACTTTTAACGGAACGCGCTCGGTCACGGTGATGCCGCAGCGGGTCATCATGTCGATTTTAGCGGGATTGTTGGTCAGCAGGCGTACCGAGGCAAAGCCGAGGCGTTTGAGAATATTTGCTCCGGTGCGGAAATCCCGCTCGTCGTCTTCAAATCCCAAGCGATGGTTGGCTTCGACCGTGTCAAATCCCTGATCCTGTAAGGAGTAGGCGCGCATCTTGTTGGCCAGGCCGATGCCGCGCCCTTCTTGGTTGAGGTAAAGCAGAATGCCCGCGCCTTGCGCACCCATCTGCGCCAATGCGGCATGTAGTTGCGGGCCGCAATCGCATTTCAGGCTGCCCATGACGTCGCCAGTGAAGCAGGCTGAATGCAGGCGTGCCAGAACCGGTGCAGTGCGGTCGGGACGGCCGATTTCGATGGCATAGTGTTCTTCGCTGCCGTCTTCGGGCCGAAAGACATGCAGCCGCCCGGCCTGTGACGCGGCCATCGGTAGGCGGGCAGACACGACCGGGTGCAGAGGGCTGGACGTTGCCATCGCGGCAGCGCCGGCAGTGGCGGGCAAGGCGGTCAGGTTGTTCTCTTTCGCCAAAGATGCGGCGTCGGGATGATCTTGGACCAATGCGGCGGGCAGAACGCGGGCGGATTTGCACAGGTTGAGTGCCAGTCGATGCAAGTCGCTATCGCCGCCACGCGCTGTGGTAAAGGGCCCCTTCATTGGCGTTTTTAGATCGCCCTCGGGGTCGATTGTGGCCTGCACCCAGGTCAGGTCGGCGCTGGCGGGTACGATGATCCGCGCCAGATCGCCGTCATAGGCGCGGGCCTTTAGCGTTTCGGCGCGGCGTGCGGTGACGCTGAGGCACAGGGTATTGCCCGCATTGCGCAGGGCCGTCATTCTGGGTGTAGTCGCCGTTTCGGCGGCAAGGATGACGACACCGCGCGTGCCACTCGCGTCGATCAATGCCACTGGCATGCCCATACGCAGATCTGCGCGGGCGCGGGCAAGAAGATCGGTGATCAGGGGTAGTAGGCTCATCCTGTCCGGCTCCTGTGTGCATATGCACCGGGTTTAGTGGGTTTGGCCGGAGAGTTGAAACAAAACCTTGCCGCGCAACACTTGGGCGTGATCCGGTGTTGCAAAGCTTGCTCGATGCGCTGCGCCAGCGCATGTGTAGCCAACACAATGCGAGGATGTTGCGATGTCACAACCGAAGAAAATTCTGCTGGTCGACGATGATGAAGACCTTCGCGAGGCCCTGTCCGAGCAGTTGATCATGACCGAGGATTTCGACGTATTCGAGGCTGGCAACGGCGCCGAGGCGATGGTCCATGTCAAGGACGCACTCTATGATCTGGTGATTCTGGACGTTGGCCTACCGGACACCGACGGGCGCGAGTTGTGCCGCCTGATGCGCAAGCAGGGTGTCAAATCGCCCATTCTGATGTTGACCGGCCATGATGGCGACGCGGACACCATTCTGGGCCTGGACGCGGGCGCGAATGATTATGTGACCAAACCGTTCAAATTTCCCGTCCTTCTGGCCCGCATCCGTGCACAACTGCGCCAGCACGAGCAGTCCGAGGATGCGGTGTTCCAATTGGGGCCCTATACGTTCAAACCTGCCGCCAAGATGCTGATCGACGAGGAGGACCGCAAGATCCGCCTGACCGAGAAAGAGGCTAATATCCTGAAGTATCTCTACCGCGCGACAGACGGAGTCGTCGCACGCGATGTGCTGCTGCATGAGGTCTGGGGATATAACGCAGGCGTAACCACCCACACGCTGGAAACCCACATCTATCGCTTGCGCCAGAAGATCGAGCCGGACCCCTCGAACGCGCGCCTTCTGGTGACTGAAAGCGGCGGTTATCGGCTGATGTCCTGACGAACCAAGACCAAAGCGTTTTGACAGTCCCTGATCGGGAAAATATAAAACGTTTTGGTTGACGCAGATCAATGATGACTCTGCGCTGTTGCTTTAATTTTGTCGTCAACCGTCGCATATGCGGTTTCATATGCACCTCCCTGTAGGACTGATCCCGGCACTGTCCGGGATCTTTTTTTGCCGCAGGCAGGGGGGCGACTGTTACAGTGCGGATTGATTTCCCGAACGAATGTCCTTAGGCACATGCTTAAGCCTGCAGCGTTCGTCCATGCAGACACCCATAAAAAAGCAGGCATATGACCCAAAATTGCGAAGTCCTTCCGCGCAGCCCGGAACCCAGAGCTGCGAAAGACTGGGTGTTGATCCTTTCGAAATATCGTGAACCCAACATCTCGCGCAGCTGTTTCGAGCTGGCGGTTACGGCTGGTCCTTTCCTTATTTTATGGGCTTTGGCGTGGTGGTCCTTGTCCTACAGTTACTGGCTGACCCTGGCGATTTCGATGGTGAATTCGGCCTTTTTGCTGCGCTTGTTTTGCATTCAACATGACTGTGGGCACGGCGCATTCTTTCACAACCGTACACTCAGTGATTGGTTGGGACGTGCCTTGGGGGTGTTGACGCTGACGCCCTATGATGTGTGGCGACGGACCCATTCCATCCATCACAGTTCGTCCGGAAATCTGGAACGGCGCGGGATTGGAGACATCCATACGCTGACTGTGACAGAATACCGCGCCCTGACGCCGATGCACCGATTGATGTATCGCCTGTATCGCAATCCGGTCGTCCTGTTCGGGTTTGGACCCGGTTATCTGTTCTTCGTGCAAAACCGCGTTCCGTTGGGTTTGATGAACAAGGCCCGCTACTGGATCAGCGCGATGGGTACCAATGCCGTGATCCTGATCGCGCTGGCGTTGATGCTGCATTTCGGTGGGCTGATGCCCATTCTGCTGATTTTCCTGCCGTCGACCTTGCTGGCCGCCACGGCGGGCATGTGGCTGTTTTATGTGCAGCACCAGTTCGAGGAAACCCATTGGGTGGACGATGATGACTGGCAATTGCACGATGCCGCGTTGAAGGGCAGTTCGCACTATATTCTTCCGGGCTGGTTGCAATGGGTAAGCGCGAACATCGGCATCCACCATGTGCACCATGTTCACAGTCGGATTCCGTTCTACAGATTGCCAGAGGTGCTGCGCGATCATCACGAGTTGGCCATCACCAACTGCATGACGATCCGTGAAAGCTTGGTGAATGCGCGACTGCATCTGTGGGACGAACATTCGCACCGTCTGTTGTCCTTTGCGCAGGCGCGCGCGATGGCTGTCGCTCCCGCAACCTGAGATCTGTGCGATGTGCCGTCGACGCGTGCCCTTGCGGCAACGTCGGCGGCGCAACCGCGACCGCATGCTTGACGCATGCGCATTTCGTCCTCACTGTCGACTGAATTGAACGACCCGGCCACCATCCCGGTCAGATGCGCCAAAGGCACGCCTTCAGAATGCCTGCGCTGACGACACCGAACGGGGCGGTATATGTCGGAAATTGAGCAGTTGTAACAGACAGGACACCGCCCGATGAGCGACCTTTTCCGTGACCGCGCAGATTTCTGCGCCCCCATTTCGATGCCCGCATCAGACGATGGGAGGGCCTGAGCAATGGACGCCGGCAATCCCCTGAAACTGGAATTTGACATGCTGAGCGCTGTCATTCTGGATCACGCCACGAACCGCACCAAAATCGCACGCCCGCGCAAGATGCGCAAAAAGCTGGAGTCGCTGCACGATCCCGCGTGGGATCTGCAATACCGCGAAATGCTGATTTTGCTGAATTGCATGGGGCAGATGATGCCCGCACGCACATATGGCATGCTGACGCAGCTGTATCCGGCGCCAGTTGATCCGGTGGATCAGACGCGGCTGGATTGGCTGCGCGGCCTGATCGCCGATTATCTGGCACCCGCGTCGTTGTCGCCGCATGGTTACACCACACCTTTTGCGGGGCGCGACGCGAGAGAGATCTATGACAATATGGGCAAAACGCTGGCCCCGCTGGCGGATGTGGGAATGCCGTTTTTCCTTTATGCGGGCGCGTTGTTGGGCCATGTGCGCAGTGGTAAACTGATTGAGCACGACGATGATATCGACGTGGGCGTGATGCTGGGCGAATGTGCGCCGGATGAGGTCGGGCCGATGTGGCGCGAAGTCAAACTGGAGCTGGACAAGCGGAACCTGCTGACCGAGGAAAGCCGCATCACCAACCGGCCTGTCTACAAGTTCAAGTCAGACTTGGGTCTGGATATCGACCTATTCCCGGCTTGGACGTATCAGGGCAGATTCAGCATCTACCCCTATGCCGCGCAGGACATGGACCCGCAGGACATTCTGCCCTTGACCAGCTTTGGACAGGATCCGCTGATGTTCCCGGCCAACCCCGAGGCGTTTCTGGCCCATTGTTATGGCCCGGATTGGCGCACGCCGGACCCGCTGTTCCACCTGAACTGGAAAAACCGCAAGAAGCGGTTCAAATCGTTGCTGGCCACGGACTATGCTTTGGACCCGCTTGAGACCTGAACACATTGGCCTGCCCTTGGGGGCGGGCCTTTACCTTTGTCCTTGGTGCGCCATTTCCAGTGTCAAAAGGACGACAGCTTGAACACTCAAAACAAGAAGCAAGCGTTTGACGCGCTTTGCGCCGATGTTTTGGCAATGGCGGCCACGCGCGGGCCGCTTTGCCAGCCTCGAAAGTTGCGCAAGACACTGAAGACGATGCGCGGCGTTGCGGACGATGTCGACTACCGTGAGGCGCTTGTTCTGATCAACTGCATGGGGCGCATGTCGCCTGTGCGCACGCGCAAGCATCTGGTGCGCTTGCGCGACGACCTGACGGCACTGGGCGATGCAGCGCGATTTGAACGTCTGGCGCGATTGATCCGCGACTATCTTCACCCCGTTTCGCTGACGCAGCACGGATATAACGCCACGTTTGGGCAGATGGACGGCGATCATATCTATCGCTCGATGGGCAAGGCGCTGGCCCCGCTTCAGGCGTTGAACCGGCCGTTCTATATCTATGCAGGGGCGCTTTTGGGCCATGTGCGCGACGGCGCGTTGATCGCGCATGATGATGACCTTGATTGTGCGATCATGTTGGGCGAGTGCGCGCCCGACGCGGTTGCCCCGTTGTGGCGACAGATCAAGGTGCAACTGGCCGAACTGGACCTGCTGACCGAGGCCAGCCGCACCTCTGGCGAGGCGGTGTTCAAGATGAAGACCGACCTTGGCGTCGTTGTGGATCTGTTCCCATCGTGGACCTATCAAGGCCGCCTTAGCGTCTATCCCTACGCGTTGGAGGAAATAGACCCTGCGCATGTTCTTCCGTTGCGCAGCTTCGGCCATGATCCGTTGATGAATCCAGCCGATCCCGAGGCCTTCCTTGCCCATTGCTATGGCCCGGACTGGCGCATCCCGGATCCTTACTTCAGCCTGAACTGGAAACAGAAATACAAGATGTTCCACAGGTTGCTGTCGGTACCCTACGCGCTGGACCCGCGCGACGGCGACCCACGGGACTAAGGGCATACCGCGCGGACCGCAGATCACTCTGGCCCGTGCGCGCCGGCTCTGATAGGCCGGGGGCCTGCCCCTGATGCCGGAGAGCTACCATGACCTTTTCCCTTGCCACTTGGAACATCAACTCGGTCCGGTTGCGCGCGCCGCTGGTGTGCAAGCTGCTGGGCGAAGAAATGCCCGATGTGCTGTGCCTGCAAGAATGCAAAAGCCCGGTAGACAAGATCCCGGTCGAGGATTTCGCGGCGCTGGGATACACCCACATGGTCGCACGCGGGCAGAAGGGCTATAACGGCGTCGCCATCCTGTCCCGTCTGCCGATCGAGGATGTGGGCGACAAGGATTTCGCCTCGTTGGGTCATGCGCGCCACGTCGCCGCGCGGTTGGAAAACGGTGTGACGATCCACAACTTCTATGTGCCCGCAGGCGGTGACATCCCCGACCGCGAAAAGAACGAGAAGTTCGGCCAGAAACTGGATTACCTGACCGAAATGCGCGACTGGTTTCGCGCAGAGGCCCCGGAACGGTCGATCCTTGTGGGGGACTTGAATATCGCCCCGCGCGAGGATGACGTGTGGAACCATAAACAACTGCTGAAGATTGTCAGCCACACACCTGTCGAGGTCGATCATTTCCATCAGGTGATGGAGGCGGGCAACTGGCAGGACGTGACCCGTGCGGATATCCCCGACGGGTTGCTCTATAGCTGGTGGTCATACCGTGCCAAAGATTGGGATGCCGCCGATAAGGGCCGCCGTCTGGACCATGTCTGGGCCACCGGCGACATCGCGAAGGCGGGCCATTCCAGCCGGGTGTTGCGTCCGGCGCGCGGTTGGGAAAAACCCAGCGACCACGCGCCGGTTTTTGCTTCGTTTGATCTGTAGCGCGCCAGCTGCGCGGCGCGCGGAGCAAGAAAATTCTGCGAATTTTCTTCGCTCGTGGCATGCGTAGTGGGCGGCCCCAATCGGAGGCCCCCCTTGCAACCGCGTCGGGGCTGCGCCATGTAAATGGCAATTGATGAATGCAACGGATGAAGGCGAAACAACATGATTGAACTGGGCGGCGGGCCGACAGCGGCCGATCTGATCAAAGACGTCACCGAGGCAGAGTTCATGGCCGAAGTGGTCGAGTTATCCCAGACGGTGCCGGTGATCGTGGATTTCTGGGCACCTTGGTGTGGCCCTTGCAAGACATTGGGCCCTCAATTGGAGGCGGCTGTGACCAAGGCTAAGGGCGCGGTGCGCATGGCCAAGATCAACGTCGATGAGGCGCAAGGGATCGCGGGCCAGTTGCAGATCCAATCTATCCCGACGGTCTATGCCTTCTGGAAGGGGCAGCCGGTTGATGGATTTCAGGGCGCCGTGCCGCAGTCGGAAATCGACGCCTTTGTCGAGCGTGTGGTGAAAACCGCCGGGGGCGATGCGTCCGGTGGGCTGGACGACGCGATTGCCGCCGCAGAAGAGATGTTGGACGAGGGTGCTGCAGTTGACGCGGCCCAGACCTTTGCCGCCATTCTGGAAGAGGATCCGGACAACGCCGCCGCCTACGGCGGTTTGGCGCGCGCGCATATCGCAATGGACGATCTGGATCAGGCCGAGGCAATCCTGAACGGCGCGCCCGCCGAGATCAGCACCGCCCCCGCCATCGAGGCCGCGCACGCCCAGCTGGCGCTGGCCCGGCAAGCCGCCGATGCAGGCCCCTTGGCCGAGCTGACCGCAGCCGTCGAGGCGAACCCCGATGATCTGCAGGCGCGGTTTGATCTGGCGCTGGCGCTTCAGGCCAACGGCCAAAGCGGCGAGGCGGTGGAGCAGTTGCTGGACGTTTTCCGGCGCGACCGCGAGTGGAACGATGGCGCGGCGAAACAACAGTTGTTCACCATTTTCGAGGCGCTTAAGCCTAACGATCCGGTGGCGCTGCACGGTCGGCGTAAACTGAGCTCGATGATATTTGCCTAGTCCAAAGTGCGGGCTAGGTAAGCGGGCATGATGAAACAGGCCGACCTCCCCGACGTGATCCCGATCTTTCCGCTGCCCGGTGCGCTGTTGTTGCCGCGCGCCCGGTTGCCCCTTCACTTGTTCGAGCCGCGCTATCTGGCGATGCTGGAAGACGCGCTGAAAACGCCCCAGCGCCTGATCGGGATGATCCAACCCAACAAGGTGCCGGGCCGCGAAGGGCCGGGCCTGTTTACGATCGGCTGCGCCGGGCGGATCACTCAGTTTTCCGAGACCGAGGACGGACGCTATATGATTACGCTGGGCGGCGTGTCTCGCTTTCGCCTGATCGAAGAGGTCGAAGGGTTCACCCCCTATCGCCGTGCGCGCGTCAGTTGGGCAGGGTTCGAGCAGGATCTGGGCGACGAAGAACGGGACGCAGGCTTTGACCGGCCCAAGTTCCTGCAAGGTCTGGCGCAGTTTTTCGATGCTCAGGATTTGCAAACCGACTGGGACAGCCTGAAAGAGGCCGATGACGAATTGCTGATCAATTCGCTGTCGATGCTTCTGGGGTTCGAGCCCGAGGATAAGCAGGCCTTGCTGGAGGCCCCCTCCCTGTCGACCCGGCGCGAGACACTGGTAACACTGATGCAATTCGCCCTGCGGGGCGGCGACGAGGATATCATGCAATGAGCCAACCCGAATTCGACCGCCGCATGTTGGAGGCGCTGATTTGCCCACAGACCAAGGATACGTTGGAATACGATGCTGAGGCGCAGGAATTGATCAGCCGCCACGCCGGTCTGGCCTTTCCGATCCGCAGCGGTATTCCCATCCTTCTGGTGGATGAGGCGCGGCGGCTGGACTAGGTATCAGGGGATCAACGCCTTGATTCCAGCGGCGTGCTCTGCTGTGGCGGAAAGCGTGTCCGCGGCAAGCGCGCGTGCGGTATCCAGCAGTGTATCGGGATCGGCCAGCGTATCGAACAGGCCCCAAGCGTGGGCCATATCGGTGTCGATTTTTTGGCCTGCCATCAAGATCAGTTTGCTGCGCGCCGGGCCGATCAGGGCGACCATGCGCGCGGGGTCGGAAGGTTGGGGCAAGAAGCCGAGCTTCATCACCGGATAGAAGATTTTCGTGCCCGGCACGGCGATGCGCAAATCGCACGCCAGCACCATGCCGATAGCCCCACCCGCCACCGTGCCGTTCAACGCGGCGATGGTCAGGCAGGGCAGGGAGGCGAGCGCGCCTGACAGGCGTTCCCACACTGCAGACGTGGCAAGACCGGCGCGCGCGGCGTCAAGGTCGGCCCCCGCCGAGAACACCTTGCCCGTGCCGGTCAGGATCAGGACGCGGGGGCCTGCACCGGGTTTGGCGGCGGATTCGGCGATGTCGGCCAGATCGCTTAGCATCGCTTCGGTAAGGGAGTTTGCCTTGTCCGGGCGGTTGATGGTGGCGGTCCAGATGCCGTCGTCTTTGGTCAGGTCGATCATGTCAGGCCCACCTTGTTGCGGATATCCGTATCACGCAGGGACAGTTCCTGACCCAAATAGGCATCCGCCGCCGGGGAGCACATCCACAGTAACGCGCGCGCGGGCCAGTCGGCGGGGATATGGTCGGACCAGTCCAGTTGGCTGACGGGGTTCATGCCGCTGGCCTTGATTTCGCGTTGCATCTGGGTGGCGACGGTGCCGGGCGACAGACCCATGATGCGCAGGCCATGTTCGGCCCCTTCCAGATGGGCGCAATCGGTCAACATGGCGGCCCCGGCCTTGGAGGTGCAATAGTGGCTCCACCCGTCCAGCGGATGATGCGCCGCGCCGGACGAGACGGTCAGGATCGTGCCGCCCCCCTGCGCCTGCATCACCGGCATCGCCGCGCGAAGCCCATGATAGACGCCCTTGAGGTTGATATCGATCACTTGCCCCCAGGCTGCCGGATCCGACGTGGCTAGCGACGCGATGGGTTCGATCACGCCAGCGTTGTTGATCAGCACGTCCAGCCGCCCGAACGCGGCCACTGTTGCGTCAACGGCGGCGGCGACATCAGCGTAGTGGGCGACGTCACCTGTCACGGCGCGCGCATTGTCACCGATGTCATCCGCCAGTGCGCTGATCGCGTCGCCGCTGCGCGCCATCAGCATCACCGATGCGCCCGCGTCGGCAAACATCCGCGCAGTTTGTGCCCCGATTCCGCGGCTGGCCCCGGTGATCAATACGCTTTTGCCGTTCATTCGCATCTTCGCTGCCCTTCTCGTGTCCGCTTACCTGACTAACTACCGACTGTTGTCGCGTCCAGTGCGAAGGCCACTTGACCCTAACGCCCAGAGACGGGAAATTGGCACGAGTTTAAAATGAAGGGGTTCGACATGAACACACCTAGATATGCAGGCCTGATGGCCACTGCGACAAGTCTTTTGATGACGAGTGGGGCCGCTTTGGCCGATGTGACGCCCGCCGAGGTCTGGACGGACTGGAAAGGGTATATGACCGGTTTCGGTTATACCGTGACCGCTGAGGAGACCCAAACCGGTGACAGCCTGACGCTGACCAACATGGTGCTGGGTATTCCGATGCCCGAAACGGGCGGTGACGTCACCATGACGTTGCCAGAGCTTCAGTTCATCGACAACGGCGACGGCACCGTCAAGATCACCATGCCCGAGGTGATGCCGATGAAGGTGGATGTGACCGGATCGGACCCGGTCGCGATGGAGCTGATCTATACCACCCAAGGCCTGGACATGAATGTTTCGGGTACTGCTGGTAACATGACCTGGGATTACACCGCTGCGATGCTTGGCATCAAATTGGGAGATCTGACAGCCGAGAGCGAAACGGTCAACATAGGCAAGGCCCAGGTTGAATTTACCGATGTGACTGGCCAGACCGTACAAGAGGCCGGCGACACGCGCCGCGTCAATCAGACCCTTAACACGGGCGCCGTTACCTATGACTTCGATTTCACCGATCCCGATAACGCCGACAGCCGTGTCGTCGTCAACGGTGGCACCGACAGCCTGACGATGGGCGTCAAGATGGCTCTGCCGAAGGATATGGATTCGGAGCAGATGGCCGCCGCTTTGCACGCCGGTTTCGCTGTCGATGGCGGCTATACCTACGGGCCGGGCAACATGACGTTCAATGTGACGGATCGCGGCGAAGTCACAGAGGGCACAACGTCCAGTCAGGGCGGGGCTTTTGCCTTGGCAATGGACGCGGGGCGTCTGTTGTATGACGTGTCCACCAACCAGCTTGACGTTGAGGTTGCCAGCCCTGAGCTGCCTTTCCCGGTGGCGATGCAGATGCGCAAGATCGCGTTCAAGATGTTGATGCCGGTCAGCAAGGATGACGCCGCGCAGGATTTCGAGCTGTCCATGGAACTGGGTGATTTCACCATGAGCGAAATGCTGTGGGGGATCTTTGATCCGGCGGCGCAACTGCCCCGCGACCCGGCGACTGTTGCATTGGCTCTTTCGGGCAAGGTCAAGGTTCTGTTTGACCTGATGGACCCCCAGCAGATGGAAGCCGTCGAAGATGGCGACGTCCTGCCGGGTGAGCTGGACGCGTTGTCGTTGAATTCGCTGATCGTGCGTGCGGCCGGTGCCGAACTGACGGGTGAGGGCGACTTTACCTTTGATAACAGTGATCTGACGACCTACGAGGGTATGCCAAAACCGATCGGTAGTGTCGAGTTGCACCTGATGGGCGGCAATGGCCTGCTGGATAAACTGGTGGCGATGGGCCTGTTTTCGGACGACGATGCGATGGGCATCCGCATGATGTCGGCCGCCTTTGTGAAACCCGGTGGGGGCGAGGATCATATGACCTCGACCATCGAGATGAACGCAGAAGGCCAAATTTTGGCCAATGGTCAGCGGTTGAAGTAACCGATCCGCTTCCAAGCGATTTGGACCGACGATTTGAACAGGGCCGCAGGGGCATCGCCC
This sequence comes from Rhodobacteraceae bacterium KMM 6894, assembly GCA_035798175.1. GTDB lineage: Bacteria > Pseudomonadota > Alphaproteobacteria > Rhodobacterales > Rhodobacteraceae > Roseovarius. The sequence continues at coordinate 66,860 of JAPFBS010000009.1, forward strand.
TTGCGGCCCTGTTGCGTTGGATGGGCGGTGGCGCCCCTTGCACCGGAGGGGTGCGCGGGCTACCTGATAGGGGTAGGATAAAGGGGCTTTAACGATGCAGGATCAGCAAACCGGGGCGTATCAGGATCTGGCCGGAGCGCTGTTGCGCGCGGCGAAACGGGCCGGGGCCGATGCGGCGGATGCGATGGTGGCCAGCGGCACGTCGCAGGTAATTGACGTGCGCGGCGGGGCTTTGGAGCAGGCGGAACGCTCGGAAGGGCTGGACGTTGGCTTGCGCGTGTTGGTGGGCCAACGGCAGGCGAACGTGTCCTCGTCCGATGCGCGCCCCGAAACGCTAGAGATTTTGGCCGAGCGCGCCGTTGCCATGGCCCGCGAGGCCCCCGAAGACGCCTTTGCCGGGTTGGCCGATGCCGACCAGTTGGCCCGTGATTGGGACATTGCCGCGCTGGACCTTGCCGATCCCACGCCCGAGCCTGATCCCGCCGAATTGCAGGACCGCGCCGCCCGCGCCGAGGCCGCAGCGCTGGCCGTGTCCGGCGTGGCGCAGGTGCAGGGTGCGACCGCTGGTTATCAGGCGCAACATGTCTGGATGGCGGCCAGCAACGGCTTTGTTGCGGATCATGCGCGCACCGATTGGTATGTCTCCTGTGCGGCCATCGCCGGGACAGGATCCGGGATGGAGCGTGACAGCGACGGTGACGCGCGCATCCATGACGCGGACCTGCGCAGTGCCGATGAAATCGGCGCACGCGCTGGGGCGCGGGCGGTCGAGCGTCTGGGCGCGCGCAAACCCCCGACAGGCGCCTATCCGGTGTTGTTTGACGAACGTATCTCGACCTCGTTGATCGGTCACCTTCTGGGCGCGGCGAATGGTGCGGCGGTCGCGCGCGGGGCGACGTGGCTGCGTGACAAGCTAGGCCAGCAGGTGCTGCCCTCGGGACTGAGCGTGCTGGAAGACCCCCATCGCCAGCGCGTTGCCGGGTCGCGCCCCTATGACGGCGAAGGCCTGCCAACACAACGTCGCGCGATTGTGGACGATGGCGTGTTGACGGGCTGGATCTTGGATCTCGCCAGCGCGCGACAGCTGGGCATGACGTCGACCGGGAACGCCCGGCGCGGCGTGGGCGGCACGCCACGGCCCGGCACATGGAACATTGCGCTGACCCAAGGGTCGCACAGCCGCGATGACCTGCTGGCGGACATGGGCACGGGCCTGTTGGTGACGTCTATGATCGGCTCGACCATCAACCCCAACACCGGCGATTATTCACGCGGCGCTTCGGGGTTCTGGGTTGAAAACGGCCAGATCACCTATCCGGTGAACGAGTGCACCATCGCGGGAAATCTGCATGACATGCTGATGCGCCTGACACCGGCTAATGACGCGCGGACCTATCTCAGCTCGGTTGTGCCCTCGCTGCTGGTCGAGGGGATGACGCTTGCCGGCGCGTGACCTGTCCTTACTGATCGACGCGGCGCGTGCGGCGGGCGAGGTCGCGCGCAGTTTTACCGGACCGACGGCGCGCCGCTGGGACAAGGCGGATGATGCAGGCCCGGTGACCGAGGCCGATCTGGCGGTGAATGACCTGCTGGAAACGCAGTTGCGCGGTGCGCGCAGCGACTATGGCTGGCTGAGCGAGGAAAGCGCGGATGAACCGGCGCGCCTGAACGCTGACCGTACGTTCATCGTCGACCCCATCGACGGCACGCGCAGTTTTATCGAGGGCAGCCGCGCTTGGGCGCATGCGCTGGCCGTGGTGGAGCATGGCGTGGCGACGGCGGCGGTGGTGTATTTGCCAATGATGGACAAGCTTTATGCGGCGGCCGTGGGAGAGGGCGCCACGCTGAACGGTGCGCCGATCCGGGTCAGCGCGCAGGCCGGGGCAGAAGGCGCAACCCTGTTGGCCGCGCGTCCATTGATGGATGCGAAGCACTGGCGCGGCGTGGTGCCGGGATTTCAGCGCGCGCATCGCCCGTCGTTGGCCTATCGCCTTAGCCTTGTGGCCGAAGGCAGGTTCGATGCGATGCTCACCCTGCGGCGAACGTGGGAATGGGATGTGGCGGCGGGTGATCTTATCCTGCGCGAGGCGGGGGCATTGACCTCGGACCGGCGCGGAGGAGCGTTGCGCTTTAATAACGCGGTGCCGCAGGTGGATGGGATGGTCGCAGCCAACCCGACCTTGCATGGGATTTTGACGGGGGCGCTCGCGTAGGGTGCGCTTAAGCGCACCTTACTTCTGGCCGATCTTGGGTTCGGTGCCGGCGCGCAGCCGGATGATGTTGCTCTTGTGGCGCCACAGGATCAGCGCCGTCAGTAACGCACCCAGCACCACGGCCTGACCATATCCCAGTACCAGCATCCAGACGGTCGAACTGCACGCCGCCACGATGGCCGACAACGATGAAATCCGCGACAGCGCCGCCGTCACTGCCCAAGCCGCGCAGCTGGCCAGGCCCACTGGCCAGGCCAGCGCCAGCATCAGTCCCAGAAACGTCGCCACGCCCTTGCCGCCCTTGAAGCCCAGCCAGACAGGATAGCAATGGCCTAGAAATGCCGCCAGCGCTGCCAGTTGCGCCGCATCCTCACCCGCCAGACAGCGGGCCAACAGAACCGCCACAGCGCCTTTGCCACCGTCGAGGATCAACGTGCCCAACGCGGCTCCCTTGTTGCCGGTGCGCAAGACGTTTGTAGCCCCGATATTGCCTGACCCGATTTCGCGCAGGTTGCCCAATCCCATTGCGCGGGCCAGCACCATGCCAAAAGGGATCGACCCCAGGCCATAACCAATCAGCGCCCACAGGATCAGCAGCGCGGCAGAGCTCTCAATAGGGGGCATCAATGCGCCTCATATACTGGTGAACCGGAAACGAACGTGGCCAGCACCTTACCTTGCAGGCGCGCCCCGTCAAACGGTGTGTTTTTCGATTTTGAGTGCAACTTGGCGCGGTCCAGAACAAAGGGCCGGTCCGCGTCGAACAGCACCAGATCGGCGGGTGCGCCCACCGCCAGCCGCCCGGCGGGCAGGCCAAGGCGGCGCGCGGGGTTCAGCGACATGGCGCGAAACAGCGTCGGCAGGTCCAGAGCGCCGGAATGATAAAGGCGCAGCGCGGCGGGCAGCAGGGTTTCCAGCGCCACGGCCCCGCTGGCGGCTTCTTCAAACGGCAGGCGCTTGCTTTCTTCATCTTGCGGCGTGTGCATCGAGCTGATGATGTCGATCAGCCCGGTGCGCACAGCCTCGATCACGGCCTGTCTGTCCTCTTCACTCCGCAAAGGCGGTTTGACCTTAAAGAACGTGCGATAGCCTGCCACATCCAGTTCGTTCAGGGTCAGGTGGTGGATCGACGTGCCCGCCGTGATGTCCAGCCCGTTGCGCTTGGCGCGTTCCAGCGCGGGCAGGGCGCGCGCGGTGGTGATCTGATCGGCGTGATAGCGCGCGCCGGTCATCTCCAGTAAGGCGATATCGCGGTCCAGCCCCATCCGCTCGGCCATGGGCGACACGGCGGGCAGGCCATAAAGCGACGCAAATTTGCCCGATGTGGCGGCGGCGCCCGCCGACAGAACCGGTTCCTGCGGGTGGGCAATCACCAGCGCGCCGCAGGCGCGGGCGTAGGTCAGGGCGCGGCTGAAAACCTTGGTGTTTTGCACCACGTGGTCGCAATCAGTGAAGGCAATCGCGCCCGCGTCCATCAGAAAGCCGATTTCGGTCATTTCCTTGCCCAATCGCCCTTTTGTCAGCGCCGCCATCGGCAGGACGTTGACCGGTGCGGCCTCATTCGCGCGGCGCGCGACGAATTCCAACACCTCAGGGCTGTCGATGGCTGGCAGCGTGTCGGGGCGCGTGGCGATGGTAGTGACCCCGCCCGCCGCCGCTGCCAACCCGGCAGAGCGATAGGATTCCTTGTGCCTCTCGCCCGGCTCACAGACCTTGACGCCGATATCAACAATACCGGGAGCAAGGCATTTGCCGCCCGCGTCGATGATCCGCCAGTCGGGGTGCGACTGGGGCGTGTCGCCTTCGCCGTAAACTGCCGCGATCCGACCGTCGCGGATCAGAAGGGCACCTGGGGAGTCGGTGCCGCTTTCGGGGTCGATCAGGCGGGCGTTGGTGATGAGGGTCTGGGTCATGCGGGTAAGTCCGAAAGAGTATCAGTGTCGAGGTGTCGCACATGGGGTGGGGAAACGCGATGCGTAAGTGCAGCGCCCGGCTCAAGGATATCGTTCCAGCTGGACGGCGCACTCATGCTATATCCTGGCCCACAAGGCCAGTTGCGGTGGCCAGACGGTCGGTCACGGCGGCGCGGTTGGCCTGATACTTGATCAGGTGCTTGTCCCCGCTTTGCGTGATGATCTGCACGGCCGAGCCCAACCCACGGATGCGCACGATATCGCGCAGTGCGACCGCGCGGCCTCCGGGCCCCAGCAGGCGGCGGTCGGTCAGGTCCCAGCGGGCTGTCATTTCATCCGAGGCCAGATAGAAGGCGCGCACCGCGATGGCCGCCAGCCCGCCAACCGCGCCAGTCCATACGTGCGGATTGCCGACTGCGGCCAATATCCCCATGCCCACCGCCATCGCTCCGGCGGCCATCCATGCGTGATCGCGCCAATATGCACCACGATCGGGGGAAAAGCTGTGGATCACATGCTCGCCTTCGTTCAGCGGCGTTGTAGGGGTCATCGAACTGTGGATGCTGGTCACGCCGCGATCCAGACCATGACGACCACCAGTGCAAACAGCATCAGCAAAACGACAGTCGCGATGCGCCCCGACATGGCCGCGTCCGAAACCGGCTTGCGCGTGGAATCCGAGGCGGGCGATGGGGTGTCCTTGGCACTGGCATCGGGCAGCGGGTCAAAACTGACGGGGGCGCGATCCTCGGTAAAGCTGGCGATCAGGTCCAGCGGTGCGCGCGGCGTGATCGTCTGGGCCTGCCCGGAAAACGCCCGCGATGTGACCACCATGATCGTGCCGTGCAACCCCTCCAATCGGGGGCGCATCGCGGCCAGTTGATCTTCGGGGATGCCGTGGCCATCCGCCAGATAGGTGGTCAGCCCCAGCCCCTGAAGGTCGCTGACATCGAACACGTCGATATAATTCGGGTCCAGCGCATCCGCGTCCAAGGCCTCGGCCAATGGCCAGCGCCCGTTGCGGGTGGTGAATTTTGCGATATCCTCGGGCGGCAGATCGACGGTGAACAGGCGCACGATTCCGGCCTCGGTGTTCGAGATTTTGATGGGGGCGCTCATGCCATTACCGGGCGGTTTGCGGCGTCTTGTGCCCGCGCTGCGCGCAGGTTGCGCGCCAAAAGGTCCATCGCGGCCATGCGCACCGCAACGCCCATTTCCACCTGCTCGCGAATCACGCTGCGATGAATGTCATCCGCGACATCGCCGTCGATCTCGACCCCGCGATTCATTGGCCCTGGGTGCATGACGATGGCGTCGGGTTTCGCATAAGCCAGCTTTTCGGCGTCCAGCCCGTAGCGGTGATAGTATTCCCGTTCCGACGGGATAAAGCCGCCGTCCATCCGCTCGCGTTGCAGGCGCAACATCATGACCACGTCGACGTCTTTCAGACCCTCGGCCATGCTGTCATAGACCTCGACCCCGAATTCGCCGATGCCCGAGGGCATCAATGTGGGCGGGCCGATCAGGCGGATACGGTTTTCCATTTTGCCCAGCAGAATGATGTTGCTGCGCGCGACACGGCTATGCGCGATATCGCCGCAAATCGCGATATTCAGGCGGTGCAACCGGCCCTTGGCGCGCCGGATCGTCAGCGCATCCAGCAGGGCCTGAGTGGGGTGTTCGTGCCGCCCGTCGCCTGCGTTCAAAACGGCGCAATTCACCTTCTGAGACAGCAGATCGACCGCGCCGGAATGCGGGTGGCGCACGACCAGAAGGTCGGGGTGCATCGCGTTCAGCGTCATCGCCGTGTCGATCAGGGTTTCGCCCTTTTTGACAGAGCTGGCTTGCATGCTCATGTTCATAACATCCGCGCCCAGACGCTTTCCGGCCAACTCAAAGCTGGCCTGCGTGCGGGTGGAGTTTTCGAAGAACATGTTGATCTGCGTCATCCCGGCCAACGCATCCGAGTGTTTTGCGGCGCTGCGGCCCTGATCGGCATAGTGTCCGGCCAAATCCAGTAGGGTGGTGATATCGGGGGGCGACAGGGGTTCGATCCCCAGCAGATGGGTATGGGCGAAACTCACTGCGAGGCTCCTTTGCGGTCAGGGCTGGCGCGGTTATCGCACCCTTCGCAGGTGGGTTCAACGGCCAAGCCGCAGACCGCCTTGTCGTCATTTGGCGTGATCCTGCGCTTGACGGCCCTCTAGCTGTGAAATATGAACACTCTTGGTTACGCGGGCGTTGTGTAATGGTAAGACCTCAGCCTTCCAAGCTGATGACGCGGGTTCGATTCCCGCCGCCCGCTCCACCGCTATCCCTTATCCCTTACCGACCCTTGCGGTTCTCCGCCCAATCGACTGCCGTGCGATACCACAGGTTTGCGGCCTGCAGGAAATGCGGGCGCGTGCCGGGGTGCAGCCAGTGGCGTGTCAGCGGCGTTGCGGAATAGGCGGTGTCGCCGCGCGGATCCCCCATGGCCTGCAATGCGGCCTTGGCACCTAGATAGGGGGCCATGACCGTGCCGGACCCGGAATAGCCCATCGCATAGTGCAGGCCATCGTTGGTACCAACATGCGGCATATGCGTAAAACTGTAACCGGTGTTGCCAACCCAAGAATGGCTGAGGCGGGTCTCGCGCAGTTCCGGCCAGACCTCGCACATGGTGGCGTGTTGCCGGGCGGCGGCGGTTTTCAGGTCGATATGAACCATCGCGGCCCGTCCGCCGAACAAAATTCGTGTGCCATCGGGTGACAGGCGAAAATAGCTGTGGCGCGCGCGGGTTTCGACCATCATCCGCCGTCCCGGTGCCAGATGGTTGATCAGGTCGGCGGGTAATTGTTCGGTTGCGACGATGTAGCTTGGCAACGGAAAAATGCGCTGTGTCTGCCATTTGAACGGCGCAGTGGTATAGCCGTTGGTGGCCAGCAGGACCTTGTCCGCAGTGATGCGGCCCTTGGGCGTATGGGCAGTAAAGGTCGCGCCGTTGCGATCCAGTTGCGTCACGCGGGCATGGCCGGTCATGGATACGCCTTTGGCGGCGGCGGTTTTCAGCAGGCCCTGATGGAATTTCGCCGGTTGTATCGCGCCGTGATCCGGAAACAGAAGGCCGCCGAAATATTGCTTGGTCGCGATGTGCTGGGACAGGTCGGCGCGTTCGATTATCTCGGCGCGCACCGGGCTTTTGGCGCGCACAACGGCAGCCAGACGTTTTTGGTTTTCAAAATGGCTGCTGCTCCAAGCCAATTGGATGCGGCCGGTGTGCTGATAGTCGCAGTCGATACTGTTGGACACGATCAGGTCACGCACGAAATCAAACGCTGGCTGGGCCTCGGCGAACAGTGCATCGGCGGTGTCTGCGCCAAACTTGGCCTTCAGCGTGTCCCACGGCAAGCGGGGGTGCGCGCCAAACATGCCGCCATTGCGCGTCGACGCGCCCTTGCCCGGATCATCGGCATCAACCACGGCGACGGACGCCCCACAATCAGCGGCGGCAATTGCGCCCGACAGGCCCGTATAGCCCGCGCCGATCACCAACAGATCGACGTGTTTCGGCAAAGGATCGTCCGGACAGGACAGGGTCAACCCGTCCCACCAATAGGGCGTGCCGGGGGTGGCATCAGGGGTCCAATTTACCATGCGCATCTCCTTTGCGGGATATGCGTGGCATGGGGGCGGGGATTGGGCAAGGGGCTAGGGATCTTCTCAGCGCGGAATCAAGCCGAAGGCGCCGCGCAATCGCCAGACCGCCCGGACGGGCTGGCGATTTGGTGAGGTCGGGTTTGACCTAGACGGTATGGAGTGACTTGGCAGGCATAAAGAGCAATTCTGCGCGGTCGGATCGCCATCCCGCGGTCTGGCGATCACGCGGCTTGCACTTCGTTGGTTACGATACGTTTTTCAGAGACAGCTCCACCGCGTGCGCAAAGGACTTGGCGGACGAACTGGCCGAAAGCAGCAGGTAGGTATCTTCGCCGGTGCGCGCGATTATCGCGCCCATATGCTCCATCACCGTGCGGGCGATGGCGTTGACGGTAAAGGCGTCCGGGTGCAGGTCCACCATGCAGATCCGCTCCAAGGCGGGGCGCGCCAAAGGCCCAGACAGTTCCAGAGCGCACCACGCGTCGGTCTGATCGGTGGTATAGGCCGCGCCGTTCAACTTGGCCGCAACCTGACGTTCGGCGTCGGGCGTGGGGCAGGGGAACAGCACAAAGGCCTGATCATTGGCCAGTCGCATGATCGCAGAGGATTTGTCCTTGGTCTCGCCCGAGGTGCCGATGGCGGGCAAGGCAATGCCGAAGGCGGCTTTGATCGCATTTTCTGCCTTTGCCTCGTCTCCCAACGGCAGGGCGATGGATACGATAGCCAGATCCTTTGGTGCTTTCAGGACGGTATCGCCAAAACGACGGTCGAAGCCCGCCAATGGCGGCGCGGATGTAAGGGTAAGGTCAGACACGCAGGCGGCTCCCTTCGGGGTCGATGAAATGGGCCGAGACGATCTCGACCTCCATTTCCTTGTCGTGGACAGGGCTGACGGCGCGGACAATTTCGCCCATGCGCGTGTCACCCGATTTAATGAAACCCAGCGCGATGGAGTGCTTCAGGCTGGGCGAGTAGGCGACCGAGCTGAGCCAGCCCTGATCGTTGGCCATGTTGGCCTCGTCGCCCTTGTTCAGCAGATGCGCCCCCGCGATCAGCGGGATCGAGGGATCGACAGGACGGAACCCGACCAGCTTGACCGCATCTTCGCGGTTCATGTCGGGGCGTTTGGACAGGGTGTTGCCGATGCAATCCTTGGCCTGACTGACCATGCGGCCCATACCCAGATTGTGCGCGGTGATGCGCCCATCCAGTTCGTTACCGGCTGCGTGACCCTTTTCGATACGCATGACGCCCAGTGCCTCGGTGCCATAGGGGGTGGCGTTGAATTCGCGGCCAGCCTCCATCAACACGCCCATCATGGAATTGCCATAGCGCGCAGGCACAGCGATTTCATAGGCCAACTCGCCCGAGAACGAGATGCGGAACAGGCGCGCGGGCGTGCCGCCGCAAACGGTGACCTCGCCGCAGGCCATGAAGGGGAATCCTTCGTTGCTCATGTCCTGACTGTCGGCGTCCACGACTTTTTCCAGCAGCTTGCGCGCGTTGGGACCGGCCACGGCGAACTGCGCCCAGGCGTCGGTGGTCGAGATCAGGTGCACGTCCATGTCCGGGAACAGGCATTGGCGCGCAAATTCCATCCGGCGGAATACCAGAACCGCGTTGGCGGTGGTTGTGGTCATCACGAAATGGTTTTCACCCATACGCGCAGTGGTGCCGTCGTCGTAACAAATCCCGTCCTCGCGCAGCATGATGCCATAGCGCACACGCCCCACGGCCAGCTTGGCAAAGCCGTTGGCGTAGACCTTGTTCAGGAAGGCAGCAGCATCGCGGCCCTGCACGTCGATCTTGCCCAACGTGGTCACGTCGCAGATGCCAACGCTGCCACGGGTCGCCAGAACCTCGCGGTCGACACTGTCGCGCCAGCCCTTTTCACCGGGGCGCGCGAACCATTGCGCGCGCATCCAGTTGCCGACCTCGACAAAAGTCGCGCCGTTTTTGGTGGCCCATTCGTGGCTGGGGGTCAGGCGGGTCGGGCGGAATTCATGCCCGCGCGCCCGGCCACCCAGCGCACCAATCGGCACAGGGGTATAGGGTGGGCGGAAGATGGTCGTGCCGGTTTCGGGGATGGTTTTGCCGGTGCATTCCGCCATGATCGCCAGCGCGGGGATATTGGCCGTCTTGCCCTGATCGGTGGCCATGCCCAGCGTTGTGTAACGCTTCATATGCTCGACCGAGCGGAAACCTTCGCGGTGGCTTTGCTTGATATCCTTGACGGTCACGTCGTTTTGCAGGTCCAGCCAGGCGCGCTTTTTCGATTGGGGGATGTGCCAGACTGCAACGCCGTCGCGGGCCTCATCCTCGGCGCGGGGCAGGTCGATGGCGCTGGTGTTCAGGCCCAGATCGCTGAGTTGCGCAAGAGCGGCATCGCGGCCCTCGGTCATGGCAGCGGCCAAGGTCAGCGCGCCGTTGGCGGCACCGGCAACGGACATGCCTGCGGGCAGGTTGGGGCCGGGCACGAATGCATGCAGGTCGTCGTTCCATGTGGGGCGACCGCGTTGGTGACAGGTCAGATGCACGTTGGGGTTCCAACCACCCGACACGGCCAATGCGTCACAGTCGATCATCTGACCATCGGTGAGGGTAATGGATTTCAACTGATGGCGGCCCTTGGTGTCCATCACGCCCAAGCCTCGCATATGGCGCACGCCGGGGATGTCCATCGCCGCCGCTTGATTGCGGGTGTCGATGATCGCCGTCACGGTCACTCCCTTGGCCACCAGATCGGCGGCGGTGCGATAGCCGTCGTCGTTGTTGGTGAACACGGCCACGCGTTGGCCGGGCGTCACGCCATAGCGGTTGACGTAGGTGCGCACGGCTCCGGCCAACATGATGCCGGGACGGTCGTTGTTGCCAAAGGCGATCGGGCGCTCGGTGGCACCTGCGGTCAGCACCGCGCGTTTCGAGTAGATCCGCCACAGGATCTGACGGGGTTTACCATCGGCACTGGCAAGGTGATCGGTGCAGCGTTCCAGCGCGCCGTAGGTGCCGTGGTCATAGGCGCCATAAACGGTGGTGCGGGACATGATGCGCACGTTGCTCATCGAGGCCAGTTCGGCCATGGCCTGTGCGGCCCAAGCCTGCCCGGCCATGCCGTCCAGTTCCAGTGTTTCGGCATTCAGCCGCCCGCCGGGGGTGAAATCCTCATCCGCGATGATCACACGCGCGCCGCTGCGTCCCGCCGCCAGCGCGGCCATGATCCCGGCAGGGCCGGCACCGATGACCAGCAGATCGCAGTGCAGATAGCCCTTGTCGTAGGTGTCGGGGTCTTCGAGCATCGACAGGCGGCCCAGACCGGCAGACATGCGGATTGCGGGCTCGTACAGCTTTTCCCAGAACGCTTTGGGCCACATGAAGGTCTTGTAGTAGAAACCGGCGCTGAGGAAGGGCGACATCAGGTCGGTCACGGCCATCAGGTCATGTTTCAGCGAGCCGCGGTGGTTCTGGCTGGTGGCGGTCAGGCCGTCAAACAGCTCGGCCACGGTGGCGCGGGTGTTGGGTTCTTGATGGGCACCGCTGCGCAGCTGGACCAGTGCGTTTGGTTCTTCCGAGCCAGCGGTAAAAATGCCGCGCGGGCGGTGGTATTTGAACGAGCGCCCGACCAGCGTCTGACCATTGGCCATAAGTGCGGAGGCCAGCGTGTCGCCCGCATGGCCCTGCATCTGCGTACCGTTGAATTGGAAATTCAGCGTCTGGGCGCGGTCGATCAGCCCGCCCTTGATACGGTTCACTTGGGTCATGCGCTGCGTCCCCGGCTGCGGGCCACGTCGCGGGCCAATTCAACAGATGTGATTTCGTGTGTCAGCGTATCGCGCGTGACCACCAGCCAGCTGCGGTCGCCCTGTTCGTGGTACCACAGTTCCTGCATCGGCCCGGCGACGTTGTCGCGCAGATAGCCATAGGCGTAGAATTGTTCGGCGGCATCTTCGGCCTGCCAATCGGGGCGGTCGATCAGGGTCGCGTCACCCAGATAGATGAATTCGGCGGCGTCGCGCGGGCCGAGAAGGGGATGGTTGATGATCATGTCGTCAGCTCCGGTGCGGCGAATGGTGCGTATGTGGCGGCGGTCGCGCTATGGATATTTGAACCAAGAAAAAGCATGGGGGGCCTCAATGCAGGTTGGGCTGATTGCCCTGACCTTTTTCGTCGATCATGTGGCCGCTGATGAAGCGGTCGAGGCGCATTTCGGTGGCGACCTCGTGCGGGGTATCCTTGGCCAGAAGGTGGGCGTAGCACAGGCCGCTAGCAGGGGTCGCCTTGAAGCCGCCGTAACACCAGCCGCCGTTGAAATAGAGACCTTTAATGTCGGTGCGGTCGATGAAGGGCGAGCCGTCCATCGACATGTCCATGACGCCACCCCAACTGCGCAGCAGGCGGGCGCGACCGATCATCGGCATGATGGCCATGCCGCCTTCGGCCACGTCCTCGACCACGGGCAGGTTGCCGCGTTGGGCGTAGGAGTTGTAGCCGTCGATGTCGCCGCCGAAGACCAGCCCGCCCTTGTCGGATTGGCTGACGTAGAAGTGGCCCGCGCCGAAGGTGATGACGCCCGGAATGACCGGTTTCAGGCCCTCGGTGACAAATGCCTGAAGGACGTGGGATTCGATTGGCAGGCGCATGCCAGCCATCGCCGCAACGCGCCCGGAGGAACCGGCGACGCACATCGCCACCTTGCGCGCGCGGATCGGACCGCGTGACGTTTGAACGCCCCGGCAGGTACCGTTTTCGACGTCGATGCCGGTGACCTCGCAATTTTGGATGATGTCGACGCCCATCGAATCAGCGCCGCGCGCGAAGCCCCAGGCGACCGCATCGTGGCGCACGGTACCGCCGCGCCGCTGGAACAATCCGCCCTTGATCGGGAAGCGCGCGTTGTCGTAATCCAGAAACGGCAGTTCGGCGCGTAGTTGATCCGCCGTGGCGTATTCGGCATCTGCGCCCGCGAGGAACATCGCGTTGGCGCGCCGGATGAAGGCATCGCGCTGGTTGTCGGAATGGACCAGGTTCAGGATCGAGCGCTGCGAGATCATCGCATTGTAGTTGAAGTCCTGTTCCAGACCTTCCCACAGTTTCAGGGACAGCTCATAAAATGGCTCGTTTCCGGGCAGCATATAGTTGGAGCGGATGATGGTCGTGTTGCGCCCCACGTTGCCGCCACCGATCCAGCCCTTTTCAAGGACCGCAATATTCTTGATCCCGTAAGTTTTGGCCAGATAATAGGCCGTGGCCAGTCCGTGACCGCCGCCACCGATGATGATGATGTCATATTCGGGTTTCGGATCCGGCTCGCGCCAGACGGGTTTCCAGCCCTTGTTGCCGGTCAGGCCCTCTTTGAGGATGCGAAGTGCGGAATAGCGCATGGGTCACAGTGTCCGATCTATGAAACGTTGCCGCATCATTGCGCGAATACCGCGAGTCGACTTTCTTGAAATCGACGGATAGTATCTGAAAATGGACATGGACCGTATAAGTGCCGCCGAGGTGATGCGCATTGGCATTCTGCCGATCGCGGATTTTGCCGCAATGTCCTATGCCGCCACGGTCGAGCCGTTGCGCGCCGCCAATCTGTTGGCCGGGGCACCCTTGTATGAGATCGTTCACATTGGGCAGGGGGCGCTTCCGGTACCCAGTTCGGGTGCGGCCGAGGTGCGTACACAAGCGCAGGTGGGCGAGGCGCTGCGTCTGGATATGTTGTTCGTAATTGCCGGAGGCGAGTTGCGTGACCATTCCGATGTTGCCCTCTACAACTGGCTGTCGCGGATGGGGCGGCAGGGTACGCAGTTGGGGGGGGTGTCCGGCGGGCCGCTGATACTGGCGCGCGCCGGGTTGATGGCCGGGAGGCGCATGACGGTGCATTGGGAATATGCCGAAGCGTTGGCCGAACGCGCCCCCGATCTGCTGCTGGAGCGCACGCTGTATGTGATCGACCGGGATCGCATGACCTGCGCCGGGGGGACCGCGCCGTTGGACATGATGCACGCGCTGATCGCCCGTCAGCATGGGGCCGGGTTTGCCCGCCGCGTCAGTGATTGGTTCATGCATACCGAAATTCGCCCCCCCATTGGCCCACAACGGGCCGGTCTGGTTGAGCGGGTGGGCTCGCACAACGCTGCCATTCTGGACGCGGTCGAGGCGATGGAGACCCATATTGCCGATCCGCTGGACCTGCCCCAACTGGCCGCGATTGCAGGCCTGTCGGCGCGTCAGTTGAACCGGCTGTTTTCAGATCACCTGAACCAGACCGTGATGCGCTATTATCGCGCTTTGCGGTTGAACAGGGCACAAAGCCTGCTGCGCAATTCAACCCTGCCGTTGACGCAGATCGCGCTGGCCACCGGGTTTGCCAGTTCGTCGCATTTCAGTCAGGCCTATCTGGTACAGTTCGGGCATTCGCCATCAAGCTATCGGTAGGCATCTTGGCATTCTGTGGTGCGACGCGCTAGGCTGTTCACTGACAAAAAGGAGTGCCCTAATGCCCCGCCCATTGACCGTTGCCTGCGTGCAAACCCGCGCCATGCCCAGTTTCGAGACCGCGCTGGGCGAATGTCTGCCGCTGGCCGAAGAGGCTTTGTCGCAGGGCGCGCAGATGTTATTCCTGCCCGAATACTGTGGCGGGCTGACAACCGACGGGCCTGCGGTGACGCCGCCCTGTGCACCCGCCGAGGCGCATCCGTTCTTGCAGGCGATGCAGGCGTTTGCCGCCGACAAGGGTATCTGGATCAATCTGGGGTCTATTGCGGTGGATGGGCCGGACGGTCGTATCCTGAACCGGGGGTACATGATTGGTCCCAAGGGGCAGATCGCAGGGCAGTATGACAAGATCCACCTGTTCGATATCCAACTGTCTGAAACCGAAGTGTTCCGCGAAAGTGCGCATGTCAGCCCCGGCCACGCCGCGGTGATCCACGACACGCCGCTGGCGCGCATTGGGCATACGATCTGCTATGACCTGCGGTATGCGCATCTGTTCCGCGCGCTGGCGCAGGGCGGGGCCGAAATTCTGTGCTGTCCTGCGGCCTTCACCGCCAAGACCGGCGCGGCGCATTGGCATGTGTTGAACCGGGCGCGCGCGATTGAAACAACGCGGTTCGTCGTCTCGCCCGGCATGACGGGGCCGGTGCCGGGCGGCGGCGAGACCTATGGCCATTCGTTGATCGTGGACCCGTGGGGCACGGTTCTGGGCGATTGCGGCGAGGGGCCGGGCGTGGTGGTGGCCACGCTTGATCTGGACCAGGTTCGGGAGGTTCAGGGACGCATCCCTAGCTTGCTGAACGATGCCGCATTCGCGCCCGTGGATCAGGTGCGCGGCGCGCGGTAGGCCCGCGCCAGCGCCGTGGGGTCAGCCCCGGCCAGATAGCGTATCAATAACCAAAGGTTGCGCGCGCCCCGTCTCAGCCATCCATCGCGCTGGTAGCGCGCGGCGCTGGTTCGGATCGCCAGCGGCAGGTCCACCGGTCGTGCGCCGGGTGTACGGGCCAGCGCGCGGGCCAGCGCGACATCCTCCATCAGTGGAATATCGGGAAACCCGCCTGCCGCGTCATAGGTCTTGCGCGAAATTAGCAATCCCTGATCGCCATAGGGCAGCGCGAAGACCCGTGCGCGCACGTTGGCCCATCCGGCCACCAAGCGGGGGGCCAGACCCGTGGCATTAAAGGCGAGTTTGAAATAGGCGGGCCCGCCCTGCGCCATTTGCGCCGAAACCACCTGCGTCCAGCCGTCCGGCAGGGCGCTGTCAGCATGCAAAAACAATAGCCATGCGCCGCTGGCCGCATTCGCGCCGCGGCGCAACTGCCCGCCACGCGACGGGGCGCCTTGCACCACGCGCGCGCCCAGATCAACCGCGATCAACAAAGTGCCGTCGGTCGAGCCCCCATCCGACACCACCAGTTCACGGATCAACCCGGTCTGCACACCCTCCATCAATCCGGCGGCCAACGCGGGTAATTCGGATTCGGCGTTCAATGTCGGGATCACTACCGATAGCTGCGCGCGCATGCCTTGCCCCCTGTTGTCAGTCGATCCGCATCCTATATACCACCTACATCAGCAAGAGGAGGCCTTGATATGCGCGCCATTTACCGGATCACGGGCACTGATGCCGACACATTTCTCCAAGGGCTGATCACCACCGATATCAAGGGGCTGAATGACGGGCTGATTTATACCGCCATGCTGACACCACAGGGTAAATACCTGGCCGATTTCTTTCTAATGCGTGACGATCAGGGCATTCTTCTGGACGTGGCCGCCAGCCATGCCGCCGCTTTGATCCAGCGGTTGAACATGTACCGTTTGCGCGCGGATGTGACGATTGTCGAAATCGATATGCCATTGGCGCGCGGCACCGGGCCTGCACCCGACGGCGCTTTGACCGATCCACGCCATCCCGATATGGGCTGGCGGCTGTATGGTTGCACGCAGGGCGATGATGGCACCGATTGGGACGCGATCCGCGTGGCGCAATGCATCCCTGAAACGGGGGTTGAGTTGACGCCGGATACGTTCATCCTTGAAACCGGGTTCGAGCGTCTGCACGGCGTCGATTTTCGCAAAGGCTGCTACGTGGGGCAGGAGGTGACGGCCCGCATGAAACACAAGACCGAGCTGCGTAAGGGGCTGGCGACGGTGCGCGTCAGCGGCACGGCGGATGTCGGCACCGAGATCACGTCAGGCGGCAAGCCCGCAGGTACGCTATATACGCAGGCGGGCGGGCAGGGTATTGCCTATCTGCGGTTTGATCGCGCGACCGGCCCGATGCAGGCGGGCGATGCGACAGTCACCTATGACGCGCCTTAAAACAGCGGCTTGTAGCGTTTCAGAAACGCGGCCTGAATGGCCTCGTTGTCGTATTCGGTTTCGACCCAGTCCTCGAAACTGATCCCGGTTTGGGCCGCGCGCGCCTCATACAGATCCAGAATATATCCCAGCACTCCGGTCTTTGAACGTTTGATATGCAGGTATTTGAACGCCAGCATGCGGCGGGCCTGTGCCACGCTTTGCCCCTCTATGACCATCAGATAGATCGCCGAGGCAAACCCGGCGCGATCCGCCCCCGATTTGCAATGCATCACAAAGGGCCGTTCGATCGTGCGAAAGGCGTGGATCAAGGCGCGGATGTCCTCGCGCGGGGCGGCAAAGCGGGCATGGAGGGTGCAATTGACCAGCGTCAGACCCAACGCAGCACAGCTTTCTTCCTCGACCAAATAATGCGCTGCTCCGGCCGCGCCGCGCAGGTTCAGGATGGTGCGGATGCCGCGCGCCTTCAACTCTTCGAACCGCTTGTGCGTGGGCTGGTTGGACCGGTAAACGCCGGGCGCGACCGGGTAGAAATTGGTCCAGACCGTGCGCAACACGGCGTGATCGAACCACATGTTGTAGATCTGTGCGCGGCGCCGGTTTTCAGGCGTGGAAAGATCCGTGTTGTAGGATTGGCGCAAATTGCGCTCCCACTGTGTCAGTCGCTTGAAAAGGGTCATATCGGCCTTGCGCTTGTCCAGACTACTCCATGTAGGCGGGCGCGCGCCCCGGCGCAAGCGAAGGGCACAAAGTGTCAACACGCATTGACGCGGGCGGGCGCGGCGGTAAGGTGCAGCAACACATTTCGGAGCCACATCATGACCCAATCCGGCGGACGTCCCTTTCTGGCCATTCCCGGCCCCTCGATCATGCCCGATACGGTGCTGACGGCGATGCATCGCGCCGCGCCCAACATCTACGAGGGCGATCTGCTGGACCTGACGGACAGCCTGATCCCCGATCTCAAACGCGTCGCACGCACGGCCCACAGTGTGGCGATCTACATCGCCAATGGCCACGGCGCATGGGAGGGGGCGCTGGCCAATATCCTGGCTCCGGGGGATAGTGTGCTGGCTCTGACCACCGGACGATTCGGGCATGGCTGGGCCGACATGGCGCGTACCTTGGGGGCGGATGTGACGGTGATGGAATTTGGCAAACAGGCCCCGGTTGACCCCGACCGCGTGGAGTCCGCCCTGCGCGCCGACACGGACCACCGGATCAAGGCCGTCATGGTCACTCACGCCGATACCTCCAGCTCTACCCTCAGCGATCTACCGGCCCTACGCGCCGCGATCGACGCGGCAGGCCATCCGGCGCTGCTGATGGCCGATTGCATCGCGTCTTTCGGCTGTGACCGGTTCGAGATGGACGACTGGGGCGTCGATATCGCCGTCACGGCCAGCCAAAAAGGGCTGATGGTGCCGCCGGGGCTTGGTTTCGTATTCTTTTCTGATCGCGCCGCCGCCGCGCGCCGCCAACTGACCCGCGTCAGCCCCTATTGGGACTGGACGCTGCGCGCAGACCCTCAGGTGTTTTACCAATATTTCTTCGGCACCGCGCCTACGCATCACCTCTATGGGCTGCGCGCAGCGTTGGACCTGATCCACGCCGAGGGCATGCCCGCAGTCTGGGCCCGCCACGATCTTCTGGCGCGCGCCATCTGGGCCGCGTGCGAGGCATGGGGCACCGAAGGCGCGCTGAAACTGAATCTATCCAATCCGGCCCACCGCAGCCGCGCTGTGACCGCCCTGTCTCTGCCCGCGCCATTGGCCAGTACGCTGCGCAAATGGACGCAAACACAGGCTGGCGTGACCTTGGGCATCGGTCTGGGCATGGCCGAGCCCGACGACCCGGCCTGGCACGGGTTTTTCCGCATCGGTCATATGGGCCACATCAACGCCCACTCGATCATGGGCGTTCTAGGCGCTATCGAGTCCGGCCTGATCGCGCTGGACATCCCCCACGGCCCCGGCGGCCTGTCAGCCGCAGCGCGCGTCATCGCAAAGAGCTAACGCGCACCTTTTTCTTGGTGAAAATATCCATTGCGCCCCGTTGGCGGCGCAATACGCCTTCACCGCACCTCGGCCAAAACCTCGGGCAGGGCATCCGCCAACAGGTCTAGGTCCGCGTCCTGCCCACAACTGATGCGGATGCAGCGATCCTGCGGCGCGACGAAAGGCATCCGCACGAACAACCCGCGGGCCAACAACCCGGCCAGTACGGCACGGGCGAAATCCCCGTCCTGGCCACAATCCACGGCCACAAAATTTGTGGCCGACGGCACAGCACGCAGCCCATTCTCAGCGGCAATGGCGGCAATCCGGTCCCGCGCCGCCGCAATACGGGCACATACCTGCGCCAACCATTCGGGATCATTCAGCGCCGCCAGCGCCCCGGCCTGCGCAGCACGGTTCATGCCGAAATGATTGCGCACCTTTTCAAACTCGCCAATCAGCCCGGCGGGCCCCAGCGCATAACCGACCCGCGCCCCGGCCATGCCATGTGCCTTGGAAAAGGTTCGCATGCGGATCACGCGGGGATCGTCAATTGCAATCTCGGCCGCAGTGCCCGGAGGTGCACAGTCCACATAGGCCTCGTCCAATAGCAGTAGACAGCCATCGGGCATCGCATCCAGCGCGCGCACCACGTCCGTACCAGAATGCCATGTGCCCATTGGATTGTCGGGATTGGCAAAATAGATCAGTTTGGCCCCCACCTTGTGCGCCGTCCCGATCAAGGCGTCCAGATCCTCATGATCATCGCGGTAAGGCACCTTGTGCAGCACCCCACCAAACCCCGTGACGTGGTAGTTGGACGTAGGATAAGCCCCGTCCGAGGTCACAACGTTGTCCCCCGACCCAATCAGCAGTCGCACCAGATAGCCCAGCAGCCCGTCGATACCTTCGCCCACCACAATGTTGCCCATCGCGACGCCATGATGCGCCGCCAGCGCGGCCCGCAAATCATGGCTGGTCGGGTCGCCATATTTCCAGATTTCGCTGGCTGCGGTCTGCATGGCGGTAATCGCGCGGGGCGACGGGCCAAACACGTTTTCATTCGCCCCGATGCGCGCGGCAAAAGGCGCGCCGCGCAAACGCTCTTGCGCTTCGGGGCCGACAAACGGAACGCTGGCGGGCAGAGACTGTACAAGCGGAGTGGTGCGTGGATCTGACATGGGGTCAGCCTTCTCTTTCATCGTTCCAAAAATACTCGCGCCGCAGGCACCGGGCCACAAAGGCCCGGTTTACCCCATGCCAAACGTCACCCCAGTTCGGCCAGTCGCGCCAAGGCCGCGCGCAGTTTCGATGCTTCTTCTTCACGCAGAGCCAGGTTATCGCGCGCTTCGTCCACCACCTCAGGCGGGGCAGAGTCAACAAATTTGGGGTTATTCACCCGGCCTTTCAGCCCGCCAATTTCCTTGTCCAGCTTGCCAAGTGTCTTCTCCAGACGCGCCTTTTCGGCGTCGATGTCGATGATATCCGCCAGCGGCAGGCCAAAGCTGCCCCCCTCGACGGCGACCGTCGCGCAGCCCTTGGGCAGAACGTCGACCTTCTCCAGACTCTCGACCCGCGTCAGACGCTTGATCATCACCTCGTTGCGATCCCATGCCGTTTGCCCGGCCGCGTCCAGCGATGTCACCAGCATCGGGATATGCGCCCCGGCGGGGACATGCATCTGCGCGCGCGCGCTGCGTACCGCTTCGATCAGGGAAATCGCCCAGTTCATTTCGCGGTCGGCTTGCGCGTCGATCAGGTCGTTGCCATAGGTCGGCCACTCGGCATGGATCAACATCTTTTGGCGCTCGCCCAGCGTGCCCCACAGTTCTTCGGTAATGAAGGGCATGATCGGGTGCAGCAGGATCAGGCATTGGTCAATGACCCATGCCATCACCTCTTGCGTTTCGCGCTTTACAGCGTCCTCGCCATCCAGAAGCAACGGCTTGGAAAACTCGACATACCAGTCGCACACCTTGCCCCAGACGAAGGCATAAAGCGCATTGGCCGCGTCATTGAACCGATAGCCTTCCAACGCGGCATCGACCTCGGCACGCACCTTGGCGGTTTCGCCCATGATCCAGCGGTTTACCGTCTGTTGCGGGGCGGGAAGATTATTCTGCGAATAATCCTGGCCCAGTTGCGCCGGAGTCGCCCCATTCATCTCGGCAAAGCGCGACGCGTTCCACAGTTTGGTGCCAAAGTTGCGATAGCCCGCGATGCGCTGCATATCCAGCTTCAGCACGCCCCCCAGACTGGCCATCGACGCGTTGGTAAAGCGCAGCGCGTCCGCGCCGTATTCGTCAATGATCTCTAGCGGATCAACGACATTGCCCAGCGATTTCGACATCTTCTTGCCCTTGGCGTCGCGCACCAGACCATGCAGATAGACCGTCTCAAACGGGATTTTTCCCACGACGGCCAGCTGCATCATCATCATCCGCGCCACCCAGAAAAACAGGATGTCCTGTCCGGTGACCAGCGTGGAGGTTGGGAAATATTTCGAGTAAGCCTCGGTTTCTTCGGGCCAACCCAGCGTGCCGATGGGCCAAAGGCCCGACGAGAACCAAGTATCCAGCACATCCGGGTCACGCCAAACCGGATAAACCAGTTGCGTGGGATCTTGCGACGACACATAGGCGGCCAGGCTTTCGGCCAGGGTGTGCATCGCCGCACCGCGATCCGCCACCTCGACCAGTCGCGCATGGTTCAGCGGTGTGGGCAGGCTGGCCAGCACATCGTCGAACTTGCCGTGCAGCGCTTCGAAATCCGGGGCCGCATGATAGCGATCCGTGCCGGGCGTCAGAGATTGATCCCACAGCAGGCGCTGCATCTCGACCAGATCAAGCGCGCCGTCGCCCTCATCATCCTGAAACGCGTTGTTTTCCAGATCCAGACCATACCAAACTGGAATTTGATGCCCCCACCACAGTTGACGTGAGATGCACCAAGGCTCGATATTGTCCAACCAGTGGTAATAGGTCTTTTCGCCACTTTCCGGCATGATCTTGACGGTGCCATCCCGCACTACATCCAACGCGGGCTGAACCACCTTTTCAGCATCGACGAACCACTGGTCCGTCAACATCGGCTCGATCACCACTTTTGATCGGTCGCCGAACGGCTGCATGATCGGCTTGTTCTCGACCATGGGGATGAGCGCCGGAATATCCTCGGCGTCGTCGCCCTCTGCTGCCAGCGCAGGGTTGGCGATCATCACCGCCAGCCCTTCGTCGGTGATCTGCTGCACGACGCGCGCACGCGCCTCAAACCGGTCCAGCCCGCGCAGTTCGTCAGGGACCAAATTGACGGCGTCCACTTCGGCCTCGCCCAAAGTGAGTTCGCCCTTGGCAACGCGCATCGCGATCTCTGCGGCCTCGGCGTAGTCGGCCCCATCGTCGCGCATCCGACCCTTGGTATCCATCAGACGATAGCAGGGGATACCACCACGTTTGGCGACTTCGTAGTCGTTGAAATCATGCGCTCCGGTGATCTTGACCGCGCCTGATCCGAAATCAGGATCGGGATAGGCATCGGTAATGATCGGGATCAACCGGCGGTGTTCCTTCGGTCCAACCGGAATTTCGCACATCTGGCCGACAATCGACGCATAGCGTTCATCATCGGGATGTACCGCAACCGCGCCGTCGCCCAGCATGGTTTCCGGCCGGGTCGTGGCGATGGAGATGTAATCGCGCGTCTCGCGCAGGGTTACATTGCCGTCTTCGTCCTTCTCCAGATATTCATAGGTCGCTCCGCCAGCGAGCGGATATTTGAAGTGCCACATATGGCCCGCCACTTCGATATTCTCGACCTCAAGATCGGAAATCGCCGTTTCGAAATGCGGGTCCCAATTGACCAGTCGCTTGCCACGATAAATCAGCCCCTTGTCGTACATATCGACAAAGACCTTGATCACGGCATCGTGGAAATTTCCCTGCTCGGTTTCGGGGGCCGAGGGCGCGCCGGACATGGTAAATGCCTCGCGCGACCAATCGCATGAGGCGCCAAGGCGCTTGAGCTGGCCAATGATGGTCCCGCGCGATTTGATCTTTTGCTCCCACACGCGGCGCTCAAACGCTTCGCGGCCCATCTCGGCGCGGGTCGGTTCGCCATTGGCTGCCATTTCACGCTCGGTCACCATCTGGGTCGCGATCCCGGCGTGATCGGTCCCCGGCTGCCACAGAGTGTCGAACCCGCGCATCCGGTGCCAGCGGATCAGGATATCCTGCAAGGTGTTGTTGAATGCGTGGCCCATATGCAGACTGCCGGTGACGTTGGGCGGCGGGATCATGATGCTGTAGGTTTCGGCCCCAGGTGCCGCGCCCGCGCCTGCGGCAAACGCCCCGGCCTCTTCCCACGCTGCATACAGCCGCGCTTCGGCCTCTTGGGCATCAAATGTCTTTTCCATCGCCATGATATGGTCCCGCCTTTTTCACTTGTTCAACGGAGTAGCCAATTGCAGCTGAAAGGGGAAGGCACAGCACGCAAAAAGGGGGCTGGCATTGGCGCGCGCGCTACCGTTTTATGGGGCAGGTCAGACAGGGACGAAAAGATGCAGAAAATCACGGCATGGATGCTGGACGGCAAGGGCGGCGGATTGCCGCTGTCCGTCGACGAGGCGGCGCAGGCGCCTGTGCCCGAGGGGGGCTTTTTGTGGGTGCATTCCCTACAGACCTTCGACGAGGACCGCACTTGGCTGACGGCGCTGGGCGGCGATCCGTTTGTTGTCGCCGCCCTGATGGCTGATGAAACGCGCCCGCGTTGCACCCTGCACGAAGGCGGAGTGCTGATGAACCTGCGCGGCGTCAACCTGAACCCAGGAGCCGAGCCCGAGGACATGGTCAGCCTGCGGATCTGGGCCGGGGCGAACAAGATCGTGACACTGACGCGCCGTCCTATCCTGGCGCTGGACGATATCGAGGCGCGCGGACGGACAGGAAACGCGCCCGCCAGCGTGGCCGAAATGATCGCTCAGGTCGCCTTGCGGCTGGCGGACCGCGCCGAACCGGTGGTGGCCGAATTGAACGAACAGATCGACGATCTGGAAGATGACGTCGCGGCGGGAACGGGCACGTCACAGCGCAGCGCCCTCAGCAATATCCGACGCGTGTCGATCATGCTGCGTCGCTACATGTTCCCCCAGCGCGACGCGCTCAGCACCTTGGAGATTGAGGCCCTGCCTTGGGTCTCGACCATCCAACGGGCCGCCCTGCGCGAAGCGACAGAGCGCGTGACGCGCTTGGCCGAGGAACTGGACGCGATCCGTGATCGCGCGCAGGTGGTGCATGATCACCTGATAGACCTGCGCGCCGAGGCTATGAACCGCCAGATGCTGGTGCTGTCGGTGGTCACAGCAGTGTTCCTGCCTTTGGGCCTGATCACCGGGCTTCTGGGTATTAACGTGGGTGGCATTCCGGGCGAGTCCACGCCTCATGCCTTCTGGATCGTCAGTGCGCTATTGTTGGGGATCGGCGCCGTGCAAATGTGGGTGTTCGCGCGCATGGGCTGGCTACGGCGGGGTTAAAGCGCTTGGCTGTCCCCGTGGGCGTAAACAAAAAACGAACCGCGTCAGAGTGAGCGGTGTGCAATGGATATTTAAGACCAAGAAAAAGCCTAGGCGAACATATGGGCATACGCCGGATTCTCCGCCCGCCTTTGACTTTTTCTTGGTCCAAATATCCAAATTCCAAAATCAATCTCAGGCGCGCGGTTTGCCGGTAAGCGGGACGCGTTCGCCCGCTCGGATCACAACCGGGTCATAGGGTTCGCGGGCAAAAACCTCTTCCACCATTGGCGCGAAGAATTCCAACGGTTTGGTATCATAGTTGGGGTCGAAACTGGTTTGGTCCCAACGTTCGCAAAATTCAGCGCAATCGTCGAAAAAGGGGTGATCGCGGTGGCGTTCACGCTTGTGCTGGTCGGCGCCGTCCAGATGGTGGCCGTAATACAGCAATTGGAAATCGCCATGTGTGGCGACGGTCCAGGTGCATTGTTCGCGCACGAAAGGTTTCAGGATCGTGGCGGCGTATTCATCGTGATTATAGGGTGCGTAGATGTCGCCGATGTCATGCAGGAGCGCCGATACGATCCAGTCGGTATCGGCCCCGTCGCGCCAGGCGCGCGTGGCGGATTGCACCGAGTGGCCAAGTCGCGTGATCTGATAGCCGGACAGGCCCTTGTCCAGATCAACCAACGCCGTCAGCAGGCGGCGCGCGGTGTGTTTGGTGTGGTCGATTTCGTGGGCGGTCAGGAATTCATATTCTTCCTTGGTGCCGTCCTTCATCTGGGTGAAACTTACCTTGTCCATGCGTGCCCTTCCCTTCGGAAATTCAATTTGCGTACATAGAGGCCGATTTTTCTGCGCTTTTCGCAAGGGCCTTTGTCTGATCTTGGAGTGAAAAACCGTGGGTCGGGGGAATGTAATGCATGAAGCGGGCGTGTTGAGCATGTCGCCTGCTGCCGTCAGCCAGCAGATGCGCGCGTTGGGGGTCGTCTGGGCGCGCCGTGATTCGTGCGCCGCGCCGATCTGCCTTGCGTTCAACAGGCCCCGTTGATGCTGGAGCGTGCCACCCAAGGCCTGTTTTCCGGCGGGTTGGCCCAGAGCCTTTATGGCAGGGTGCTGCTGTTCGCCCGCGGGATTTACCCCCCCAATGCCGGGTTCATTGCGTGTCACCTGTCGGTGCATTGCCTTGATGAGGTGCGTTTCGAGCGGCGTGAAACGTATCACGTGACTTACCCGGATGGCGGCGGGTTGCATCGACCTGCGCGGGCATTTCGCCACTGGCTGTGGGCGATTTATGCGGGGGCTGTAATTTGTCGAGTGATGCAATATCTTTACCTTTGAGGTGCAAAACGCACCTATCAGAACGTGCTGATGGGCGGGGGTGCCCACATGCGCAGAGAGGCGCCTATGTCCCTTCGTCACTGGGTCAAATCGTTGTTTCAGACTCTGTTGCCGGGCCAGCGTCAGGCGCAGGCTGTGGCCCCTCCGCGTGGGCGCGGGCCGGTTACGCATGTACTGATTCTGGATGGTACAATGTCCACCCTGACACCGGGTGCCGAAAGTAATGCGGGCATTGCCTTTCGTCTGCTCTGCGAGGTGCGCGGCGCGCAACAGTCGGTGTTTTACGAGGCTGGTTTGCAATGGCAGGACTGGCGGCGCGCCGGGGGCGTTTTGATGGGGGAAGGAATTAACCACCAGATCCGGCGCGCATATGGACATCTGTGCAGCCGCTATCACCCCGGTGATCGGGTGATCCTGCTGGGTTATTCGCGCGGGGCCTATGCGATCCGGTCGCTGGCCGGGGCGATCGGCAGTGTCGGACTGCTAAGGGTCGAACATGCGACGCAACGCAATGTCGATCTGGCGTGGCGGCATTACCAGCAATCCCCGCACAGCGCCGCCGCGCGGGCGTTTCACGCCGCCTATTGCCACGCGGACGTGCCGATTGCGTTTCTGGGCGTGTGGGACACGGTCAAGGCGCTGGGCCTGCGTCTGCCTTGGGTATGGCGGTTATGGGCCCCGGCCTATGCGTTTCACTCACACCATCTGGGCGCTTCGGTGCTGCGCGGGTGTCATGCGCTGGCGCTGGACGAAACGCGCGTGGTGTTGGAACCCGTCATGTGGCGCACCGATGCGGATGAGGGGGACCGTGTCGTGCAGATGTGGTTTCGCGGCAGTCACGGCGATATTGGCGGGCAGTTGAACGGGTTCCTGCGTGCGCGCCCCTTGTCCAACATCCCGCTGGTCTGGATGCTGGAACAGGCGGCCGCAGCGGGGCTGACGCTACCGCCCGACTGGCAGGTGCGATTCGTGCGCGATGCGGCCGCGCCGTCGATGGGCACGTGGAGGGGTTGGGGGAAACTGTTTTGGCTGCGCCGTCCACGGGCGGTGGGGTTTGATCCCTCTGAGCAGCTGCATGACAGTGCTGGCCAGTCCCCCGTAGCGCTTGATCTTACGCAGGACCGTCCTGATCCGGCGCAGGTGGAGGGGCGTCCATGATGATGCAGGTGGTCGAGCCTGTGGCGTAAAGCTTGCCATCCTCGATTCCGCGTACTTCGCCCGTTGCGACGCCGGTTGTGCGCCCGGCGTGGGTAACCAGACCGGTCGCGCGCAACGCCATGCCGATTGGCGCGGCGCGGGTGATGTTGATCTTGAATTCCAGCGTCGTATAGACCCGGCCCTTGGGCACACAGGTCATGACGGCGCAGGCCATACAGCTGTCCAAAATGGCCCCATACCAGCCGCCATGCACGCCGCGCATTGGATTGCAGGCTTCAAAGTTGGGCGTTCCCTCGAAATCAACTTGGCCTTTCGCTGCCAGCACGGGCCAAAAGTTCAGTGTTGCGCCAATTGGGGGAGCTGCCAGATTTCCGGCGATCAAATCCTGCATGAATTCAAGGCCCGAGCGCGTGCGCAGGTCCTCCAAATCGGCCAGATCTTCCAGCCGTGTTGCAATGCGTCGATCATTCATGCGCAAGGATTGGGCGATAAGTCCCGCCCGTGTCAAGCGGGCGGGAAAGCTGTCAGGTAGAGATGCTGGCGCAGGCGGGCGGGCCGGTCCTGCCTTTCAGGCGACATCACGTAATTGCACACGCGGCGTGACGCCCAGTGCGTGACAGATGTCGCGCGTCAACTCGGGGCGGTTCAGCGTGTAGAAATGCAGATCCGTCACGCCATGTTCCATCAACGTGCTGCACAATTCGGTGGCGATTGCTGTGGCCAGAAGATCGGTGTGTCCGTCGCGCTGGGCATTGCTGAACGCGGTGTCCATCCAAGCGGGGATGCTGGCCCCGCAGGACACGGCAAAACGACGCGCGGCGGTCCAGTTCTCGATCGGCAGAATGCCGGGGATGATCGGCTTGTTGATGCCGGCCGCCGCGCAGCGGTCGCGAAACCGCAGGAAGGTATCAGCGTCAAAGAAAAACTGGGTGATGGCCTCGTCCGCGCCGGCCTCGAACTTGCGCTTTAGCCAGCGCACGTCGGCGCTGTCATCTGCCGCGTCGGGGTGCCGTTCGGGATAGGCCCCGACGCGCACGGTGAAATCCCCGCGTTCGGCCAGTGCCTGAACCAATGCGCAACTGTCGGCGAAACCTTCTGGATGGGGCTTGAACGGTCCGGCACCTTTGGCGGGATCACCGCGTAAGGCGACGATTTCGCGCACGCCAGCGGCTGCGAATTGATCGGCAATCGCCAGTGTCTCATCGCGGGTGGCATCGACACAGGTCAGGTGTGCTGCCACGTTCAGGCCAGAATGGTTGTGCAGTGTATCCACCACCTCGCGCGTAAGTTGCCGGGTGGTGCCGCCCGCACCGTATGTGACCGAAACAAAGCGCGGCTCCATCGGGGCAAGGGTTTGGACGGTGTCCCACAGGCGAAACGATGCCTCAAGGGTCTTGGGGGGGAAGAACTCAAACGAGACTGTGGGCGCGTGCATGGGGAATGTCCTAAGCGATGTGATTTGAATTGATGTTGCACCGCAGCGCGACTAGAAGCAAATTCATAATATTCACGATAAACATGAGGCGCGTTGCAAGATGCATGTCGAGTTTCGCCATCTGCGCACGATCCGGGCCATTCACGCGGCAGGCGGGCTGGCCCGCGCGGCGGAGGTGTTGAACATAACGCAATCCGCCCTCAGCCATCAGATCAAAGGCCTGGAAGATCAGGCGGGGATCGAGCTTTTCGTGCGCCGCTCGAAACCGATGACGCTGACGGCGGCGGGGCTGCGT
The DNA here is from genome assembly GCA_035798175.1 of Rhodobacteraceae bacterium KMM 6894. GTDB lineage: Bacteria > Pseudomonadota > Alphaproteobacteria > Rhodobacterales > Rhodobacteraceae > Roseovarius. The sequence continues at coordinate 95,171 of JAPFBS010000009.1, forward strand.
CTGTTGCGCACCGCCAACAAGGTCCTGCCCGAAATCGAGGCGCTGGAGGCCGAATTCAGTGGTCTGCGCGAGGGTAGCGGCGGACGACTGCACATCGCCATTGAGTGTCACGCCTGTTTTGAGTGGCTGTTCCCGGTGCTAGAGGCGTTTCGCCACAGTTGGCCCGAGGTGGATGTCGATATCCGCCCCGGTCTGGCCTTTGACGCATTGCCCGCCTTGCAGAAGGAAGAGGTGGATCTGGTGGTGTCGTCAGACCCTGAATCGCTGCGCGGGATCAGTTTCAAACCGTTGTTTGATTATGAACCCGTGTTTGTCGCCGCTGCCACGCATCCGTTGGCGCAAAAGCCGTTTATCGAGGCCGAGGATTTTCGCGGTGAAACCCTGATCACCTATCCGGTGGATCGGTCGCGTCTGGACGTCTTCACCGAATTGTTGACCCCGGCCAAGGTCGAACCCGCGTCGGTGCGTCAGGTCGAGTTGACGGCAGTGATCCTGATGCTGGTCGCCTCAAACCGTGGCGTGGCCGTTCTGCCCGATTGGGTGGTGCGCGAAGCGCGCTACAGCAGCGACTATGTGGTGCGCCCCCTGACAGAACATGGCCTGACCAAGCGGCTCTATGCCGCCGTGCGTGACGACGACGCGGCCAAACCTTACATGGCGCATCTGCTGAAACTTGCGCGCGAAATTCCGATGCGCCTGCAACGGCGAAAAGTGGAAGCGGATTTCTTCCCTCGCGGGTGAACGTCGCCCGGAAATATGCTGTCCACTGCGCGCGTGAAAATCTTTATGGACGCGACCGTGATGCAGTACGCTGATTTTTATCAGTGCAGCATAGAATTACATGCAAAGAAAAGAGAGCCTGAACGTCAATCGAACGTCAGTCAGTAGCAAGTTGTGTTCCCAAAGCCATCTGAATAGCAATTAACAGTTTCGCCGCCGACTGTCCCGGTCATGTTGCCATAGCCATCATTATAAAGGTTGACGGAATTTCCGCCAATGGTCCCCGTCGTGTTTCCATACCCATCATTATAGAGGTTCAGGTTGCTGCCTCCGATTGAACCTGTCGTATTCCCGTAGTTATCGCTGTAAGAATTGTAACTACTCCCACCAACGGTTCCTGTCGTGTTTCCATATCCGTCCGAATATGTATTCAGGCCCCCACCAGAACAGTTTCCATATGCATCGCAGTATGTAGATTGGGAAATTGCGGGTGATATTTGTGACAAGACAATAGCCGCACTAACAATCAACAAAGGTTTTGGCATTGTAATTCCTGACGGTGTCTTAATTTACATCTTGGATTGCTGGTGATCCGCTTGAAGCGCGTAGTAAAAGCAAAGTCGGAGGTCGGCAACGTCGAATGCCAAATCGCCGGTCTTTGCCAGAATCGATTTCCATCGGTGCTCAACACATGACCCACCCCTTGCAGCCAAGGCGCGCGCGGCCTATACGCGCGGCTTGACATAGCTAAGGACAGACCCCCATGGCACTCAGCGCAAACATGAACGTGATGATGAAGGCCGCCCGCAAGGCAGGCCGGGCGCTGGCCAAGGATTTCCGCGAGGTCGAGAATCTTCAGGTCTCCCGCAAGGGCGCGGGTGATTTCGTGTCCAAGGCCGATATTCAAGCCGAACAGATCATCAAGTCCGAGTTGATGAACGCGCGCCCCACCTATGGCTGGCTGGCCGAAGAGGGTGGCGAAGAGCCGGGCACAGACCCCACGCGCCGTTGGATCGTTGATCCGCTGGACGGGACAACCAACTTCTTGCACGGCCTGCCGCATTGGGCCGTGTCGATTGCGCTAGAGCACAAGGGCCAGATCGTTGCGGGCGCGGTTTACGACCCCTGCAAAGACGAGCTGTTCTTTGCCGAAAAGGGCGAAGGCGCCTGGATGAACGAATCGCGTGTACGCGTGTCGGCACGTTCGGTGTTGATCGAAAGTATTTTCGCCACTGGCCTGCCATTCGGAGGGCGCGTGGACCTGCCGTTAACCCTTCAGGATCTGGCGCGGCTGTTGCCCGCGACGGCCGGCGTGCGCCGTTTTGGTGCCGCGTCTCTGGATTTGGCCTATGTGGCCGCAGGGCGATATGAGGGATTTTGGGAACGGCGCTTGAAAATCTGGGACATCGCAGCGGGCCTGCTGATCGCGCGCGAGGCTGGCGCAATGGCCGAACCGATGGTCGAGGGTCAGGATATCTTGGGTTCGGGCGGGGTTATCTGCTCGAACGAGCCGATTTTCGAGAAGTTTTCAAAGATCATTCGCAACGCGTAAGTGGCGTCTTAATCGGCGGAGTCGGACGGGTGATTGACCCCGTCAACCCATCCGATGTCGCCCAAGTCGCGCGGGTTCACCCCCTCCAGCGTACCAAGGTTCACCCCGTATTCGTTCGGGTTCGACCGGCGTCGATGATGGGTATAGATACCGCAAACCGAGCAGAAGTAATGCTGCGCCGTGCCGGTCCCCCACGTATATAGCGTCAGCTTGTCCGCGCCGCGCACCACGCGCAGCCCGTCCTGCGCTACCGTGACGGCCGCCGCCCCGCGCCGCGCGCAAAAGCTGCAATCGCAGCGCCGTGCGCTGTTCAGCCCATCGGACAGGGTCACGCGCAATTCGACGGCGCCGCAATGACAGGTGGCTTTCATTTGCGCCGCACTTTCGGAATGCGCGTGCGGGCATAGACATACTCGGCCTCGGGATTGGGTGGGTGTCCATGTGTGCGTGCCCAGAATTGCGGCCCGCCCAGACGCAGGAACATCGGTATCGTCAGGATGATCCCGATAATGAAACCGCCCGCATGCGCCCAATAGGCTACGCCGCCGTCGCCCGTGGGCATGGTCAGCCCGTTGAAAAGCTGAAATGCAAACCACATGCCCAAAACGATCCACGCCGGAATGGGCAGGATGCGGAAGATGATGACGATGATGATCAGAATATCCACTTTTGCCTTGGGAAACAGCAGCAGGTAACCACCCATCACCCCAGCAATTGCGCCGGACGCGCCGACCGTTGGTACGCCTGAATAAGGCTCGCTTATCAACTGCGCCAGACCCGCGCCCACGCCGCAAAGAATATAGAAGATCAGATAGCCGACATGGCCCATCCGATCCTCCATATTGTCACCAAATATCCACAGAAACAGCATGTTACCGGCCAGATGCATCCAGCCTCCATGCAGAAACATCGACGTCACCAACGTGTCCCAAGTGCCTTGTTGCAACACCATGTCAGGGGTCATCGCCCAACTGTAATAGAACTGATACAGCGCGCGCGGGTCGCTGAACAACGGCCAATAGCTGATGAAGATCCCCACGTTCATGGCGATCAACGCGTAGGTCACATAGGGCGTGCGCCCCGAGGGGTTATGATCGCGAATGGGCAGCATGGGGCCACGTTGGCCCCATGCGGTGTCAGCGTCAAGCGGCCCCGCCCAACAGCGCGGCGTTTCCGCCCGCCGCCGTGGTGTCGACGCACACATGCCGCTCGTGCAGGACATGGCCGGTATCGGGCATGCCGGTGATCAGCGGCAGGATTGGCCCGCTGCGCTGTGACAATGCCTGTGCGTAGGCGCGCGCGCTGTCGTCGTCACCCCAGTAGAGCGCGCCGGAGAACCCTGTCAGGTCGGTCAGCGCATCGGCAGGGATCGTGCCAGTGCATTCCACCGCCATGCCGCCCAATGCGGTCACGGCGCGGGCCTGTGCCTGTGCGGCGTCGCGCCCCGGCCCCATGCACAGCAGAGGCGGGCGGGCGTGGGCGGTCAGGCGGTTGGATTCGCCCGTCGGCCCCGGCAGAACCAGCGCTGTGCGCGGCGCGGCAGGCACATCGCCCGCCTTGTTTAGCGCGTTCTGGGCGTCCTTGGCGCTCATCTGGCCCCAATCGCCGGGTTCGGCCACTTTGGGATGCGCCACGAACCGGGCCAGATAGTGCGGACCGCCCGCCTTGGGGCCGGTGCCGGACAGGCCCTCGCCGCCGAAAGGTTGCGAGCCGACAATCGCGCCGATCTGGTTGCGGTTTACGTAGATGTTGCCGGCCTGAACACGCTCGGTCACGTGCTGAACGCGGTCGTCGATCCGGGTCATCAACCCGAAGGTCAGGCCATATCCGGTGGCGTTGATCGCGTCGATCACCTTGTCCAGTTCGGTTGCGCCGAAGGTGACAAGGTGCAGAACCGGGCCGAAAATCTCGCGTTTCATGTCGCTGATGCTGGATACGCGGATCAGGGTCGGCGCGATGAACGTGCCCACGTTGGGTGTCTTCAGTTCATGGATCAGCCGCCCTTCGGCGCGCGCGGCCTGGATGTGGTCGGCAATGCCCTTGCGGGCCTCTTCGTCGATCACCGGGCCGACATCGGTGGTGATCTGCCATGGCATCCCGACGTTCATCATGTCCATTTCGCCGGTCAGCATCTTGATCAGGCTGTCTGCGATATCTTCCTGCACATAGAGGCAGCGCAGGGCCGAGCACCGCTGGCCCGCGGATTGGAACGCCGATTCGACGATGGCCTGCACGGCTTGTTCGGGCAACGCTGTACTATCCACGATCATCGCGTTCATGCCGCCGGTTTCGGCCAACAGGGGCGCGCCGGGGGCCAGGTTTTTCGCCATGGTGCTACGGATCTTCATCGCGGTTTCGGTCGAGCCGGTAAAGGCCACGCCGCCAACACGCGGGTCACTGGTGACCGCCGCACCCACGTCGCCCGCACCGGGCAGCAGTTGCACAGCGGATGTCGGCACGCCCGCCTTATGCATCAGCGAAATGGCGACATGCGCGATCAGGGGCGTTTGCTCGGCCGGTTTGGACAGCACGGCATTGCCCGCCGCAAGGGCCGCCGCGATCTGGCCGCTGAAAATTGCCAAGGGGAAGTTCCACGGGCTGATGCAGGTGAACACGCCGACCGCAGGCTGCGACGGGGCATGGACACCGTAATAGCGCAGGAAATCGACCGCTTCGCGCAGTTCGGCGACGGCATCGGGCACGGTCTTGCCTGCCTCGCGGGTCAGGATCGCGAACAGTTCGCCATAGTTTTCCTCGTAAAGGTCGGCTACGCGGTTCAGGACTCTGCCGCGCTCTTCGGGTGACGCATCCCATGGCGCGGCGTGGCTGAGGGCGGTCTCAACGTCCGCCGCGCTGGCCGTGGCGACGGTGCCGGGGATGTCGGCCGGATCGGCAGGATTGATGACATTTTCCGCCGCGTTCGGCTGAACCTTGCCCGCCAGTAACGGTGCGGCGGTCCATGTGTGCGTGGCAAAGGGCGCGCGCGCTGCGTCGATAGCGTCCAGCGTTGGGCGATCCTTTAGGTCGAACCCCTTGGAGTTGATCCGCTCGGGCAGGAACAATTCCGGACCGGTGGGCAGTTTGTTGTCGACCTGATCGACCGCGAGGAACGGGTCGTGCGCGACCTCTTCCGGTGAGACGTCTTCATCCACAATCTGGTTAACGAAGCTCGAGTTCGCACCGTTTTCCAGCAGACGGCGCACCAGATAGGCCAACAGATCGCGGTGTGCGCCGACGGGGGCGTAGACGCGGCAATGCGTGTGCTCATTTTTCAGGATGATATCGTGCAGCGCCTCGCCCATGCCGTGCAGGCGCTGGAATTCAAACGCTTCCTTGTCAGTGGCCATGTCCAGAATGGCCGCCGCCGTGTGCGCGTTATGCGTGGCGAACTGCGGATAGATGCGGTCGGTCATCGACAGCAGTTTGCGCGCATTGGCGATATAGCTGACATCGGTGGCGGGTTTCGAGGTGAACACCGGAAATCCATCGACGCCGTCAACCTGCGCCTTCTTGATTTCCGTATCCCAATAGGCCCCTTTGACCAGACGCACCATGATCCGGCGATCCAGCCGCGTGGCCAGTTCATAAAGGTAATCCAGAACATAACCCGCGCGTTGGCCGTAGGCTTGCACGACAACGCCGAACCCATCCCAGCCGTCCAGCGCCGGTTCGCTTAGCACCGCTTCGATGACATCCATCGACAACGACAGGCGCGCGGCCTCTTCCGCGTCGATGTTCAGGCCCATACCTGCGGACTTTGCCAGCAACGCTAAACTGCGCAGGCGCGGCACCAGAACCTCCATCACCTGTTCGTGCTGAACGATCTCATAGCGGGCATACAGCGCCGAAAGCTTGACCGAGATACCGGGATTCTTGCGGATGTCGTCATGCGTGCAGGCGGTGGCGATGGCTGTGATCGCGCGGCTATAGCTAAGGTGATAGCGGGTCGCATCCTTGTCGGTGCGCGCGGCCTCGCCCAGCATATCGTAGGAATAGGTGTATCCCTTGGCCTCCATCTTGGCCGCGCGTTCCATCGCGCCGGTGATGTTTTCGCCCAGAACGAACTGACGTCCCATTTCCTTCATAGCGCGCGCCACGGCGGTCCTGATCACAGGCTCGCCCATACGTTTGATCGCGCCGCGCAGGTGGCTGACGGGGCCCTTGCGGTCCTCTTTCAGCACCTTGCCAGTCAGCATCAGGGCCCACGTCGAGGCGTTGACAAGGCTGGAGGTGGACGCGCCCATATGCTTGCCCCAGTCGGACGGCGCAATCTTGTCCTCGATCAACGCGTCGATGGTTTCGGCATCCGGCACGCGCAGCAGCGCCTCGGCCAGACACATCAGGGCGATGCCTTCGTCCGTGGACAGGCCATATTCGGCCAAAAAGACCTCCATCATGCCGGGGTTGGATTGACCGCGAATGTCACGGACCAGTTGCGCGCCGCGCTGCACGATGCGCGCGCGGTCCTCGGGCGATAGCCCGGCCTCGGCGCGCAGGCGCGCGACGGTCGCGGCCTCGTCCGCGTATGTGTGCTGGTCGATGGCGCGGCGAATATCGGTTTGAGTGGTCATGTTTGCTTCCCCCGGGATGAATTGGATCCATATAGCATTGCGCGAGAAGGCGGTTTTCCCGATAATTGGCTAAAGACATGCCGATTGGATGGAAAAAGGGGGGCATCACGATGCAAAACGACCTTGATGGGTTCGACAAAGCGATTCTGCGCGTCCTCGCAGGCGATGGGCGGATCAGCATCGCCGATTTGGCCCGGCGCATCGGTTTGTCAAAATCGCCCACGCAGGCGCGGTTGCGGCGGCTGGAGGCGGAGGGTGTAATCACCGGATACCGCGCGCTTGTCGATCCGATCCGGCTGGGTCTGGATCATGTCAGTTTCGTCGAAGTACGCCTGACCGACACGCGCGAGGCGGCGTTGTCGGCCTTCAACGCCGCCGTGACCCGCATCCCCGAAATCGAACAAGTGCATCTGATCGCAGGCAATTTTGATTACCTGATGAAAGTCCGCACGCAAAATATGGCCGATTACCGCCGTGTTTTGGCCGAGCAGATTTCAACACTGCCGCATGTCGCAGGTACCAGCACCTATGTCGCCATGCAGGCGGTCAAGGAAACGATGATGGCAGATGTGATTTGACTGGTGCGCGCGGTGCACCATTATCAATTTCATGAAACATGCCCTTGTAAGTCTCGCATTTGCCTTGGCCGCATCCAGCGCAACGTCACAGACGTGCCCCCCAGCGCCTGACCATGCCGATGCCATTTCCAGCCTGATTCAATCGCTGCAAGAGGCCAAGGATTCCAGCGCGGCCCACATGATCTCGAATCAGATGTGGAGCTATTGGGCTGACGCCCCCGACGCATACGCACAGGAGTTGCTGGACGAGGCTATCTCGCGGCGCACGTCCTATGATTACGACGGCGCCATGTTGGCCATCGAGGGGCTGATCGCCCACTGCCCGGACTATGCCGAGGGGTACAACCAGCGCGCCTTTGTCAATTTCCTGCGCGGCGATTACGACGCCGCCCTGCCGGATCTGGAACGTGCAGTGCAGATCTCACCGCGCCACATTGCAGCGATGACAGGTCAGGCGATGACGCTGATGGCCCTGAAACGCAACGCCGAGGCGGCCCTGACCCTGCGCGCCGCGCTGGCGCTGAATCCCTGGCTGAGCGAGCGCAGCTTGCTGCCTGTTCTGGAACAATACGAAGATACCCTGTAACCGCCCGCTTTACACTGCCAGCGCATGGGATATTGTCGGGCACGCTGCGGGCGTGATGGAATGGTAGACATACCAGACTTAAAATCTGTTGGGCGTATGCCCGTGTGGGTTCGAATCCCACCGCCCGCACCACCTTGGATATTAGCATCTGAGGCAAACCTAAAGCGAGCCGCGAAACGCTTTATGGTTCAGATCTGGCGCATAAAGGATTACCAATGAATCCAGCGATGCAGCCGAGGATTGCCATGCAGATCGAAGAAACCAAACTGCCCGGGGTGTTGATCCTGACGCCGGTGCGTCACGGCGATGCCCGCGGGTTCTTTAGTGAAAGCTGGAACCGCGCCACTCTGGCCACCCACGGGATCGAGATTGATTTTGTGCAGGACAATCATTCGCTGTCCGCGCGGGCGGGCACGGTGCGTGGGTTGCACTATCAGACGCCACCCCATGCACAGGCCAAGCTGGTACGCTGTGGGCGCGGCGCGCTGTTTGATGTGGCGGTCGATATCCGGCGCGGCAGTCCCACATATGGGCAATGGGTGGGTGTCGATCTGAGTTTCGATAATGGGCGTCAGTTGCTGATACCGGCGGGATTTGCGCATGGGTTTGTGACCCGCTTGGCCGATACCGAGATCGTCTATAAATGCTCGGACGTTTATGCGCCCAAGTGTGACGCGGCGGTGCAATGGGATGATCCCGACATCGGTATCAACTGGGGCATTTCGCGCGACGACGCGCTGTTGTCAGCCAAGGACGCCGCCGCGCCCCCGTTTACGACGTTGAACAGCCCGTTTGAATGGGTCGCCCCATGAAGTTGCTGGTGACGGGGGGCGCCGGGTTCATCGGATCGGCCGTTGTGCGCCAAGCGATTGAAGCAGGGCATGAAGTCGTGAATGTTGACGCGCTGACCTATGCCGCCTGTCTGGACAATGTGGCCAGTGTGGCGGATGCACCCGGCTATGCGTTTGAAAAAGCGGATATTTGCGATGCAGATGCCTTGGGTGATGTGTTTGCCCGCCATGCGCCCGATGCGGTCATGCATCTGGCGGCGGAAAGCCACGTAGACCGGTCCATCGATGGTCCCGGCGCGTTTATCGCCACCAACATCACCGGCACCTACACCCTGTTGCAAGCGGCACGGTCGCATTGGGAAGGCGCTGGGCGACCGGATGCGTTTCGCTTTCACCATATTTCGACCGATGAGGTCTATGGCTCGCTCGGCGCAACGGGCCTGTTCACCGAGGATACGGCCTATGCGCCGAATTCACCCTATTCGGCGTCCAAGGCGGCAAGTGATCATCTGGTGCGCGCATGGGGTGAAACCTATGGCTTGCCCGTCGTCCTGACCAACTGTTCCAACAATTACGGGCCGTTTCATTTCCCCGAAAAGCTGATCCCGGTGGTGATTCTGAACGCGTTGGCGGGGCGGGAGATCCCGGTTTACGGCGCGGGCGAAAATGTCCGCGATTGGTTGTATGTCGAGGATCATGCAGACGCCCTGCTGACCGTTTTGCAGCACGGGCAGGTCGGGCGCAGCTATAACATCGGCGGCGAAAACGAGGTGCGCAACATTGATTTGGTGCGCATGATCTGCGCCATTCTGGACCGGTTGAGACCCGGCGCCGCGCCGCATGAACGGTCGATCACATTCGTCAAGGATCGTCCCGGCCATGACCTACGCTATGCGATTGACCCGTCGCGCATCCGCGATGAACTGGGCTGGCGGCCCTCGGTCACGCTGGAAGAAGGTCTGGCGCGCACGGTACAATGGTATCTGGACAACGAGGTCTGGTGGCGCGCCTTGCAAAGCCGCGAGGGCGTGGGCCAGCGGCTGGGCGTTGCGCCATGACGCTGTTGGTCTTCGGGAAAACCGGGCAGGTGGCGCAGGAATTGCAGGCACAGGGCGATGTCGTGGCCTTGGGTCGCGACGCTGCCGATCTGAGCGATTTGGGCGCGGTGGAGGCTGCGATTGCCGCTCATGCGCCACGCGCCGTGATCAATGCCGCCGCCTATACGGCGGTGGATCGCGCCGAGGATGACGAGGCGCTGGCCCATGCGGTCAATGCCGTGGCGCCCGGCGCAATGGCGCGGGCCTGTGCGGCGCGGGGTATTCCGCTGGTGCATATCTCGACCGATTATGTGTTTGCAGGCGGCGGTTTGGCCTCATGGAAACCGGACGACACACCGGACCCGCAGAACGTCTATGGCCATACCAAGCTGGCCGGCGAGAACGCTGTGCGCGCCGTTGGTGGCGTGCATGTGATCCTGCGCACATCTTGGGTGTTTTCCGCTCATGGTGCAAATTTCGTCAAGACCATGCTGCGGCTGAGCGAGAGCCGCGATGCGTTGAATATCGTGGGCGATCAGATCGGCGGGCCGACGCCCGCGGCGGATATTGCGGCGGCGGTTTTGAAAATCACCACGTCTCTGGAAGGCGGCACATCTGGCGGCACCTATCATTTCTCTGGCGCACCCGATGTCAACTGGGCCGATTTTGCGCGCGAGATTTTCAGGCAAGCGGGCCGCGACGTGACGGTGACGGACATTCCGACGGCGGACTATCCCACCCCCGCCAGACGCCCTTTGAATTCGCGGCTGGATTGCACAACGCTGACAACTGATTTCGGCCTGTCGCGCCCTGATTGGCGTGCCGGGCTGGCCGATGTTCTGGCACAACTGACCCTTGAAGGATTCCCCGAATGACGCGTGTTCTGATCACCGGCACAGCCGGATTTATCGGCTATCATCTGGCAAAACTGCTGCTGGCCGAAGGCTATCGTGTGCATGGGTTCGACGGGATGACCGACTACTACGACGTCACCTTGAAACAGCGCCGTCATGCGATGCTGCTGCAAAGCGAAGGGTTTACCGCAACAGAAGGGATGCTGGAGGACGCGGCGCTGCTGGACCGGATCTCGGACGACTTTGCGCCGGATATCATCGTTCATCTGGCCGCGCAGGCGGGGGTCCGTTACAGCCTTGAGAACCCGCGCGCCTATATCGACGCCAATGTTGTCGGCACGTTCAACGTGATGGAGGTGGCGCGCCGCCACAAGGTGCAGCACCTTTTGATGGCCTCGACCAGCTCGGTTTATGGCGCGAACGAGGATATGCCGTTTATCGAAACGGAAAAGGCCGACGCGCAGCTGACGATTTACGCCGCCACCAAGAAGGCGAACGAATCGATGGGCCATGCCTATGCGCATTTGTATGACCTGCCGACGACCATGTTCCGGTTCTTTACCGTTTATGGCCCTTGGGGCCGGCCCGATCTGGCGCTGTACAGGTTTGTTGATGCGATCCTCGATGGGCGCCCCATCGATGTTTATAATCACGGCGATATGTATCGCGATTTCACCTATGTTGATGATCTGGTGAAGGGCATCCGCCTGTTGATTGACGCGGTGCCGGAACGCCCCGCCAGCCGCGACGATATTGTTGAGGGTGACAGCCTGTCACCCGTCGCGCCTTGGCGGGTGGTCAATATTGGCAATGCTGACAAGGTGCGACTGATGGACCTGATCGAGGCCATAGAAGACTCATTGGGTCAAAAGGCCGAGCGGAACTACATGCCGATGCAACCCGGCGACGTGCCCGCCACCTGGGCCGACGTCAGCCTGTTAAAGCGGCTGACCGGGTTTACGCCCGGAACGGACATTCGTGATGGCACAGAGCGTTTCGTGCGCTGGTTCCGCGAGTATTCGGGGCGTTAAAGCGCCTCCGGTTTCCTAACAGTTGGTTAACGCGTGGCACGCTCGCGCAGGGGGCGGTTTACCTTTGCCGTTTTATACCCCTGCCAGCCGAACTGTAACCAAAGGAAACCTTCATGTCTGACACCTCGCCCCGACTGGGTTTGCCCTATATACAACCCTCGCAAGCGCAAAAGCATGTGACCCATAACGAGGCGCTGCAACGTCTGGACGCGCTGGTCCAGCTGAGCGTTGTCGCGCTGGGCGTTGAAACGCCCCCGGGCAGCCCGGATGCGGGCGACCTTTACGGGATCGGCGCGGACCCGGTGGGCGTGTGGGCCGGGCAGGGTGGGATGCTGGCCTATTGGGATGGCGCGGCGTGGTTGCACACCGCGCCCCAGACGGGGTGGCAGGCGTGGGATACAGCCGCGAATGCGCGATTTGTCTATCACGGGGGCGGTTGGCAGGCGGATGTGCCGGTTCTGGATAATCTGGACGGGGTGGGCATCAATGCCGCTGCGGATGGGGTGAACCGGCTGGCGCTGGCATCTGACACCAGCCTGTTCAGCCATGATGGCGCGGGCCATCAGATCAAGGTGAACAAGGCTACTACCGGCGATACCGCTGCGCTGTTGTTTCAATCCAACTGGAGCGGGCGCGCCGAAATGGGCCTGACCGGGCAGGATGATTTCACCGTCAAGGTCAGTGATGATGGCAGCGTCTGGACCGATGCACTACGCATTGATGGTGGCACCGGCCATATCAGCGGCGCGGCCGTGGTTGCCTCAGAAGACGATACCACCGAAGGTCGCATTATGGTTAACGGCACGCATGGGTTGGGCAATGCGTCCATGCGGTTGGACGATGCGGATGGGGCAGGAGGGCGCACCACTTTCTTTGCCCTGCAAAGCGGCAGCAGCCATGCACCCAGCAGTGCGTCGACATGGATGGGCGTGAATTTTTACCGCGGTTACAGCAATACCGATGCGCAGCTTATGGTGCGCGCCTCGGACCCGCCCGAGGCGGTGATCCGTGGCCATTCTGGCAGTGCGTTCACCGAATGGGCCGCGATGTATCATACCGCCAACACCGTGGGCACAGTCAGCGAAAGCGGCGGTGTTCCGAACGGCGCGATCATCGAGCAAGGCAGTAATGCCGATGGCCACTACGTGCGTTTCGCTGATGGCACACAGATCGCGTGGGTGCATGATCTGGACGGCGATGCCAGCGGGGTTGTCACTTGGGACTTTCCGGCAGACTTTGCCACGGCCCCCACCGTGACAGCCACGGCGCTAAGCACCTTGGCGCGGATCGTCACAGTGTCTGGGATCGACACCACCTCTGTCGACGTGCGTGGCTGGCTGGCCAATGGCACCGCCGAGGATGTGACCACGCAGGTCACTGCGACGGGACGCTGGTTCTGAAAGGACTAAGCGTACCGTCCTGATGGACGTGCCCAAGGGGTGCAGATGTTCAGGAACCAAAAGGGGCGGCCCCAAGCGGGACCGCCCCTTTTGCTACACCAAAGATTGCGGCGTTAGTTGCCGACGGAATTGGCCGAGTCCACAGCCCCAAACACCGAGCCGACCAACCCAAGGATGGTCCGAACCGAGGTGACGGTCGATTCGGACGCGACCACAGTATCCTGAGGCTGAATCTCGAATTTGCGGGCGGCAAACAGCCCATCGGCACTGGTTACGTCGAAGGCAAAGATTACCTGCTGATTATTGGGCCCCGAGTCATCGCTGCGCAGCGCCTTTTGGTTGTAATCGCGCAGAACCAGAACGCCCTTCGGATTGGCGCGGGTGTCGGACAGGCCGCCGATGATCGACAGGGCCTCAAGCGCGGTTATCTTTTCCTGATCGAATCGAATCAATTGTTCGCTGCCAGTGGCGCCGAAGGCGGTAAAGTAACGCTGATCCTCCAGCACCATCACGCTGTCGCCGCCGCGCAGGGTGATATTGTGGCTGCTATGCCTGAACAGATTGTCGGCGCGAATGTTATAGGTTCTGTCGCCGCGTTGAAGCTGCACCAGCGGGTTACGCAGGCTGGGCGCGATGCCGCCGCCCTGCGCGATCAGCGTCAGGATGCGGTAATTGCGATCCGGCAGCGGGAACGAGCCGGGTTTGGCCACGCCCGATACCAGGTTGACCGAGTTTTTCTGGCCCGCTGTCATCTCTAGCTGGACCTGCGCCGAGGGGATGATGCTGTTCAGTGCGTTCTGGATCTGGTTGCGCGCCTTCGCTGGGGTCTGGCCGCTGACAACCACCTCGTCCAGATAGGGCACGAAAATCGTCCCCGAAGGCGACACGGTCAGGCCGGGCATGGTAACGGTTTTCACCTCAACCGAGGTCAGCAGCGAATTGTCTTGGTTGTCCCAGATCACCAGATCCACCTTGTCGCCGGTGCGGATCACCTGACTGTCGGGACCACGCCCGCCTTTGGGCCAGCTATAATGCGCATTTGTGCCGTTGGTGGGCCATTTCTGGACTGCGGCCAATTCGGCACGGGAGACGCGAACAACCTGGAAACTGGGCGTTTCGGCGGTTTCTTCTTTGACGATTTGCGAGGTCAGGCCGACGCCACGGGGCAAGTCGCAGGCCGCCAGCGCCAGAATGCCAAGCGCCACAAATGCACATTTCTTCAGTGCCGCCGCTGGATTGCTCGTCTTGGTCACCTTGGCTCCCCCGCCCGGATTACTCAAATGCAAGCACGCAGGCGTATTATCAAACCTGTGCTGCCGCATTGCCCATAGTGCACCCATCTACAGGGTTGCGCGCGTTTCGAACACCCGAAAAAACTGCGACCGGGGGGATTCAGCCGAAACTGACTCGGGTATGTCACAGGGGGTTTTGGGCTGGCCAGCGGGCGTTTAGGCGCGGTTCGGGTCTGTTAGTAGTCCACCGACGCGCCCATGTTTGCCTCGTGCTGGTCGATGGCATCGTTGATCTTGTCGAAATAGGTCAATTGACCGTGCTCCAGAACCACGCCGGCGGTGCACAGACGGCGCAGGTTTGGCATCGAGTGCGAAACCACGATGGCGCCCGAATTTCCGATGCGCTGGCGGAACACCTTGTGGCTTTTGACCTTGAACGCCGCGTCGCCCACGCTGGTCACTTCGTCGACCAGATAGGTGTCGAAATGGATGCCCATCGATACCGCAAACGACAGGCGCGAACGCATACCGGACGAATAGGTTCGCAGAGGCATGTGATAATGCACACCCAGTTCGGAAAAATCCTCGACAAAGGCGCTTAGCATGCCGGTATCGACACCGTAGACCCGTGCCACAAACCGCGTGTTTTGAAGCCCCGTAAGGTCGCGGTGAAAGCTGCCCTTGAACCCGACTGGCCAGGAAATCGTCCCGTCCGACCAGATATGGCCGCTGTCGGGGGTGACCGTGCCCGCGATCATCGACAAAAGCGTCGATTTGCCCGCCCCGTTGCGTCCCAGCAAGGCCAGGCTGACACCGCTGGGAAAGGTAAAGTTCAGATTGTCTGCTACGACCGTCTGTACCCCGTCCCGCCAGAAGCTTTTGCTAAGGTTTTCAAGGTGGATCATGGCGTTAACGGCGGTCGCGAATACTGTAGAAGATCAGGATGCCTGTCGCCCACAGGACCAGCAAAAAGGCAAACGCGATACCCAGAATCATCGTGATGCGGGGGTATTCGCTGCTTTCGGCCAAGGTGGGGCGGATGTGCGCAGCCAGATAGCGGCTTTGACGCTGGGCCTCGGCCAAGGCACCGTCAAATGCCGAGAGGGCCGATTTATAGGCCTGTTCGGCAAATTCGCGATCCACGTTCAGGCGTTCGAATTCTGCGATCAGGGTCGCGTAATCCTCGCCGCCCGGCCCTTGGCCACCAATGCCGAACTTGGCACGTTCGCCGGCGATCTGGGCGCGGATAACGCGGATTCGCCGCTCGGCCTGAACGATGCGCGGGTCACTGTTTGCGGCAGTTTCGCGCAGCAAGCCCAATTCGATCAGGGCGGTCGCCAATTCGGCCTGTAGCGTGTTCAACAGGCCTTGTTGTCCCTGGAAATCGGCAAACGGATCAACGATCTGGGTGGTCAGGCGGAATTCGGTCATGGCCTGACGCGCGGCGGTCATGCGCTGTACGGCAAGGTTCAACTCTTCCTGCGCATAACGCATGGTATCTTCGCGCGCGACGGCGGACAGGCGGTTGATCTGATCCGCGCTGTGTTTCAGGATCGCCTCGGCGATGCGGCGCGCGTCCTGTGCGCTGAAGGCCAGCACGCGTAATTCGATGATTCCGGCGGCGCGATCATAGTGCATGCGCACCACGCGTGGCCAGTACCGGACCAGTTCTTCGATGGTTGCGCCGGGTTGCAGGGCAAAGACCTTGTCGCGATCATGCGGGGCCGAATACAGCGCGCGCAGGTTCAGTTGTTCATCGACCAGTTCGATCAATTCCTGACTTTGGATATATTGATACAAGATATCCGTATCGCTGGAACTGCCCCCCGAGATTTGCGACAGCCCGCCCAGAATATCCGCAGCCGATTGCGTCTGTTCCTTGCGCACAGAAAAGCTCATCAGTGAATGATATTGGTCCACTGTGTGCGTGCGGCCATACCAGAACGCCACGACCATCGGCAGTAGAACGCAAACGAAGAAACTGATCAGAATGACCCGATGCCGTTTGCGCACGCGCGATGGCCCGGCGATGGTCGGCACCGCAGCATCTGTCGACGTTACGGCCGCGGTTTTGGTGGCAGATGCCTTGGCCGGAGATCTCTTGGTGGCCGGAGATTTCTTGGTGCTCGCCGCAGGTTTGCGCGCCGCTTTCTTCGCGGTTGCAGCCGTTTTGGCTGCAGTATCCTTCTCGGCGGCTTCTTTTTTGGCCGCAGCCTCTTTTTCGGCGGCTTGCTTGTCAGCAGCCTGTTTTTTCTTTGCCGCGCTGTCTTTCGAGGTTGATGCGCTATCGGTCTTGTCGGTCACCGGTTTGCGCGCGTCTGTATTGTCCTCGCTCATGCGCGGAGGCCTTTGTCACAAATGACATGCAGCATGCTCAACATCGGGTCTGCCCTCAATTCGGGTCCCACCTGAACGGCGGGATCATTGATCTTGTACCGCAACTCTTACATAAAGGCGCGGGACAAATCCATATGGGCCCGGCGGAGCGAATATGACAGGCCTGATGAGCAAATCCGAGCTGGACGCCCTGCGCGCGCGCAAGTTTCGCAGCGCGCGCACAATCGGTGCATTGATCCTGCGCGAGATGACAACGACCTATGGGCGCACGCCCGGTGGATACCTGTGGGCGCTACTGGAACCGATCGGCGCAGTGGCGATGATTACGCTGGTTTTGGGTACTGGCCTGCGCCTGCGATCGCCATCGCTGGGCACCAGTTTCGTGTTGTTCTACGCCACAGGGATGCTGACCTATCTGATGTACCACCGGGTGCAGGTCAAAGTGGCAAAATCACTAACGTTTTCGCGCCCGCTGCTGTTTTATCCCGGTGTGACCTATGTCGATACGATCATCGCGCGGTTCTTCCTGAACGGGCTGACGCAATGCATGGCCTTCGGACTGGTAATTGCCGGGATCCTGACGATTTTCGACACACGCGCCGTGCTGGATGTGCCTCCAATTCTGACGGCAATGGCCATGTCACTGTCGCTGGCCCTTGGGATCGGATCGTTCAACGCGTTCCTGATGCCGCGATTCCCGCTGTGGGAATCGGTCTGGTCGATCCTGACTGCGCCATTGTTTCTGATTTCGGGCATTTTCTATACATACGAGGATCTGCCGGATTTGGGCCAGACGATTCTGTGGTACAATCCGATCATCCATGCGGTCGCGGTCATGCGGCGCGGGTTTTATCCCAGCTATGACGCGACATGGGCCTCGCCGCTATATGTGTTCGCCCTGTCGATGATCTGCCTGTTTTTGGGGATCGTGTTTTTGGGGCGGTATCACCGCGACATCATCAATCAGGATTTTTAGGTATGTCGCGCGTTGTTGTCATCGGAGGAGGGGCCTGGGGCACTGCGCTGGCCTGTGTGGCGGCCCGCGCGGGGCGCGATACGGTCCTGTTGTGCCGGGATGCCACCATGGCCGCGGCGCTAAGCGCGGGGCAGGGCAACCCACGCTACCTGCCCGGCGTGACCCTGTCCGAACGGTTCAAAGCCACTACGGACCCCGCCATCCTGCGCGGTGCGGGTACGGTCATTCTGGCCATCCCGGCGCAAAGCCTGCGTTCCGCTCTGCCTGCGTTTGATGGGGTGATAGGTGCCGATGCCGTTTTGATAAACACCGCCAAGGGGATCGAGCGCGCCAGTGGCCTGACCCTCAGCCACGCGATTGCCGACACGCTGCCGGGGCGCGCGCAGGCCATCCTGTCCGGGCCCAGTTTTGCCGTGGATGTGGCGGCGGGCAAACCGACGGCGGTGACTTTGGCCGCCGCCACGCGCGCGCAGGCGCTGACCCTGTGCGAAGCGATCAGTTCGGACACATTCCGCGCCTACGCCAGCGACGATATCACCGGGGTCGAAACAGGCGGCGCGTTGAAAAACGTCTATGCCATCGCCGCCGGGGTCGTGATCGGCATGGGCTTCGGCGAAAGCGCCAAGGCGGCGTTGATCACCCGCGCTTTCGTCGAGTTGCGCGCGCTGGGCTGTGCGCTGGGCGGGCAGGGGCAGACGTTCATGGGCCTGTCAGGCTTTGGCGACCTGATGCTTAGCTGCGCTTCTGCGATGTCGCGTAATTTCAGCTATGGCATGGCGCTGGGCCAGGGCGAGGATCTGACTGGCCGACCCTTGGCCGAAGGCGTGGCAACCACAGGGATCGCCGCAAAAGTTGCTGACGCACATGGCGTCGATGCGCCGATCTTGCAGGCGACGCACGCGATCCTGACGGGTGACCTGACACCACAGCACGCCATGCAAAACCTGCTATCGCGCCCTATCAAGGAAGAATTCTAAAGGGTCTCACGTTAGAGCGTCCCAAGTTTCAGGTGAAACCTTTGAGGCGCAGCTTGCATCCAGTTTCATCGCCGCCCACTATACCTCAAGCAACACCCAGACCACCAAGGGGCAGCACATGACGACACGCAAGGGGATCATTCTGGCCGGGGGCACCGGTTCGCGCCTGTTCCCGATTACTGGCGCGGTGTCCAAACAGCTGATGCCGATCTACGACAAGCCGATGATCTATTTCCCGCTGTCGGTCCTGATGCTGACCGGAATCCGCGACATCGCGATCATCACCACCCCCGAGGATCAGCCCCAGTTTCTCCGCCTGTTGAAGGACGGCAGCGATTGGGGCCTGTCGCTGACCTATATCGAACAACCCTCGCCCGACGGACTGGCGCAGGCCTACCTTCTGGCCGAGGATTTTCTGGACGGCGCGCCGTCGGCCATGGTGCTGGGCGACAACATCTTTTTCGGCCATGGCCTGCCCGAATTGCTGGCCGATGCAGATTCCCACACTTCGGGTGGCACGGTGTTTGGCTATCGGGTGGCCGATCCTGAACGCTATGGGGTGGTCGCGATGTCCAAGGACGGCACCGTCACCGACATCATCGAGAAACCCGCCCAGCCACCCTCGAACTACGCCGTGACCGGCCTTTATTTCCTCGACGGCACCGCGCCGGACCGCGCGCGCACCATAACCCCTTCGGCGCGCGGCGAACTTGAGATCACCTCGCTGCTCCAGACTTATCTGGCCGAGGGCGCGTTGACTGTGCAGCAGATGGGGCGCGGCTATGCATGGCTGGACACCGGCACGCACGGCAGCCTTCTGGATGCGGGCAATTTTGTGCGGACCCTGCAAAGCCGCCAAGGCCTTCAAGCGGGCTGTCCCGAAGAAATCGCCTTTCAACAAGGCTGGATCGACACCGCCGCCCTGCGCGCACTGGCCCAACGCCACAGCAAGACGGACTATGGCACCTACCTAAGCCGCCTTGCCGACGAAGCCTGATGCGCAATTATCGGAGCCTGCGAAATACCGTCTTGATCATGATCTCGATGTCGAAACAGATCGACTGCTTGCGCTGATAAATCAGGTCCAACCGCGCCTTGCGCGGGATGCAGCGGCGGGCATAGACGCGGTCGGTTTCCTCGGCATCGACACACGGCTCTAACAGGCGTTCTTCATGGGCATGAAAGTAGACCGTCGCCAACCCGGTAATCCCCGGGCGCGAGCGCAGCACGTCGCGATAGATCTGGGGAAACCGCTCGACATACAGTTTCAGCGGCGGGCGCGGCCCGACGAAACTGATATCGCCCTTCAACACATTGAACACCTGCGGTAATTCATCCAGCCGGGTGCGGCGCAGCATCGGGCCAGTACGGGTGAAACTGGCCGCCTTATCGCCGCCCGTGACCCCGCTGCGATTACGCTGCACCGTCATCGTGCGAAATTTAATCAAGTTGAACGGTTGATCCGGCGTCTTCATCCGCTGCGACACGTACAGAATCGGCCGTCCGTCGCGGATGAGAATGACAAGCGCGACAATCACCATCACCGGCAACAGCAGTACGGCAACCACAGTGGCGACAAACAGATCAAAGACGCGTTTCAAAGGGGTCATGCCCGGTCCTTTACCGTTTGCCATTGCGCCAACATCGCGCGCGGACTGGAGGCGTCCTTGTCAAAGGGATGCAGCGCGGTCAATGCACCGCAGTCCAGCGTGATCGACTGAACCGCCTCCGCAGGGGCCGCGACCCAATCAAATGGCGTGCTGCCCGCGTCCAGCAACGCCTGCATTGTCACGGGGGCAGGTGCGGCAATGTTCAGCGTTGCGGGTAAATCCTCGGCGCGCAACAGATCCGCCAGGACGCGCGCCAGATCGACGGGCCCGATATAGGATCGCACCGGACCGCCACCGTCGGCGAACCGATGCAGGCGCATAGTCTGCCCCCGCGCAACGTTTAACAACAGCGCATCGGCCCCTGCGACATTGCCGATCCGCAGGGCGCTGACCCCATCAGCCGCGCAGGTCCGCTCCATCTCCAGCTTGGCAATGCCATAAGGCGTTTCGGGGGCGGGGATATCATCCTCGCGGTAGGCCCGCGCCAGCGCCGTGCCGTAAACCGCCTGACTTGATGCCAGCAAAACGCGGGTCGCCCCCAGCGCGCGCGCGGCACGCGTACAGGCCAGTCCCAGCGCGATATTCATAGATAGGTCGGCCCCGGGCGCGGGCACGACGCCCGCCAGCGACAAAATCCTGTCAAATCGCCCAGTTGGCGCATTTTTCGCCAGCGGATCCCATATCAGATCGCCTGCTTGCGCCCGCGTCGCATCACGTGCCTGATACTGCAGGACCAACCCGTCGGGCGGGGCCGCCTGCCATGCACGCCGGACCATCTGACCCACGCGGCCCGTCGCCCCGATCACGAGGACCCTCAAACGATCCGGCATGCCCCGCCGGTGCGCAGTGCGCCGCCCCCTGCTTTCATCGTTTTAAAAATACTCAAACTCATCCCTCTCGTGCATCACCAATAACAGCGTTTTGCCCGCCATCCGTGACCAATAGCACATGCCATACTCCACAAAAAAACACCCGCGCCGAAACGCGGGTGTCTTCATTTCCTAAATTCGAACACAGATCAATGCTTGAACGGTTTGATCTCACCCGACGACAGGCGCGCCGCATACGAGCTCAACTCGCGCTTGACCAGCTTCATCAGGAAATACAGCGCAAAGATATTGACCACGGCCATGGCAAAGATCGCCGCATCCGAGAAGTCGATAACCGGGCCAAGGCTGGCGGCGGCACCGATCACGATGAAGATGCAGAAGATGATCTTGAACGTCAGCTCGGATGTCTTGCCCTCGCCGAACAGATAGGTCCACGCTTTCAATCCGTAATAGCTCCACGAGATCATGGTCGAGAACGCGAACAGAACCACCGCGATGGCCAGAACATAGGGGAACCAGCTGATGGCCGACCCGAATGCTGCGGACGTCAGGGCGACACCGCTGGTGTTACCGACAGTGGCGATGGCCGTGCCGGCCTCGTTCAGAACGAACTTGCCGGTTTCGGCGTCCATGATCAACTGACCCGAGATGGTGATGACCAAAGCCGTCATGGTACAGATCACAACCGTGTCGATCAGTGGTTCCAGCAGGGACACAAAGCCCTCGGTGATCGGTTCCTTGGTGCGTACCGCCGCGTGGGCGATGGCGGCAGACCCGACACCGGCTTCGTTCGAAAACGCCGCCCGCTTGAAGCCTTGGATCAGCGCGCCAACCAGGCCGCCTGCTACGCCCAGACCGGTAAAGGCCCCGGCAAAGATTGCGCCAAACGCCGCGCCGATCTGGTCATAGTTCATCAAAATGACGATCAGAGATGCACCGACATAGAGAATGCCCATGAAGGGCACGACCTTTTCGGTGACGTTGGCGATCGACTTGATCCCGCCAACGATCACGGCAAACACCACGCCCGCAAAGATCACACCGGTGATCCATCCCGGATAATCGCCCACGATCCCGGCAATCTGCGCATGCGCCTGATTGGCCTGAAACATGTTGCCGCCGCCAAGTGCGCCAAGGATACAGAAGATCGAGAACATCACGGCCAGGATCTTGCCCCCCGGCAGGCCCAATTCACTGAAGCCCTTCTTCATGTAATACATCGGACCACCGGACACGGTGCCGTCGGGGTATTCGTTACGATATTTCACCGCCAGCGTACATTCGGTGAACTTTGACGCCATGCCTAAAAGGCCCGCCAAGATCATCCAGAAGGTCGCGCCGGGTCCGCCGATACCGATGGCCACCGCGACGCCCGCGATATTACCCAGACCGACAGTGCCCGACAGGGCGGTCGTCAGCGCCTGAAAGTGACTGACCTCGCCCGCGTCGTCGGGGTCCGAGTAATCGCCTTTGACCAGTTTGATGGCATGCCCGAAGAACCGGAACTGCACGAAGCCGAAATAGAGGGTAAAGATCGACGCCCCGATCACCAGCCACATCACGATCCACGGGAACGATGTGCCGGGGAAGGGGGCAAAGATCAGGTTGACGAAAGGGCCGGTCGCGCTGGCGAACATCTGGTTCACTTTTGCGTCCAGCGATTGCGCCTCTTGTGCCCATGCGCCTGCGGGCGCCATTGAGGCTAGGGTGGCCAACATGGCTAAACTTTTGGTTTTGATATCCATTTCTTGGCTCCCTTAGCTGACAACAGTGACGGGCACTTTCGAGCTCATCACAAGGTTGGATGTGGAGCTGCCGAACAGCCGTTGGGCAAACCCGCCTTCCGAAGCGCGGGCGACGATGATCTGCTCGGCCTCTTCGGCGGTCGAGATCGCGATCAATGCCTGCGATACGTCGCCGTGGCGCACCACGCCGCGCGCCTTGATCCCATCTTTGATCAGGGCGTTCACAGCCGGGTCGACGACCCGCTCGCGTGCGGTGGCGATTTCCTCTTCGCGGCGCTTGTGGCGCTGGGCGTTTTCCTCGGCGGTCTGGAACGAGAAGGGCGACCATTCCACGATATAGGCCACCACCAGTTCGCAATCTCCGATCAACTCGGCCAGTCGGCGCGCATGGTCCAGCGCCCGTTGGCCAGATGCGTGGCCATCAAGGCCCACAACCAGTTTCGTCGTCATTGTCTGTCTCCTCCCACCCGACATGTATTCTGCGGCCTGCTGCGAACGAGAGAGCGCTTATAAAATAGGCGGTTCGGTCAGGCACTGCGAGTCGCGTGCTGTTTTTTTGGGCACTCTCAAATTTAAACACTACAGGCAAAAGGTGAGTCTGCAGCACCAAATTTTGGCTAAATAGCTGTCAGATTACCTGATTTGCTCCGATATGTCGGTAAATTGCCCAAATTGTGCGGCAAAGAGGCATCGCTTGGCCCAATCCGGTGCCTGTTTTGAAGGGGGCTTTCTTTTAGCCGGTCGCGCAGCAGGGCGTGTCACCGCGGCGCAATTGGGTTGCGGCCTGCCTGTATGTCTTAACCGCCGTGCGCGGTTGCTGCGCGCCGGATCTCGCGTGCGTCTTTCCATCGATACCACGCGACGGCGGCAGGCAGGAACCAGGGTTTGCCGCGATAAAACGGGCGCATGGGGTGATTCAGGCCGTCAAACGCGGTGCGCCCCTCGGGCAGGCCCAGCACCTGCTGGCCCAGTCGCATCCCCAGATAGCTGCCCATCATCACACCGACGCCGCAATAGCCCATCGCGTAATGCACCCCGTCATGGGTGCCGATGTGGGGCAATTCGTCGAACGTATAGGCCACCGTGCCATGCCAGCTGTGGCTGATCTTGGTCCCGCGCAATTCGGGGAAAATCCGGCACATCGAGTCAAAAAGCGGCCCGGCACTGGCCCCGGTCGTGGTTTCACCCGCCGACACGCGCCCGCCGAACAACACGCGCTGACGGTCTGGTGAGGCGCGATAGTAATACACCACCTTGCAGGTATCGCTGACCATGCGGTCGGTGGGAAACAGCGTGTCGATCATGCCGGGGGCCAGCGGCTCGGTCGCGATGATATAGCTGCCGATGGGGATCACGCGGCGCTGCAACCAAGGCGTTAGTCCAGTGGTATAGCCGTTGGTGGCGACGATCACGTTGCGCGCCTGCACAGGGCCTTTGAAGGTCTGCACCGTGAAGGTCTTGCCGTTGCGGGTGATGTCCGTGGCGGCGCAGTGGCCAACAATATGCACGCCCGCCGCAATCGCGGCGTTCAGCAACCCGCGATGATATTTGCCCGCATGCAGCGAAGCGTCGCGTGGATAGACCGCACCGCCATAATAGCTGTCTGTGCCCAATTCGCTGCGCTGATCCGCGCGGGGCACCATATGGGCGGTGCTGCCGCGTTTGGTTTTGGTCAGGTTGCGGGCCAGCATTTCGTAATGCTGCGGCGTATGGGCGGCGTGAAAGCGGCCGTTGCGTTTGTAGTCACAGGCGATGCCCTCATCAATGATGCGCTGCTCGATCCAGTCCTGCGCGGCGCTGTCCTCGTCCAGGATGGCCTGCGCGCGGGCGGTCCCTAGGCGGGCACTTAACTGCGCCAAATCCGCCTTGATGCCACTGCCGATCTGTCCGCCGTTGCGCGTGCTGCATCCGTGGCCCGGATCCTCGGCGTCGATAACCATCACCTGTCGCCCGCCCCGCGCCAGTTCCAGCGCAGCGTTCAATCCGGTGTAACCCGACCCGATGATCACCACATCGACCGAGGCCAGCGGCATGTCGGGCAGGGTTGGTGCCGGGGCCAGTTGATCCAGCCAGAAACTGTGATGAGTTATGTCGGTCATGTCCGCGCGCCCCGGAGGTGAGTGTTGATCACATCAATCCGCGAAATGCGCGCCGTTGCAAGGCCCCGATAGACAGAACCGGGCAAACCGCCTATCGAAAACGTATCTTGTTCCAGCGGTTGAGTGCCTCATGCCCCATACATCAGCGTTTGAGATCGGCGGTCAGGCGATCGCGCCGGGGCACCGGGCCACGGTGGACATCCCCGTCAGCGCGCTGCCCGACCAGACCCCTGTCAGCCTGTCGGTACATGTGATTCACGGGCGTCGTCCCGGTCCGATCATGTTCGTCTCGGCGGCGGTGCATGGCGACGAGGTGATCGGGGTCGAGATTGTGCGCCGCCTTTTGCGCGCGGGTCCGTTGAAATCGCTGGCCGGGACATTGCTGGCCGTGCCGATTGTCAATTCCTACGGGTTTTTGAACCACACCCGCTATTTGCCCGACCGGCGCGATCTGAACCGTTGCTTTCCGGGCGTGTCGGGTGGGTCTATGGCGTCGCGGCTGGCGGATATATTCATGCGCGAAGTGGTCATGCGGGCCACTGTTGGCATCGATCTTCATTCGGCCGCGATCCACCGCACCAACCTGCCGCAGCTACGCCTCAGCCCCGGAAACCCGCGTCTGGCGGAGTTGGGCCGCGCCTTTGCCGCGCCTGTGATGCTGAACTCGAAGCTGCGGGAAGGATCGCTTCGCATGGCCGCCGAAAACGTAGGCATCGACGTGCTGCTGTATGAGGCGGGCGAGGGCCTCAGGTTTGACGAACTGGCGGCGCGCGCGGGCGTTTCGGGCATCCTGCGGGTGATGCATGCGCTGGGCATGGTGGCGCAAAAAGGCGTGCCCAAGGCGCGTCACGCCACGGTGAAATGCGACACGTCGCGCTGGTTTCGTGCCCCTGCGGGCGGGCTGTTCCGTGGCTATCGCGCGACCGGCGACGCGGTCGAGGCGGGGACGATCCTGGGGGCCATTTCCGACCCGTTTGGCGAAACCGAGATTGAGGTGATCTGCGACGCACCCGGCATCGTCATCGGGCGCACCAACATGCCTGTCGTCTATGAGGGCGACGCGCTGTTCCACATCGCCCAGACCGCCCGCGCCGACGCCGCAGCCGACGGTGTCACGGCCCAGATCGAGGCCGCGCCGCTGTTCGATGAAGATGAGATTATCTGAGGCAAGGCGAGCCGCAGCCCCGGACGTGTGCCGGGGCCTTCGATCAACAACCGCTTAGCTGATTTTCGATTTGTTCTGCGGAAGCAAGAAGATCGAGATCGTCAGCAGCGCAAAAATCAATTCATACACTTCCCAGCGGCGATTCACATCCATCAGACCGATTATCACGCTGGCCACCAGTGCGATGATCCCGTGGCGCAACCACGGCACAGGGATCACCAGACGATCCACCAGTGCGGCGATACGTTGGCTGCGGGTGTAAAGCAGCGGCAGGACCACTAGATACAGAAGGATGCAGATCGTCAGGACCGGGCCGAACAAAGTTTTGGCCAGATGGAAATCCCCGACCATCAGGTTGTGGAGGTTCGTTTCGGTCTGCTTGTTGTTCTCGACGAAGAACTCACCCGATTCCCAACCGAAAATGCGCTGTCCCCAAGATATCTCTTCGCCTGAGGCCATGAAGAACATCAGCGCATAGATCAGCATCATCACCGCCGCACCCTTGCGCCCGCTGGACGTTAACGAGACAGCGTTACGTGCCAATACGATACTTGAGATAAACAGGCCCAGCGCGGTGCCGTTTTCCACCATCCTGTCCTCGGCGGCAAACACCAGCGAGAAATACGAGGGCGACACATAGGCGATCACGACGGCTGCCACCAGAACGGCGGCGATCAGCACCATCAGGGCACGGTCGATCTGTTGGGCAATGCTCATGGGGGAATCCTTGAAATTGCGTTCTACGCTCGAAATAGGCGCCTGTGGCGCGCGCATCAAGGTCAATTCACGCCGGGGTGTGATCACGGTCACGCCAGAAACGACAAACCCCCGCGGCCAGGCCTCGGGGGTCGTCAATTTTCAGTGCTGTCAAAGCGGCAAAGAGATGCTTACAGCATTCCTTCGCGCTGGAGCTTCTTACGCGCCAGTTTCCGGGCACGGCGAATCGCTTCAGCTTTCTCGCGCGCTTTTTTCTCGGACGGTTTCTCGAAATGTTGCTTGAGCTTCATTTCGCGGAAAACGCCTTCGCGCTGCAGCTTTTTCTTCAGGGCACGAAGCGCCTGATCGACATTATTGTCGCGAACACTAACCTGCATGTGGTGTCACCACCTTCCTAAGTTGGAGTTGCAATAGATTGCAGGAGGTGCGCCTATAGCAAAGCCTTGGGGATTTGTCTAGACTATGCCTGACGGTAAGGAGACTGACATGTTGGACGCTGAAATTCGCCGCAAAATGCTGGATGCCGCTGCCGCCCATGTGCCGTTTGATGGCTGGTCGCGCGCGGCGTTCGATGCCTCTGCGCGGGATGCGGGTGTTGATATGGCGCTGGCGCTGGCGGTGTTTCCGCGCGGACCTGTTGATCTGGCGCTTGGCTATCACGCGGCGGGCGACGCGGCCATGTCGGAACGGCTGAGCTCCGAAGACTTGGGCGAGATGCGGTTCTCCGAACGCGTCGCTGCCGCCGTCCGCTTTCGTCTGGAAGCGGCCGAGGACAAGGAAATGGTGCGCCGGGGCACGGCCCTGTTTGCGCTGCCCCATTACGCCGCCGACGGCGCGCGCGCCATCTGGCAGACAGCCGATCATATATGGACCGCGCTGGGCGATACATCGGAGGATGTGAACTGGTACACCAAACGTGCGACGCTGTCGGGGGTCTATGCCTCGACCGTGCTGTATTGGCTGGGCGATACCAGCGACGAAAATGCCGACACTTGGGCGTTTCTGGATCGTCGCATTGCCGACGTCATGCAGATCGAGACGATGAAGGCCAAGATGCGCGACAACAAGGCGCTGACCGGGCTGTTGGCCGGACCACTGTCGCTGTTGGGGCGGATTCGCGCGCCGGGCGCGGCGCGGCGCAACGACCTGCCGGGCCGCTGGCACGATACCGCATAGGCCTGCAAAAACCCCATTCACGTTCAGAACGGAGACACGCATGAGCGAGACGATGACAGCTGTGGAAATCACAGAACCCGGTGGCCCCGAAGTACTGAAACCCTGCACGCGCCCCCGCCCCACCCCCGGCCCGGGTGAGGTGCTGATCCGTCTGGCCTATGCCGGGGTCAACCGCCCGGACGCACTGCAACGCGCCGGTCAATATGCACCACCCCCCAACGCCAGCGACCTGCCGGGCCTTGAGGGCGCGGGCGAGATTGTGGCGCTGGGCGATGGCGTGACCGACTGGGCGTTGGGCGATAGCGTCTGCGCGCTGCTGCCGGGTGGTGGGTATGCCGAATATGCCGTGACGCCTTCGGCCCATTGCCTACCCGTGCCCAAAGGCATGGACATGGCACAGGCCGCCTGCCTGCCCGAGACGTATTTCACCGTCTGGTCCAACGTGTTCCAGCGTGGCGGGCTTAAAGCGGGAGAGCGGTTTCTGGTACATGGCGGCACCTCGGGTATCGGCACGACGGCGATCCAACTGGCGCATGTCATGGGAGCGCGGGTGTTCACCACTGCCGGATCGGATGAAAAATGCAAAGTCTGCACCGATCTGGGGGCCGAAGTGGCAATCAACTATCGCGACGCAGATTTCGTCGAGGCGCTTAAGGCGGAAGGGGGCGCGAACCTGATCCTGGATATGGTCGGCGGCGATTATCTTCCACGCAACGTGCGTGCGCTGGCGAATGACGGACGTCTGGTGCAGATCGCCTTTCTGCAAGGACCAAAAGTCACGCTGAACTTCGCCCAAGTGATGATGCGCCGTCTGACGATCACCGGTTCAACCTTGCGCCCGCAAAGCGATCTGGCCAAGGCCCGTATCGCGCAGGCCCTGCGTACGCAGGTCTGGCCCTTGCTGGAGGCGGGCCGCCTTGGCCCCGTCATGGACAGCACCTATCCGCTGGCCGAGGCGGCGCAGGCACACGCCCATATGGAAACCAGCAGCCATATTGGCAAGATCGTTCTGAAAGTCGCTTGATTGATGCTGAGCGCGGTACATTTCGCCATTCTGGGCCTCGCCGCGCTCAGCCTGTGCTTGGGCGGTTGGGCCGTACTGCGCGACATCCCGCTGAACTGGAGGCTGGCCGCGCCCGCGCCTGTCGATCAGGACGCGCCGCCCGCGTTTGAGACGGTGCTGGATTACATCGCCGCCTCGGGACAGGCGCACTCCCCGGCGGTAATCCTACACGATAGCGGCGTGCGTATCGCGTGGTTCGAAGGCTCGGAAGAGGCGCGCGCGGATGTCGATATCTTTGCCGTCGATGTGACGCCCGGTGGTGTCAGCGCCCCCGCGCGGCTGGTGACACGCGGCGGTCTGGGCAAGGTATTCACCCCGCGTCAGGCGGTGATCACGCTGGGGAACACGGTTCAAAACGAAGCCGCGCCCGACGCGCTGTATGCCACCGTAGTCTCAATCGGAGGCTGGGCGATGGCCTCGATCGCGGATGTGCGGATGGGGGCGACCGGCGCGGCGCAGGCGCAAAAGCTGAACCTTTCGCCTTTGCTGAACCGCTCGTTTCTGGTGAAATCTCCGATGCTGGCCTACGCCGATCGCTCTTACGCGTTGCCCGCCTATTTCGAGATGGGCCAAACCTACGGCGCACTGATCCGGCTGGACGACGGCGGGCGCGTGCGCGATATGCGCCGGATGCCGGGACGGTTGAAGGCGATCCAGCCGATGATTGTGCCGCTGGACACGCAACGCGCGGTCGCATTTCTGCGAAACTTTCAGATCGGATCGCAACGTCTTCTGGTCAGCCGCACCGAGGATGGGGGACAGACCTGGGACGAGGTGCGCGAAACCGACGTGCCCAACCTCAGCGCGCCGGCGGCGGCGCTGGCCCTAGGCAAGGGGCGCATCCTGATGGCGGTCAATGACGATGCCAACGATGGCGGTATCCTGCGCCTGACCCTGTCCGAGGACGAGGGGCACAGCTGGCGTCCCTTGCGCACGTTGGAGGATGCAGGCGGCGCAGCCCGCTATCCGATGATGCGTGCCCTGCCGGATGGTCAGATCGTGCTGGCCTACTCGCACGGCTCTAAGGGGGGCATCCGCGCGCACCGCTTCACCGCCAATTGGGCGTTGACGCAATGACCGGGGTGATGTCCACGCTGAGCTTGACCGTCCTGCTGGGCTGGGTCGCCTGGGGCGTGCTGAGTGCTGGTCTAGGTCTACCCCTCAGCCTAATTTTGGGGCTGGCTATCGGCGCGATCTGTGCCATTGGCCTACGCTCGACGCTGCCGGTCGGGGTGATCATGGCGGTGCTGGACCCGATCGCGATCATCCTGCCGCTACTGGCCCTACGCCATATGGTGGCGGCAATCGGCGTGCCGGTGCAGCCCTTCGGAACTGCCGAACTGGTAGTATTCCTGCTGCTTTACCTGACATTTCTGGCCACCGCTGCTGGCGCGCTGCCATGGCAGGTGTATCGCCTGGGCTATACCCCGATACCCGTTGCCCTGATAGCTCTGGCGCTCTGCGTCGTTGGGCTGTGGCAAGGTGCGCTATTTCTACCCTTGGTGGCCGTGTCCGGCCAAGCGTTGTGGGTCTTGGGCTGGGGCAGCAGTAACTATTTCGATCATATCGTGCATGCGGCCTTGGTGCCGGTCGTGATTGTCGTCCTGATCCTGCGCCTGTTCTGAGGCTTTGCGCCGCGCTGCGCGCGTCGCCGGGGGCGGCCCTTCGGGCCGCAAAAGCACTTGATAAGCCAGCCAATCGCGTGGAGACAGCGTTGCAAATGGATATTTGAACCAAGAAAAAATAAGATAAGTCGTCTGTTCTTTTTCTTGGTTCAAATATCCAAATCCAGCGGTCGGATGCCATCGCCTTTCGATCATGTTTCAGCGAATCGGGTCAAACAGGGCGTTGTTCGATTGGCAGTCGCGGGCGGTATCGTGAGCGCAGGGGATGGGTTTGAGGGACTTTGACAGGCATAGCCGGGCCTCTTGAATGCGCCCTGCGCGGCAGGTGATGGTCAGCATGTCGGCCGTCCATTCCGGGTTGGCTTTGAGAAAGGCCTCTTCGATGACGCGGGCCGGCAGGGTGACGGATTGCGTCAATTGGCGGAAGACGGCGGGTCGGTTCACGGTAAAATAAGCCTCGCGGGCCAAGGTGAAATAGGTTGGGGCGCTGAGACCGGAGCAGCTTCCGTGTTTTTTCCATTGATACCATGCCAGGCCAGAACTGCCCATAATGTCGGCGATTTCTTCCGTCATCGCGCGGCTTGGCGGGCGGTGCGATGTGGGGCAATGGAGGGGCCAGCCTCGGTTGTATTGCGGCCACAGGCCGTGCAGCACCCATCCGCTGTCCGCTGTGTCGTCGCATTGGGGTGCGCCGCGTGCGTCCCCTTCCAGCGCGCACCATGTCGGAGACCAGCTGAGTGCGAGGACGTAGTAATCGAACTGGCCTGCACGCTCGCCATCCGCGAAAGCAGCGGTGGCGCAGAGCAGCAGGGCAAGGAGGCTACGCATGTTTTAGTCTTTCTTTTCGGGCTGAGGATTAGTATAGACGCCCCAAGTTCCCCGACAATGGAAACCTGCCCCGGCAAAAATCCGAGGCCGCCCTTCCAGGCGCCGGGGAAGATATGGCCAATGCGTCTTGTCTCTTTTCCTTGCTCTGGAACGGTTGCAGGACGCCAATTACATCGCGCGGGGACGGGTCGCTGTACCCACCCTGTTTCAGACAAGACGCACAAGGCATTTAAGGAGACGTGACATGGCAAAACCCTTGATGGCCAAGGCCACCGCGGTCTGGCTGGTGGATAACACCACACTCAGCTTCAAGCAGATCGCCGATTTCACCGAGATGCACGAGTTGGAAGTGCAGGGCATCGCCGACGGGGATGTCGCGACGGGGGTGAAGGGGTTCGATCCTGTCGCCAACAACCAGTTGACGCAGGAAGAAATCGACAAGGCCGAGAAGGATCCGATGTATAAGCTGAAGCTGAAGTTCAACGCCTCAGCTGTCGGTGAGGAAAAGCGACGTGGCCCGCGTTATACGCCTCTGTCCAAGCGTCAGGATCGTCCGGCGTCTATCCTTTGGTTGGTCAAGTTCCATCCGGAACTGGCCGACAGTCAGATCTCGAAACTGGTGGGCACCACCAAGCCGACGATTCAGGCGATCCGTGAGCGGACGCATTGGAACATCTCGCATATTCAACCGATCGATCCGGTCGCCTTGGGTCTGTGCAAGCAGTCTGAACTGGATGCAGCCGTGCAAAAGGCTGCTGCCAAAAAGGCCCGCGATGGCGAAACGATGAGCGATGATGATCGTCGCAAATTGCTAAGCACCGAGCAGAGCCTTGGTCAGGAAAGCGAGACCAAAATCCCGACGGCCATCGAGGGTCTGGAAACCTTCACCTTGGGCGAGAACGAGCCTGAGGAGACGGAAAAGCATTACGATGCCGAGAGTCTGTTCAAACAATCCGATAACCCCGTCGAAGATGATGACGAGGATGACGACACACCGCACCGATAAACCCGGTGCGCAGGCGTGATTGACGGACCCCCGGCAGGCGTACCTGTCGGGGGTTTTTCTTTGTTAGCGCAATGGGATAAGAGACGCGCCCTTTGCATGATGCGGGCAGGCTGTGTCCGTTGTTCTGGGGTCCCCTCGGGACAAAAATATCACGCTGGTTGGGCAGAGCATCCCACAGGTTGGAGGCGTGAAAATTTCACTTGCGCGAATCCTGTTTCCGTATACATGGCGGATTCAAGACGCCAACGCACGCGCCTCTGGCCGGTCCGCCATTTCAGGGCTGACCCCGCGGTTTATGTAGCGACGGTAACGTCTCTGACTGATGCACTGACCCGGACGCTCCGGGGGTCCTTTTGGAGATGACCATGACAGCCATGACTGCTGGCGCCATCGCGCCTGTTACCGAATTTGCATCCGACGAAGTCGTCGATTTCATTCATGCCACGGCGTTTGACAAGCCGACGCTGGTCATCAGCCGCGCTTTGGTTGCCGCGCAATACGATGCGCTGGCCAAGGGGCTGGGCGATGCGCGTATTCACTATGCAGTCAAGGCAAACCCCGCCCCCGAACTGATTGCGATGCTGGTCCAGAAGGGCGCGCGGTTTGACGCCGCCAGCCGGGGCGAGATCGAGCTGTGCTTGGCACAAGGTGCAAAGGGCAGCGACATTTCCTTTGGCAACACGATCAAGCGCCCTGCCGATATTGCCTTTGCTCAGGCCCAAGGGATCACGTTGTTTGCCGCCGACTGCGAAGCCGAAATTGACAAGATCGCGGCAAACGCGCCCGACGCGCGCGTCTATCTTCGCGTGATCGTCGAAAATTCGCGCGCTGATTGGCCGCTGAGCCGCAAGTTTGGCTGTGCGCATTCCGCGCTGCCCGGTCTGCTGGACTATGCCGCCGACCGTGGTGTGGCGGTGGTTGGCCTGTCGTTTCATGTTGGCAGTCAGACACGCCGTGCGGAGTTCTGGACCCCTGTTCTGGATCAGATGGCGGCCCTGTGGCACGCGGGACGCGCCGCCGGTCATGACCTGACCGTGCTGAACCTGGGCGGTGGTTTTCCCGCCCGTTACGAGGATCCGGTCGAGGGTGCGACAGACTATGCCGCAGCCGTCATACAGGCGGTCGCGGATCGCTTTGGCGATGTGCCCTATGTCATGGCCGAGCCGGGGCGCGGTCTGGTTGCGGAAGCGGGCCATATTGCCGCCGAAGTGTTGCTGGTGTCGCGCAAATCGCCTGCGGACATGCACCGCTGGGTCTATCTGGACATCGGCATGTTCTCGGGACTGGCCGAGACGGCGGGTGAGGCGATCCGCTATCAGATCGACACGCCTTGTGGTGGTGAACTGGGGCCCTGCGTTCTGGCCGGGCCCAGCTGTGACAGCGCGGATATCCTGTATGAAAACCGTCCTGTCATGTTGCCATTGGCGTTGAAGGGCGGGGACAAAGTGATCCTGCGCAACTGTGGTGCCTACACCAGCAGCTATTCGTCGATCGGTTTCAACGGCTTTCCACCGCTGGACGTGGTGATAATCTAAGGCGTTTTACGCGCGATTTGACATGCCGACACGATACCGCCCCCTATCTGCGCAGGGGGGCGGTATTTGTGCATTTGACGCGGTGACGCTGTAAAATTGGGTTTGATGCGGAGTAACGGGGCGGACGCGCTGATCTGCGCAAGGCTGTGCACGGCACATGATAAATACCGCCCGGGTTATACGTCCTTGCGCGCCTTCAGGGCTGCTGAAATCGTACCATCGTCCAGGTAATCCAATTCACCACCGATAGGCACGCCTTGGGCCAGCGAGGTCAGGCGCACGCGGCCCTCGATCTGGTCCGCGATGTAATGCGCGGTGGTCTGGCCGTCGATGGTGGCGTTGAGGGCCAGGATCACCTCGGTGATCTGTTCGTCCTCGATCCTTTGGATCAGGCGCGGGATGCGCAGTTGGTCCGGGCCAACCTGATCCAGCGCACTCAGCGTGCCGCCCAGGACGTGGTAGCGCCCCTGAAAGGCCCCACCGCGTTCCATTGCCCACAGATCCGCCACGTCCTCGACCACGCAAAGCAGGCCGTTGGCGCGCTTGGGGGCGAGGCAGATATCGCAGACCTCGGTTGTACCGACATTGCCGCAATTGGCACATTCGCGCGCGGTGGCCGCGACGATCTGCATCAGGTCGGCCAGCGGGATCAGCTTCAACTCGCGCTTGCGGATCAGATGCAGCACGGCGCGACGCGCCGAGCGCGGGCCGAGGCCGGGTAGGCGGGCCATCATCTCGATCAGGGAGTCTATGTCGCGGGTGCTGCTCAAAGTGGGGTCCGGTACTGGGAACAAGGCCCCGGATCATGTCCGGGGCGGGTGGATCGGTTGGGTCGCATCACGGGTTTCGGGGCGCGTGAGGCATCGGCGGAGTCAGGTATTTTGGGAAAGATGAAAGCCGGGGTCAGAACGGCAGCTTCATGTCCTTGGGCAGGCCGAGGCCCTCGGTCAGTTTGCCCATTTCCTCTTGGGCGCGATCGCTGGCCTTGGTTTGGGCGTCCTTGACGGCGGCTAGAATCAGGTCTTCGACGACCTCTTTGTCGTCACTGGAAAAGATGCTGGGATCGATATCCAGACTTTTGAGTTCGCCCTTGTAGGTCGCCACAGCCTTGACCAGACCTGCGCCGGATTCGCCGGTGACGGTCAGCGTGTGCATTTCCTCTTGCAGCGCGGCCATCTTGCCCTGCATTTCCTGCGCGGCCTTCATCATCTTGGCCATGTCGCCCATTTGGCCCAGTCCCTTGAACATGTGATCGTCTCCTTGGTGCGTGGTATTCTGCGCCGGGGCGCGGTGTCTGTTTGTCTATATCGGGGTGCGGGGTGGTTCGCGCAAGGTGTTCAGCCTTCCTCGAACGGATCCCATTCATCATCGACCTCGGGTAGGGCGTCGGCCTGCGCGGCGTTGGCGATCTGTTGCGGGGTCTTGATGTCGACGATCTGTGCGCCGGGAAAGGACAGCATCACGGCCTGCACCAAAGGGTGAGTTTCGGCCTGCGCGCGCAACGCCAACTCCGCCGCGTCGCGCCGTTCGGTTATTGTCGGTGCGCCGCCATCGTTGACCAGCGTCACGGCCCAGCGGTTGCCGGTCCAGCGTTGCAGGGCAGATCCCAGCCGCTGCGCCAGATCGGCGGGGGCGTTTTCAGTGGGGGTGAATTCGATGCGCCCCGGCTGAAAGGCGGCCAGTTGGACGTGGGATTCTACCTCGACCAGCAGCTTGACATCGCGGTGGGCGCGGATCAATTCAACCACATGTTCGAACGTGGGAAACCGCGCAAGGGCGGCGTCAGCGGCGACGGCGAGGGTCTGGCCCGCGCCGTTGGCCTGGGGCGCGGCGCTGTGGGTGGGTTGCGCGGGCGCGTAGGTTTGTGCCGTTGTCGTGCCATGCGAGGCGGGCATCGGCGCGCCGCTGCCGGGGCCGCCAGACGGCGCTGGCCCGTCCTGTACCTTGCGCAGCAATTCTTCAGGCGTGGGCAGGTCGGCGACGTGGGTCAGGCGGATCACGGCCATTTCGGCCGCCATCATCGCGTTGGGCGCGGCCGAGACTTCTTCGAGTGCCTTCAGCAGCATTTGCCACATGCGGGTCAGCACCCGCATCGGCAGGGCCTGCGCCATGGTCAGACCGCGGGCGCGTTCATCTGGGCCGATGGTGGGGTCTTCGGCGGCTTCGGGGGTGATTTTTACCACCGAGGTCCAGTGGGTGATTTCGGCCAGATCGCGCAGCACCGCCAGGGGGTCCGCCCCGTCGGCGTATTGGCTGCTAAGTTCACTCAGCGCGCCGGCCGCGTCGCCCTTGAGGATCATGTCGAACAGGTCCAGCACGCGGCCACGGTCGGCCAGCCCCAGCATGGCACGTACCTGATCGGCGCCGGTTTCGCCTGCGCCGTGGCTGATCGCCTGATCCAGCAGCGACGTGGCATCGCGCACCGACCCTTCGGCGGCGCGGGTGATCAGCGCCAGCGCGTCATCGGTGATGTCGGCCTTTTCCGCTGTGGCGATCTTGCGCATCAGGGCGATCATCACCTCGGGTTCGATCCGGCGCAGATCGTAGCGCTGGCAGCGGCTGAGCACCGTGACCGGGACTTTGCGGATTTCGGTCGTGGCGAAGATAAATTTGACGTGGCTGGGGGGTTCCTCCAGCGTTTTCAGCAAAGCGTTGAACGCCGAGGTGCTCAGCATGTGCACCTCATCGATGATATAGATCTTGTAGCGGGCCGAGGCAGCGCGATAGGCGACGGAATCGATGATTTCGCGGATGTCATTGACGCCCGTGCGGCTGGCGGCATCCATCTCCATCACGTCGACATGTCGGCCTTCCATGATGGCGGTGCAATGTTCGCACACGCCGCAGGGTTCGGTGGTGGGGCCACCATTGCCATCGGGGCCGATACAGTTGATGCCCTTGGCGATGATGCGCGCGGTGGTGGTTTTACCGGTGCCGCGAATACCTGTCATGATAAAGGCCTGCGCGATGCGGTCGGCCTGAAACGCGTTTTTCAGCGTGCGCACCATGGGGTCCTGTCCGACCAGATCGGCGAATGTTTCGGGCCGGTATTTGCGGGCCAGAACCTGGTAACCGGGAGGGGGGGTATCGGACATGGGGCGCTTTCATGCGGGATTCGGATTGCAGGGTCAAGGTAGTGGGCGCAGCGCGCGGCGTCCATGGGGCCGGGCGGATTAGACGCGCGTTCGTTACAACATCCAAAGAACCACACCCACGCCCAGTGTCGCCGCCGTCAGCAGGGTACAGATCGCGCGGAAGTTCTTCGTCGGGGTCGGTTCGGCCATGCGGGCGGTCAGGCGCGTATGGGTTTGACGGGCGCGCGACTCGGCGCTCCAATAGATGAAAATGGCGACGATCAGGAACAGGCTGGACACGGATTTGGCGGCCCATGTCGGCTGGAAGTCGCCGAACACCGCCTTCAGGGCAATCGCGACGCCGACCGCGCCCAAGGCCATGCCCATCCATGAATTATAGGTACGTTCATTGGCCATGATTGTGCGATCCTCCGCCCAATCGGTGCGCTGTTCGGCCTTTTCTGTTCTGGTGTCGCTGTCGCTCATGCTGGAAGTCTAGCGCAGAGTCTCTCATCTGGCGAGGGGGCTGGCGGGACGGCGTAAGCGCGATATAGTCAGGGTTTGGTTGGCTATGACAAAGGGCAGGGATATGAAGCTGAGGGGTATTCGCAGAAGCCGCAATATCGAGGACCGGCGTCGGTCCGGTGGTGGCGGGCGCGGTGCGGGGATCGGCGGGGTCGGCCTGTTGGTGGTGCTGGCCATCGGGTATTTTGCCGGGATCGATGTGACGCCGTTGTTGCAAGGCGGCGGGCCGCTGTCCCAAACCAGCGCCCCGCGTCAGTTGACGCCGCAGGAAGAACGCGCGGCCGAGTTCAGCGCGCAGGTTCTGGCCACGACCGAACAGGTCTGGGCCACGCTGCTGCCCGAGCAGCTGGGGCGGGATTACACGCCGCCTGTGATGGTGCTGTATTCCGGCATCACGCAAAGCCCCTGTGGCGGCGCGTCCGGCGCAACGGGGCCGTTTTACTGCCCGGCGGATCAGAAGGCCTATCTGGACACCGCGTTTTTCGCCACTTTGTCACAGCGTCTGGGCGCGCGCGGCGATTTCGCCGCAGCCTATGTGATTGCGCATGAAGTGGCGCATCATGTCCAGAACCAGTTGGGTATTCTGGGCAAGGTCAACGCACGTCGTCAGACTGTCAGCCAGACCGAGGCGAACGCCCTGACCGTGCGGCTGGAATTGCAGGCCGATTGCCTTAGCGGGGTCTGGGCGCAGGCGGTGGGGGGGCTACTGGAACCCGGAGATATCGACGAGGCGCTGAACGCGGCGCGCCGCATTGGCGACGATCATCTGCAATCACAGGCGGGTCGCGTGCCTCAGCCGCATACCTTTACGCACGGCACGTCCGAACAGCGCGCGCGCTGGTTCGCAATCGGCTATGACAGCGGCGATGCGCGCAAGTGCGACACGTTCGGCGCGGCCCGGTTGTAGGGCGCGGCGATGGCCGGGTTTGTCATATACGCAGTGCCTGTGGCCGGGGGGATCATAGGCATCGCGCCCTTGCCCGGCGGCGGCGGGGGCGGCACGGCCTATAAGGACGATCTGCTGCATATGAAAGATTGGCAGCCCGCGCTGGTGCTGTCGATGACGACGCAGGCGGAAATGGTGGCGGGGTCCGTCGGCAATCTGGGGCCAGACTTGCAGGATCTGGGCACGCGCTGGATGCATCTGCCGGTGCCGGATTTCGGTGTTCCCGAGGGGGCTGCGGCCGCGGATTGGCCCAAGGCCAGCAAAGCGGCCTTGGCTGCGTTGCGAGGACGGGGGCGGGTCTTGATCCATTGCAAGGGCGGGTGCGGACGCTCGGGAATGGCGGCGCTGCGGTTGATGGTCGAAGCGGGCGAGGCGGCAGACGCGGCACTGACCCGCTTGCGCACCGTGCGTCCGTGCGCGGTGGAAACCAGCGCACAGATGCGATGGGCAGGCGACATAAAAACCCGTTAGTGCAACGGCGTTTTGGCCTTTTTAATATACAAAAGGCATCAATCCCAAGTTTGCCCAAGGGCGCGGCAATTGAAATTCGCCGCGCGGTCCTTGGCGCAAGCATGATAACATACATTTAGGCAAGGCAGTATTGATCGAGCAAATATTGGACCTGTCCGATGGCTGCTCGTCCTGTCCAAACCGACCCAATACCGTCTGATGCCGGACGCTATGGTAGAGGATAGGCGGGAACACGCCCTGCAGCCCACGGGTTGACCCTAAAGATTCAGGAAAGGAATCATCATGATCACGGTAAAGGAACTGGCCCCTAATGTCTGGGAACTGACGTTAAGCGGCATCGTTACAAAGGCCGATGTCCAAGAGATGAAGCGCATGCTGATCCCGGTGATCGAAGGTGACGGACCTCTTGGTTTGATCGTGCGGGCCGAAATGTGGAAGGACATAACCGGCGATGCGATGGCCGAAGATGCGAAATTCGAATTCGGGCACCTGATGCAATGGTCGAAATTAGCGAAGATGGCGATCGTGACCGATCTCCAGGCCATCGCGGCGATGATGCAATGGATCAACCCCCTGTTTCCGATGATCGACATGAAAACTTTCGCATCTACCGACGTGGCGGCGGCCGAAGATTTTGTATCGGACTTGCCCGTGACACGGGCAGGAACCGAGGGCAGTGGTGTGAACCTGTTGTCGGATGGCACCGACGGGTTGATCGCCTACGAGATCGACGGGCGCATCACGGCCGAGGATGTGGACCGTCTGTTGATCCCGTTCGAGGCGCATATGAAAGGCGACGAAAAGGTCAATCTGTTGGTTCGGTTCAAGGATTTTGACGGCTTTGACCCGGCGATTTTGCTGAACGGCGCATTGCTGGGCTCCAAGTTGAACGCGATCAGCCATTTAGGCCGGTACGCCATTATCGGAGCGCCGAAATGGATCGCAGCGATGGCAGGCACTGTCAGCGCGATGATGCCCTTTGAGATGCGGATGTTCGACGCGTCTGATGACGCTGCTGCCTGGGCATGGGTGCGCGGAGCCTGACGGATCGCGACACCGCCGTACGGGCCATGCCTTCGCCGGGGCGGCCAGCCCGGGTTCTGCTTGAATGACGAAGGCGATATTCGTCTTTGTGCAATCGAAACGGAGTTGGCCCGTTGCTTAGAACGGGCTGACTTCGACGATATAGAGGGGGGTAAGGTGAGAGGCTGGACAACGACCCAAGCGAGGCTCGTTACGGCTGCTTCCTTCCGGATCTGACCGGGTTGGCGAGGTGCCTGCCCGCGCCAACCTCTCAAAACCCCATGTAAGGCGTGATGCGGGGCTTGGCAAGGGGGCGTTGGACAGGCGAAAGGCGTATTTCGGAACGGGCAGCCGTGGCGCAAGGCGCCTTAGTTCAGCAGCCCGGCATGACGCAGGCCCGCATCGACCAGCGCCTTGGTTTCGTCCAGCAATCCGGTCAGCGGCGAGCGAACCTCATCGCTGCACAGTCCCAGGCGCGACATGGCGTATTTCACGCCGACCAGCCCCGGTTCGGTAAAGATGGCGAGGTGCAGGGGCATCAGGCGGTCCTGCAATTTCAGCGCAGTGGCATAATCTCCGGCCAGACATGCGGCCTGCAATTGGCTGCAAAGCTTGGGCGCGGCGTTGGCCGTGACCGAAATGCAGCCCACGCCGCCCTGGGCGTTAAACCCGTGTGCGGTGGCGTCCTCGCCCGACAGCTGGATGAAATCCGGACCGCAGGTGATGCGCTGCTGACAGACGCGCGCCAGATCGCCGGTGGCGTCCTTGACCGCGATGATGCGCGGCAGTTTCGCCAGTTGGCCCATCGTGTCGGGTAACATGTCCACCGCCGAGCGGCCGGGAATGTTGTAGATCACGATCGGTAAGTCGCAGCAGTCGTGCAGCGCGGTGAAATGCGCCAGCAGTCCACGTTGGGTGGGCTTGTTGTAATACGGCGTGACGACCAAGGCCGCGCTTGCACCGACCTTGTGCGCGTGCTGCATCAGGCGCATCGATTCGACGGTATTGTTGCTGCCCGCGCCTGCGACCACGGGGATGCGGCCATCGGCCGCCTGCACGACGGCCTCGATAACGGCTTCGTGCTCGGCATGGCTGAGGGTCGGGCTTTCGCCTGTGGTACCGACGGGAACCAACCCGTTGCTGCCTTCGGCGATATGCCACTCGACCAGTTTCTTGAGCGTGTCAAAATCCACGGCACCGTTTTTAAGTGGTGTGACCAGGGCAGGCAGTGAACCTTTCAGCATGAGACGCTCCTTATAAAGACGTGACGCCCCAAACCGGGGGCGTGGATTCTTGCAACCCGTGCAAAGTGCCGCCCATGTGCCGGGATTGGTCATGGACGCCGCGGCGGGGTGCGCTTAGGCTGGCGCTGTCTATCCGTTGCAATGAGTGGAAATGCAAGAGATGTTGCGCAGTTTGGCCTTATTTGTGATGTCTTATGCGGCGCTGATTGGCCATGCTGTGCCCGGCGGGGCCGATGCGCCTTCGGCGATCGCACCCCGCCCGCTGTCCAGCGCGTTGGAGGCGTTGCAAGGCGGGCGATGGGAACGGGCGCAGGACCTAGCGGCGCGTGACGGGCCGGTCGCGCTGACGCTGGTCGAATGGTATCGCCTGCGCGCCGGACGCGGCAGCGTCGATGAGGTCCTGACCTTTCTGGCCGCGCATCCCGACTGGCCGGGGCTGGAACGGCTGCGCGCGCAATCCATCGACGCGTTTCATGACGCCACGGATGCGCAAATCCTAGCACTTTATAAAGGCGCGGCACCCGAAACTGGCACAGGGGTGCTGCGCCACGCCGCCGCGCTGATCGCAACCGGGCAGGTGGGCGAGGGCGAGGGCGAGGCCAACGTGGTCAAAGCGTGGCTGACGTTTGACCTGAGCACCGAGGAACATGTCGCCTTCCTGAATGCCCACGGCCCCCTTTTGGCCCCGTATCACGACACGCGGATGCGCATGACCCTGTGGCGCGGGCTAAAGGACAGCGCCTTGATGCTGCCGTTGGTCAGCGACGAAATGCGCGCGATCGCCGATATCCGGCTGATGGCGCAGGACGGGCGGCGCGGGTTGGAGGCCCAGATCGCCAAGCTGCCACAGGCGCTGCGCGACGACCCCGGCCTCGCCTATGACCGGTTCAATAGCTACATCAAACAGGACAAGCCTGAGCAGGCGATGGAGCTGATGCAAAGCCAAAGCCGCATCGAGGGCGGTCTGGGCGAGGCGTGGCGTTGGGCCGGGTGGCGGCGTGATTTTGCCCGCCGGATGATGCGCGGCGGTAATTATGAGCGCGCCTATGATTTGGCCTCGCATCACCAGTTGGTCGATGGTGCGGCCTATGCCGATCTGGAATGGCTGTCTGGCTATCTGGCGCTGCGCCATCTGGGCGACGCAGAACTGGCGCGGGACCATTTCCAACGCCTGCGTGCTGCAGTCGAAACGCCCATTTCGCTGGGCCGTGCAGGATACTGGA
Organism: Rhodobacteraceae bacterium KMM 6894; assembly: GCA_035798175.1. GTDB lineage: Bacteria > Pseudomonadota > Alphaproteobacteria > Rhodobacterales > Rhodobacteraceae > Roseovarius. Next base: position 137,718 of record JAPFBS010000009.1, read on the forward strand.
TCGGCCGCGCCCAAGAGGCGCTGGGCGATATAGAGGCGGCCCAGATCGCCTATGCCGAGGGGGCCGAACACCAGACCAGCTTTTACGGGTTGCTGGCGGCCGAGCGCGCAAACCTGCCCTTCGACGCGTCGCTGGCCGGCGGCGAGGTCTTTGCCCCTTGGAGGGAGGCCGCGTTTGTGCAGAAACCTTTGTTCAAGGCCGCCGCCCTGTTGTTGCGTGCCGGGCAACTTAACCTGTCCGAGATGTTTTTTATGGCGCTGGCCGACACACTGGAACGGTCCGAGCTGGGGCAGTTGGGCGCGGCACTGGAGGCGTTGGAACAACCGCACCTACAGGTGATGCTGGGCAAAAGAGCGGCGCAGCGCGGCATCCTTTTGCCCCGGTATTACTATGCGCTGCATCCGATGACCCAGTTGGAGTTGCCGGTGCCAATGGAACTGGCGCTGGCCATCGCGCGTCGCGAAAGCGAGTTCGATTTTCGCGTCGCCAGTGGCGCGGGGGCCCAAGGGTTGATGCAGCTGATGCCGGGCACCGCCAGCGATGTCGCCCGCGATCTGGGGCTTGAGCATGACCGCGCGCGTGTCCTGACGGATTGGCAATATAACGCGCTTCTGGGCTCGACCTATCTGGCGCAATTGTCGCGGCAATTTGGGGGAAATGTGGTGATGATGTCCGCCGGGTATAACGCCGGACCGCGCCGACCCTTGCGTTGGATGAAAGAGTACGGCGATCCACGGGAAATGGCCTCAGGCGGACAGTTGGATATGGTCGACTGGATTGAAACCCTGCCGTTTGACGAGACCCGAAACTATGTACAGCGCGTCGCGGAAAGCCTGCCGATCTACCGCGCACGGTTGGGCAATCCGGCCCATCCCATTCCTTTCAGCGAAGAACTGAAAGGGATGACAATCACCGTTAAGTAAGGTGCGCTTAAGCGCACCTTACGCGCGCATCTAATTCAAACGTTTGCGCCGTTGCGATGAGGGCGGCTGCGTTTTGCCACTCATGACATACTAGATTACGCGGCCATGCCTGATCTTTCCAACGCGGCGTAGCCGTTCGCCTCTGCCTCGTCTGGCGGGATGTTTCCGACAGGGTCCGGCTAGCGGCAACTGTCTGCCCCTAGTTGGAGCCACATAGCAAACCTAACGCTCTGGAGTTAAAGTGGTTTGAAACTATGGGACGTCCTTAATGCCTGCTGATCGCTTTCCCGTGGCAACAGGTTATCCTTCCGGCCGAGTATTTTTAGTATGATGAAACTCAGGGCTTTTTCTTGGTTTAAATATCCACTCCGACAGGGGTAAAAAACGCCCCTTATTGCAAGTTAAAGACACGCCCACCCCAAATGGCAGCCCGAGCCCTGCCCCGAAGGGCAGGGTGAGTGGAACAGTATGCGCCGCAGGCGCATTCCGGTTGGTCAGGCATCCAGATCAGATAGGAAGATGGATCTTGAACGCCTTGCGGAGCGCCGCGTCCGTCACCGGGTCAAAGCGCGCGGCGGCGCGTTGGGACAGGATCTCTTCCTTGCGTGCGACCGTGTCACGGATCAGGTCGGGTTTGCCGCTTTCGTCCCATTGTTTCGGGCTCATCCGGTTGCCAATTTTGGGATATTGATAATCCGACTGCATCCGCGCCAGCGTTTGCGCCGTGCCCAGATAATGCCCCGGCCCGCCGATGCACACCTCGCGGATCTGCTCCAGCGCCAGCGTTTCATCGTCTACCTCGATGCCGCGCACACAGCGTTGCGCGTGGCCGATCAGATCATCGCCCAAGATCAACGACTCTAGGCAGAAGCCCAGCAAAGATGCGTGCATGCCAGCCGCCTCGTAGACCATGTTCAGCCCCGACAGGCCTGCCATGACGTTCGAGCACATCGCCTCCCATCCGGCCTGCATATCGGGCAGTTTGGCGTCGGTGATACCGCCGACGGCTCCGCCGGGCAGGTCGTAAAACCGGTGCATCTGCGCGCAGCCTGCACTGAGCAGCGCCTGCTCGCCCGATCCGCCGGTCATCGCGCCTGTGCGCAGGTCCAGGCCAAAAGGCCATGTGCCAAAGATTGCCGGGTGGCCCGGTTTGACCGCGTTGACATAGACCAGACCCGCCAGGCATTCCGCCGTCGCCTGCACGATCGCGCCCGCGATGGTCGAGGGCGCTGTCGCCCCGGCCATGCCCGCGCTAAGCAGTAGGACAGGCATGCCGCCCTCAATGCACTCTTCCATCACTTCGCAAGACTCGGTGGCGAATTTCATCGGCGGCACGACAAAGCAGTTCGAGTTGGACACAAAAGGCCGCTCGCGCCACTTGTCCTCACCACCCGCGATGATGTGCAGCATTTCGATCCCGGCCTTGGCGTAGGAGCGTTCGGTAAACGACACGCCGACATGTTTCGTGGTGCCCGCGCAGCAGCCATAGATGGTGTTCATATCCATCTCGAAATTGTCGGGAATGTCGCGACACACCATGGGGCGTTGCACAAAATGGATGTTGTCCAGCACATCGGCAATTCGCGCCGCGTCGTGCAAATCCTGCACCGTGCATTCGCGATAATTGCGCCCGTCCACATCGACCATATGCACGGCCGCGCCCGCCGTGCCGTAATGCACCTTGGTGCCGGACAGATGCATGTCATGGCGCGGGTCACGCCCCATCAGGGTCACCTCGCGGTTTGCGCGCGCAATCGTGTCTTCGATCAGAGCGCGGGGAAAGCGGATGCGCCCGTCGTCGCCTTGCACAGCGCCAGCGCCAGTCAGATAGGCCACACCGCTGGGCGGCGCGTCGGCTAGGCCGATCTGCTCCAAAGCGTCCAGCGCAGTCTGGTGTATGCGCTCGATCTGGGCTTGGGTCAGCGGATTGTAGGTGCCGCCAGACATGCCGGGGCGGATTGAGAGGTGTTCGCCGGTGGGCGGGGCGGCGCGGCTGGCACGGCGGGCGGCACGACCACCGGAGCGGCGGGGGGATATATCATTCATGGGGCAGGGTCCGTTCGATGCAACATTCGGGGAAAGTCAGAGTGGTCAGGCATGCTTACCCAATCACCGGACCTCCGCGCGCGGCACGACCGCGTTCCGCCCCAATTGTGCGAATCACTAGGACAATCTTGCAGCAAGGTTCCATGGCTACGCCTCCCGTTCGATACAGAATTAGGCGCACCATGCAATATTCAGTCTGTTCCAAATACGACCACTGGTCGCTTTCAGACCGTGCTCGGTCTATTTTGCGCGCAGCGCAGCCAGATCCAGCAGCTGCCCTACAGCGACCTCTAGCCGCGCGTCATCCACTGTCAGTGCCACCCGCACATGGCCCGCCGCAGCCGCGCCGAAGCTTTCGCCGGGCATGACAGCGACATGATGCGTGTCCAGAAGAAGTGCCGCAAAATCATCGCCGCTGAGGCCCGTGGCGCGAATGTCCAGCATGACATACATCGCCCCGTCCGCCGGAATGGCGCGCACGACGTTCTGCCCTTCGATCTGACGCATCACCAAATCGCGGCGACGCCGGAAAGGGGCCGCGATCTTTTCCTCAAACGCTGGCCCCTGCTCCAACGCGAACAGGGCCGCCTCCTGAATATAGCCACAGACGCCATAGGTGGTGTTCATGGTCAGATCGCCCATGCGCGCCACGATGTCCTCGGGGCCAATGACCCAGCCGATCCTGCTGCCGGTCATCGCATGGCTTTTGGACATGGACCCGACAACCAGCGTGCGTTCGGCCATGCCGGGCAGGCTGCGTGGGCTAATGTGTTGGCCATTCCAGATCTGGGTGTCATAGACCTCGTCCGAGATCAGCCAGAGGTCGTGATCAGCGCAGACGCCCGCGATCTTGTCCAACGTGTCACGGGTATAGATGACGCCTGTGGGGTTATTGGGCGAGTTGATCAGCAGAGATTTGGCAGGCCTGCCGGCCTCGCCCGCTTCTATGGCAGCGGCGGAAATCAACGCCGCGTCGGGCTGAAACTGATGGGCTGAGCGGGCCTTGATCGCGCGCGGCACGGCACCCACGGTGCGGATTGTGCCGGGATAGGTGGCATAATAAGGGTCGATGAACAGGCCGGTGTCGCCGGGGTCCAGCGCGGTATAATGGCAGGCGTAAAGCGCGGATTGCCCTCCGGGCACGATCAGAACGTTATCCGGAGTTGTCTTGGCGCCCGTACGCTCGGTCACGCGGCGCGCCACGTTTTCGCGCAGAGATTTCATGCCGCTGAATTCGGTATAGCCGGTATTGCCCGCCAGCGCCGCGCGGTGCAGCGCATCCAAGATCAGCGGATCTGTGCGGATGTCATGTTCGCCAATCGTCAGTTCGGTCACGGGAATGCCTTGCGCGATCATCCCCCTGGCGCGCACGAACAGGTCCCACCCGTCCGACCCGCCGCCCTTGATATTGCTCAAACGATTTGAGATTTTCATGACGTTCCTCCCTGGCTCAATGCCTTGACCAGAGCCAGTGCAAACGCGGGAAGTCAATCGCAAACCCGGTTCTTTTGCGCAAACCGGGGGATTCCAGCGGGACGCATGCCTGTGTGGCGGCGGTTGGATTGGATATTTGAACCAAGAAAAAGCCAGGCGCGCTTGACCGGTTCACGCGGTGCGCCTAAAGTTCGGCCCATGATCAAGACCCGCATCATTACCTGCTGCATTATCTGCTGAGATTTCTTCGGCGGGCCGGTCTTCTATTTCAAACCTGAGTAGACGTTGATATGCCCGCCGCAACCCTGCGCGCGCGAGGATACGATATGACCACGATCAAGCTGCACAATACCAAGACCCGGAAGAAAGAGGTGTTTACGCCCTTGGATCCCGACAATGTGCGTATGTATGTGTGCGGCCCGACCGTTTATGACCGCGCGCATCTGGGCAACGCACGTCCGGTCGTGGTGTTTGATGTGCTGTATCGGTTGTTGCGGCATGTGTATGGCCCAGATCATGTGACCTATGTGCGCAACTTCACCGACGTAGATGACAAGATCAACGCGCGTGCCGCCGCGTCGGGCCGCGCGATTGGCGACATCACCGACGAGACGATTCAGTGGTTTCTGGAGGACATGGGCGCGCTGGGGGCGTTGGAACCGAATGCCGCGCCGCGCGCGACGGCCTATATTCCGCAGATGATCGCGATGATCGAGGACCTGATCGCCAAGGGCCATGCCTATGCGAAAGAAGGGCATGTGCTGTTTCGCGTCCGGTCTTATGAGCAGTATGGCAAGCTGTCGGGACGGTCGGTTGATGACATGATCGCCGGCGCACGGGTGGAGGTGGCCCCGTTCAAGGAAGACCCGATGGATTTCGTTCTATGGAAACCGTCCAGCGGGGATCAGCCGGGGTGGGAGTCGCCCTGGGGATATGGGCGACCGGGGTGGCACATCGAGTGCTCGGCGATGGCATATGAGCTGCTGGGCGAGAGTTTTGACATTCACGGCGGCGGCAATGACCTGATGTTTCCGCATCATGAGAACGAGATCGCGCAGAGTTGCTGTGCGCATCCCGAGGGCGGCTTTGCGCAGATATGGATGCATAACGAGATGTTGCAGGTCGAGGGCAAGAAGATGTCCAAGTCTTTGGGCAACTTCTTTACCGTGCGGGATTTGCTGGATCAGGGTGTGCCGGGCGAGGTGATCCGGTTTGTGTTTTTGAGTACGCATTACCGAAAGCCGATGGATTGGACGGCTGAGAAGGCGCGGAAGGCTGACAATACACTAGCAGACTGGGCTTTCACGCTGTTGAAAGCTGGCTACACGTCTGAGATGGTCAGTCTTTTAAAGGAAAACGGTCAATGGTTCCCTTCTCCAGAAGTAATTGAGCACATTGCGAATGACCTCAACACACCAGGCGCAATTGCTGTTCTTCACAAACTTGCAAAAGCTGGAACGGACGCTTTAAGTCTTGCCGAACTAGGTGCTTCGATAGAGATTTTGGGACTAATTGGTGATTGGGACGCTTTAAACATTCTCAGCAAGGTCGGTGTATCAAGCGATGGTGCAAGCAAACACCATTCTTTGATCGCAGATATGATGCTTGACCGAGACGATGCAAAACGTCGGCAAGATTGGGCAACTGCTGATGCAATTCGCAATGAACTCACGAATGCTGGCGTTGTGATCGAGGATAAAAAAGGGCAGCCTTCGAGCTTCACATTGAGCGCGCAATTTGACCCATCCAAACTGGCGGCATTGAAATGAACGACCTGTACCGGCCACAGGCAAACCTCCCACAGCAGGTGGGAGTTAAGCCTCCGCCCATGGGCGCGGCCCATTCTCGTCGATTGCAAGCAATCGTCTGTCAGGCAATGGGGGGCGGGCCGTACTGCTTTGCACAACGGCCCGTATGGAGCGATTGTAGCGCGCTAGCAAAAAACGGAACACGTCCATGACCCGCACGCGCCTGTCCCTTTACGACACCACTCTGCGCGATGGGCAGCAAACACAGGGTGTCCAATTTTCGACTGCTGAAAAGCATCGGATCGCGGCGACGCTGGATACTCTTGGTCTTGACTATATCGAGGGTGGTTGGCCGGGAGCGAACCCTACGGACAGCGCCTTTTTCGACGAGGCGCAGCCGACGCGCGCCACGCTGACCGCCTTTGGCATGACCAAGCGGGCCGGGCGCAGCGCCGCGAATGACGAGGTTTTGGCCTCGGTCATCAACGCGGGCACGCCTGCGGTTTGTCTGGTTGGAAAATCGCATGAGTTTCACGTCAAAACCGCGCTGGGCATCACCTTGGCGGAAAACACTGACAACATCGCCAAGTCGGTGGCGCATATTGTAGCGCAGGGGCGCGAGGCGTTGTTCGATGCCGAGCATTTTTTCGACGGCTACAAATCCAACTCCGGCTATGCGCTGGAGGCGTGCCGTGCGGCGCTGGACGCGGGCGCGCGCTGGATCGTGCTGTGTGATACCAATGGCGGCACCTTGCCCGCCGAAATCGGGCGTATCACAGCCGAGGTGATCGCGGCGGGAATCCCCGGCGAGCGGCTGGCCATCCATACCCATGACGACACCGAAACCGCCGTGGCCGGCGCGCTGGCCGCTGTTGATGCAGGTGCGCGCCAAATTCAGGGCACGCTGAACGGGTTGGGCGAGCGGTGCGGCAATGCCAATCTGACGACGCTGATCCCGACCTTGCTGTTGAAAGAACCCTACGCCAGCCTCTATGAAATCGGCGTGACCCACGACGCGCTGGAGGGCCTGACCGCCGCCAGCCGGCAGTTGGACGATATCCTGAACCGCGTGCCACAACGTCAGGCCGCCTATGTCGGTGCGTCGGCCTTTGCGCACAAGGCCGGGCTGCATGCCAGCGCGATCCTGAAGGATCCGACGACGTATGAGCATATCGACCCCGCGCTGGTCGGCAATGCGCGCATCATCCCGATGTCCAATCAGGCCGGGCAATCCAACCTGCGCCGTCGTCTGGCCGAGGCGGGGCTGGAGGTGGCACCGAGCAACCCCGCGCTGGCGCTTATTTTGGATCAGATCAAGGAACGTGAGGCGGCGGGATATACCTATGACAGCGCACAGGCCAGTTTCGAGTTGCTGGCGCGGCGCGCCTTGGGCGTTTGCCCCGAATTTTTCGAGGTCAAGCGCTATAAGGTGACCGTCGAGCGGCGCAAGAACAAATATGACCAAATGGTCAGCCTGTCCGAAGCGGTTGTCGTGGTGAAGGTGGACGGCGTCAAAAAACTGTCGGTCAGCGAATCCATGGACGAAACCGGCAACGACAGGGGCCCTGTCAATGCGCTGGCTAAGGCGCTGGCAAAGGATCTGGGGCGCTATCAACGGGCCGTTCAGGACATGCGCCTGGTCGATTTCAAGGTACGCATCACCCAAGGCGGGACCGAGGCCGTGACTCGCGTTATTATCGACAGCGAAGACGCTGAGGGCCGCCGTTGGTCCACCGTGGGCGTCAGCGCGAACATCGTCGATGCCTCGTTCGAGGCGCTGCTGGACGCGATCAACTGGAAGCTGTTGCAAGGTGTCTGACGGGTTTGGCCAAGACCTGACCGCTTGCGCCGATTTGGTGCGCCGGGGTGATCCGGACCGCTTTCGCGCGGCGATGGCGGCCCCCGTGGCGGCGCGCCGTGTGCTGTTCCCGATCTATGCATTCAATGTCGAAGTGGCACGCGCGCCATGGGTGACACAGGAAAGCATCATCGCCGAAATGCGCCTGCAATGGTGGCGCGATGCGTTGGATGAAATTCGCGCAGGTGGCACGGTGCGTCGCCATGAGGTGGCGACTCCGCTGGCTGCTGTACTGGACGGTGAGGGCGCGGCGCTGCTGGACGAATTGATCGTTGCACGTCGATGGGACATCTATCGCGATCCGTTCGAGGATGCCGCGCATTTTGACGACCATCTTACCAAGACCTCTGGGCATTTAATGTTGGCCGTTGCGCGCGCGCTGGGCGACGCGGCACCCGATGTGGTGCTGGATGTGGGCCGCGCCAGTGGGCTGGCGGGTTGGCTGCGCGCCATTCCTGCGCTGGAAGACGCCGGGCGCATGCCGCTGGTGGATGGGCGCGAAAGTGCCGTGCGCGATCTGGCGCGTGAGGGGCTGGCACGGCTGAAAAGTGCGCGCACCCGCCGGGCCGAAGTCAGCGCCGCCGCGCGCCCCGCCCTGTTGGCGGCGTGGCAGACCGACAGTGTGCTGACCCGCGCCGCCGCGCATCCCGGCGACGTGGCCGCGGGCACGCTAACCCCTGCGCCGGGACGCTCCAGCGTGGCCTTGATGCTGCGGACGATGACCGGGCGGTGGTAGGAACGGTGTTCCGAAGCAGGATGGAATCATTCTGCTAAATTAAAATTTTCTCCCGATTATTCGGAAAACGAACGAGAGATCGTTCCAAAACCTTCGGGCACCTGAAACAGCGCATTGCCCGCACCCCGACGGGTGTGAACCCTGTTTCGCCCACCGTATCTCGCGTTCGGCCTCCTGCCCTATGCGGGATGAAAAAACGCTGCCATATCGTTTTTCATGTTTGATTCTACGCCCCTTCCCCCGCCTGTGTCCCCGTCGCTTCCCCGCGCGGATTGGCCGATGTTGCAGCCCGGCTGGGTCTGGCTGTGCGGTGCTGGCCCCGGCGATCCGGGGCTGTTGACCCTGCATGCGCTGAACGCCCTGCGGCAGGCCGATGTGGTAGTTTATGACGCGCTGGTGCAGGAGGCTATTCTGGACTGGGCTCCGCAGGCCGAGAAGGTTTACGCAGGCAAACGTGGCGGTAAACCTTCGGCGGCGCAGCAGGACATCTCGTTGCAGTTGGTGGCCATGGCGCGGGCGGGCAAGCGGGTGTTGCGCCTGAAGGGCGGCGATCCGTTCGTGTTTGGGCGTGGCGGCGAAGAGGCGCAGACGCTGGTGCAGCATGGCGTGCCTGTGCGTATCGTTCCCGGCATCACGGCAGGCATCGGCGGGTTGGCCTATGCGGGTATTCCGGCAACGCATCGCGACGTGAACCAATCAGTGACCTTCATCACCGGGCATGACCATACCGGCAACACCCCGACATCGCTGAACTGGAGCGCGCTGGCGCAGGGCAGTCAGGTGTTGGTGATCTATATGGGCATGAAACACGCCGCGCAGATCAGCCAATCCTTGATCGACGGCGGTCGGGACCCGGCCGAGCCTTGTGCGGTGGTTTGCGCCGCCACCACACCGGATCAGACCGTGCTGGAAACCACGCTGTCGGCGATGCCCGCCGATATCATCAAGGCCGGGCTGAACCCGCCTGCATTGCTGGTAGTGGGGCGCGTGGTCGAGATGCGTCAGGTGCTGGATTGGCAAGGCATGATGGCCGGGGTCGCGCCCCGCGATCTGGACCCGCTGGGCCGGGGACGCCCCGCCGAAGTGGCGTAACGCGCATCCCCTCTTGCGAAGGCCCCGCAGGAGGGCTAGCACCTCGGGCATGACTCAAACAGCCCTCCCCACAGATGACCGCCGCGCCCGGCGCAACGTAATTGTTCTAGTGATGGCGCAGGCCATTCTGGGCGCGCAATTGCCGATGATGTTCGTCGTTGGCGGGTTGGCGGGGCAATCGTTGGCCTCGAACGTGTGCTTCGCGACGCTGCCGATCACGATGATCATCGTCGGCTCAATGTTGTCCGCGACGCCGATGTCGGCCCTGATGCAGCGCTATGGCCGGCGCTTTGGGTTTTTCGTTGGCGCGACGGGTGGTGCATTGGGCGGCGCTGTGGGGGCCTATGGCCTTTATACGGCCTCGTTCCCGATGTTCCTGCTGGGTGGTTTTCTGACCGGCATCTACATGAGTGCGCATGGTTTTTACCGCTTTGCCGCCGCCGATACGGCCAGCGACGCGTTCCGGCCAAAGGCAATTTCATACGTGATGGCAGGCGGGTTGGTCAGCGCCATTATCGGTCCGCAGCTGGTGAAGGTCACCACCGAATCGATGATCGTGCCGTTCATGGGCACCTATTTGGCGGTGATTGGTCTGAACGTCATCGGATCGCTGTTGTTCACCTTTCTGGATATTCCCAAACCGCCGGTCCCCGAACTGGACGCCCCGCGCGGACGCTCGCGTATGGAGTTGCTGAAAACGCCGCGCATCGCCGTTGCCGTGATCTGTGCGATGGTGTCCTACGCGCTGATGAACCTCGTGATGACATCGACCCCGCTGGCCGTCGTTGGCTGCGGTTTCACCCAAGGCAACGCGGCGGACATCGTGACGATGCACGTTCTGGCGATGTATATGCCGTCCTTCTTTACCGGGCACCTGATTGCGCGGTTCGGAGTTGAACGGATCATGGCCGCCGGAATCGCCATACTTGCGCTGGCAGGCGGTGTGGCCATGCAGGGCGTCGAACTGGAGAATTTCTTTGTCGCGCTTGTCCTGCTTGGGCTTGGTTGGAACTTTGGCTTTATCGGGGCCACCTCGATGTTGGCCGGCGCGCATGAGCCGCACGAACGCGGACGCATGCAGGGCCTGAACGATCTGCTGGTGTTCGGCGGCGTCACCATGGCGTCGCTCGCGTCGGGCGGGTTGATGAACTGTTCGGGCGGCAATCCACAGACGGGCTGGATGGCTGTGAACATCGCCATGGTGCCGTTTCTGGTGCTGGCGGGTGGTGCGCTGATCTGGCTCATGATGCGTCCCCGAGAGTCCTACTGAAACCACGGTTTGTCGCCACTGTGTCCCGATACCCGCGCGGATCGGACAGCAAGACAGATCGCAATCGGGTCATCAATAAATACAACGCCACGCGGCACCGAGCAGTGCTATCAAATTGCGGCGGCATCGGTGGCGGGCGCGCCGAACAAGCGTAAAATTCCGATAACAAAGACGCTGGGCAGGGCAGAGACATAGCACCCGAGACTCTGGGTGCGCCTCTGATATTGGATTGATATCGGCATGTTGATGGTGCCCCAAGACGGATTCGAACCGCCGACCTACTATTTACGAAACAGTTGCTCTACCTGCTGAGCTATTGGGGCCACGCGGATGCTCGTTAAACGCTGAGGCCATACCGCGCAAGCCAAATTTATCAAGAGATCCCTACACCCCATCGCGCAAACCTGCGAGAAGCAGGATGTAAATGCGCGTCGATCCAGATCGCCAACCGAACCGAACCCCAGAACGGCCTAAGTCGGCTTGGAGTGTTTTAGCTAAGACAGGACCGTTATCATGGCAAAGATCCCACTGTTCATCCCCACGCCTTTTCCCGCCTCTGACGGGCTGTCGGACGCCTATGTTGCTGTCGGCGCAGACGCCTTGAAAACGGACGATCCCATTCTGCGCGAGGTGCGAGGCGCGGCAATGGCCGGGGCCATGCCAGTCACTGCAGATATGTTTGCGCGGATGCCCAAGCTTGAGATCGTGGCAAAGTTCGGCGTCGGTTATGACAATGTTGACGTGGAAGCCGCCCATGCCAGAAATATCGTGGTCACGAACACGCCAGACGTGCTGACCGAAGAGGTGGCCGACCTGACGCTTGGGCTGTTGATCGCAACGGTCCGGCGCATACCGCAAGCGGACAGATTCCTGCGCGAGGGCAACTGGCCATCAGGGCGGTTTCCTTTGTCCGGGTCGCTGCGCGGGCGGCGTGTCGGTATACTGGGACTGGGTCGGATCGGGCTGGCGATTGCCAGACGAGTCGTGGCGATGGGGCTGAACGTGTCCTATTGCACCCGTACGCCGCGCACGGATGTTCCTTATACCTATTGCGAAACCCCGCTATCCTTGGCGCAAAACTGTGATGTGATGATTGTCGTCGTTCCCGGCGGCGCGTCGACAGACGGGCTGGTCGATGCCAAGGTTATCGCGGCCCTTGGGCCCGAAGGGATGCTGATCAACGTCGCCCGGGGTAGTGTTGTCGACGAAGATGCGCTGATCAAGGCGCTTGCCTCGGGGCAACTGGGTGCGAGTGGGCTGGATGTCTTTACCAACGAACCCCAAGTGCCGGACGCCCTGAAGGCGCTGGAAAACGTTGTGCTGCTTCCGCATATCGGGTCGGGAACCACGACCACGCGCAAGGCTATGGGCGACTATGTATTCGCAAACCTTGAAAGCTGGTTTGCAGGCCGTGGTCCGCTGACACCTGTAGGGCCCTGATCTGTTATCGCGGGCCCATTTTGGCGTGTATTGCCCTGATACACGGCGAACGCCCAAGCAAAATGGGATCGCAGGGCGCGACCACGGCCGTCGCCCTGTATGAGCAACGCGATTTATCGTAGAGATAGTCGACACTCAGACCGCTTGGGCGGTTAGCCCAGGCCCAGCTTGTCCGCCATGAAGGCCAGCGCCACCTGCAGCCCGTCGGGCGCGATGCCGTGGGCCGTGCCCTTCATGACATGCGCATAAACATCGGTCCAGCCCGCGCCCTGCAATGCCTCGGCGGCCTGTGGCAGGGATTGCGGCGGCACCACGTCGTCTGCATCGCCATGCACCAGCAAGACCGGCGGGCGGCTGACCACCTCGTCGGCCAGCAATTCGGGATGCAACAGGCGGCCCGAAAAGGCGACGATGCCCGCCACTGCGTCTTCGCGCCGTGGGGCAACATACAGCGCCATCATCGTACCTTGGGAGAACCCGAACAGCACCACCTGTTCGGGCAGCACATCTTCGTCCACCATCAGCGCATCAAGGTAGGCGTTCAAATCATCCGCAGCGGCCTGCAAGCCGCGATCGGCCTCTTCTTCGCTGGAGTTGTCGATCCACGGGATGGGAAACCACTGATAGCCGCCGGGATAGCCGGGGATGCTTTCGGGCGCGTCGGGGGCCACGAACAACGTGTCGGGCAGGTGTTCGCCCAGCGGGTCAGCCAGCCCCAGAAGGTCGGCACCATTTGCGCCATATCCGTGCAGCAGCACGACAACCGAACGGGTGGTTCCTGAAAGCGGCTCTCGCCGGCCTGATTGCAAGACGCGTGTCATCTGATCCCTTCCCGTTGCTTGGCCACACGGTAGTAGGCCCAAAGCAGACGGGCGGCAACCGATCTCCACGGGCTCCATGCGGCGGCAATGTCGCGCATTGCCCGTTCCTTGGGGCGCTCGGGCAGGTCATACAGCACGCGCGCCGCCTCTTGCAGGGCCAGATCGCCGTGCGCGAAGACATCAGCATGGCCCAAGCTGAACATCGCATAGATTTCCGCCGTCCAGGTGCCGATGCCGGGCACCGCCGTCAGTGTCTTGATCACCTCATCGCTAGAGGCTACGCGCAGCGCGTCAAAGTCGATGCCGGCGCGGGCCAGTTCCTGCGCATAGCGGATCTTCTGGCGGCTCAGACCGGCAGCGCGCAGGCCCTCGTCACCCGCCGCCAGCACAGGTGCCGGGGCGGTCAAACCGGCGCCTTCCATCCGTGCCCAGATCGCATTGGCTGACGCCACGCTGACCTGCTGGCTGATGATCGCACTCAGCAATTCGGCAAAGCCGTCGGGCCTGCGGCGCAACGGCAACGGCCCGGTCTGCGCATAGGCTTTGGCCATGCGTGGGCACAGGACGCACAGCGCCTCCATACCTTCGCGCACATCCGCATCGGTGTGAATGATCCGCGTCATAGCGCCAAGGCCCAGTCCAGCGCCTTCTGCGCGTCCTGAAACGTCAGCGCCTCGGGTGGCGCAGGCCGGTTGATCATCATCACGCGAAGGCCCAGATCCCGCGCCGCTGTCAGCTTGCTTTCCGGCATCGCCCCACCTGCATTCTTGACCATCAGCCAGTCGATACCCAGCCTTTGAAACAGCGCCGTCTCATCGGCCACCGAAAACGGGGCCTTGCCGACCAAAAACTGACCGCCCGCGAAGGGAAACGGCCCGTCGGGCGCGCTGAGAAGGCGGCAATAAATCCGCCGCCCTGCCAGCCCGCCCAGCCGTTTAAGCGAGTCCCGACCGGTGGCCAGAAACACGGTGGCATCGGGGGCAATATGGTGCGCGGCCTCTTCTTCGTGCTCGATAAAGGTCCAACGGTCGCCCGGTCCCGGCACCCATGCTGGCCGCAGCATCAGCGCGTAGGGCAGGCCCAACGCGGCGCATATCCGGGCCGTTCGGTGCGAAATGTGCATTGCGAACGGGTGCGTTGCATCCAGTACGGCGGTGATCCCGCGATCCGCCACGAAGCGACGGAACCCGTCGGCCCCGCCAAACCCACCTGTGACATGCGCAATGGCACCGCCATCTGGCGCGCGCCGCGCATCGGCATAGGACACGATGGCATCGGCACCTTGGGCCGTCAATCCCTCGGCGATTGTGCGGGCCTCACCAGATCCGGCTAGCAATAGCAGCGTCATAACGCGCCGAGGTGCGACGGCACCTTCCTATAAGTCAGTGTGAACATGCTCAGACTATAAGACCAACGCGCGGTCCCTGCACGTGCGGATGTGACGATCTCGGGCTGTACCGGGGCGAATTGGACATTCTTGACGCAAGCTATCGGAATAGAACGCGCGGTGGGTTTCTCGGAGGCATCTTTGATTTCTATTGCTCTAAAAAAGGAAGGGCGCGAAAACCGCGCCCTTCGTCCAAGTTTCTGATGAAAGTGCGTCAGGCGCGCACAGTGCCGCCACGCGGGCCAGCGATCAGCCAGACGATAAAGCCCAGCACCGGCAGGATCAGGATTGCCAGCGTCCAGACCACCTTGGCAGCGGTAGACGCGCTTGAGGTCAACACCTGGTAGATTGCGTAAATATCCGCGATCAGGACCAGTATTCCGAACAGACCATATTCCATTGTTTCAGTCTCCCAATTTTCAAACTTCTGAGAGGGAAACACGCACATGGGTCGTTTGGTTCCCGCCAGCGGCGGTTATGTTTCGCGCATCACCGTCGGCACGGTCGCAAATGCCAGCCACTACGGGGGGGAGGAACACGCGTTACGATCGCGTGCGCCGCTTCACGTTTCCGCCGTGCTGCCCGGGTCGGCCCGCTGTCGAACGTCCGCGCATTTTGGTCGCCGAGGCGACTGCATCGTCGACCACCGACTGGCGCGCCATGGGATCGTCGGAGATGGCCAGATCGACGGCCTCCAGCCGCTTGACCTCGTCGCGCAGGCGCGCCGCCTCTTCGAACTCCAGATTCTCGGCAGCCTTTCGCATTTCGACACGCAAACCGTCCAGATGAGCCGTGAGGTTTGCACCGTGCATAGGTTTGTCGATCTTGGCGGTCACGCGGCTCATGTCCACGTCGCCTTTGTAAAGACCGGCCAGAATATCATCGACGTTTTTCTTGACCGTCGCCGGGGTGATGCCGTGTTCGATGTTGTAGGCGATCTGTTTTTCGCGGCGCCGGTCGGTTTCGCCCAAGGCCCGCTCCATGCTGCCTGTAATGCGGTCGGCGTACATGATCACACGCCCCTCGGCGTTGCGCGCGGCACGTCCGATGGTCTGGATAAGCGAGGTTTCCGAGCGCAAAAAGCCTTCCTTATCGGCGTCCAGAATCGCGACCAGCCCACATTCGGGGATATCCAGCCCCTCGCGCAGCAGGTTGATGCCGATCAACACGTCAAACGCACCAAGCCGCAGATCGCGCAGGATTTCGATCCGTTCCAGCGTGTCAATGTCGCTATGCATGTAGCGCACCTTGATGCCCTGTTCGTGCATGTATTCGGTCAGGTCCTCGGCCATGCGTTTGGTCAGGGTCGTGACCAGCGTGCGAAAGCCCTGTTCGATCACGCGGCGCACCTCGTCGATCAGATCATCGACCTGCGTTTCAACAGGGCGAATTTCCACCAATGGGTCCAGCAATCCGGTGGGGCGGATCACCTGTTCGGTGAACACGCCGCCGGTTTGCTCGATTTCCCACTTGGCGGGAGTGGCGCTGACGAAGACCGATTGTGGGCGCATCGCATCCCACTCCTCGAATTTCAAAGGCCGGTTGTCCATACAGGACGGCAAACGAAAGCCGTGTTCGGCCAAGGTCATTTTCCGCCGAAAATCGCCTTTGTACATGCCGCCAATCTGGGGCACGCTGACGTGACTTTCATCCGCGAACACAATCGCATTGTCAGGGATGAATTCAAACAGCGTCGGGGGCGGCTCGCCCGGGGAGCGGCCGGTCAGATAGCGTGAATAATTCTCGATCCCGTTGCAGACGCCCGTTGCCTCCAGCATCTCAAGATCGAAATTGGTGCGCTGTTCCAGCCTCTGCGCCTCAAGCAATTTGCCCTCATTCACCATCTGGTCCAGCCGCATCCGCAGCTCTTTCTTGATACCAATGATAGCCTGAGTCATCGTCGGTTTGGGCGTCACATAGTGGCTGTTCGCATAGACGCGGATCTGATCGAATGTGTCGGTCTTTTCGCCTGTCAGCGGGTCGAATTCGGTAATCGCCTCCAGCTCTTCACCGAAAAAGGACAAGCGCCACGCGCGATCTTCAAGGTGAGCCGGGAAAATTTCCAGTGAATCGCCCCGCACCCGGAAACTGCCACGCTGGAACGCCTGATCATTGCGTTTGTATTGCTGCGCCACCAGATCCACCATCACCTGGCGTTGGTCATAGTTGCTACCGACCTTCAAATCCTGCGTCATCGCGCCATAGGTTTCGACGCTACCGATACCGTAAATACACGACACGGATGCGATGATGATCACATCGTCACGTTCCAGCAGCGCCCGCGTGGCCGAGTGGCGCATGCGGTCGATCTGTTCGTTGATCTGGGACTCCTTCTCGATATACGTATCCGACCGCGCGACATAGGCCTCGGGTTGATAGTAGTCATAGAAGCTTACGAAATACTCAACGGCGTTGTTAGGGAAGAACCCCTTGAATTCACCGTATAATTGCGCCGCCAATGTCTTGTTCGGAGCCAGAATAATCGCCGGGCGTTGGGTTTTTTCGATCACCTGCGCCATGGTAAACGTCTTGCCCGTGCCGGTCGCGCCCAACAGCACTTGGTCGCGCTCGCCGTCCAGAACGCCTTGCGTCAGTTCGGCAATCGCCGTGGGTTGATCGCCTGCGGGGTCAAATTCGGTCACAAGTTCGAACCGCTTGCCGCCTTCCAACTTGTTCCGCGCCCTAACGTCGGGTGCGGCATTGGCAAGTGCGATCTTGGCAGCGTCGCGAACGGGCTGGCTGTCGGAATTGACGAAGGACATGGGGCGCTCCTGCCGGGGGTTGATCCATATTTGATGTTTTTCAGCGCGTCTTCAACCCGCGGACTGGGCAAACGCTGACAATTTCCGTCATCAAGGCTGCCGCTAAACCGCCTCAATAGCGGTTTATCTGTGCCACAAAGGCCCATATATACAGGGACACCAAACAGCGGATAAATCTCATGCAGCTCGTCATTCACGCAGGCGCCCATATTACGGATGAGGACAGGCTGCTGAAAAGCCTGATCAGCAATCAGGACATGCTGGCCGCGCGTGGCACGCAAGTGCCCTATCCCAAGAATTACCGCCGCATGATGCGCGACGTTCTGCACGCTGCCCGCCAGACCGGCATCCCCGCCGACACACGCAATATGTTGCTGGATGAACTGGGTTATGAAGACGAGCCAAGTCGCCTGATCCTGTCCAACCCCGGCTTTTTCGGAACGCCCAAGATGGCCGCGTCCAACGGCGAATTCTACTCCTCGGCCCAACCCCGCACCGAAATCTTTCGCCAGATTTTTCACGGTGACGAGATCGAAATGTTCTTTGCCATATGCAATCCGGCAACCTTTCTGCCCGCGATTCTGGCCAAGACAAAATTCGACAACATCCCCACCTATCTGAACGGCACCGCCCCCACCGAGATGCGCTGGTCCGAGATGATCGCCCGCGTGCGCGCAGGCATTCCCGACATCCCGATCACCGTCTGGTGCAACGAGGATACACCGCTGATCTGGGGCCAACTTTTACGCGAAATGGCGGGAGTTGAGGCAACCGAACATCTTGTCGGCGAACATTCCCTTCTGCGCGAAATCATGTCCCGCGAAGGGTTCAAGCGGTTCGAGACATATCTGGCCGAGAACCCCGGTATGACCGAAATCCAGAAACGCCGCGTCATCACCGCCTTTCTTGACAAGTTCGCTCAGGAGGACGCCATCGAAGAAGAACTGGACCTGCCCGGCTGGACCGAAGAGCTGATCGACGAGCTGACTGACCTCTACGACGAAGACGTCTATACTATTAGTCGAATCCCGGGAGTGACCCTGATCACACCATGATATGCGCGTGTCACGGATCATCCGACTGCAAAGACGCCCAAGCAATCCCACCCCTTTCGTAGGGTTGTTTCACTTTTCTGCATAGAGACATCAAAACGGATGCGAAGACCATCTTGTCAAGCGCGCAAAGCACTGCTAAACGCCCCCTCAGTGCCCCTATAGCTCAGCTGGTAGAGCAACTGATTTGTAATCAGTAGGTCCGCGGTTCGAGTCCGTGTGGGGGCACCATTTTTACCAAATATTCATTATTATTCAATAACTTACGTCTTATTCTGCATTTCCAGACCACCCTTTGGACCACCTCTACAAATGCGAAACAGCGTGTTGCCATGTTCCATCTTGGTCATACCGGAATCAACCGATAACCCAATCTGGCAGATGCTGGCGGCATCGCTGCACGCGGTTTCCACATCTAGGGCTATAAAGCGGAAGTCACCTTCAGGCACATGATTGGCGTGGGAGAAGCTCGGGCGCGTGGACGTCTGGTTTTCCTGGATCATATGCGGTTCATGGTCGACCGCTTGTGGTTGATTTTGCTGTGGTGGTTTCGGTGAGCGGCCGAACAGCCAATTAAAGCGTGACATCGGACAAATACTCCTGAAATCAAAATGATTGATCGGCGGCTTGCTGCCTTGACTATACCGTCATAACGCAACCCAGTTCCATGCGCACCACATCACGGCGAAACCCGTCCGAGTATCTCGTCACCATTTCCCTTCTCCTTTATAATAGACATAACTCGAAAGACGCCGGAACTAAAACCGTGGCAAGACCAGCCTCCCTCACTGCCAGGAAAACCGTGACGCTTACCCCGATCACCGAGTTCGGCGAGAACGCCTAACGGCAGGCGGCACGCCCAAGCAGCTGGGCAAAAAGTTCGTTGGCCTGCGTATGGCTCGCCGCGACGTGATACGGCCAATAGGCGCGTAGGGCGGGGCTCGCGCATGTCGAGAAACCACGATTCCATCTTGCGCGCGCGCGACCTCGCTATGGGATATGCGGGCAGCGATAGCTGACCTGGCCGCGCACCGGACGCTGCAGTTTGGCATGTCTTTGGCGTCTTCGTCGGTCGGCATTTGACTTCCCCCCTACGCGTCTGCGACATCTGTAATTGGCTGCAGCATGTGGCCAGATCAGGAAACAGGAGACCAGAATGCGCAAAGCCATTTTTGCCACGCTCGTCACACTTGCGATGTGTGCCTTACCCGGCTGCGATGCCGCGCGAAGCGGCCCGTCGGGGGATTACGAGGTCGTTGGCGTCGAAGCGGGCGACATGCTGAAACTGCGCGCGGGGCCCGGCACCGGCTTTAGCATTATCGCGGGCGTGCCAAACGGGAGTATTGTGCGTGTCCAAAGCTGCGAGCGCACGGGCGGCACCCGTTGGTGCAAGGTCTCGTTGAGGGAAGCCCGAGGGCTGGCTGGATATGTGTCATGGGCGTATTTGCGGGAAGCTTGAAGAAGGCCCGGCCTGAAACGCTTGCAGACTCCGCCCCGGCCTAAACCGGTAATCTTTGCACGACGAAGCGGATGGCTGACGACCACCCTTCGTGCAGGAACGGCACGAAGGGCCCACTCCGGACTTTCACGCAGCTTGCCAGTGCCGCAGTGCGGTGTTCCAAAAGCGGCCTTCGGCGACGTCGCGCAGCATCGTTCAGCTATTGGATTTCAGAAATGTGGCCCTTCCTGCCATTCGCCTGTCCGCAAACGTTGCTGTGGCGCCTGTCGGCCACCTGAAAACCAACTTCGCGGCACTCTCAGTCGAACTGGAACGCCATCCATAAGCTCGTAAGGAATACTGTTTGGCACTGTAATGCCAATTCTCAAACTACCTGCGCGCTCATGTTCACGTTCCACTTGCTCCATAGATATCCAACAATAGATCAGGATTTGAACCTTTTCCCGCTAGCTCTGACTTCAAGTCTTGGAGGATTGGCAAGAACTTCGACCGCCGCCTTTGGAAATTCATATTGGCCCTACGACGGGCCTTCAGGTCGTGCTTTGTTTTCTCAATGATAGCCAAGAGGTCATCCGCCAAAGGGTCGGCCCCGATCACCAATGCTGTAGGATCAACGATACGCCATCTTATCAGGCCTGCAAGTAAGAAAGGCGCGTAGTTAAACATTGTATATTGGCCGCCGATATTACGTTGGAAGTCCGCAATAGTCCTCTTGGTCAGCTTCTCTACGTCTTCTCGTTTCAGGTAAGATGGAGCGCTGTCAGAACGAGACAGCATGAACGCCATGGCCGCGCTTTGCCGGTTCCAAACCCAGTCCTCAATGGACGAAGTCAGAAGCAACCGCATTGCTCTCGCCTCGTCCGCTTCGCTTCCGACGATGCGGCCAAGGCCCTGGTATACGAGAACCCAACTTGCCTGATGTTTGACGAACGGATGGTTGCGCCCGGACGCTTCAATGCAGTCCATCAACCAAGTCGCGACAGCGCGCGGGCACCGGCGGAACTGCCAACTCAAGAATTTGAGAGCCTCATTGTCTTCCGTCCCGTAGCCGCTTCCTCCCATCAAGCGCCTCTCAGTAACTTCGAGCGCTTTGGTGGTCAGAATTTCAAACCGTTCGAGGGTCTCTGCCGCGATCTCCGGAGGCACGTCGCCGTCACTTGAGATGCAGTATTTGCCAAAGGGACGCTGTGAAAGTTTTTGCCGAAGCGTCGCCCAATCCGTGCGGCTACGATCAGGCTCGGTTTCGAGCAGAGTTAGCATACCCGCGGAGCGGTCGCTGTCATGCCATGCCTCCATACCACAGGGGAGGACCAGACGTTTGGGAATTGATACCTTAGTATCCAAGCTCTCGATGATCTCAGACCAGGGACGTTCCTCTTCCAGTGCTTCATCCCAATCCACCGCGAAATTCCGCCCCAAGTCCGGCGCTTCCATGAGGATACGCGCTCGCCCGGCGGCCGGTTTCTGTTCGACCCAAAGCGAGACGGCAGCTTGATTCTTCAGAGGAGATCCAAGCGACACGCTTGCTTTTCGAGGCCACGGAGCTTCCTCTTTCCTCAGGTAGACAGAGACGCTCTCCTGCCCAGCCGGTATCGCGAGAGATGCTGCTTCAGGGCTTCTGTAGGTCCGACCTGCTTCGAGCGTTTCTTCTTTCCGTATGAGATCGAAATTCTTTGCGCCGTCCGATCCGAACACGATGGTGGACAATCGTGGTAGAAAGTCGAAGAAGATCGGTTCCCCGTCCCTAGCTCGGCGTGCTGCTTCCAAGGCGCCTTCCGCAACAGCAGTTGCGGTGTCCGTCGGCAGGGTTTTTGGGTCCAAAGGCAGCGTAAACTAAGAGAGTCTTCGGCTCATCTGGTTGGTTTGATTA
>JAPFBS010000010.1:0-139716 GCA_035798175.1 Rhodobacteraceae bacterium KMM 6894
CGGTTGTAGCTCAGTTGGTTAGAGTACCGGCCTGTCACGCCGGGGGTCGCGGGTTCGAGTCCCGTCAACCGCGCCACCGCTGCTAATTTTTCCCCGATATGATGACAGTAATACATCCCTCGGGGGGCGCTTGCGCCCCTGTGGGGCGTGTCGTTTTGCATGGCAGTAAACCAGACAGCGCCGGATCAATTATTTCTGCAAAGCGGCGCTTTTGGTGATTGACGGGGCGGGCAGGCTGATTTAGGTCAGCCCTCATGCGCGGTTGTAGCTCAGTTGGTTAGAGTACCGGCCTGTCACGCCGGGGGTCGCGGGTTCGAGTCCCGTCAACCGCGCCACTTCCCCCCCCCTTTATGTCTTAGCGTGTTATGGCTTGTAGCCGCGATGCACATCGCGGTCGGGCGTCAGGGCCTCGGGCCAGCCCCAAAGGCGTTCAATCCCGTACAGCGCCAGACACAGCAACACGATGGCAAAGACGAACTTGACCTTGGCAGGGCTGGGCGGGTTCCGCGCCCAGCGGGTCATGCGCAACAGCCAGCGGGTGCTGATCATGCGTCGTTCCCATCCATAACGACCCGCCCGATATAAGGCAGGTTGCGGTTGCGTTGGGCGTAATCAATGCCATAGCCGACGACAAATTCATCCGGGATCTCGAATCCGATCCAATCGGCGGCCACATCCGCTTCGCGCCGGGCGGGTTTGTCCAGCAGGGCGATGGTACGTAGGCGCGCGGGGCGGCGGTCGGCCAACAGGGTCAGCACATGCGCCAACGTGTGCCCGGTATCGACGATATCTTCGACCACCAGCACATCGCGCCCTTCAACCTTGCCGCGCAAGTCCTTGAGGATACGCACCTCTCGACTGCTTTGCATGGCGTTTCCGTAGGACGACGTTTCGATGAAATCCACCTCGATAGGCAGGGACACTTCGCGCACCAGATCTGCGATGAACACGAACGATCCGCGCAACAGGCCGACGACCAACAATTGATCGGTGCCCGCAAATTCGGCCTCGATTTCACCTGCCAGTGTTTCGATTCGGGCGGCGATGGACTTGGCCGAGATCATCTGTTCGATGTGATAGCGCCTGTCAGTCATGGGTTCCTCTTGTGTTTTGTGCGCCAGTCTAGGACACAGGCACGGCCTGTCACGCGAAAAGCACCCGAGCCAACCCGGAGCCGCCTGTTTTGCCTACCCATTCCGAGACCCGCCAACTGCCTTACAGCGCCCAGCAAATGTATGATCTGGTGGCTGATGTGGGCGATTACCCTAAATTCCTGCCTTGGACCGCCGCGGCGCGCGTACGCAGTGTCACACCCCAGCCTGACGGTAGTCAGGTGATGGAGGCCGATCTGATGGTCAGCTTCAAAGTGTTTCGCGAACGGTTCGTCAGCCGCGTTGTCCTATATCCCGACAAAAAGCGGATCGAGACGGAATATCTGGACGGCCCGTTCAAGCACATGGTGTCCACCTGGGAGTTTTCCGACCGCGAGGGCGGCTGCGACGTGCATTTTTTCGTCGATTTCGAGTTCCGCAACCGTCTGCTGCAAACCGCCGCAGGGCTGTTTTTCTACGAAGCGATGCAACGGATCGTGCGCGCCTTCGAGGCGCGGGCGGATGCGCTATACGGCTGATTCTTCGATCGCTTGCGCCAGCATGTTCAACGCGTGATCGCGCGCCAGTCGACGCACCTCGGCGCGGCCCGGTGCGCCGAACTCCTGCGTTTCGGTCTGCACTTTGCCCGCATGCGCCAGACCAAAGCACACGCGCCCCTCGGGCTTGTGCTCGGACCCGCCGGGGCCTGCGATGCCGGTGATTGATACCGCCAGATCCGCCGCGCTATGGGCCAGCGCGCCCGCTGCCATCTGTGCTGCCACTTCTTCAGACACGGCGCCATGCGCGGCCAGAGTGTCAGGGGACACCCCCAGCATGTCGATCTTGGCGGCGTTGGAATAGGTGACAAATCCACGATCCACCACGTCCGAACTGCCTGCAATATCGGTCAGCGCGGCCATGACCATGCCGCCTGTGCAGCTTTCAGCGGCGGCGATGCGCAGGCCCCGCGCACGGGCCAGATCCAGAAGGGCGGCAGGGGTCATCCCATCAATACTCCATGGCTGAAGGCCGCCAACAGCATCACGCCAATCGCGGCTATAAGCCCGGCGATGACATCGTCCAGCATGACGCCCAGTGGTGTGTTCATCCGGTCAGCCCAGCCGACGGGACCGGGTTTGGTGATGTCGAACAGACGAAACAGCACAAATGCCGCGATCCAGCCGGGCCAGAGCGCGGTGATCGGCACGCCCACGTGCCAAGCCCCAAAGGACAGCGGCAACAGCGCGATCCACTGGCCGACCAACTCGTCCACAACCACATAGGACGGGTCGTGATCATCTTGCCAGCGCGTGACCTGCGTGGTGGCCCATAGCCCCTCGAAAAACGCGATGATCAGCGCAATCACCAACAGCCACGGACCGCCCAACATGTGCAGGACCCACGCCAGCGGCAGCGCCACCAGCGAGCCCCACGTGCCCGGTGCGGGCCGGATATGACCAACGCCACAAACGGTGGCGACCAGATCGGCGGTCTTCATGCGCTGACCAACGCGGCGGTGGCGATGGCGGCAATGCCTTCTTCGCGGCCGGTAAAGCCCAGACGTTCCGAGGTGGTCGCCTTGACTGAAATGCGTCCCGGTTCCATGCCGGTGATCTGCGCCAACGCTGCCTGCATCTCGGCAGCGCGCGGCCCGATCTTGGGTTGTTCGCAAACAAGAGTGATGTCCATGTTGCTGATTTTATACCCTTTATCGGCGGCCAACTGAACGGCGTGGCGCAGGAAGATATGGCTCTCGGCACCTTTCCATTGCGGGTCAGATGGGGGGAAGTGGCGACCGATGTCGCCCTCTGCCAGCGCGCCATAGATGGCGTCGCACAGCGCATGCAGGCCCACATCCGCGTCCGAGTGTCCTTGTAATCCGCGCGTGTGCGGCACGGCCACTCCGCACAGCATCACATGGTCGCCGGGACCGAACCGATGCACGTCATAGCCATTGCCGATGCGAATATCCATGGAGCCTCTCAGCCGGGCAGCAGCCCGTTCAAAATCAGGGGGATGGGTGATTTTCAGGTTGTTCTCATCGCCCGCCACGACCGTCACGTCAAGCCCGGCAGCGCGGGCGACGGCAACGTCATCGGCGGCCTCGGGCGCGTCGCTGGCGGCATGGGCGCGATGCGCGGCCAGAATGGCGTCAAAGTGAAAGCCTTGCGGTGTTTGCGCGCGAAACAGGCCTGTGCGGTCGCGCGTTCCGGTGACGCGTCCGTCTTCGGCTATCCACAAGGCATCGGTGACAGGCACGGCGGGCGCGGCGGCGGGGCCGTGCTCTAACGCGTGGATCACGCGCAGGATCAAGGCGGGCGTCACGCAGGGGCGCGCCACATCATGGATCAGTACGCGGGTCACACCCTGTGCGCTCAGCGCCTCCAGCCCGGCATGAACCGAGGCGGCACGCGTGCTGCCCCCGGCGACGATCTGCACACCTTCGGGGGGCGTAAATCCTGCGATATCATCCGGATGCAGGGCGATCATGATGTGATCCACCTCTGGCGTTGTTCGAAAAGCGGCCAGCGTCCAGTCAATCACGCGCGCACCTGCCAATGCCTGCCACTGTTTGGGCAGATCCCCGCCAGCGCGGGTGCCGCGTCCGGCGGCGACGATAAGGGCGGCGCATGTCATGAGGTGGTGATAGCGCGGCAGGGGGGCGTCGTGCAATGGGCGTGAATTCTGCCTAATTTTTAGGCAATACACGGATCTATGCCGCGTTTTTTGCGTTGTTTTCATTGTGACCCGCCCCGGTGAGGTCTAAGTGACAGGCATTGCATAAGGAACAGGCACATGTCGTCCACCCGGACTTCTTCCATGGCGGATCTGCTGCCGGGGCCGCCGGTTCTGCTGGCACCCTTGGCAGGCATCACCGATCTGCCGTTTCGCAGCCTTGTGGCGCGCTTCGGGGCTGGTTTGGTGGTCAGCGAGATGGTGGCCAGTCAGGAAATGGTACAGGCCAAGCCCGGTGTGCGCGAACGCGCGGAGCTGGGGTTTGATCAAAGCGCGACCGCCGTGCAACTGGCCGGACGCGAGGCGCGTTGGATGGCCGATGCGGCGCGCATGGTGGCGGCCAACGGCGCGCAGGTGATCGACATCAACATGGGGTGCCCGGCCAAGCGCGTGACCAGCGCAGGGGGAACGGGTGCGTCCGGTTCAGCCCTGATGAAAGATCTGGATCACGCACTGACCCTGATCGAGGCGGTCGTGGGGGCAGTCGACGTGCCTGTCACTCTGAAAACGCGACTGGGCTGGGATGATACCTTGTTAAACGCGCCTGAATTGGCGCGCAGGGCCGAGGATGCAGGCGTGCGAATGATCACGATTCATGGTCGCACGCGCTGTCAGTTCTACAAAGGGCGCGCCGACTGGGACGCGATCCGCGCAGTAAAACAGGCGGTAAGCATTCCCGTGATCGCCAACGGCGATATCGTTGATTCTGATACGGCACGGCGCGCGCTGACGGCCTCTAACGCGGACGGGGTCATGATCGGACGCGGGGCGCAGGGCGCGCCGTGGCGTTTGGCGCAGGTGTCGCATGATCTTTATGCGACGGCCCCACCGACCATCCCGCAAGGGCGCGATCTTATCGACATGATATCAGAGCATTACGAGGCGATGCTGACCTTCTACGGTCCCGATCTGGGCCTGCGTGTCGCGCGCAAGCATCTGGGCTGGTATCTGGAAAACGCCAGCACCGAAATGCGCAAACGCATCTTGACGGCACGCGTCCCCGCCGAGGTGTTGCATCTGTTGCCCGATGCGGTGGCCAGCACTCAGAGGGTAGCGGCATGACCGGCACTGATCAGGCTCTTTGGACATCCCTGCCAACCCCTGGATTTTTGGTGGATGGCAATGACGCGATCACCGCGATCAACCCCGCCGCCGAAGGTTTTCTGGTCAGTGCGGCCCGCACGGTGGTTGGAAGCGCGTTGTGGCAAGTGTTGCATGTGGAAACATCGCTGCATGCCGCGTTCACACGGGCGCGGGCGAAGGGCACGACCCTGTCGGTAAATGATGTCGAGGTCGGCTGTGCCACGCACGCGCCAGTCCAGTGCAATCTGCAAATCGCGCCGCTGATGGGGCAGGAGGGTGTGATGCTGATTTTGCTCAACCCGCGCGACCTGCCCGGGCGCATGGCACAAAGCCAGTCGGTGAAATCGGCGGCACGCTCGGCGATCGGCATGGCGGAAATGCTGGCGCATGAGATCAAGAACCCGTTGGCGGGCATTATAGGCGCGGCCCAGCTTCTGGAAATGGGGTTGGACCCTGATCAGCACGACCTGACGCAGTTGATTGTCAGCGAAAGCCGCCGGATCGTTGGCCTGCTGGACCGGGTCGAGCAGTTTGGCAATGTCGGCGCGCCCAAATTCCAACCGGTTAACATCCACGATGTTCTGGGGCGCGCGCGGCGTAGTGCGCAACTGGGGTTTGCCGCCGACATGACCCTGATCGAGGATTACGACCCCTCGCTGCCAGATGCACAGGGCGACCCTGACATGCTGTTGCAGGTGATCCAGAACCTGATCAAGAACGCGGCCGAGGCCGCTGGCCCCAAAGGTGGCACGATCCGTCTGCACACTTATTTCGACCCGTCCTTGCGCATTCACGGTGCGGACGGCGCAGGGCGCAAGCTGCCGCTTCAAATCGAGGTGATCGACGATGGGCCCGGTCTGCCGTCTGCCATTGCGGCGGATGTGTTCGATCCGTTCGTGTCGGGGCGTGAAAACGGCACCGGGTTGGGCTTGGCGCTGGCGGCACGGATCATCGCGGCGCATGACGGCTGGATCGCGGTCACGTCGCGCCCCGGACAAACGGTATTTCGGATTTCGCTGCCGCTCGCGCAGCGCGATGCAGCACGGAGGAATGGCTGATGGATGGCACGGTTCTGGTCGCGGATGATGACCGCACGATTCGCACGGTCCTGACACAGGCGCTGACCCGCGCTGGCTGTAAGGTGCATGCCACCTCCAGTCTGACCACGCTGATGCGCTGGATCGACGAGGGGCGCGGCGATGCGGTGATAACCGATGTGATGATGCCGGATGGCAACGGGTTAGAGATGTTGCCGAAAATATCGCAGGTCCGGCCCGGTCTGCCGGTCATCGTGATCTCGGCGCAAAACACCATCATGACCGCGATTCAGGCGACCGAAGCGCGCGCGTTTGACTATTTGCCGAAGCCTTTTGATCTGCCGGATCTAATGAAACGGACTGCACGGGCGCTGGATCTTGGACGCAACGCGCACCGCCCAGTCGCGCCCCCCGCACCCACCGAGGGCGAGGTCGAAAACGAGGATTTGCCACTGATCGGGCAGGCGCCGGTCATGCAGGCGCTGTACCGGGTTCTGGCGCGTCTGATGAACGCGGACCTGCCGGTTTTGATCACGGGCGAATCCGGCAGCGGCAAGTCCCTTGTTGCGCGCACGTTGCATGGGTTTTCCAACCGCCGCGCCCTGCCTTTGGTGGTCGTCGGGCCGGGCGAGCTGATGGCAACGGACGGGCCTGCGCGGATTTTGGCGCAGGCGGGCGGCGGGACCATTGTGCTGGATGAAATCGGCGATTTGCCGCCCGAGGCACAGGCGCGTGTCGTCCGGATGATGGACGCAGAAGGAACATCCGCGCCGCGCTTTGTTGCCACGTCGCAGGCCTTTCCCGAGGGGCCGGGGGCGCTGCGCGATGACCTGTTTTACCGCCTAAGTGGTGCCGTCATCGAGGTGCCGCCGCTGCGCGCACGCGTCGAGGATATCGCACTGTTGGTCACGCACACGCTGCACACGGTCGAGCAGGGCGGCGCGCCGGCCCGGCGGTTCGCGCCGGACGCACTGGAACTGCTACGCAGTCACGCCTGGCCGGGCAATGTGCGTCAGCTGGAAAACACCATCCGCCGGATCGCCCTGACCGCCCGCAATACAGAGATCACGCGCGACGAGGTGGCAGCGGCGTTGGGCACGTCCATTGCCGTCACGCCTCAGGCTGTGTCGGGCAAGATCGCGCCGGCCGACGAACGTCTGGCCGACTCGGTTGCGCGGCATCTGCAACGGTATTTCGACCTCCACGGCGAGGCGCTGCCCCCGGCGGGCCTATATGCGCGGATTCTGCGCGAGATCGAACAGCCTCTACTTCAGATCGCATTGGACGCAACCGGCGGGAATCAGGCGAAATGCGCTGACCTGCTGGGCATCAACAGAAATACTTTGCGCAAAAAGATCGGTGATCTTGATATTCAGGTGACACGTCGCCGCAAGTTGATGTAAAACCGCAACAGACCTGTGGCGCAATTGGGGCAGTTCCCGGTGGCGCCGCCAGATGTAGCGGGCAGGCTGTTTCTGCCCTGTAGGTGTTGTGGGGGTAAACGTGGCCGTAGGGACACGCAAAAGCGGCTGGGACCGGATCGCGCGGCTGCGCAGGGTCAAGCGCGTGCAAAATATCGCAACCCTTGGTTTGGTGGTACTGGGTCCGGTTCTGGCCCTCGTGACATTTCTTGCATTGGGGCCGTTGGATCAGGGTGCGCAATCGCGGGCGCTGCGTTTGGTGCTGCTGGCGGATCTGGTTTACGTGATCATGGTTGCGGCGCTGGTGTTTTACCGCGTCGCGTTATTGGTGTCGGCGCGCCGCGTGCAATCGGCCGGCTCACGGCTGCATCTGCGGCTGACGGGGGTGTTTGCGCTGATGGCGCTGGTGCCAACCGTGTCTGTCGCCGTCTTTGCGACGTTGTCGATCAACATGGGGTTGGAGGCGTGGTTTTCGGACCGGGTGGGCCGCGTGGTCAGCAATTCCGTCGCCGCCGCCGAGGCCTATGAGGACGAACACCGCCGCGACCTGATCATTGACGCCCGTGCGCTGGCGCAATTTCTGAACGCAACGAAATCCGCCAGCGTGTTCATGGACGATGGCGACATCCGCGCAGTACTAAGCGAAGGCCAGCGCGAAATCCAGCGCGGCCTGCGCGAGGCCTTTGTGATCGACGGCACCGGCCAGATCCGCGCGCGTGGTGAACGGTCGTACCTGTTCGATTTTGAGAAACCAACGCCCGAACAGATCGCCCGTGCGCAGGCCGAGGATCTGTTGATCATTCAGGACTGGGACAACAACGAATTTCGCGCCCTGATCCCGCTGCGCGCCTTTGTGGATCGGTTCCTGTACGTTAGCCGGGTGGTGGATGGTGATATCCTCAGCCTGTTGGACGAGACCAAGGAAACCGCCGTTTTCTATCAGCAACGCGAAACCGAACGGGGTAGGGTGCTGTTTGAATTTGGTCTGTTGTATCTGGGCTTTGCCGTCATTCTTATCTTGGCCGCCGTCTGGCTGGGTCTGTGGTTCGCCGAGCGTCTGGCCCGTCCCGTGGGCCGCTTGGCCAGTGCTGCACAACGGGTTGGCGCGGGCGATCTGGACACACAGGTCCGCGAGGAAGAGGGCGACGACGAAATTGCCCAACTCAGCACATTCTTTAACCAGATGACCCGCCAGCTAAAGCGTCAGCGTAGTGAATTGCTGGTCAATACCGAACAGATTGAACGCCGGGGCCGGCTGTTTGATTCTGTGCTGGGCAGCGTCAGTTCTGGGGTTGTCGGGCTGGATGTGCGGGGCCGCGTGACCTTTGTGAACCGCGCCGCCGAGCGCTTGCTGGACTGGCAGGAGGACCGTCAGTCGGTCGATCTGTCTGTCGCGGTGCCGGAGTTTGCGGAGTTGTTCAAACGGGTGCGCAATAATCCGACCGGGTTTGTGCAGGATGAGATCCGTGTGACCCGCGCAGGCCTACAGGAAAGCCTGTTGGTGCGTATGTCCACCCGGCGCAGCGAATCGGGCCGTCGCGAAGGCTATGTCGTGGCGTTCGATGACGTGACCGATCTGGTCAGCGCACAGCGTATGGCCGCTTGGGGCGATGTGGCGCGCCGCATCGCGCATGAGATCAAGAACCCCCTGACCCCGATCAAGCTGTCTGCCGAACGCACAAAGCGCAAGTTTTCCAAGCTGTTGAACGACGAAGATGCCGCATCTTTGGCACAGTTAACCGACGTGATCGTGCGCCAGACCGATGGCCTGCGCCGCATCGTCGATGAGTTCAGCAAATTCGCGCGCATGCCCGAACCCCAGCGCAAACCAGAAAGCCTGACACGGCTGCTGCGCGAGGCGGTATTGCTGCAAGAGGCGGGCCAGCCCGGTGTGCAAATTTCCACGGATCTGGATCCGTCGCCCTTGTTGGCCGATGTGGACGCCACCATGATCAGTCAGGCCTTGACGAACCTGATTAAAAACGCAGGCGAAGCCACGGAAACTCTTGTGGAAAATGGCAAGGCACCGGATGGGTTTCAGCCGATGATTATGGTCCGCAGCCGGATTGTCGACGGGCGCGCAGAGCTGAGTATTTCGGACAATGGGATCGGCCTGCCCGAGGACCGCTCGCGCCTGTTCGAACCCTATGTAACGACGCGCGACAAGGGCACCGGTCTAGGTCTGCCGATTGTGAAGAAGATTATTGAGGAACACGGCGGCACATTGTCGCTGGTCGATGCCGCGCCTTTTGGTACCGCCGCCCATTCGGGGGCGATGGCCGTGATCCGGCTGGATTTGACGCCGACAGATGAAAACGCAACAGATGAAACTGGTGCAGAGTGAGGATTTTATGAGCGATATTCTGATTGTAGACGATGAACGTGACATCCGTGAATTGATCTCGGATATCCTTCAGGATGAAGGATACACCACCCGACTGGCGGGGAATTCGGATGATGCGATGGCCTCGATCCACGACCAGCCGCCCGCGCTGCTGATTCTGGATATCTGGCTAAAAGACAGCAACATGGACGGGATCGACATTCTGAAGGCCGTCAAACGGGACTACCCGGATGTGCCGGTGGTGATCATTTCGGGGCATGGTAATATTGAAATCGCCGTCGCCGCAATCAAGCAGGGCGCGTATGATTTCATCGAGAAACCGTTTAACATCGACCAGTTGATGGTGGTGATCCGGCGCGGCATGGAAACCAGCCGTCTGCGCCGCGAAAATCAAAGCTTGAAGCGGCGTGAAACTGGTCCGGCCGAAATGCTGGGCGACAGCAGCGTGTTCCGCGCGCTGGTCAGCCAGTTGGACAAGGTCACGCGCTCGAACGGGCGGGTGATGCTGACAGGCCCGGCGGGCAGCGGCAAAGAGTTGGCAGCGCGCTATGTGCATGTCCACTCCAACCGTGCGGGCGCGCCCTTTGTCACGGTTGGCTGCGCGTCGATCGACGCCGAGCGCATGGAAGAGGTGCTGTTTGGCCGCGAAAGCGAAGAAAAGGGCGTGGAACCCGGCCTGCTGGAAGAGGCCAACGGCGGCGTGATTTATTTCGACGAGGTGGCGGACATGCCCGCCGGGACGCAGTCGAAAATCTTGCGGGTGTTGGTCGATCAACAATTCCTGCGCGTCGGCGGGTCGGAAAAGGTGCAGGTGGACCTGCGCGTTATCAGCTCGACCAGCCGCGATCTGGAAAACGAAATCGCCGCCGGGCGCTTCCGTCGGGAACTGTTTCACCGCCTGAACGTGGTGCCGATTCCGGTGCCCTCGCTGGAGGAGCGGCGCGACGATATCCCGCTGTTGGCGGATTATTTCATTGAAATGTTGAACAAAACCCAGGGCCTGCCGCTGCGCAAGCTGGGCGGCGAGGCCAGCGCATTGATGCAAACGATGTCTTGGCCCGGCAACGTGCGCCAGTTGCGCAACATGATCGAGCGTGTGCTGATTCTGGGCGACGGCAACGGCGAGATCGAGCCGGGCGAACTGCCCGGTGAAAGCGATTCGGCCCCGGTCGATGGCCGTGTGGTTCTGTCCGGCGCGCTGGCCACGATGCCCCTGCGTGAGGCGCGCGAAGCGTTCGAGCGCGAGTATCTGCTGACCCAGATCAACCGCTTTGGCGGCAATATCAGCCGCACCGCCGAATTTGTCGGGATGGAGCGCAGCGCCCTGCATCGCAAGTTGAAATCGCTGGGGGTGGTCACCAGCGCCAAGACCGGCGCGCGTGTCGCGCAGGTTGGGGATTTTGAAGACTGACAGTGCGTCCGGCGCGATATGTCGCCCCATGGGGTACGGGAGCATCGCCGCCCAGAGGCGTGTCACGGCATTTGACCGCCCCGCGAATGTCTGACACATCTGGCCACGCAGCCCCACGGCGTTTCATCTTGTTTTTGAATCAAAACCAAGGTGAAACGGTGTAAGACCTACGATTGATGGAAGCGTTGCGCAGTCAATTCGTAGCCAAGTTGGACGCAAAACGCTTTGAGGATCACGTCCCATGAAGGTTATCATTTGCGGAGCCGGTCAGGTTGGCTGGCAGATTGCACGCCACTTGTCGGGCGAACGAAACGACGTGACCGTGGTGGATTCCAACCCTGATCTGGTGCGCCGGGCCACTGATACGCTGGATGTGCAGGGTCTGGCCGGGTTTGCCAGCTATCCGGATGTTTTGGACCGCGCGGGGGCGCGGGACGCGGATATGATCATTGCCGCCACCCATTCGGACGAGGTCAATATGGTGACCTGTCAGGTTGCGCATTCCGTGTTCGGTATCAAGCGCAAGATTGCCCGTCTGCGCAGTCAATCCTATCTGGACGCGATCTATTCCGATCTCTACCGGCGCGATCACATGCCCATTGACGTGGTTATCAGCCCCGAAAAAGAGGTGGCAGAGGCCGCATTGCAGCGTCTGGCGGCCCCGGCTGCGTTTGATACGGAAAAGTTTCTTGATGGGGCCGCGCAGTTGCTGGGCCTGAGGTTGGAAGACGATTGCCCGGTCCTTAATACGCCCCTGCGTCAGCTGAGTGATCTGTTCTCGACGCTGCGGGTGGTCGTTCTGGCCGTGCGCCGCAAGGGGCGGCTGTTTGCGCCGGAGGCGGGGGATCAGCTGTTTGCCGGGGACGAGTGTTATTTGTTCGCCCCGAACGAGGATATCCCCCGCACGCTGGAAGTGTTCGGCAAAAAATCCCACAAGCAAGAGCGCGTGGTGATTCTGGGCGGTGGCAATGTCGGGCTGGCCGTCGCGCAGGCGCTGGAGGCGCGGGGCCGTGGCACCCGCGTGAAAGTGATCGAGCGGTCGCGCCCGATCGCCGAACGCGCTGCTGACGCGCTGGAACGTACCATCGTGCTGCATGGGGACGCGCTGGATGCGGCCCTGCTGGCCGAGGCGGGCATTTCCAAGGCGGACGCGGTGCTGGCCGTGACGGACGACGACAAGACAAACCTGCTGGCCGCTGTGCGCGCCAAATCCGAAGGTTGCCCGTTTGCTATTTCGTTGATCAACGACCCGACGCTGGTGCCGTTGATGGGGCCCATCGGGGTTGACGCCTTCATCAACCCGCGCGCGACGACGGTCAGTTCTATCCTGCGCCATATCCGCCACGGGCGGGTGCGCGGCGTCTATTCCATCGGCGACGCCGAAGCCGAGGTGATCGAGGCGCAGGTCATGTCGACCTCGTCGATCGCTGGCAGCATGATCCGCGATATTGATTTCCCCGAAGGCGTGCTGGTTGGCGCGGTACGCAAGGGCAAGGAGGTCTTGAAACCCACCGGCACCCTGCGCATCGACGAAGGCGACGTGGTGGTGATTTTCGCCATGGCATCGGACGTGGAGCGGGTTGAACAGCTGCTTCAGGTCTCGATCGATTACTTCTAGTCATGAGACAGGCGCATCTGTCCCGCGGCGCGGCTTGGCTGATGGGGTTTCCCCTGATCCTGCTGCTGGCGACGGTAGCCTCTGTCGCCATGTTCGTGCCCGCGCTGCATGCGCTGGTCAACGATCACCATACCGTGTCGCGCAGTTTCGCCTATGCGGGCAGTCTGGGCCTTGTGGTGATCGCCCTGATCGCCGTCGCGATGAGCGCCAGCACACGGCGTGCCACCAGCGACATGAGCAACCTGTTGTCGCTGTGTCTGGCCTTTGTGCTATTGCCCGTCTTTCTGGCGGTGCCGTTCTATGAGGGGCTGCGCACAACCACCTTTCTGAATGCCTATTTTGAAATGGTTTCGTGCTTTACCACCACCGGCGCGACCCTGTTCGAGACACCCGGACGCCTGGTGGACAGCCTGCATTTATGGCGTGGCATGGTCGGCTGGTTCGGAGGAATGTTGATGTGGATCGCGGCCTCGGCCGTGTTGGCGCCGCTGGCCCTTGGCGGCTTCGAGGTCACAGCCGCTGCCGAGCCGGGGCAGGGCAACACCGGGGGGCTGGACCGCTTCCAACGTGCAGGCACGGATCGCCGTCTTGCACAGATCACATGGCAGCTGGCCCCGCTGTTCACCGGGCTGACCGCGGCGCTATGGCTGATGCTGTTGTTGGGCGGGGATCGCCCGCTGGTGGCACTGATCCATGCGATGTCCACTATGGCAACCAGCGGCATTTCCCCCATAGGCGGTGTGCAGAACGCCGGGTCAGGCGTGGGCGGCGAAGTGGTGATATTCTTCTTTATGATGTTCGCCCTGTCACGGCTGACGTTTTCATCCGACACCGCCTCGGCGGCGCGGGCCGGGCTGATGAAAGATCCCGAATTTCGCATCGGGCTGATGTTGGTCGCTGGCGTGCCGTTGTTGTTGTTTGCGCGTCACTGGCTGGGCGCGCTGGACGTGGCTCAGGTCGAGGATCTGCCATCGGCCTTTGCCGCACTGTGGGGCGGGGTGTTCAGTGTGCTGTCCTTTCTCAGCACGACGGGCTTTGAAAGCGCGTATTGGGATACTGCACGTGATTGGTCCGGCCTTGCGACGCCGGGACTGATCATGCTTGGGCTGTCGCTGGTTGGGGGCGGGGTGGCCACCACAGCAGGGGGGGTCAAACTGCTGCGGGTCTATGCGCTGTATCTGAACGGGCAGCGCGAGATGCAGCTTCTGGTGCACCCATCCTCGATCGGCACTGCGGGCGCGCGCACCCGGCGGCTGCGCCGTCAGGGGGCGTTCGTGGCTTGGGTGTTTTTTATGCTGTTTGCCCTGTCGCTGGCGGTGATTATCGTGGTTCTGTCCGGTCTGGGCATGAATTTCGAGCAATCCGTGATCTTGGCCATCTCGACCTTGTCGACCACCGGACCACTGACGCAGATCGCCGGCAATGCGCCGATTCCGCTGCTGACCATGGCCCCCGCTGCCAAGCTGGTACTGTGCGCCGCGATGGTTTTGGGGCGGATGGAAACATTGGCCATCATTGCGCTGTTTCATCCCAGCCTGTGGCGTGATTGATCCCATTCGCGCCGCTGCAGATTTACCGCCAGCGGGCCACGCCCTAGGCGGCGCTGCGCCGCCGTGCGGACAGTTATTTGTTTTTAGGGCTGGAAACTCGTTTCGTGCCATTACATAGTAGCGGGCAATATTCGACCAACCGGTGTCAATTTGTGGCACCCAACAAGAAAAAAGGCTTTGGGGATAACTATGGCTAACGACCGTCAGAACCTTCAGGATGCGTTTCTTAATGAAGTGCGCAAGACCAAGACGCCAGTGACTGTATTTCTGATCAATGGCGTCAAATTACAGGGTGTTATCACTTGGTTTGATAATTTCTGCATCCTGTTGCGTCGCGACGGGCAAAGTCAGCTGGTGTATAAGCACGCCGTGTCCACAATCATGCCCAGCCAGCCGATCAACCTCTACAGTGGTGACGACGCCGCATAATGGATCACGAACCCGCAATCACCCGCGCTTGGGTACTGCATCCCGATATTCGATCCGCTCACGGATCCAGCCGCAAGCCTGAACTTGCGCTGGCCGAGGCCGTGTCTTTGGCCCATGCCCTGCCGGGGCTGGACCCGCGTGGGGGCACCGTTGTGCGCCTGCCCAAGGCCCATCCCGGCAAGCTGTTCGGCAAGGGCAAAATTGCGGAACTGAAGGCGCTGTTTGAGGCCGAAGAAATCGATCTGGTTCTGATCGACGGGCCGGTCACGCCTGTGCAACAACGTAATCTGGAAAAGGCTTGGGACGTCAAGCTGCTGGATCGTACCGGGCTGATCCTTGAGATTTTCAGCGACCGCGCCGCGACCCGCGAAGGGGTGTTGCAGGTCGAGATGGCCGCGCTGTCCTATCAACGCACGCGTCTGGTGCGCGCATGGACCCACCTGGAACGTCAGCGTGGCGGTCTGGGGTTTGTCGGTGGACCGGGCGAAACGCAGATCGAATCGGATCGCCGCGCCATTGATTTGCAACTGGTGCGCCTGCGCCGCCAACTTGAAAAAGTCGCTAAGACCCGCACCTTGCACCGCGAGGCGCGCGCCAAGGTGCCGTTCCCTATTGTCGCGCTGGTGGGCTATACCAACGCCGGAAAATCGACGCTGTTCAATACCTTGACTGGCGCGGATGTGATGGCCGAAGATATGCTGTTCGCCACGCTGGACCCGACGATGCGACGGATCGCGCTGCCCGGTGGCGGGCCCGAAGTGATCCTGTCAGACACTGTGGGCTTTATCAGTGACCTGCCAACCGAACTGGTTGCCGCCTTCCGCGCGACGTTGGAAGAGGTGCTGAGCGCCGATCTGATCTGTCATGTCCGCGATATCTCGCATCCCGAAACCGAGTCGCAGAAAAAGGACGT
Organism: Rhodobacteraceae bacterium KMM 6894; assembly: GCA_035798175.1. Lineage (GTDB taxonomy): Bacteria > Pseudomonadota > Alphaproteobacteria > Rhodobacterales > Rhodobacteraceae > Roseovarius. Next base: position 15,634 of record JAPFBS010000010.1, read on the forward strand.
TGAGGCGATCCTGACCAGCCTCAAGGTGAACGAGGAAACCCCGCGTATCGAGATCTGGAACAAGGTCGACCTGTTGCCCGAGGACGAGCGCGCAGCGCTACGCACCCGCGCGGAACGTCACGACGATGTACAGGTTCTTAGCGCGATCACCGGCGAGGGCCTGCCCGAGTTGGTTGAGCTGATTGGGGGTCTGTTATCCGCCGCAGCGCGCCATGAGACGCTGGTGCTGCCCTTTGCCGACGGGCGACGCAGGGCGTGGTTGTTCCAGCGCGATCTGATCCAATCTGAGACTCAGGGCAAGGATGGTTATACGCTTGAAGTGCGCTGGACCGCGCAGCAACGTGCCGAGTTTGATCGACTGGGGCAAAGTGGCGCAAGCGCTGATTGACCCGCGCTGACGCCTGTCTCGGCTTCAGCTCCTTCTGGATGATAAATATTCAGGTGCAACACGGCCCGGTGATCTTGCAGCCGCTGGGCCGCTTCCCCACCTGTGAATGACGTTCCAACCGTCGCGCGTGATGCGCGCTTATCCTTTGAACTGGACCCATTTTCATGGACATGATCTATCTGCTGGCCGGCCTGTGCGCCTTGATCGCGGGTGGTGAATTATTGGTGCGCGGGGCAGTGGGGGCGGCGGTACGTTGGGGCGTGTCCCCGATGCTGATTGGCCTGACGTTGGTTGGCTTTGGTACATCGTCGCCAGAACTGGCCGCCAGTATCCAGGGGGCGCTGGCCGGGGCGCCCGGTCTGGCAGTGGGCAACGTGGTAGGCAGCAATATTGCCAACCTTTTGCTGATCTTGGGCGCGGCGGCAGTGATCGCGCCCATCGCGGTGCCGCGCGGCGCGCTGATGCGCGACGGTGGTGCGTTGGCGGTGGCCAGCATGGTCTGCGCGATTGTCGTGATCGGCGGCACATTGGGACGCGGCGCGGGCGCGCTGCTGGTGGCAGGGCTGGCGGCCTATTTGATTGTTACGATCTGGGCCGAGCGGAGACAGTCCCGCGCCACCCCTATCTACGCCGCCGAGGCCGAGATGGCGGGGCCTGTGCCTACCTCGCTGTTCGCGTCTTTGGGGCTGTTTGCCGTTGGTTTGGTGTTGATCATTCTAGGCGCGCAGGGTCTCGTCACAGGCGCTGTGGCACTGGCCGGACAGCTGGGCCTGTCGGATGCGGTGATCGGGCTGACGGTGGTGGCAATAGGCACGTCGATGCCCGAATTGGTGACCAGCGTGATTGCCGCGCGAAAAGGCGAGGGGGCCGTCGCCTTTGGCAATGTCATTGGTAGCAACATCTTCAATATATTGGGTATTCTTGGTGTCACCGCGCTGGTCAAACCGATGGAAGTGCCCGCCCAGATCGCGCAGGTGGACATCTGGGTGATGCTGGCCGCGACTGCCTTGATGGCGTGGATGGCGCGCAGTGGCTGGATGCTTAGCCGTCGCGAAGGCGCGGCATTGCTGGCGCTCTATGGTGCCTACATGGTTTGGCTGTTGGCGATCGCCTGAGGGCTGCGTCCCTATTCGCCGCGAGGCAGCAACGTAGTTACGCCCACCGCCGCCGCGCGTGCCAGATCGGGATCCAACGACATCGGAATATACTCGCCGCGCCGCCATAACTGCGCCAGATCGTCATAATGTCGGCTTAGGAAATGCCCCGATTGCCCGGTTGAGGTGACGAAAATGCTGCTGCCGGGATCGGCGAAATCATAGACCCCGCGATAGCCCGCGCCATGCACGTTCTGGTACGGGTTTTCGCCGGTGCCCGAGGTGCGCCCGCGTTGCAGCGTGTTGTCCCCGCCGCTGGTCGATTGGCGGATGTTTACGAAATAGCGCAGCCCCGGCACGGTGCCCAGAACCGGGTGGTCATGCGTCGCCTGATGCAGATCCCCCCAACGTAGCGACTCCAGCGCAGCGCCGTAGCGATCCGTGATCCAGACCAACGCATCGTCCAGCGCCAGCCGCGCGATGTCGGTGCAGGTTTCGACGGGGCCGGATTGCGCCACGTCGCACCAGATCCCCGCGCCATCGATATTGCGATAAACCCGCTCGATGAACACCGGATCGGCATGGGTGAATTCGGTTGTCAGCGGCCCCAGGTCGTCCTGGATCAACCGGGTTTGCAAGGCGCGCAACCAAGCGGCATAAATCAGCGGCTCGGGGCGGTGCTCGTTCATTTCGCCGTTCCAGCCTGCCAGCAGTTCCAGCGCGCGGTGGCGCAGGCGCAGTGGCGTACCCTCGGGCGCGGTTTCGCCAGTAAACCAAAGATCCTTGCCGATCAGCGGCAACAGCGAGCGGGCAGTGAAACTGACCGTATCCAATTGCGCCTCGACGAAACTGTCGCGGGTGTGGACCTGACGCGATTGCATCAGGCGCTGCCAGCGGTGGATGCGCTGCGTGTCGCCCCATGTATGGCTGACATGCAGCGGAAAGGGGCGATCGACGGTCTTGTTGTTCGTATTGCCCAGGATACCGCCCGGGGGGGCGGTGAACTCGGGGTTGGCCGAATAGGGATAGCGCCCCTGCCAGCGGTTGTCCGTGATCCAGCCCCGGCTGGGCAGGCGGCCTTCGGTGTCGTGGTTTGCGCTGCGCCGGGGCATCGCACCGATCAGCTTCATCGCGATCGTGTCGCTGTCCGCCACGGTCAGGTTCTGCGCCGGGGCAATGAATTTCTCACCGGCCTCCAGCGCCTGATCCACGGTCTTGGCGCGCATCAGGGCCAACCCGGCACTAAGCGTTGTGTCACGCGGGCTTAGTGCGGTCCAACTGACAGCGGCCACATGGCCGGGGGGCGTCACCGTGCCCAGATCATATTGCGTGCCGGGCAGGACGGGGCCATTTTCGCTCCAGCGCAGGGTCAGGGTGACGGGGTCATGATCTTTGATCTGGATGATGGTGCTGCGGGTCTCGAACGCGGCAAAGCCGTTGGGGGTGCGGTATTGCTCGGGGTTTTCGGGGTTCAACTGTTCGATGAACACGTCTTGGTCGTCGAGGTAGGCCGAGGTGATTCCCCATCCAAGCGCATCACTGCGCCCGGTCAGAATCAATGGCACGCCGGGGATGGTGCCACCGATCACCCCGCCGCTGGCCAGTTCAAGTCGCGCCAGATACCAGATCGACGGTGCGGTGAGGCCCAGATGCGGGTCATTTGCCAGCAATGTCCCCCCCGATGCCGAGCGTGCGGGCGCCGCCGCCCATGCGTTCGAGGCACCGGCCAGTTCAGGCGGATGTACCGGCGACAGCGGGTCGCGCGGCGCGCTATTGGTCTGCGCAAATCGCGGCAGCGTGCCGGGGGCGAAATAGCTGGCATAGCCGGGCAGGGCGGCAACACCGCCGCCGGGCGCGTCAGGCAGGATGTCAAACAGGCGCACAGGATCCTCCAGCGCCAGAGAGACACGCGCGCGCAACACTTCGTTGGACAGATGCGACGACATTTGCAAGGCCATCAGCTTGACGATGGCGATGGAATCGGCGGGCACCCAGGGCGCGATGGGGGCGTTGAACAGGAACATCTCGGGCGCGCCGCGCCCCAGCGCATCCTCGTTGATCTCGCTCAACCGGGCATTAACCCCGCGGGCATAGGCCGCTAGCGCTGCGGTGGTGGCGGGATCTTGCCATTGCACCGACGCGCGCGCCGCGCCGTATATGTCAAAGCGGCGCAACAGACGGTCTGTGGGAACGGTACGCAGGCCGAACACCTCGGACAGGCGGCCCTGCGCGGTGCGGCGCAACATGGTCATCTGCCACAGACGGTCCTGCGCATGGGCATAGCCGAGGGCCTGAAATACATCGGCCTCGGATTGCCCGAAGATGTGGGGCACGTTGGCATTGTCGCGCACGATCTGCACAGGCGCGCTAAGGCCATCGATTGCCAGCGTTTTGTCATAATCCGGCAGCGACCGGGCCAGCAGAATATACAGCCCCAAAGCCGCCAGAACGGCCAGAGCAACCAGCCCGCCGGCAATTCGCATCAGCCACTTGAACACCTCGGACATGCACACCTGCCTTGCCATCACACTGGTGCACGGGATAGTCAGAAAGACGGATCAAGACAATGGCTAGGGGAGAAGAGGCTGATGAGCAAACTTGCATTTCTGGGATTGGGCGTCATGGGCTACCCCATGGCAGGGCATCTGCAAGGCGCGGGGCATAGCGTAACGGTGTATAATCGCACCAGCGCCAAGGCCGACGCCTGGGTCGATGCCTATGGCGGCGGATCGGCACCGACCCCGCGCGAGGCTGCGACTGCGGCCGACATCGTGCTGGCCTGCGTTGGCAACGATGACGATCTGCGTAATGTGTGCCTTGGACCGGACGGCGCGTTTGCCGGGATGGCACCAGGGGCGATATTTGTGGATCACACCACCGTGTCGGCCGCCGTCACCGCCGAACTTTATGCAGCCGCCAAAGAGGCCGGGCTGAACTTTGTCGACGCGCCGGTATCCGGTGGTCAGGCGGGGGCACAGAACGCTCAGCTTTCTATCATGTGTGGTGGTGATCAACTAGCTTATGACATTGCCGAGCCCGTGATGCAAAACTACGCCAAACTATGCCGCCGCATCGGCGAAAGTGGCGCGGGCCAAATGACCAAGATGTGCAACCAGATTGCCATCGCCGGTCTGGTCCAGGGCCTCAGCGAGGCGCTGCATTTTGCTGAAAAGGCCGGGCTTGACGGGCGCGAGGTGGTCGAGGTGATCAGCCAGGGGGCCGCAGGCAGCTGGCAGATGGCCAACCGGTACGAGACTATGCTGGACGACGATTTTGAACATGGATTCGCCGTCGACTGGATGCGTAAGGATCTGGGGATCTGCTTGGCAACGGCCAATGAAAACGGAGCATCGTTGCCGGTCACGGCGTTGGTCGATCAATTCTACAAGGACGTGCAAAAGCTGGGCGGCGGGCGTTGGGATACCTCCAGCCTGTTCAAACGCCTGCGCGAAAGTGGCTGAGGTCAGTCCTGTAGCAACGCCGTAAATGAGTATTTTAATAACGACGAGAGAGCGGGTGGCGTGTAAAAAATGCCCCCGCGCTTTTTCTTGGTTAAAATATCCATACCCTGCACGCTCGGCAGGGTCAGGCGTTGGTCAGATTCAACTCGGTTGTATCCTTGATTTCTTCCATCACAAAACTGGCGGTGACGTCGCCCATGGGCACGCGAGCGATTAATTTGCGATAGAGTTGATCATATCCCGCCATATCGGCCACACGGGCGCGGATCAGGTAATCCAACTCCCCCGTCATGCGATAGATACTCTGAATTTCCGGCAAAGATCGGGTGGCGGTGGCAAATTGCTCCAGCCAACTGGCGTCATGAGCGGCAGCGCGGATTTGCAGAAACACTGTCAGGCCAAGACCCAGTTGCGCGGGATCCAGTAGGGCGACGCGGGCGCGGATGATACCCGTCGCCTCAAGCGCCTTGATACGCCGCCAGCAGGCATTGCGCGATAGCCCCACCAGTTCGCCCAATGTGTCCAAAGGGATTGTGCAGTCGCGTTGCAATTGGCCAAGCAGGCGTCGATCTATTTCATCCATTTTGTGCATGAAATTTAGCATAATTGGGATGCTGTCACAAATATACTAAAAACAGGGATGAAATTGGGAATTTATTTTAGGCGAGGTGGCATAAATTGAGGCGACACCACTCACGCATAGGCTATGACCATGATTGATCGAATATTTTTGGACCACCCTCGCAAGGTTGATGAAAGTTATGTTGAGCACGCCGTCTTTGCCGGCCGGTTCAGTGTGATGCTGTTCGCCGCCGCCTTTGCGGCGTTGATCCATGCCATCATTCCCGCTGCGTTCGAAAAAACGGCAAGCCGGATTGTCGCGGGTCTTTATGCAAAGACGCACAATCGCGGGCAGTAATATCATAGCGGATCGGATACGAAAACGGGGGCCGCGTGGCCCCCGTTTTTTATTGTGCATGTCGCGTCAGGCTTAGCCCGCAAGCGCCTTGTTCAGGTTTTCGTCGACTTTTTCCAGGAATCCCATGGTGGTCAGCCAGCCTTGATCGGGGCCGACCAGCAACGCTAGGTCCTTGGTCATGTGGCCGGATTCCACCGTATCGACGACGACTTTTTCCAGCGTTTCGGCGAATTGGGTCAGGGCCGCGTTGTTGTCCAGCTTGCCACGGTGCTTCAGGCCGCCGGTCCATGCGTAGATCGACGCGATCGAGTTGGTCGAGGTTTCCTCGCCCTTCTGGTGCTGACGGTAGTGGCGGGTGACGGTGCCGTGCGCCGCCTCGGCCTCGACCACCTGCCCATCGGGTGTCATCAGTTGCGAGGTCATCAGACCGAGGCTACCAAAGCCCTGCGCGACCGTGTCGGACTGTACGTCGCCGTCATAGTTCTTGCACGCCCAGACATAGCCGCCCGACCATTTCATCGCCGAGGCGACCATATCGTCGATCAAACGGTGTTCGTAGGTGATGCCGGCCTTTTCGAACGCGTCCTTGAATTCCGCGTCGAACACTTCCTGGAACAGGATCATGAACTGACCGTCGTAATTCTTGAGAATGGTGTTTTTGGTCGACAGATAGACCGGATAGTTGCGCTTTAGCCCGTAGTTGAACGAGGCGCGCGCAAAATCGCGGATCGAATTGTCGAGGTTATACATGCCCATGTACACGCCGGAAGACGGGGCCTTGAACACTTCTTCTTCCATGATCGTGCCATCATCGCCGACGAATTTCATCGACAGCGTACCGGGACCGGGGAATTTCATGTCGGTTGCGCGGTACTGGTCGCCGTAGGCGTGGCGGCCAATCACGATGGGTTTGGTCCAGCCCGGCACCAGGCGTGGTACGTTGGAACAGATGATCGGCTCGCGGAAAACAACGCCGCCCAGAATGTTGCGAATCGTGCCGTTGGGGCTGCGCCACATCTTTTTCAGACCGAATTCCTCGACGCGGCCTTCATCCGGGGTGATGGTCGCGCATTTGACGCCGACGCCGTATTTCTGGATCGCGTGGGCCGCATCGATCGTGATCTGATCATCGGTATCATCGCGGGACATGATGCCCAAATCGTAGTATTTCAGGTCGATGTCCAGATAGGGCAGGATCAGTTTTTTCTTGATGAAGTCCCAGATGATCCGGGTCATTTCATCGCCGTCCAGTTCAACGACGGGGTTGTCTACCTTGATTTTGCTCATGTGCTGGCCTTTCACCTGACAGGAATCGGAATTGGCGCAGATCTAGCGTATTCGCGCGCCGATGGGAAGTGTTGTATACAAAGGTATACGATATTTGATCGCCGTCTTCAGGCGTGCGGATCCGTCTCATCATGCGGGGGTTCATGATTGACGGGCTTGTGGGGATACCTCTTGTGTCGTTCTCTGTGTTGAACCGCGGCAACGCCGATCTGCTGAATGAACAGGGCAAAAACGCCCAGACCCAGAAAGATGAAGACTGTCGTTCCGATCTTGCCGGAAACTGTGACCGGCACAAAGTTGCCGTAGCCAACCGTCGACAGGGTCACGACCGTGAAAAAATACGAATCCAGCCAGCTCCAGCCCTCTGCCCACCTAAAAAACACTGTGCCGATGCCGATGATGCCGGCCAGTACGCTGATGAGGGTGAGAATGCGGATCTGTGGCATGATCGCGGTTTCTCCTACGTGGCTTGCGCGGTGAGTTCGTCGATCACCTGCATCCACAGCGCGGTGTCCTGACAGCCCGGGATCGCATGTTGCCCCGCAACGATGAAGGTCGGGACGGATGAGACGCCCATCTCTCGGAACTGAGCATCGCGTGCGCGGATGGCGTCGGCGTCAGCGTCGCTGGCCAGCAATTTCTGGATCACGGCGGCGTCCATTCCCAGACCGTCGGCGATGTCGGCCAGCACCTCGGCGCTGCCGATATCGCGGCCCTGTTGGAAATAGGCGACAAACAGTGCCATGGCGGCGGCGTCCTGACGGCCCTCGATCCCGGCCCAGTGCAGCAGGCGGTGCGCGTCCAGCGTGTTGGGGGTGCGTTTCATCGCCTCAAAGTCGATGCTCAGCCCCGCGTCTTCGGCGCGCTGAACCACGGGGGCGTAGGCGCGCACGGCACCTTCCTTACCGCCGAACTTGGACTCCAGATAGGCCCGCCGGTCCATGCCGCCTGCCGGCATGTCGGGGTTCAGTTGAAACGGATGCCACTCGATCACGAACGGATGGTTCGGGCGTTCGGCCAGGGCGCGGTCCAGCAGGGTCTTGCCGATAAAGCACCACGGACAGATCGGGTCCGAGATAATGTCCAGTTTGATAGGGTCTGCAAGTGTGTCGGCCATGGGAAATGATCCTGAATTTGGGGCAATGACAGCTGTCAGGCCGGGTCTGCGGTGATCTGACCCGGCGAGTGGGGGCGCGCGTCGCCTTCGGGTGCCGGGGTGTAGAGGGGCGCGAGGGCCTTGCGCAAGACCTTGCCATTGCCGCCGGTGGGCAGCTGGTCCAGATGCACATAGATCCGGGGCGTCTTGTAATGTGCCAGATGTTTGGCCGCAAAGGCGCGCAGGCTGGTGTCGTCCAGTGCGGCGGGACCCGTGTAGAAGGCGGCGATAACCTGCACGCCGGGCCTGACCTCGACCGTGGCGCAGGCGACACTGGTGAGGCCGGGCAGGGCGCTGAGCGTGGATTCGACCTCGACCGGAGAGACGCGATAGCCGCCCGCGTTCATCATGTCGTCATCGCGTCCCAGATAGGTGATCTGGCCGTCCGCGGCCATGGTCCCAAGATCGCCGGTCAGAAACCAGTCGCCGCGACAACGGGCCTGTGTCGCCGCCTCGGCATTCAGATATCCCAGCATCAGGCCGGGATCGTCGCGCCGAACGGCGATGACACCGGCGGTATTCAGCGGCACGGGCACGGTGGCGTCGGGGCCGTCGTTGGCTGGCAGGATCGCGATGTGGCGGCCGGGCTGGGCGCGGCCCAGAGTTGTGGCATGGCTCGGATGTGATGGACTGCCCGAAAGGAAGGTCGAGATTTCGGACATGCCGAACGCCTCGTGAATGCTGCGTCCTGTCGCGCTGAGAAAGGCGGCGCGCAGATCGGGCGACAGTTTTTCCCCGGCTGACAGTCCATGGCGCAGAGTTGGCAGATTTAGCGGCGTTGAGGACTTTAACATCCGTCGGTAAACGCCCGGGGCAGCGGCGAAAATCGTAGCGTTATGCGTGTTCAGAAGGTCTGGCAATGCTTCGATCGGTGTGCCCTCTGCCGGGATCAGGGCGGTGGCGCCGACGCTCCAGGGATCCATCAGGCCAGCACCCAGAGTATAGGTCCAGTTGAACGCGCCTGCATGCAACAGGCGATCAGATTGGGTCAGACCCTCCCAGCCGTCGTGCATCATGCGCCGCGCCCAGATTGCGCGATGGGCATGGACCACGGCGCGCGCGGTGCCCGACGTGCCTGAGGTGAACACGATATAACCGGGGCGGTCGGGATCGCCCATGTGCCAAGCGGCGGGCGGCAGGGCGTACATGGCGCGCAGATCGTCCAGCGACAGGATCGGGCAGATGGCATCGGGGCAGGTCACGCCGGGGGCGTGCAGAATGGCGGCGGGCGCGATCAACGCGGTGGCGTGGGCCAGTTCCGTCAGCGTCAGCTGGGTAGAGCTGGGCACAGGCACCATGCCGGCGGCGATGGTTCCCAGATAGGCGATGGGAAAATCCTCGGTATTTCCAAGGCGCAGCAGAATCCGGTCGCCAGGGGCCAGACCGGCCCGCGTCAACCCGGTGGCGACACCCAGAACGGCGGATTTCAATGCGCCATAGCTGATCCGATGCGCCGCGCGGCCCAGCACCTCCATTGCGGTCTTGTCCGCCAGATGGTCGGCATGGGTCAGCACATGGGCAGCCATGTTGAAGGGTGCAGGGCAGGGCGTGCGGGGTCCGGGGGCGCTTTCAGATATCATGACCCGGTCCTAGGGCGCAGGCGGGCGCAATGCAAGCGGGCGGGCGCGTGGCGCGTCTGTTGCGCGCCACGACAGCGCGGCGTATATCGCGGCTATGAGCCAGCACAACGCCCATATAATGCGCATCGCGCGCGAACACGGCACCCCGAAGCCGGGAGAGCCTTTGAATCTGGGCGCGCGGGTGCGGGAATTGCGCAAGGCGCGCGGCTGGACCTTAGAGCAGGCGGCGCAGCAGGCGGGGCTGGCGCGCTCGACCCTGTCCAAGATCGAAAACGGGCAGATGTCGCCGACCTATGAAGCGTTGAAAAAGCTGGCCGTGGGGCTGGAAATTTCTGTGCCGCAACTGTTTACGCCGCCGCGCGAGGGCCAGATCAACGGGCGCATGGATGTCACCCGCGCGGCGCGCGGGGTGCCCTATCCGACCGCGACCTATGAACATGAGCTGATGGCGACCGCGCTGAGCAACAAGAGGATGATGCCGTATTCGGCCCGCATCCGCGCGCGCCGCATTGAGGAGTTTGACGGATGGGTGCGCCACGACGGTGAAGAATTTCTGTATGTGCTGACCGGTGTGGTGCGCCTGTTTACCGAGTTTTACGAACCTGTTGAGATGCGACGCGGCGACAGCGCCTATTACGATGCGGCGATGGGGCACAACCTGATTTCGCTGAGCGCCGAGGATGCGACGGTGTTGTGGGTAACATCGCGAGGGTGAGGGTCGAGGGCCGTGCATCTTAGCGGGCGCTGCGCGTGGGGATGCTGTCGGATTTGGATATTTTTGCCAAGAAAAAGCCGGGGGTCGTTTCGGTCTTTTTAGATAAATAGTGAAGCTTTGGAAGGTTTCGCCAAGCCGATCTGCGGAGCGGTCGTTTTCCAGCCGCCATCCGTATCGCCGTAGGCAGCAATTGCCACGTGCACCGAAAACTGGGGCAAGATGCTGTTTTGACGGCAATGTTGGCCAATTCGCGACCAGTCGACGCAATTATCCGAATATTTGCAAAAGGCGGCCGGGGCAATCCCGGCCTATCCAGCCGGGATCCGTTTTGTGTGGTTGTCTGTGGGCGTTGTTCAGTCGAAGTGTTCGCCAAGGCAGGCGCGGTATTGCGCGGCCAGATCTGCCAAGGGCGCGTTGCTGGCACCAAAGCGTACGCTGTCACCGGCGAAGCGACCGACGGTATGGATTGGAACCTGCGCGTGCCCGGCAGCGGTCATGAGCGCTTCGGCCTGATCAAAGTTGCAGGCCACCAAATAGCGGCCCTGATCTTCGCCGAACAGCGTGGCTGTGTCGTCGCTGTCCAAGTGAACCCCGACGCCAGCTGTTTCGGCCATCTCGAAGGCCGCCAGTGCCAGTCCGCCATCGCCGAGGTCGGTACAGGCGCGGATCAACGCGTGGTTGTCGCGAATGAAATCGCCGTTGCGCTTTTCGGCATCCAGATCGACGGGGGGGGCATCGCCTTCGACGCGGCTGAACACTTCGGCCAGCAGGGCGGATTGGCCCAAATGGCCTTCGCTGTCGCCGAGCAGCAGGGCGACATGGCCGTCGCGCGCGCAGCCGAGAATGGCCAGATCTTCGTGGGCGATCAGACCGACCGCGCCAATGGTCGGCGTCGGCAGGATCGCTGCGCCGTCGGTTTCATTATAAAGTGACACATTGCCCGATACGATGGGCATGTCCAGCGCTGCAACCGCCTGACCAATGCCTTTGATCGCGCCAACCAGTTGGCCCATGATCTGCGGCTTTTCGGGATTTCCGAAGTTCAGATTGTCGGTGCTGGCCAGCGGGGTTGCGCCCAGCGCCGTGAGGTTGCGATAGGCCTCGGCCACCGCCTGTTTGCCGCCCTCGACGGGATTGGCCTGCACGTAACGCGGTGTGACATCCGAGGTGAAGGCCAGCAGTTTGTCGGTGCCATGCACCCGGATCAGCCCGCCGCCCAAGCCCGGGCCGCGCACGGTGTCGGCCATGACCATCGTGTCGTATTGCTCGTAAACCCAGTCGCGCGCGCAGTAGTTGGGCGAGGAGATCAGTGCGCGCAGCCCGTCAATCGGATCAATCTGCGGCACAGTGCTGGCGTCCAGCGGTGTCGCGGCGGGGGTGGCCACCCACGGGCGGTCATATTCGGGGGCGGTGCCGGACAGGGCCGCCAGCGGCAGGTCGGCCTTGACCACGTTATTGTGCAGGATCAGGAAGCGATCCTCGGCGATGGTTTCACCAACGATGGCGAAATCGAGGTCCCATTTTTCGAACACGGCGCGGGCTTCGGCCTCCAGCGAGGGCTCCAGCACCATCAGCATGCGTTCCTGGGATTCCGACAGCATCATTTCATAGGCGGTCATGTTGGTTTCGCGCTGCGGCACCTTTTCAAGGTTCAGCTTGACGCCCAACCCGCCCTTGTCGCCCATTTCCACGGCCGAGCAGGTCAGGCCAGCCGCGCCCATATCCTGAATCGAGATCACCGCGCCGGTCGCCATCAATTCCAACGTCGCCTCCATCAGGCGCTTTTCGGTGAACGGGTCACCGACCTGCACGGTAGGGCGCTTGTCCTCGATCGTGTCGTCGAATTCGGCGCTGGCCATGGTGGCCCCGCCAACGCCGTCCCGGCCCGTTTTCGCACCGAGATAGACCACGGGGCGACCCACACCAGAGGCGGCGGAATAGAAGATCTGATCGGTCTGGGCCAGACCGGCGGCAAAGGCATTGACCAGACAGTTGCCGTTATAGGCCGGATCAAAGCGCAGCTCGCCGCCCACGGTAGGCACGCCGAACGCGTTGCCATAGCCGCCGACACCCGCCACGACGCCATGCACCAGTTGGCGGGTCTTGGGGTGGTCAGGCGCCCCGAAACTAAGCGAGTTCATGGCCGCGATGGGCCGCGCCCCCATGGTGAACACATCGCGCAGGATGCCGCCCACGCCGGTCGCAGCACCTTGGTAGGGTTCGATATACGAGGGGTGGTTGTGCGACTCCATCTTGAAGACCACGCATTGCCCGTCCCCGATATCAACGATGCCGGCGTTTTCGCCGGGGCCGCAAATAACCTGCGGGCCCTCGGTGGGCAGGGTGCGCAGCCATTTCTTGGAGGATTTATAGCTGCAATGCTCATTCCACATGGCCGAGAAGATGCCCAATTCGGTAAACGTCGGCTCGCGGCCGATGATTTCCAGGATCCGGTCATATTCATCGGGCTTCAGCCCGTGCGCGGCGATCAGATCGTCTGTGATATCGGGCTCGGTCATGTGCTGTTTCCCCTTCGGCGCTGTGATGGCGTCTCTTTAGGACATTGCGCGCGAGGGGGGAAGGGGCCGTATGTGCGGGGTTGACCTGAGGCGCGCGGCCCTTTGATATGGCGCGTGAACGCGGGTGGGAGATTTGAGATGCTGATTTTGCACAATAGCTGGCGGGGCGCAGGCCTGCCCGACGAGGTCGTGCCGGGTGTTCCGTTTCCCAGCATCGACGCGCCATCCGCCGAGGCGCTGGTCGCGCAGTATTTGCTGGCCGAAGAGACGCCGCTGGTGCGCGCCGAGGGGCTGCCGGGCGAGGTCTGGGTCAAGGACGAGCGCGGGCGCATGGGGCTGGGCAGCTTCAAGGCGCTTGGGGCGGCCTATGTGATTGCCTATCAGGCTGCTGCGGCGGTGGGTGACGGCGATGTGTCGCAGGCGTTGACGGGGCGAACGTATGTGACCGCCAGTGCGGGCAATCACGGTCTGTCGCTGGCTTGGGGCGCGGCGCGGTTTGGTGCGCAGGGCGTGGTCTATCTGTCCCGGACCGTGCCCGAGGATTTTGCCCAACGGTTGCGCAGCATCGGCGCGCGGGTGGTGCGCGCGGGAGCGGATTATGAGGCGAGCATGGCCGCCGCTGCCGAGGGTGCGCGCGAAAATGGCTGGACGTTGTTGTCGGACAGTTCATGGCCCGGTTATGTCGAGCTGCCCCATCGTCTGATGGAGGGCTATGTTGTGATGGCCGCCGAGGCCGCGCGCCAGATACCCGCGCCACCGACGCATATCCTGTTGCAGGCTGGTGTCGGAGGGTTGGCCGGGGCCTGTGCCGCCTATTTCCGCAGTGTTTGGGGCGATGGCCCGCATATTACGGTGGTCGAGCCCGAGGCCGCTCCGGCGCTGCATGCCTGTGTCAAAGCAGGCAAATTCGTGCCCTCGTCGGGGCCTGTGTCGAATATGGGACGGCTGGATTGCAAAGAAGCGTCATTGATCGCGCTGAAAGGGCTGGCGCGCGATGCGGATGATTTCGCATTGATCAGCGAGGAGGAGGCCAGCAGTGCCTTGCCCGGTCTGGCGGCAATCGGTTTGGAGACGTCGGAATCGGGCGGGACCGGATTGGCCGCGCTGGGGCATATGCGGTTGGACGCGCGCGCGCGGGTGCTGTGTATTCTAAGCGAAGGGCCGGACGCCTGAAGGGGCTGTAACCGCAGAGGGGCGCGCGAAAATTCGCGAATTTTCTGGGAGCGTTTCAGGGTTCACCGCGTTCCTCGTCCTTGGCGCGGTTCCACAGAGCGTCCATTTCGGCCAGATCGGACTGTGCCGGGGTTTTGCCAGCCTCCGTCAGAAATGCTTCGATTCGCTGGAAACGCCGGGTGAATTTGGCGTTGGCGCGGCGCAGGGCGACCTCGGGGTCGATTTTCATGTGGCGCGCCAGATTGGCCATAACGAACAGCATGTCGCCGAATTCTTCTTCAGTATGGTCGGGATCGCCACTGGCGGCGGCCTCGGTCAGTTCCGAGATCTCCTCGGTCAGCTTGTCCAGCACCTGTGTTGTTTCCGGCCAGTCAAACCCGACCCGCGCGGCGCGTTTTTGCAGTTTGACCGCGCGCATCAGCGCAGGCAGGCCCGCGGCCACACCGTCCAGCGTGCCGGATTGATCCTGCCCCGCCCGCTCGGCGGCTTTCACGGTTTCCCAGTCGCGGGTTTGCTGGTCGGCGGATTTGTCGCGGCTCTCATCGCCAAAAACGTGGGGGTGGCGCGCGACCATCTTGTCCGAGATGGCATCCGCGATCTGCGCGAAATCGAACAGCCCCTTGTCCGCCGCGATCTGGCCATGAAACACGACCTGAAGCAGAAGGTCACCTAATTCGCCCTTTAACTCATCCCATGCGCTGCGCTCGATCGCGTCGGCGACCTCATACGCCTCTTCGATCGTGTAGGGGGCGATGGTGGCAAAATCCTGTTCGATGTCCCAGGGACAGCCCGTTTCAGGGTCGCGCAGGGCGCGCATGATGGCCAAAAGGCGGGGTATCCCGCCGGTCGGGTCGTGGATCAGCATATCATCGGGCATTGCGGTGGCCTTATCAATCGGGTTGAGTACCAAAGTGACGTCAGACCATGAGGGAGTCCAGCAGTGGCCGTGATCAATCGTATCGCAGGGTTCAGTGATGAAATGACGGCATGGCGTCGTTATTTGCATATGCACCCAGAATTGGGGTTCGAGTGCCATGCGACCGCCGCCTTCGTGGTCGAAAAACTGCGCGAATTCGGTATTGATCAGATCGAGACCGGCATTGCGACCTCGGGCGTTGTTGCCATCATCGAGGGGCAGGGCGACGGGCCGGTCATCGGGCTGCGCGCGGATATGGACGCTTTGCCGCTGAACGAGATCACGGGGGCTGAATGGACATCGCAGACGCCCGGTGCGATGCATGCCTGCGGGCATGACGGGCACACAACAATGCTGCTGGGCGCGGCCAAATATCTGGCCGAAACGCGCAATTTTTCCGGCAAGGTCGCGCTGATCTTTCAGCCCGCCGAGGAAGGTCCGGGAGGCGGGCGCATCATGGTCGAGGAAGGCGTACTGGAGCGCTACGGTATTGACGAAGTCTATGCGCTGCACACGATGAACGACCTGCCCTTGGGCCGTTTTTCGACCACGCCGGGACCGATCATGGCCGCGGTTGATACATTTCATATTGAAATCAAAGGCGTTGGTGGCCACGCGGCGTTTCCGCACCAAACGCGTGATCCGGTGATTGCGGCAGCGGGAATTACGCAGGCGATCCAATCCATTGTCAGCCGCAATCACAATCCGACGCAGGATCTGGTGATCTCGGTCACGCAGATTCATACTGGCACCGCCGAAAACATCGTGCCCGAAACCGCCTATGTCGGTGGGACGATCCGCAGCTTTGACGCGGATGTGCGCGCGCTAGCGCATGAGCGGCTGCGCGGTGTCGTGGCGGGGCAGGCGGCATCCTATGCGGTCGAGGCGGAGGTGACGCTGGACATCGGTTATCCCGCGACGGTGAATCATCCACAGCAGACCGAATTTGCCGCCAGCGTCGCCGCCGAGGTGGCGGGCGATGCGGGGGTCGAAACGGATCGGATGCGTGAAATGGGGGCCGAGGATTTTTCCTTTATGCTGGAAAAACGCCCCGGGTCCTATCTGTTTCTGGGGCAGGGCCCGGCGGCGGGGCTGCATCATCCGGCCTTTGATTTTAACGATGCGGCAGCGCCTTACGGCGCGTCCTTCTTTGCGCGGCTGGTCGAACGGGCGCAACCGGTGCGCTGAAGCGCACCTTACGTCTCAGGACGAGAGGCACATTTGGAAAGGTATGATCTTATGACACTGGAAGACGCAAAACACGCAGTCGATGACGCATTCACCCGCAAAGATCTGCGCGGGGCGAGTTTTGAGAACGCGTTTGGCGGTGCGACCTCGTTCTTGCGGCGGCGCTATACCAAGGATCTGACCGGCGTGGACGTGGCTGTGACCGGCGTGCCCTTTGATCAGGCCGTGACGCACCGGACCGGCACCCGCATGGGGCCGCGCGCGATCCGTGAGGCCAGCGCGCTGCAACCGTTCGATGCACCCTATGGCTGGGGCTTTAACCCGCTGGAAGATATGGCGATCATCGATTATGGCGATATGGCGTTCGATTATGCCAATGTGCCCGCCTTTCCTGCGGCACTGACCGCGCATATCCAAGGTATTCTGGCGGCGGATGTGGCCAGCGTGGTGTTGGGCGGGGATCACTATATCACGTTCCCGATCCTCAAGGCGTATGCCGAGAAGTTCGGTCCGATGTCCCTGCTGCATTTCGATGCCCATTCCGACACCTGGCCGGATGATGACATGGACCGGATCGACCATGGCACGATGTTCTACAAGGCGATCAAGCTGGGCCTGATTGACCCGGCACGTTCGGTTCAGGTGGGGATACGCACCCATTGCGACGACTATATGGGCGTGAATGTGATTGATGCGCGCGAAGTGCATACGCGTGGCCCTGAGGCGACTGTGGAAAAAATCAAGGGCATCCTAGGGGATGCGCCGACGTATCTGACGTTTGATATTGACGCTTTGGACCCGGCCTATGCGCCCGGTACGGGGACGCCGGTATGGGGCGGGCTGACCAGTGCGCAGGCGGCGATCATGCTGCGCGATCTCGCGGGGATCAACATCAAAGGCGGTGATATCGTCGAGGTATCGCCCGCCTATGACACCACCGGGGCCACGGCCATTGCTGGCGCGCATGTGGCGACCGAGCTGTTGTGTCTGCTGGGCTGGGAAAAACACGGGCGCGGTACCTGATCGGCGTGGCGTATGAGGTATTTTTAGAAAGATGAAAGTCTGGGGAATGTGGACTGTCGGGGCCGTGGCGGTTGTCGCAATCGGGTTTGCTGGCTGGGTGCGGCTGGCGCCGACAGACGCGGCGCGCTGGCATCAGCGGGCGGATGTTTCAGGGCTGGGACATATGCCTTCGACGGGTGGGCATATCTGGCGAGGCGCGGTTGAGGGGGGTGGGGGCGTTGAAATGGCGCAACTGGACCGGATCATTCGCGCCACGCCGCGCACGACCGTGATTGCCGGGAGTGTCGGGGCGGGGATGGTGACGTATGAGACCCGCTCGAAACTGTGGGGATTTCCGGATTACACCACGTTATCTGTTGATGCAGAGAGTGCGGGCCAGACGACGGTCGAAATCTACAGCCGGCTGCGGTTTGGCACGTCAGATATGGGGGTGAATCGAGATCGCATCATGGGGTGGCTGGAGGCTGCGGGGCAGGGCTGAGGACAGGCACCCGTCCGAGATTTTGCGCCACATCGGCACGTTCAGGGACATCTGGCATTGGGCCATGAACATCTTACCGTCGACATGCAGGCAGGTCATGTCCCCCAGTTCGAGGCGGCTGCCGGTCTTGTCGGTGCAATAGCAATCGACAGTTTGGCCGCCGATGATCGCATCCGCATGCACGGGGCCTGTGGGCAGAATGAGGATCAGGGCAACGAGAAGGGCAATCTTTGTCATGGTGCAGTTATATCATGATCGCGGCCCTTGACCAAATCACATTCATAGGGGACACCCGCGCGCATGGTTCCATTTGACAGATTACAGCAAATCGCCGAGCGATTTGAATTCATCGAGGCAAGCATGTCGGCAGGCGGCGGCGATATTGCCGCGCTGGGCCGCGAATATGCCGAGTTGCGTCCCGTCGTCGAGGAAATCCGCGCCTATCGCGCCTTGCTGGATGATATTGAAGGTGCACGTGCCCTGCTGGGCGATCCTGAGATGAAGGCGCTGGCCGAGGAAGAGTTATACGCGCTGAAAGGGCAGTTGCCCGCCATGGAGGCGGCGTTGCAACTGACGCTTTTGCCCAAAGACGCCGCCGATGCGCGTCCGGCCATGGTGGAAATCCGCCCCGGCACGGGCGGCGAGGAGGCGGCGTTGTTCGCGGGCGATCTGCTGCGGATGTATCAGCGCTATAGCGAGGCGCGTGGATGGACCTTCGACATTATCGAGATGAACCAGACCGAGCTGGGCGGCATCAAGGAGGTGGTGGCCCATGTCAAAGGCAACCATGTTTTCGCCCGGTTGAAATACGAAAGCGGCGTGCACCGGGTGCAGCGCGTGCCCGAGACCGAAAGTGGTGGGCGTATTCACACCAGCGCTGCGACCGTCGCTGTGTTGCCAGAGGCCGAGGACGTGGACATCCAGATCGACGCGGGTGATTTGCGGATCGATACCATGCGCAGTTCCGGCGCGGGCGGACAGCACGTCAATACCACCGATTCGGCGGTGCGGATCACGCACATCCCGTCCGGAATCGTCGTTACCAGCTCTGAGAAATCCCAGCACCGAAACCGCGAGATCGCCATGCAGGTGCTGAAGGCGCGTCTTTATGATGCCGAACGTCAGCGCGTGGACAGCGCGCGCAGTGCGGATCGTGCGGCGCAAGTGGGCAGTGGGGATCGCTCGGAACGGATCCGGACTTATAATTTCCCGCAGGGACGCATGACCGATCATCGGATCAATCTGACACTGTACAAGCTGGATCAGGTGATGGCCGGCGATCTGGATGAAGTGATCGACGCGCTGACGGCGGATGCGCAGGCGCGTCTGCTGGCAGAGATGGACGGGTGAGCGGCACTATCACGGTGGGGCAGGCGATCCGGCAGCTAGGTGGTGATCTGGCGGGGGCCGGGATCGGCGCACCGCTGCGCGAGGCGCGGTTGATCGCGGCGGATGTGCTGGGCCTGACGATGGCGCAGGTCACGCTGGCCGAGCAGGACCCGATCAGTGCCGACATGCAGCGGGCCCTGTTCGAAATCGCAGCCCCCCGTCTGGAGCGGCGGCCCTTGTCGCATATTCTAGGGCGTCGTGCGTTCTTCAAGCATGAGTTTCATGTGACCCCGGATGTTCTGGACCCGCGTCCGGAAACGGAAACGTTGGTAGTGGCCGCGCTTGCGCAGAGTTTTGAACGGGTGCTTGACCTTGGCACGGGCTCGGGCGCGATTCTGCTAAGCCTGCTGACCGAGCGTAGCGATGCCAAGGGGGTGGGCACCGATCTGTCGCCCGCAGCGCTGCGGGTGGCGCAGGGCAATGCCGCACGATTGGGGGTCGGGCCGCGCGCGACCTTCCTGATGTCGGACTGGTTTTCCGAGGTTCGGGGCCGCTTTAACCTGATCGTCAGTAATCCACCCTATATTGCTGTGGATGAGATGGCCGGACTGGCACCAGAACTGGGGTTTGAGCCGCGCATGGCGCTGACCGACGAGGCAGACGGGCTGAGTGCCTATCGTGTGATCTGTGCCGGGGCGGTCGCGCATCTGGTGCCCGGTGGGGCGTTGATGGTTGAAATCGGGCCGACTCAGAGCGCGGCAGTCAGCGGGCTGATGCGCGCTGCGGGGTTGGTCGATGTTTGTGTTCTGCCGGATCTGGACGGGCGCGATCGGGTGGTTTGTGGATACTCAGCGGCGGTGTGATGTGGCATAAACCTGCCGCAATTCGCACAAAATCGCTGAAAGCACCGCTTTTCTCTTGCGGTAAACCGCGCAGCGTGATTACTGAACACGTCGAAGCGGTGGATACCTTTAGGGGTGGTCCCGCATGACGCCAAGCCAACATTGCCGCGATCCGGTTCATATTTACAGGCGCATACGGTGCCCCCCGGATCACCATCGGTATTTCACACAGGGCTGGACAGCAAATACATGAGATCATCGAAGTCACGTTCGCGTAACAAACCGAACCGCAGCCGTAGTAACACTAATTCTGTCGGCAATGTCGTCAACCGTGTGTTCGACAGTTCCGGCCCCGAAGGCAAGGTGCGCGGCACGCCGCAGCAGATCATCGAGAAATACAACCAGTTGGCGCGTGATGCCCAACTGTCGAATGATCGGGTCGCCACCGAGAATTTCCAACAGCACGCAGAGCATTATCTGCGCCTGCTGGGCAGCGCCCAAAAGGAAATCGACGAACGTCGCGAACAGCAAGAGCGTGAAAACCGCGAGCGTCAGATCGAGCGTGATCGCGAACGTCCGCAGCAAAACCAAGAGGGCGGGCAGGGCCGTGGCGGACAGGAGCCCGGTGGCCAAGACAACGCGAAACACCACGGTGGCCGTCAGGATAATGACCGACAGGACAGCCGAAACGACAACCGGCAGGACACGTCTGACCAAAACCGGGTGAGCGATCAGAGCAATGCTCCGCAACCTGAGGTGGCCGAGATGGAGGTGCAGACCAGCATGCTGGTAGAGACCCCTGAAAACGCAGCGCCCCCGGCCAAACGTGCCCCACGCAAGCGTGCCCCACGCAAGCCCAAGGAAGACACCACAGGTGCCGAGCCCGCCGCCCCGGAGGCAACTCCAGCGCAGGACGCTGAACCTGCGCCCAAGCCAAAGCCCAAACCACGTGCAAGGGCCAAGCCAAAGGATGCGCCGCCGCCTGAGGCCGCAGAGTAGAATGATGAAACGGCCTGATCCCCCCGGATCGGGCCGTTTTTCTGTTTGGCGTCTTATGAAAACGGTCGGGTCGCCTTGTCTGTTGGGGGAATGACTGATCCCGTCGTCAGACCAAAAAAAAGGCCGAGCACTAGGCTCGGCCGAAGTCCAACAGGGAGGTATGAGGGGAACACCTACAAGGCGTCCCCGACACCGTGTCAGTTAGTGAGCCGCACCCTGTGGATCAAGAAAAATCAGCCCATAATTTGGGCAATCCTGCTATGCAAAAAATGCATATCTGGTTAATTTTTCAGATAACTGACTGTTCTCGCAAAGTTTTTCTATAGGTGAAAATTTCATCCTGTACGAAGTCGCGAAACGCCTTGATACGTTGCGAGTGCCGCAGTTCTTCGGGGTAGGCCAGATAGACGGGGACTTCGACTGACTCGACCTCGGGCAGGACACGAACCAGATTGGGAAAGTCATAGCTAAGGTAGTCCGGTAGAACGCCGATTCCCAGATGATGCAAAACCCCCTGCAAAACGCCGAAGTAGTTGTTCACCGTCAGCATGGTCGGAATTTCATAGGCCAGCAGCTCACTCACCAGAATATTGGCGGCGTTTACTTGCGCGGCATTGGGATTTTGGCAGATCAGGCGATGATCGATCAGATCCGAGATCGAATCGGGCGTGCCCTGTTGTTCAAGATATTCGCGCGATGCGAAAAGGCACATATGCACGCCCATTAGGCGCTTGCGGATCAGGTCCGCCTGGCTGGGTTCCTTCATGCGGATGGCCACGTCGGCCTCACGCATAGGCAGGTCCAAAACGCGTTCTTCTAAATTTAGGTCGATCTTGAGATCCGGGTATTTTTTGTAAAGCTGCGCCAAGCGCGGGGCCAGCCAAAGCGTGCCAAAACCGATGGTGGTGGTCACGCGTAATTCGCCAAACACCTCATCCTCGCTGTCGCGGATGCGGGCGGTGGCGGTGTCCAATCGTTTCAGCATGGCGCGGGTGGCATCGAACAATAATTCACCCTGCTCGGTCAGGATCAGACCGCGCGCGTGTCGGTGAAACAATGTGGCGTTCAGCGATTCTTCCAGCCCGCGAATTTGACGAGACACGGCAGATTGCGACAGTTGCAGTTGGTCCCCGGCATGTGTCAGGCTGCCTGCGGCGGCCACCGCGTGAAAAATTCTAAGTTTGTCCCAATCCATTTTGGCAACTTTCCGGCTTAACTGACAGTTCGGCGCCGCCTGCGCCACATAATACACCGCGCCATACAGAATGATGGGACGCAGGCCAATTGGGCGCGCTCTGTTTCAGGACGCACACGATTGACCGTAACATGTCTTAGCAAAGAACTGTGTCGGATGCATTGCCGTTCACAAGACAGGCACCGGATATTTTCCTTTTGGGGCATTGAAGTGGATGCAATTTATGCACCGCATCGCGCCCGGTGAGGCGTATGATCGAATTCTTCGGCGGGGTGCGTCCGCGTGTTTCACACTTCAGGGCTTATGAACCCGCCCGCCATTCGGGATGGAAAACCGGACGGGCATTGCGTATCAGTTGTCCTGAGGCAGCATTGAGGGAACAACACATGGCCGTGGGGATATTTGACAGCGGATTGGGCGGACTGACAGTTATGGATGCGTTGCAGGCGCGCCTGCCCGATGTGGCGTTCACCTATCTGGGCGACAACGCAAACGCGCCCTATGGCGTGCGTGACGCCGAGGATGTGTATGACCTGACCCGCGCGGGTGTGGCACGCCTGTGGGACGAGGGCTGTGATCTGGTTGTGTTGGCCTGCAATACTGCCTCGGCCGCAGCGCTGCGTCGGATGCAGGAGGCGGGTGTGCCACAGGGCAAACGGGTGCTGGGCGTGTTTGTGCCCATGATCGAGGCCCTGACCGAACGGCAATGGGGCGACAACTCGCCCCCGCGCGAGGTTGCGGTGCAACATGTGGCACTGTTCGCCACTCCGGCCACGGTGCGCAGCCGCGCCTTTCAGCGCGAGCTGGCATTCCGCGCGATCGGTGTAGATGTCGAAACGCAGGCCTGTGGCGGGGTCGTCGACGCGATCGAAGAAGGTGACATGATCCTGGCCGAAGCGCTGGTGCGCAGCCATGTCGATGCATTGAAACGCAAGATGCCCCATCCCGAGGCCGCCGTTCTGGGTTGCACGCATTACCCGTTGATCGAGGCGGCATTTCAGGATGCGCTGGGGGCCGACGTTAAACTGTTTTCGCAGGCCAATCTGGTGGCTGAAAGCCTGGCAGATTATCTGACGCGCCATCCCGACATGGTTGGTGGCGGGCAGGGTGCGCGGCATTTGACCACCGGTGATCCGGCCCGCGTGTCGGACCGGGCCACGCAATTCCTGCGCCGTGCGGTGACGTTTCAGGCGGCGTGATTGTGGCGCATGCGGCGATATGCGCCCCTTGCACAATGCTTAGCAGATGTTAACTGCGTGTGATGTCGTGGATGCAGCGTGTGCCGGGAGATGGGCCATTCTGGTAGAGACACTTGAGGAAAAGGGGGCAATTAGATGAAATCGCTTAAGAAACAGCGCCGCATTCAAGTAGTTTCAATCGCGATTGTTGCCCTGATCCTATCGACCGCGTTGATCGGCTATGCGATGCGTGACGGCATTAACTTCTTCCGCTCGCCCAGTCAGGTGATGGCCGAACCGCCGGCACCGACCGAGGTGTTTCGCATTGGCGGTCTAGTCGAGGATGGCAGCCTGATCCGGGGCGAGGGCGCGCAAACGCGGTTTATCGTGACCGATGGCGGGGCCTCGGTGCCAGTCGTCTACACCGGCGTCCTGCCCGACCTGTTTGGCGAGGGCGAAGGTATGGTGGGTTTGGGCAGCTACGATGGCGTCACCTTCACGGCGACCGAAATCCTGGCCAAGCATGACGAGGATTACATGCCCAAAGAGGTGGTCGACGCGCTGAAGGAACAGGGCGTCTACAAGGCCCCTGATGGCACGACCGGCGGCTGAGCGCCCGCAGGTGTAAACGCACATTAACCCCTAACGCGGACCTTTGGCGCAACACCGTTGCACCATGAAAGGGCCGCTCATGACATCCGTTCAGGATATAGCCACCGAAATTGTCGCCCGCGAAGGCGGCTTTGTGAATGACCGCGACGACCCTGGCGGGGCCACGAAATATGGTGTGACCATACACACAATGCGTCGTCTGGGCTTGGATCTGACCGGGGATGGCGCGGTGACGGTGGCCGATGTGCGCCGTTTGACGCGCGCCGATGCGGTCCGAATTTTCATCGAGCATTACTACACCCGCCCCGGTCTGGACCGGTTGCCGCAAATGTTGCAGGCCAGCGTGTTTGACATGTATGTCAATGCGGGCAGCAACGCGGTGCGCATTTTGCAACGCCTTTTGCGCCAGATGGGGCAGGATGTGACCGTCGATGGCGTTCTGGGACCACAGACCGCCGCCGCCGCGCATGCCGCCGCACGCGCCGCACCCGGTCATATCGGCGATGCCTACGGGATTGCGCGGCGCAATTATTACTTTCGCCTTGCCGACCGCCGCCCCGCCAGCCGCAAATTCGCGCGCAGCCGGGCAGGCGGCAAGGGCGGCTGGATCATCCGGGCCGAAGAATTCATCTCGCCGCGGTTTCATCTGAATGACGCTGATTTTCAGGAAAGGGTGGCACAATGGGCCTGATCGAAAAACTGTTTGGACTCATTTTTGGCAGCGGCCGCAATGTGATCGTCGAAACTGCCGGAATATTTGCTGAAAATGCCGAGGCAGGCGCGCAACGTCACGCGGATCAACGCGCACAGGCGCTGGAGCAGTTTTCGGGTGAATTTGCCGCACCCGGCGCTGGCCGGTTCGACCGTTTGATGGACGGGGCCAACCGCCTGCCGCGTCCGGCGCTGGCCCTTGGCACCTTGGGCCTGTTCGTAGCGGCGATGGTCGACCCGGTCTGGTTCGCGGCGCGGATGCAAGGAATCGCGCTGGTCCCCGAGCCTCTTTGGTGGTTGCTGGGCGTGGTTGTGTCGTTCTACTTCGGCGCGCGCTATCAGTTTAAAGGGCAGCAGTTTCAACGCTCTATCACACAAACGCTGGCAAATGCGCCGACGGTTGCCGCGCAAATCCAACAGTTGGAGCAGCTGCGCCCCGAAACCCCGCGCAGTGCGGATACGGGCGGAGACGCAGACCTGTCATTGTCCGCCGCACGTCCCGAGGCAAATCCCGCACTTGAAGTTTGGCGGCGCACGGGCCGTTAAACGGCCAACGCCTGTCGCGGGCAATTCAGCGCCCGCGACAATGTGAACCGTCCCACGGTACGTTTGCCATTGGCCGTGGCATGAGGGCGGTCTATGTTCGGGGCATGATTACAGAACTCGGACATTTCGCCCTTATCCTCGCCTTCCTCACCGCCTGCGTTCAGGCGGTGGTCCCACTGATTGGCGCTCAACAGCGCTGGAGCGGGTGGATGGCCGTCGCGCCGGTGGCGGCCAGTGCACAATTTCTGCTGACGGCGATCTCTTTTGCCGCGCTGACCTATGCGTTTGTCGTCTCGGATTTCTCGCTGCAGCTGGTGACGCTGAACAGCCACTCGGCCAAACCGCTGCTGTACAAGATTACCGGCGTCTGGGGCAATCACGAGGGCAGTATGCTGTTGTGGGTGCTGATCGTGGCCCTGTTCGGTGCCGCCGTTGCGTGGTTCGGAAGCGCATTGCCGCCCTCGCTGCGCGCGCGGGTGCTATCGGTTCAGGGCATGATCGGCGTGGCGTTTCTGGCGTTCATCCTGTTCACCTCGAACCCGTTTCTGCGGTTGGCAACGCCGCCGCTGGATGGGCAGGATTTGAACCCGTTGTTGCAGGATCCCGGTTTGGCGTTTCATCCGCCGTTCCTGTATCTGGGCTATGTCGGTCTGTCGATGACGTTCAGCTTTGCCATTGCCGCCTTGATCGAAGGCCGCGTTGATGCGGCTTGGGGGCGGTGGGTGCGCCCCTACACGCTGGCGGCGTGGATTTTCCTGACCATCGGAATCGCCCTCGGCAGTTGGTGGGCCTACTACGAGCTGGGCTGGGGCGGTTTCTGGTTCTGGGATCCGGTTGAAAACGCCAGCTTCATGCCGTGGCTGATTGCCGCCGCATTGCTACATTCCGCCATCGTGGTCGAAAAACGCGAAAGCCTGAAAAGCTGGACGATATTGCTGGCGATTATTGCCTTCGGGTTCTCGATGATTGGCGCGTTCATCACGCGATCGGGGGTGCTGACCTCGGTGCATGCCTTTGCAAATGACCCCGAGCGGGGGATGTTCCTGTTGGGCATTACCGCGCTGTTCATGATGGGTGGTTTGACGATGTTCGCTGCGCGTGCCGGGTCGATGCAGGCCAAGGGTGTGTTTGCTCTGTCCAGCCGCGAATCGATGCTGGTGATCAACAATGTGCTGCTGGGCGTCGCCGCCTTTGTGGTGTTTGTTGGCACGATCTGGCCGCTGGTGTCGGAGATCTTTTTTGATCGCAAACTTTCAGTCGGCGCGCCGTTTTTCAACATGGCGTTCACACCTTTCATGATCGCCTTGGGGCTGATTTTGCCGGTCGGGGCGATGATGCCGTGGAAACGCGGACAGATCGGGCGCGCCTTGCGTCAGTTGATCCCGGCGATGGTTTTGGCCGTCGCTGTGGGCGCGCTGGTCTGGGCGATGCAATCGGGGCGTAGTGCGTTAGGGCCGATCGGTCTGATGTTGGGGACTTGGCTGGTCGCCGGTGCGCTGATTGATCTGTGGACACGCACCGGACGTGGGCAGAACCGTCTGGGGCGCCTGACCCGTCTTCCGCGCGCCGACTGGGGCAAGGCCGTGGCCCACGCCGGGTTTGGCGTGACCATCGCGGGGATTGCCGGGATGCTGGCCTGGCAGGCCGAGGATATCCGCGTGCTGAACGTTGGTGAGCAGGTCGACTTGGCGGGGTTCACCCTTGCGTTGCAGGACGTGCGCCGCGAACAGGGGCCAAACTATCGCGCCACGATCGGGGATTTCCAACTGTCTAAAGGTAATCGTGACATTGCCATGATGCATCCGGAGAAGCGCTATTATCCGGTGGCCGATATGCCGACCACCGAGGCAGCGATCAACAATGGTTTCTTGCGTGACGTCTATGTCGTGATTGGCGATCCGCAGCTGGGCGGCGGCTGGGCCGTGCGGACCTACTATAAACCACTTGCGAACTGGATTTGGGGCGGTGCGATCCTGATGGCCCTTGGCGGGGCAATCTCGCTGAGTGACCGGCGTCATCGGGTGGCGGCGGGCGCACGCAAAACTGCCATGGCGGCAGCGGTACCAGCGGAATGATCCGGCGTTTGATCCTGATCGTGGCGTTGCTGGCCAGCCCTGCCTTGGCGGTGCAACCCGACGAGATGCTGGACGATCCTGTCTTGGAGCAACGCGCGCGCGACATTTCCAGCGGATTGCGCTGTCTGGTTTGTCGCAACGAAAGCATCGACGAGTCGAACGCCGCACTGGCCCGCGACCTGCGCTTGTTGGTGCGCGAACGACTGGTGTCGGGGGACAGTGACGCACAGGTGGTGGATTTCATCGTCGACCGTTACGGCGAGTACGTGCTGCTGCGCCCTCGCGCGGACGGCAGCGCGTTGGTGCTGTGGCTGGCGGGGCCGTTGATGTTGTTGCTTGGGGCCGGAATCGCGTTGCGCTATGTGCGCGGCCGGGGACGCAGTTCACCTGAGGGGGACACAACGCTCAGCGAGGTGGAAACCGCCCGATTGGACGAAATCATGAAACAGTGAGGCGGGGTTTGCCCTTTCGCCGCGCGTGCGAATAAGGTTTGATCGGTGCGAAACATACTTCTTCGCAAAGGTCCGCCCGCATGAAAGATTACAGCACAATCACGCTTGAGATTGCCGATGATGTGGCCATCCTGCGCCTGAACCGTCCGGATAGAATGAACGCGCTCAGTACACAGATGCGCGCCGAAATCACAGATGCAGCTATATTTGCAGGCAAGTCTGCGCGCGTTCTGGTGTTGACCGGCGAAGGGCGGGCATTCTGTTCCGGGCAGGACCTGAGCGATACAGGGAACGTTGCGGCACTGGATCTAGAGCGGGTGTTGCGGGATGAATACGTGCCGATGCTGCGCGCGGTGTCTGAATGTGCGATCCCGACGATCTGCGCCGTGAACGGGCCTGCTGCGGGGGCTGGGGCCAACTTGGCATTGGCGGCAGACGTGGTGATCGCCGCCGAATCGGCGTTCTTCCTACAAGCGTTCACCCGGATCGGACTGATCCCCGACGCGGGAGGCACCTATTGGTTGCCCCGTCAGATGGGCGCGGCCAAGGCGATGGGCGCGGCCCTGTTCGCCGAACCGATCAGCGCCCGTCAAGCCAGCGATTGGGGCATGATCTGGGAGGCGGTGGCGGACGCAGATTTTGACGCCACTTGGCGCGCGCGCGCGGCCCATCTGGCCGCTGGTCCCACGCAGACCTATGCCCATGTGAAAGAGGCGATACGCACGACATGGGAGAACGGTCTGGACGCTCAACTGGACTTGGAGGCACGCCTGCAAGGTGCGTGTGGACAGACCCGCGATTTCAAGGAGGGCGTCGTCGCTTTTCTGGAAAAACGTCCGGCGCAGTTTGAGGGGCGCTAAGGCGCGCCGGTCAGATCGCGATCTGAAATGTGAAAGGGCGGGGTCTGATGTCAGACCCCGCCCTTTGAATTTAACTACGTGTCGTTTCAGCGTTTTTCGATATCGACATAATCGCGCAGGGTCGCACCGGTATACAACTGGCGCGGGCGACCGATCTTCAGCTGTGGATCGGCAATCATTTCTTTCCACTGCGAAATCCAGCCTACCGTGCGGCTGACCGCAAAGATCGGTGTGAACATCGACGTTGGGAAGCCCATCGCCTCAAGAATGATCCCGGAATAGAAATCAACGTTCGGGAACAGTTTCTTGTCAGCAAAGTAAGGATCGGCCAGCGCTTGTTTTTCCAGCTCTTTCGCAACCTGAAGCGTCGGATTGTCGTCGATCCCCAGCAGTTCCAGAACTTCGTCTGCGGACTGTTTCATCACCTTGGCGCGCGGATCGAAATTTTTGTAGACCCGGTGACCAAAGCCCATCAGACGAAATTCGTCATTCTTGTCCTTGGCGCGGGCAATGTATTCCGGAATCCGGTCCACGGTGCCAATCTCGCGCAGCATTTCCAAGCAGGCCTGGTTTGCGCCGCCATGCGCGGGGCCCCACAGGCAGGCAATGCCGGCTGCGATGCAGGCGAACGGGTTTGCACCCGAGGACGACGCCAGACGCACGGTCGAGGTCGACGCGTTCTGTTCGTGATCCGCGTGCAGGGTAAAGATCCGGTCCATCGCGCGGCTGAGAATTGGGTTGATTTGATACTCTTCGGACGGGACAGCAAAGCACATATGCAGAAAGTTCGACGCGTAATCCAGATCGTTGCGCGGATAGACGAACGGCTGACCGATCGTGTATTTATAGGCTAGCGCGGCGATTGTCGGCATCTTTGCGATCATCCGCACCGAAGCCACTTCGCGTTGCCAAGGATCGTTAATATCCGTGCTGTCATGATAAAACGCACTCAGCGCGCCGACAACGCCGACCATGATCGCCATTGGATGCGCATCGCGGCGGAACCCGCGGAAAAGAAAGTTCATCTGTTCATGCAGCATCGTGTGGTTCGTTACGCGGCTTTCAAAATCTTCGGCCTGCGCAGCCGAGGGCAGTTCGCCGTAAAGCAGCAAATAGCACACTTCGAGATAGTGGGATTTTTCCGCCAATTGATCGATGGGATAGCCCCGGTGCAGCAACTCACCCTGTTCGCCATCAATAAAGGTGATCGTGCTGTCGCAGCTGGCAGTCGAGGTAAAGCCGGGGTCGTAGGTAAACACGCCCGCTTGGCTATAAAGCTTGCGAATGTCGATCACATCCGGTCCCACGCTGGGTGACAGGATCGGCAGGTCATAGTCCTTGCCGTCGATCGACAGCTTGGCGGATTTTGTGGCGTCGGCCATAAGATTTTCTCCCTTGATCACCCCGGCGCCGCGTTTTGCGGTCTGGGTTACCTACTGCATCAGGCCTTTCCGGACGGTTAATGGCCGCCCTCGGCCGCATCTTTCAGTCGGGCAAGCGTTTCTGCCTGTCCCAGCACCAGCATCATGTCGAACACACTGGGTGTCGCACTGCGCCCTGCCAAGGCGGCCCTCAGCGGGCCGGCCAGCTTGCCGAATTTAGTGCCTTTGTCGGCGGCAAACTGATTTGCAGTGGCCTCCAGACTATCACGGTCCCACGTAGCAGTATGCAGGTGCGGCGTCAATTCCTGCAGTATGCGACGGGATACATCGTCCAAATGCGCCGCCGCTTTCTCATCCGGAACGATAGGGCGATCCGCCAAGATAAATTGCGCTTTTTCAAGCAGTTCCGGAAATGTCCGGGCCCGTTCCTTTAGGCAATACAGCCCACGCCCAAACAATGCAGCCTTGTCCGCGCTTAACGGTGTCTGGTCGGTTGCCTGCAAGAACCCCTGCAATTCATGCAGCAGTGCAGCATCGTCCATTGCCGCGATATGCTGGCCCGACAAGTTGTTCAGTTTCTTGAAATCCAGCCGCGCGGGGGATTTGCCAATCCCCTTCAGATCGAACCACGCAACGGCTTGGTCCTGGGTGAAAAATTCATCATCGCCATGGCTCCAGCCCAGCCGTGTCAGATAGTTGCGCAGGCCCGCCACCGGATAGCCCATGGCGCGATATTCCTCGACCCCCAGCGCGCCGTGGCGTTTGCTGAGCTTCTTGCCGTCTTCGCCATGGATCAGCGGGATATGCGCATAGACTGGCAAAGGCCAGTTCATCGCATCATAGATCATCATCTGGCGCGCGGCATTGTTCAGATGGTCATCGCCCCGGATCACATGCGTCACGCCCATATCGTGATCGTCTACCGCAACGGCCAGCATGTAGACCGGGGTGCCATCGCTGCGCAGCAGGACCATATCGTCCAACTGATCGTTGCGGATAGTCACATCGCCCTGCACTACGTCGCGGATCACCGTTGCACCATCGCGCGGGGCCTTGATGCGGATCACATATGGCGCATCGGGATGGCTGGCCGGATCGGCATCGCGCCAAGGGCTGTGATAGAGCGTCGATCGCCCCACGGCCTTGGCCGCGTCGCGAAAGGTCTGGATTTCATCCTGCGTGGCAAAGCATTTATAGGCGCGCCCCGTCTCAAGCATTTGCTGGGCAACCTCGACGTGGCGGGGGGCGCGCTCGAACTGGCTGATCGCGTCGCCGTCATGGTCCAGACCCAGCCATTCCAGCCCGTTCAGGATCGCCTGTGTCGCCTCGGGGGTTGATCGGGCGCGGTCAGTGTCCTCAATTCGCAACAGGAAGGTGCCGCCGTGGTGGCGCGCAAATAGCCAGTTGAACAGCGCGGTACGCGCGCCGCCGATATGCAAAAATCCGGTGGGCGAGGGGGCAAAACGGGTGACAACGGGTGTGGACATCGGTCGGATTAACCTTTCGGTAAGCATCAGGGCGCTAGCATGGGGGCAGGGTGTGGGCAGGTCCGCCCGCACGGCAAACCACCGGTTCTCCGCCTGTCTACCGACCCGCCGAGAGGGAAACAAGTGCCGCAACTTTGGGGCCAATTGCGTCTGACGTTGCTGTCGCAGCGCGGTCACCTGTTCGGGTGGGCACCGGTATGCCTTGGCCTTGGGATTGGTCTGTTTTTCATGCTGCGGTCTGAACCTTCAGACCAGATCTATGCGCTATGGGGGGGCGCCGCCCTGTTGGTGCTGGTGCTGGCGCGCTGGATGGATGCGGCGATATCGCCGTTGTTTATCGGTTCCGCACTGCTTCTGGCGGGCATGGTTCTGGCGGGCACGCGCGCGCATATGGTGGCGGGGCCGGTGCTGGGCTGGCGCTACTACGGCCCGGTCGAGGGACGTGTCGTGGGGCTGGATCGGTCGGCCTCGGATGTGGTGCGGGTAACGTTGGATCGTGTGGTACTGCGCGATGTCGCCCCGCATGAAACGCCGCGTCGCGTGCGGCTGTCCTTGCACGGCAAGGAGGCTGGTAGCGTGCCTTTGCCGGGCATGACTGTGATGACCACGGCGCATCTGTCGCCCCCCGCTGGCCCGGTCGAGCCGGGGGGATTTGATTTTCAACGCCACGCCTGGTTCAAGATGCTGGGCGCGGTCGGTTACACCCGCGTGCCCCTTCTGGCGTTAGAGCCGCCCGACGGCGCGCAGCGTATGTTCGCCATGCGCATGGCCCTGTCGGCGCGCGTACAACATGAACTACCCGGAGAGCCGGGGGCCTTTGCTGCGGCCATCATGACCGGCGATCGGTCCGGCATGGGGCAAGAGACGCTGAGCGCGCTGCGCATCTCGAATCTGGCGCATTTGCTGGCGATTTCGGGGCTCCACATGGGGCTGTTGGCGGGATTTGTTTTCGGCACGTTGCGCTATGGTCTGGCGTTGGTGCCCTTCATAGCCCTGCGCGTGCAGGCCAAGCCGCTGGCGGCGGTGTTCGCATTGGCCTCAGCGGCGATGTATCTGGCCCTGTCGGGCGGCAGTATCGCAACCGAACGTGCCTTTATCATGGCCGCTGTCATGCTGGTGGCGGTGATGTTGAACCGGCGTGCGTTAAGCTTGCGGGCGGTGGCGTTGGCGGCATTGATCACGTTGGTTTTGCGCCCCGAGGCACTGCTGGGGCCGGGGTTTCAGATGTCCTTCGCCGCCACGACCGCCCTGATTGCCGTCTTTGGCTGGATCCGCGACAGCCCTTTGTCGCGCGGCCCCCGATGGCTGCGCCCGGTGATGGCAGTGGTCCTGTCGTCTGGTGTAGCAGGTCTGGCCACAGCGCCGATCGCGGCGGCGCATTTCAATCAATTCGCCCATTATGGGTTGATCGCCAACTTGGCCAGCGTGCCCTTGATGGGCGTCCTGGTCATGCCTGCCGCCGTGCTTAGTGCCTGCCTGCTGCCTTTCGGGCTGGAAGGGATTGGCCTGTGGATCATGGGGCTTGGCCTGAAATGGATTCTGGCCGTTGCCCATTGGACCGCCGGGCTAGACGGCGCGCGGGGTATGGTGGTCAGCCCGGGGCCGCTGGTCCTGCCGATGCTGTGTCTTGCGGCGTTATTCGTTATTCTGTGGCAGGGGCGGATGCGATTGATCGGGATCACCGGTATCATCGGCGCGCTGGTGCTTTGGACGCAGGCACAGCGGCCGGATGTTCTGATCGCAGATACTGGCGCATTGGTCGGGGTCATGACGCCTGCGGGCCGCGCGCTGAGCGCCCCGCGGGGGGCAACCTTTGTCGCCGGAAA
This sequence comes from Rhodobacteraceae bacterium KMM 6894, assembly GCA_035798175.1. Classification (GTDB taxonomy): domain Bacteria; phylum Pseudomonadota; class Alphaproteobacteria; order Rhodobacterales; family Rhodobacteraceae; genus Roseovarius. The sequence goes on from JAPFBS010000010.1 coordinate 49,028, forward strand.
TTGGCTGGAAAATGACGGCGACATGGCGGATCAGGACCAGGCTGCGCACCGTTGGGACGGGCAGGCGACCTTGCCGGGTGGTTTGCGGATCATCGCCGTCAAGGGCAAGCGCGCCGCCGCCGACCTAACCGATTGCAAGGGCGCGGATTGGCTTGTGCTGAACACGGACCCACCCGAGGGGTTGGATTGCACCGTAATCCATCCGGGCAGCCTGCGACAGACCGGGGCCATTGCGTTGTATGCGCGGGATAAACAGATGATGATCGTCACAGCGCGTGAGAAGGCGGGCATCCGATTGTGGAACGCGCAAAACGTGCGTCGTGGACACTAAAACACCGTAGGCAACCTGTTCAAACGGCCCCGCAAACCACCGGTCAATACGTCCGAATTAACCCCACCAAACGGCCCTGCACCTTGACCTTGTCATCAGGCAAGATACGCGTCTCATACGCTGGGTTCGCCGCCTCAAGTGCAATAGCACCACTGCGGCGGAAAAACCGTTTCAGCGTGGCCTCCTGATCTTCGACCAGTGCGACAACGATATCACCATTTTCTGCCGTCGAAGTCTCGCGGATCACCACCACATCGCCGTCGTTGATGCCTGCTTCGATCATCGAGTCGCCCTTGACCTCCAGCGCATAATGTTCACCTGACCCAGCGATCATGCTGTCGGGAACCGCAACATTATGTGTTGCATGCTGAATGGCTTCGATCGGGACGCCAGCAGCAATTCGACCCATCATCGGAATTTCCATCGCATGGATCGCTTGGACAGGTTGGGAATTGGCAGGTCGACCGACATCGGGTCGATCACCGTCGATGACGCGCGGCTTAAAGCCATGTGATGGCGCGCCGCCCATGGATTCAGGCAATTTCACAATTTCCAGTGCACGGGCGCGGTGCGCCAACCTGCGGATAAAACCACGTTCTTCCAAGGCAGTGATCAAGCGGTGAATCCCGGATTTCGAGCGCAAATTCAGCGCCTCTTTCATTTCATCAAAACTGGGCGGCACACCATCGCGCTGCACGCATTTGTTGATGTATTCCAGTAGATCCAGCTGTTTCTTGGTCAGCATGCGCCGCCCCCTTGTCTGACAGTCATCCACCTTTGTTCTATGCATGTTCCTGTTTTGTGTCAACCTTTGCAGGGGAGAAACACGCTAAAGTGGCAGATACTCCACCACGTCGCCCGCGTGACGTGGCCCGTCGTTCGGCGCGCGCACCAGCAGTACGTCGGCGCGCGCCAATTCCCTCAACAGGGCGCTGTCCTGGCGCGCGGCAGGGGTCAGGCCGTTGCCCGTCAGTGCAGCGCGCATATAGTGTTCGCGCGGACCGTTCGCCGCGACGTCGACAGCCAGTGGCGCTGTCAGACGTGGCGTTGGGGCGGCCCCCAGACCCAGCATCGAGCGCAGAACAGGAAGAATGAAGACATGTCCGCAAACCATTGTTGACACGGGGTTTCCCGGTAGGCCGATCATTGCAGACCCTCCCATGCGTCCGGCCATCAGCGGCTTGCCCGGGCGCATTGCCAGCTTGTAAAAGGCGCGCTGCATTCCAAGCTCTGCGGCGACGGGTCCGACCAGGTCGTGATCCCCCACCGAAGCGCCCCCGATGGTCACGATCAGGTCCGCGCCGGTCGCGAGGTCAAAGGCGGTGCGCAGGGACGCGCGGGTGTCGCGCGCAATTGGCAGCAACCGTGCCAGTCCGCCATGCGCCTCAACCATCGCAGCCAAGCCAAAGCCGTTGGACGCGATGATCTGATCCGGGCCGGGAACCTCGCCGGGCATCACCAACTCGTCCCCGGTGGCGATGATCGCGACGACGGGTCGGCGTGTCACCTGCACCTCGGCGATGTTCATTGACGCCAACAGCGCCACATCGCGCGGGGTCAATTGGCGGGGGGCCTCCATGCGGTCGCCAACGCGAAAATCGGCCCCGGAGGGACGCATATAGCTGCGCGCATCCAGGTTTTCATTCAGGGTAATCTGCCCGTCGACCCGTGTCACATCCTCCTGAATGACAACACGGTCGGTGCCCGTCGGCATGGGGGCACCGGTGAAAATGCGGGCTGCCTGGCCGGGGCCGACAGCGCCTTCAAAACCGCGGCCCGCCGCCGCCTCACCGATCACCTGAAACTGTGCGCCGGGATGGACGTCAGAGGCGTTCACGGCATAGCCATCCATCGCCGAGGCGGCAAACGGCGGCTGATTGCGCGTGGCCGTCGCGGGATGCGCCAGAACGCGGCCCGATGCGGCACGCAGCGGCACGGTTTCGGCCTCAAGTGGCGAGGCGAGGGCGAAGAGGTGATCAAGCGCCTGAGTAACAGAAATCATGGGTCCTCCGGAGTGTTCAGGCGGGTGTCAGTTTGACGGCGCAGGATAGGCTGGCTGATCTGAAGAACGATGTGATGGGCAACAGGCCAGTGCCAGTCACTCTGCCTCGTACCGCCCTGATTTTCCGCCTTCTTTCAGAACAACGCGCAATCCGCCGATCTGCATCGCGCGGTCCACAGCCTTGGCCATGTCATAGACCGTCAGCGCGGCGGTCGAGGCGGCGGTCAGGGCTTCCATCTCGACCCCGGTCTGACCGGTGGTCTTGACCGCTGCCAGAATTTGAATGCCGGGCAGATCTGGGTCCAGTGTCAGATCAACCGTAACCTTGGCGAGGGCCAAGGGGTGACATAACGGGATCAGGTCTGCGGTTTTCTTGGCCCCCATAATTCCGGCAAGACGGGCAACGCCCAGAACATCGCCCTTCTTGGCGCGACCTTCTGAAATGATATCAAAGGTTTCGCGGGCCATCTTGATGTGGCACGCGGCGCTGGCAACGCGCGTGGTTGCCGGTTTGGCAGACACATCGACCATATGGGCGTCGCCCTTGGCGTCGAAATGCGTCAGACCAGAAGGGGTGGCCGTGCCCATCAGGCCCCCCCGGAGGTCAATGGATTGCTTAGCAACATACGGGTGGCGGCGGCGACATCGTCGGCGCGCATCAGAGTTTCCCCGATCAGGAAGCAGCGCGCGCCATAACGTGCGATATCTGCCAGATCCTCGCGGCTTTCCAGCCCGCTTTCCGAAATGATGATGCGGTCGGCAGGCACCATGCGCGCCAGCTGGCGGGTAGTGTCCAGCGATGTCTCGAACGTGTTCAGGTCACGGTTGTTTATTCCGATCAAGGGCGAGGACAGGACCGAGGCGCGTTGCAATTCGGCCTCGTTATGGACCTCGATAATCGCATCCATGCCCCAATCGGTGGCGGTTTCTTCCAGCGCGGCAGCCTCGGCGTCGGTGACGCTGGCCATGATGATCAGGATGCAATCGGCACCAAGGCTGCGCGCCTCGACGACCTGATAGGGATCAAACATGAACTCCTTGCGCAGGACCGGCAGATCGCAGGCGGCGCGCGCTTGGGTCAGGAACTCTTTCGCGCCCTGAAAACTGGGCGTGTCCGTCAGCACCGACAGACAGGTTGCACCGCCTTCGGCATAGGCCACGGCCAAGGCCGCCGGATCGAAATCTTCGCGGATCAAGCCCTTGGAGGGGCTAGCTTTCTTGATTTCAGCGATCAGGCCATAACCCTGCTTCGAGGCACTCAGCAGCGCATCCTTGAACGGGCGAACGGCCGGTGCGTGGCGGGCACGCTCGGCCATTTCGCTGTCAGAAACCTCGGCCTTTGTCGCGGCGATTTCGTCCAGCTTGTAGGCTTTGATTTTTTCGAGGATCGTGGGAGTGCTCATGGTGTCTCCGATGTGATGCGTGCCAGTGCGTCGATTTTGGCGCGTGCGGCGCCACTGTCAATGCTGGTGCGGGCCATGTCGACCCCGGTTTTAAGATCGGCTGCGTGATCCGCCACGACCAGCGCGGCGGCGGAGTTCAGCAGAACGGCGTCGCGATAGGCACCGTGTGCGCCGTCCAGCAAGGCCGCGAAGGCGGCGGCGTTGTGATGGGGTTCACCGCCTAGGATGTCCTCAAACGGATGCACGGGCAGACCGGCGTCTTCGGGGTGCAATTCAAAATCGGTGATCGTGCCGTCGGTGTTCAAGGCCGAGACCCAGCTGATGCCGGCGATGCTCAACTCGTCCGTGCCGTCGCCGCCGTGGACCAGCCAAGCGCGCTCGGACCCCAAGCGACCCAGCGTTTCGGCCATTGGGCGTATCATGTCGCGTGAAAACGCGCCGGTCAATTGACGCTTGACGCCTGCAGGGTTGGTCAGCGGGCCGAGGATGTTGAAGATCGTGCGCGTTCCCAATTCGGCGCGGACCGGGCCGACATGCGCCATCGCCGGGTGGTGCATTGGGGCCATCATGAAGGCGATACCGACCGATTCCAGTGCCTTTTCAACCAGTTTCGGACCAATCATCACGTTGATGCCCATTTGGGTCAACGCATCCGCTGCGCCTGATTTCGAGCTGAGGTTGCGGTTGCCATGCTTGGCGACCGGCACGCCGGCGCCCGCCACGACAAAGGCCGTCGCAGTTGAAATGTTCAGCGTGCCCTTGCCGTCGCCCCCCGTGCCGACAATGTCCATCGCGCCCGACGGCGCATGAACCTTGTGGCATTTGGCGCGCATCACGGCGGCGGCGGCGGCGTATTCATCCACCGTTTCGCCACGGGTACGCAGCGCCATCAGGAAACCGCCAATCTGGCTGGGCGTTGCTTCGCCATTGAACAGGATGCGAAATGCGGTTTCGGCCTCGTCCTGTGTCAGGGGGCGGTCGGCGGCGGCCCCGATCAGGGTTTTCAGATCATCGCTCATGCGGGAACCTGTGCCGATTGCGGCAGCATATCGAGGAAGTTTTTCAACAGGGCGTGCCCATGCTGCGAGGCGATGGATTCGGGATGAAACTGAACGCCTTCAATAGGCAAAGTCCGGTGGCGCAGGCCCATGATCGTGCCATCCTCCAACTCGGCCGTGACCTCAAGGCAATCGGGTAGGCTGGCGCGTTCGACCACAAGCGAGTGATAGCGCGTTGCCTCGAACGGCGAGGGCAGGCCGGCGAACACGCCTTTGCCGGTGTGGTGCATCTGTCCCATCTTGCCGTGGACGATTTCGGAATGTCGCACCACCTTGCCGCCAAACGCCTGTCCGATGGTTTGATGCCCCAAGCACACGCCCAGCAAGGGGATGCCCGCCTCGGCGGCGGCTAAGGTCAGGGGCAGACAGATGCCCGCCTGATCCGGGTCACAGGGGCCGGGCGACAGCAGGATACCGTCGGGGCGCAGCGCCATCGCGGCCTGCACATCCAGCGCATCGTTGCGTTTTACAACAACATTGGCTCCTAATTCGCCGACATAATGTACCAGATTGTATGTAAAACTGTCATAGTTATCGATAAGAAGCAGCATCTTGCTTTCCCGCGTGATTGGGGGCTGGAGGCCCGGGCCGTGGTCGCGGTATACATGTTCAGGCTTGGCCCCAAGGGTCAAGGGCAGCAAGGTGCGTTAGGGTGAAATAAAAGGGGGCGGTGCAGGTGGCACAAGGGTTTGTAGCAGGTCTGTTGGCGGGCGTTGTGGTTTCGACGGTGGGACTAGGTGCCGTGTCCGTTGTCAGCGGGCCGGTGGGCGTCAAGTCGCCCGATGCGACCGCGCTGGACGTGCCTGCCGGATCCGAATTCAATCAATCGCTGGAAGACACCGCTGCGCGTCTGCCAACCCCGGATGTGGCCCCCGTGGCCGCAGGCGATACGCCGCAAGTCGCCACCGCCGCGCCCGATGACCTCAGCACGCTGGGTGCGGAGGCCACACAACCCTCGGCCCGGCCTCAGTTGGGCACGGTGCAGGGCGATCTAAGCGCGCCGCAAGTACCAGCAGAAGACAGCGGTGTGGTGTTCGAGACGGCCACGCCGACGCAGCCAGACACGCCTTTGGTCCCCGAAGCGCCCGCATCCGCCCGCGAATCGAACGTGTCGATTTCGACCGATCCAGCTCAGCCTGCAGTGCCCGAGGCCCCAGTTGACGACGCGGCCTTTCCCAAAAGTGAGCCCGCGCCGCAGTCCGATTCTGCGCCGGAGGTTACCGCGCAGACTGCGCCCGAAGCTGAACCCGAAGTTGAACCCGAAACTCTGCCCAAACCGACCCCCGCGGAGGGCACAGGCACCATCGGCAATCTGGCCACGGGTGTTGCCACCAATCGTCTGCCATCGGTGACCGACAGCCCGGTTAGCCCCGTTGAGCAGGCCGCACCCGCCGTCAGCGACCGGACGCTGCCCGCAATTCAGGCCAATGCGGAACCGTTCGACGCCCCCGATGGCAAACCTTTGATGGCGATCATTTTGATCGACGACGGGTCCAGCCCCATCGGACTGGAGGCGCTGTCGGCCTTTCCCTATCCGCTGAGTTTCGCCGTTGATGCCATGGCCCCCGGCGCGACAGAGGCGATGCAACGTTATCGCGATGCTGGGTTCGAGGTGCTGGCGCTGGCAAATCTACCCGATGGCGCGCAGGCGGTAGATACGGAAATTACCATGCAGACCGTGCTGACCGCTATCCCCAAGGCGGTTGCGATTCTTGAAGGCACTGGCACGGGGCTGCAAATCAGCCGCGACGCCAGCGAACAACTGGCCCCGATCCTGCTTGAGTCGGGTCACGGTCTGGTGATGTTTTCCAATGGGTTGAACACGGCCAGTAAACTGATCTCGCGCGAAGGCGTTCCCGTGGGCACTGTGTTTCGCGATTTTGACGCCAATGGCCAAAGTGCGACGGTCATCCGCCGGTTTCTGGATCAGGCGGCGTTCAAGGCCGGGCGCGAAGAGGGTGGCGTGATCATGCTGGGCCGGTTGCGTGCAGATACGATCAGCGCGTTGTTGTTGTGGGGCTTGCAGGACCGGGCCAGTCAGGTCGAATTGGCACCAATTTCGGCTGTACTGATGCAGGGGCAGCCCACAGAATAAGGCGTTTTGCGAAACGTCTTGGGTCAGGGTGTCGTCTGAACCCAGGTTCCGGGTGCGATGCCGTCAAGTGACCATTCGCCGATACGCCAGCGCACCAGCCGCAGGGTGGGGTGGCCGACATGGGCGGTCATGCGCCGCACCTGACGGTTGCGTCCTTCGGTCAAGGTAATCTCGATCCAGCAATCGGGCACGGTCTTGCGCACCCGCACGGGGGGCGTACGCTCCCACAGATCGGGCGCGTCGATCCGGTGGGCCTTGGCCGGGCGGGTCGGGCCGTCTTTCAGGGTGACCCCGGTGCTGAGCGCGGTCAGTGCGGCATCGTTCGGCAGGCCTTCGACCTGAACCAGATAAGTTTTGGGCGCTTTGAAGCGTGGATCACTGATGCGGGCCTGAAGCCTGCCGTCGTCTGTCAACACCAACAATCCTTCGCTGTCGCGATCCAGCCGCCCGGCGGGGTAGACGCCGGGCAGGTCGATGAAATCGGACAGTGTCGCGCGCGGACTGCCTGCCGTGCCGCGATCAGTGAATTGCGACAGCACGCCATGAGGTTTGTTGAACAGGATCAGGCGCGTCATGGTCCGTCCTTCGCCATCGGCAGAGAATTGTCGCGAAAAATCTGGCGCGTTTCAGGTGTTGTCGCCGCCAAACCGGGCTGCGTCGGCAGCGGCGCGGCGAATGGCGTTGGATTTGTGAACCGTTTCCATGTACTCGGCCTCGGGGTCGCTGTCATAGACCACGCCGCCGCCTGCCTGAATATAGAGTGTCTCGTCCTTGACCACGGCGGTGCGCAGCGCGATGCAGACGTCCATATCGCCCCCGGCACTGAAATACCCCACGCCGCCACCGTATACGCCGCGTTTTTCAGGCTCCAGTTCGTCGATGATTTCCATCGCGCGCACCTTGGGGGCGCCACTGACGGTGCCTGCGGGCAGACCGGCCAGAAGCGCGCTGAGTGCGTCCTGGTCGACGGCCAGTTCGCCAACCACATTGCTGACGATGTGCATCACGTGGCTGTAGCGTTCGACGATGAATTCCTCGGTCGGGTGAACCGTGCCGATCTTCGAGACCTTGCCTGTGTCGTTGCGGCCCAGATCCAGCAGCATCAGATGCTCGGCCAGTTCCTTGGGATCGGCCATCAGGTCGGCCTCGTTGGCGCGGTCCTGTTCCGGGGTGGCACCGCGCGGGCGGGTACCGGCAATGGGGCGGATCGTCACCTCGTTGCCAAACACGCGCACCAGAATTTCAGGACTGGCGCCGATCACCTGAAAGCCGCCGAAGTTGAAATAGAACATGAACGGTGACGGGTTCGTACGTCTCAGGCTGCGATAAAGCGCGAAGGGTGGCTGGCGGAAGGTTTGCGTCCAGCGTTGGCTGGGCACGACCTGAAAGATGTCACCGGCGCGGATGTATTCCTTGGCCTTTTCCACAGCGGCCTTATAGCCATCGCGCGTGAAGTTCGACACCGGGGCTGCGTCTTCATGCGCTTCGCCCATCTGGCGGCTGGCTTGGGGCAGGGCACGGTCAAGATCACGCACCGCGTCCATGACCCGTTCAGCCGCTTGCGCATAGGCCGCGCGCGCCGACAGACCGGACCCGGCCCAGATTGGCGCGACAACGATGACCTCGCCCTTGACGCCATCCAGCACGGCGACGACCGAGGGGCGCAGCATCAGCGCGTCGGGCAGGCCCAACGGGTCGGGGTTGATGTCGGGCAGGTGCTCGACCAGACGGATCATGTCATAGCCCAAATAACCGAACAGGCCTGCGCTGGCGGCGGGCAGATCCTCGGGAAGGTCAATCCGGCTTTCGGCAATCAGCGCGCGCAAATTGGCCAGCGGATCGCCGTCCTGATCGTGAAACGTGTCGGGATCATAGCGGGCCGCGCGGTTAATGCGGCTGGTCGTACCGTGGCATTGCCAGACCAGATCGGGCTTCATTCCGATAATCGAATAGCGTCCGCGCACCTCGCCGCCGGTGACGGATTCCAACATGAACGCATCCGTCGCGGCGCCGGTCAGTTTCAGCATCAAGGACACGGGCGTATCCAGATCGGCGGCAAGGCGGGTATAGACCACCTGCGCGCGGCCCGCGTCATGGCCTTTGGCGAAATCGTCGTATGAGGGGGTCAGTTCCACGGTCGTTGCCTTATTGAAAATTCGCATGCACGGCGTTCAACGCCTGCTGGTCCAGAGTGATGCCAGCGCGTCCGCGAATGTCGTCGGCCAGCGCCTGATACAGGTCTTGCGCGATGTCGCTGGCGGCGGCATCGGCCAATCCAGTGCGCAGACGCTCAAGATCGACATCTGTGCTATCGGGCGCGTTGATCGCGTCTAGTCGTAGAATGAAAACTTTCGCGTCGCCTTCCAGCAATGTCACGTCGCCCACCTCCATATCGAACACGGTCTGCACGAAGTTGGGGGGCGTGTCCGGCTGAAACGCCTGCCGCGTGATACCGAGTGCGGTTTTTTCTTCCAGCCCCTGATCGGCAAAGCTGGCCCCAGCGGCCAGCGCGGCCACTGTCGCCTCGGCCTGTGCGCTGAGCGCGTCTACCAGCGCTTCGGCGGTCCATGCGGTCTGCACTGCGTCGCGCACATCCTGTAGCGGCTGGATCTGTGGTTCGATCACCGATTCAAGCCGCATGGCAAAGATGCCGCCGTCCTCAAGGCTGATGACAGCAGGGTAATCGTCGGCGGTCAGGGTGGCGGCGGCGGCGCGAAACGCCTCGTAGCCGCCGATGCCTTCGCGGACGGTGGTGTTCCAATCAACCGTGCCCACGACCATCTCGGTCTCGGTTCCCAATTCCTCGATGGTGGCGCCCCCGGCCAGCAGGTCGTCGATGTTGTCCATCTGATCGTCGATCACGCGGCTGGCACGATCGCCTGCCAGCGCGTCGCGCAGCAGCGGTTCTGCCTCTTCAAAGGGGATGTTCTGGGCCTGCAACACGGCATTGACGCGAAACAGCGCCGGACCGATGTCGCTATCCACCGGGCCAACGACATCGCCCGCCGTGGCGGAAAACACCACGTCGCCTGCCGCGCCAAGATCGCCCTTGGCAACGTCGCCCATGTCCACATCGGCCAGTGTCAGGCCACGGTCCGACACCAGCGCGTCAAAGTCAGTTTCCCCGGCGTTGATCCGGTCCAGTGTCGCCTGTGCCGAGGCGGTGTCGGCAAAACCAAGGCGTTCAACCAGGCGTCGCTCGGGTTGTTGAAACTCGGCGATGCGGGCGTCATAGGCCTCATGCAGCATCTCCGGGCTGACCTCGATATCGTCGATGATCATTTCCGGCGTCAGCCAGGCGTATGTGATGCGCTTGACCTCGGGGGTGGTGAAATCGGGTAGGTGGGACTGGTGGTAGGCACTCAGATCGTCCTCGGTGGGGACGGGCAGGCCGCCTGCCAGATCACCACGGCCCAACTCGGCATAGGTCAGGTCGCGGGCTTCGGCGATATAGGTCAGCAGCGTGTCACCGTAGCCCTTTGGCGCATGAACACCGGCAATGACCGCGCCTTGCAGCAGGGTGCGCGCCGCTTCGCTGCGGACGTTTTCCTCGAACTGGGCCTCGTTCAGACCGGCCTGTTGCAGGGCAAAGGCATAAGCCTCGCGGTCAAAGCTGCCGTCGAGCCCCTGAAAGCCGGGAATGTCCACGATCTGATCGCGCAGGGCCGCGTCACCGATGGAAATGCCCATCTCGTGGGTTTCATTGTCAAGCGCCGCTTCGGCCACCAAACGCGACAGCACCTGTTGGGGGATACCGGCCGCGTCCGCCTGCGCAAACGACACCGGGGCGCCGGATTCGGCCTGCAATGCGTTGACTTCGTTGCGCAGGGCGCGGGCGTAGGTGTTGACGTCGATCTCCGAGTCGCCCACGGCACCGACGCTGGTGATGTTGCCACCCAGATTTGTCACGCCAAAGCCACCGAGGCCCAAGATCAAAAGGGCCATCAAAACCCACATGGCCGATTTGGAAATGCTGTTGCCGCGCTTCATCCGATGCCCTTTGCATTGCTGCCGTTTTTGACTGTGAGCGACTGTCTACGCGTTGCCCCGCCATGGTGCAAGAGAGCAGGGCGGCGCCTTAGGCCTGTGCCCAGTCCAGCGCGGACAGCCGCGTAAACAGCGTGTCGATCCCGGCGCGGTCCACATTGGCAAAAGCAATGCGCATCTGGCGTGTGCCTGCGGCGTCGCCTTGGGGGGTGAACATCGTGCCGGGCAACAGCAACACGCCCGCATCGCGCACCAATCGCGGGGCCAGATCGGCGCTGGAGCCCTCAAACGGATGCTGCAAATAGGCGAAATACGCGCCGACGCCCAGCAATTGCCAGCCTTTGGCGTCCAGCAGCGGCATGTTGTCATTGATGGCGGCGCGACGATCCAAAATCTCGGCCCGCTCATTGGCCAGCCATGGACCCAGATTCTGCATCCCCCAAAGCGCCGCGATCTGGCCCAACTGATTGGGGCAGATGGTGACGGTATCAAGAAATTTCTCGATCTCGGCAATGCGCTTGGGCGCGGCAACCATCGCCCCGACACGGTGGCCGGTCAGGCGGTAGGCCTTGGAGAACGAATAGAGCTGGATCAGGGTATCGCCCCAATCGGGATCGGTGAGCAGGTCATGCGGCGCGCCCTCGCGCGCGTCGAAATCGCGATAGGTTTCGTCCAATATCAACGCGATGCCGTGTTTTTGCGCCACGTTATACAGCGCGTGCACCAGATCGGCGGGGTATTCTACGCCGCCGGGATTGTTGGGCGTGACCAAAACCAGCGCGCGGGTGCGGGGTGTAATCAGCGCCTCGGCCATATCCGGATCGGGCAGCAACGTGGGGCCGGTGGGTAGGGGCACAGTGCGCACCCCCTGCATGTCCAGCCACATCCGATGATTGAAATACCACGGCGTCGGCAGGATGACCTCGTCGCCCTCATCACACAGCGCGGCGATGGCGGCGCAAAACGCCTGATTGCAGCCCGAGGTAATGGCGACATTATCCACGCTGAGCGATCCGTTATAGGCCGTGCTCCACTGGCTGGCCACCTCGGCGCGCAGTTCATCATTGCCCAGAACCGCCCCGTAAAGATGCGCTTCGGGGCGATCAAGGGCCGCGTCTGCAATCGCGCGTCGCAAGGGCGCAGGCGGAGGATCAATGGGCGCTGCCTGACTGACGTTGATCAGCGGGCGGTCAGCGGGATGCGTGACCCCCGCCAGCCAACGGCGCGATTCCATGACGGGTGGCGTGAAAGTGCGTGAGGTGCGGCTCATCTCGATCGTCCTGTTCAATTCGCGCGCGTCAGCCGCCGCGATAGGGCGGAACATAAAGCAACGCCATGTCCCAAGGGAAATAGATCCAGCTGTCCTGTTCGACCCGGCCCACATAGGTGTCTACCCGGCTCAGGCCCAGCGGCTTGCCGTAAACGGTGGCGATATGCGCCTTGGGCATCAGTGCGCGCACCACATCCAATGTGCGGCCGGTATCGACCAGATCGTCGATCACCAGAATACCGGTGCCATCCCCGATGATGTTCATATCGGGGGATTTGATCACCTGCGCCTCGGATTGGCTTTGATGGTCATAGGATTTAACGCTGATCGTATCTACGACCCGAATGTCCAATTCACGCGCAACGATCATCGCGGGGGCCATGCCGCCACGGGTGATCGCGACAACGGCGCGCCACTCGCCCTGATCCGGTCCCTTGCCGTCCAGTGTCAGGGCCAAAGTGCGCGAATCGCGGTGCAGTTGGTCCCAGCTGACGTGAAAGCCTTTTTCATGGGGCAGGGGCGTGATCATGATTCAGCGGTCCTATATTTGATGTGCCCGGGTGTTTGCGTGAAATCAGTCCCGCCGAGAATGTAGCCCCCGTCGCCGCACTGATCCCACTGCTAAAATTGCCGGGGCGGAGTTACTTGGTCGCGTCAATATCCGGCGCGTCGACCGCCTTCATGCCGACGATGTGATAGCCCGCATCGACATGCAGGTTTTCGCCAGTCACGCCGCTGCCCAGATCGGACAGCAGATACAGCGCGGATTTGCCCACGTCGTCGATCGTCACGTTGCGGCGCAGGGGCGAGTTCAGCTCGTTCCATTTCAGGATATAACGGAAATCACCGATGCCCGACGCGGCGAGTGTCTTGATCGGGCCGGCACTGATTGCGTTGACGCGGATGCCGTCCTTGCCCAGATCCTCGGCCAGATATTTCACTGACGCCTCCAGCGCGGCCTTGGCAACGCCCATGACATTATAGTGCGGCATCACCTGCTCGGCACCGTAATAGGTCAGGGTCAGCATCGAACTGCCCGGCTCCATCAGTTTTTCGGCGCGTTGTGCCACGGCAGTAAAGCTGTAGCAGCTGACATCCATCGTCATCAGGAAATTGTCGCGGCTGGTATCGACATACCGCCCGCGCAGTTCGTTTTTGTCAGAAAATCCAATGGCATGAACCAAGAAGTCAATCTTGCCCCAGACCTTTTCGATTTCACTGAACGCGGCATCAATCGAGGCAGGATCGGACACGTTGCAGTCAAACATGTGCTCGGCGCCCAGCGATTTCGCCAGCGGCTCGACCCGTTTCTTGAACGCGTCGCCCATATAGGTAAAGGCCAGTTCAGCACCGGCATCGGCACAAGCGCGCGCGATACCCCAAGCGATGGATTTATCGTTGGCCAGGCCCATGATCAAGCCGCGCTTGCCCGCAAGAAGGTTGTTTGACATGTTCAGGTTCCGCCTCATTTCACCAACAATACGCTCCTTTATGCGATCCGGGGGGGTGCATCAAGGGCCGCAGGTCCTGTGACCTCCCGTGTTCACGGCGTTGCAACACCGGCCCGCGGGGCAGATCATGGGGTTGCGACGGACAAAGGTGATTCGTGACCACAGTACAGAGTCCGGTTCAAAACCGAGCACAGCTAGAAAAAGGGCCAAGCATGACAGACCGCACCGGAAAATTCGCAGGGGACAACCCGTTTCAGATCGCCCGCGACTGGCTGCGCGAGGCCGAGGCAAGCGAGGTCAATGACCCCAACGCGATCGCACTGGCCACAGTGAACGTCGATGGACTGCCCAACGTGCGCATGGTGCTGCTAAAGGATATTCTGGACGACGGGTTCGTGTTCTACACCAATTACGACAGCGCCAAGGGTCAGGAAATCGCACAGGCGGGCAAGGCCAGCTTCGTGATGCATTGGAAGAGTTTGCGTCGGCAGGTCCGCGTACGCGGCACCACCGAGCGATTCGAGGGTGCCGATGCAGACGCCTATTACGCGTCGCGCTCGCTAAAAAGCAGGTTGGGGGCATGGGCGTCGCAACAGTCGCGCCCGCTGGCGTCGCGCGCGACACTGATGGCCGAAGTCGCCAAAGTGTCGGCCAAGCACGGATTGTCCCCGAAACGCCCGCCGTTCTGGGGTGGCTTCAAGATAACCCCGGTCGAAATCGAGTTCTGGGCCGACGGAGATTTCCGCCTGCATGATCGCTTTAAATGGCAGCGCGAAACGGCAGTTGACGCATGGGAAGTCACGCGTTTGAACCCTTGACGTTGACGTCAAGGTAAATGCAAGGCATTGTTTGTAGGCACATAAACTGGCTTGCAAGTTATGCGCTGTTGCCCGACAAACATAGCGAACGTGGCAGGTGCTGCCATGGGGTTCGGAAGGTAAGCATACGGCGATGGATGAGACTGTCCGCAGAGTAAAAGGCCGCGTTAAGTGGTTCGACCCGGTCAAAGGGTTTGGCTTTGTCGTGGCGGACGAGGGTGGGGCAGATATTCTGCTGCACGCCAACGTTTTGCGCAACTTCGGTCAGAGTTCGATCGCTGATAACGCCGGTGTCGAGATCGACGTGCAGGATACCGATCGCGGCGTTCAGGCTGTGGACGTCCTTACCATCAGCCCGCCGGACACTTTGGAAACCAGCGGTCTGGCCGATCTGGACGCGATCGCGCCCGACGTCCTGCGTGACACACCGCTGGAGGCTGCGCGCATCAAATGGTTCGACAAGGGCAAGGGATTTGGGTTTGCCAATACCTTTGGGAGCAAAGAAGATGTCTTCGTTCATATAGAAGTGCTGCGCCGCTCGGGCCTTGCGGATTTGCAACCGGGGGAAGCGGTGGCCGTTCGCGTCATCGAAGGTCAACGCGGGCTTATTGCGATGGAGGTATGCGGATGGGAAAGTGCTTTGAAATGAGGCATCTGGCGGCTGTTCTTGGCGTGACATTGATGCTGGTTGGCGGCACCGTCTCCGCGACCGAGACTACGGCCGAGACAACAACGGGGGCTAACTCTGCGCCGGTGGCGGGGCAGGCGTGCCGCGCCGAACAGGTCGAGCTGCGCGGCGATTGGGGCACGGCGCGATTCTCGATCGAGGTGGCGGATGACGACGCAACGCGCGCCCAAGGCCTGATGAACCGCGAGCATCTGGCACAAAGCGCCGGGATGCTGTTTGTCTACCCCAAGGCCAAGCCCGTCAGTTTCTGGATGAAGAACACACTGATTCCGCTGGACATGATTTTCATCGACGCTGCGGGTGTCGTTCAAAAGGTCCATTCCAATGCCACGCCCCATGATACAACGCCTATATCGGGCGGTGACGGGGTGAAGGCCGTGTTGGAAATTAACGGCGGTTTGGCACGCCGTATGGGCATCGCAAAGGGCACTCAGATCCGTCATCCGGTCTTTGCCGACAACGCGCCTGCGTGGCCTTGTTAAACCGATTGCAATAATTGGAAATTTGGGCTTTTCAACCCGGACAAAGCACAGTAGACACCGCTCATGGTTCGGGGCGTGGCGCAGTCTGGTAGCGCACCTGTTTTGGGTACAGGGGGTCGTGAGTTCGAATCTCGCCGCCCCGACCATATACTCCCAGTTTACAATTGAACGCTGACTTGTAACGGGCCGCTTTGCGGTCCGTTTGTCTGGTTTGTGGTGCTGTCTTTTGCAGCACCGGTTCTGCTTGTCTGTGGCATCGCTGCAATGGTGCGTCCCGCAATTTCAAACGTTAATAAAGATTAACGTCCCCCCACAATCAGCTGGGGACAAGTTCGGGTATTCGTTCAATCACCACGGCTAACCTCGCCGAATACAAACGCTTTCGCCGGATGACCAAACCGGGGCGCACTGTGTATGATGCTGGGGATGAATCGGGGGCGGGCCGCTGGGCGGGCAGGTGTGGAAAAGGTCAACTTAATTTAGTCCTAATTTCTGGCAAAAGATTTGTTGACCGCCTATGCGAAAATACGCCAGTTTGTGCCAATCGAACACGACGCCACTAGATATAGTGTGGTGAGGGTCGAGCAGAGATACTCTAGGTCAAAATGTCGGGCGGATGCCGGGCATGTCGTTTGCGCAAAAGCCTGTGCAAGCGGACCATTTTCTGCCGCCCGACATTGAGCGCAGGGGCCACAACGCTGGTGTTTTGCACGGATAATAGAGGCCAAGACATGGGGCAGCGAACATGAAAATCGAACGGAAATTCACCAAGGCAGGACAGGACGCGTATGCAGGGCTGGAGTTCGTCACCACCAGCTCGGAAATTCGCAACCCGGACGGCAGCACCGTCTTCAAACTGGACGGCGTCGAAGTGCCCGCCGGTTGGAGCCAGGTCGCCAGCGATGTCATCGCCCAAAAGTATTTCCGCAAGGCCGGCGTGCCCGCCAAACTGAAGCGCGTGAAGGAAAAGGGTGTGCCCGAGTTCCTGTGGCGCTCGGTTCCCGATGGCAAGGACGTGGCCACTGGCGGCGAAATCAGCGCCAAGCAGGTGTTTGACCGTCTGGCCGGTGCCTGGGCCTATTGGGGCTGGAAGGGTGGCTATTTCACCACCGAATCCGATGCGCAGGCCTATTTTGACGAGATGCGCATCATGCTTGCCCGCCAGATGGCCGCGCCTAACAGCCCGCAGTGGTTCAACACCGGCCTGCATTGGGCATACGGCATCGACGGCCCCGGTCAGGGCCATTTCTATGTCGACTACGAAACAGGCGAGTTGACCAAGTCGACCAGCGCCTATGAGCATCCCCAGCCGCACGCGTGCTTTATTCAGTCTGTCGCCGACGATCTGGTCGGTGAGGGCGGCATCATGGACCTGTGGGTTCGCGAAGCGCGCCTGTTCAAATATGGCTCGGGCACCGGCACCAACTTCTCCAGCCTCCGCGCAGCCGGTGAGTCGCTTTCAGGTGGCGGCAAGTCGTCCGGCCTGATGGGCTTTTTGAAAATCGGTGACCGCGCGGCGGGCGCAATCAAGTCGGGCGGCACCACGCGCCGCGCGGCCAAGATGGTGATCTGCGATGCGGATCACCCCGATATCCAGGAATTCATCAACTGGAAGGTCAAGGAAGAGCAAAAGGTTGCCAGCATCGTTGCCGGCTCCAAAATGCACGAAGAAAAGCTGAACGAAATCTTTGCCGCGATCCGCGCATGGGATGGCAGTGCCGAGGATTCGGTCGATCCCAAGAAGAACGAACAGCTGAAAACCGCCATTCGCAGCGCCAAGAAAACCGCGATCCCGGAAACATACGTCAAGCGCGTGTTGGACTATGCCAAGCAGGGCTATGACAGCATCGAATTCCCGACCTACGACACTGACTGGGATTCCGAGGCTTATGCGTCCGTGTCAGGCCAAAACTCGAACAACTCGATCCGGGTCACGGATGCGTTCCTTCAGGCGATCAAGGATGACGCCGACTGGGCGCTGATCAACCGCACCGACGGCTCGGTCGCCAAAACCATCAAGGCGCGCGATCTGTGGGAAGATGTGGGCCACGCGGCATGGGCCTGCGCCGATCCGGGCATTCAGTATCACGACACGGTCAACGCGTGGCACACTTGCCCCGAAGACGGTGAGATTCGCGGATCAAACCCTTGTTCCGAATACATGTTCCTCGATGACACGGCCTGTAACCTAGCCTCGATGAACTTGTTGAAATTCTACGACGATGGCCGGTTCGACGCCGAAGCCTACATGCACGCATCTCGCCTGTGGACCGTGACGTTGGAAATCAGCGTGATGATGGCGCAGTTCCCCTCCAAGGAGATTGCGCAGCGCAGCTATGATTTCCGCACGCTGGGTCTTGGCTATGCCAACATCGGCGGTTTGCTGATGAACATGGGCCTTGGCTATGACAGCGACGAGGGCCGTGCGCTGTGCGGTGCCCTGACCGCGATCATGACTGGCGTTAGCTATGCCACCAGCGCCGAGATGGCCGGTGAGCTGGGCGCGTTCTCGGGTTACGCGCGCAACAAGGACCACATGCTGCGCGTGATGCGTAACCACCGCAATGCCGCCTACGGCAAGGTCGATGGATACGAGGATCTGGCCGTTAAGCCGGTCCCGCTGGACCTGACGAACTGCCCGGACAGCCGCTTGGTCGAATTGGCCATGTCCAGCTGGGACGAGGCGCTGCGCCTAGGCGAACAGCACGGTTACCGCAACGCGCAATCCACCGTGATCGCGCCCACCGGCACCATCGGTCTGGTGATGGATTGCGACACGACGGGCATCGAGCCGGATTTCGCCTTGGTGAAATTCAAGAAGCTGGCAGGCGGTGGTTATTTCAAGATCATCAACCAATCCGTGCCCGCCGCCCTTGAAATGCTGGGCTATGGGTCTGCGCAGATCGAGGAAATCATCAGCTACGCCGTAGGTCACGGCAGCATCGGCAACGCGCCGGGCATCAACCACACCTCGCTGATCGGTCACGGTTTCGGCGCCAACGAGATTCAAAAGGTCGAGGCCGCGTTGGCCAGCGCCTTTGACATCCGCTTTGTGTTCAACCAGTGGACGCTGGGCGCCGAATTCTGCACCAACGTGCTGGGCATCCCGACGGCCAAATTGAACGATCCCACCTTTGATCTGCTGGCGCATCTGGGCTACAGCCGCGCCGATGTCGATGCGGCCAACGACCATGTCTGCGGAACAATGACGCTGGAGCACGCCCCACACCTGAAGGCCGAGCACTATCACATCTTTGATTGCGCCAACCCTTGTGGCAAAAAAGGCAAACGGTATCTGAGCGTTAACAGCCACATCACCATGATGGCCTCGGCTCAGTCGTTCATCTCGGGCGCGATTTCCAAGACGATCAACATGGCCAATGACGCCACGATCGAGGATTGCCAGAAGGCGTATGAGCTGTCCTGGTCCTTGGGCGTCAAGGCAAATGCGCTGTATCGTGATGGGTCAAAACTGAGCCAGCCATTGGCATCCGCTTTGGTCGAAGACGATGACGAGGCGGCGGAAATCCTTGAGAGTGGCTCAAACCACGAAAAGGCCGCCGTTCTGGCCGAAAAGATCGTCGAAAAGATCGTGATCAAGGAAATCAACAAGACCACCCGCGACAAGATGCCTGAACGGCGCAAGGGCTATACCCAGAAGGCGGTCATCGGCGGTCACAAGGTCTATCTGCGCACCG
Source organism: Rhodobacteraceae bacterium KMM 6894 (assembly GCA_035798175.1). Lineage (GTDB taxonomy): Bacteria > Pseudomonadota > Alphaproteobacteria > Rhodobacterales > Rhodobacteraceae > Roseovarius. The sequence goes on from JAPFBS010000010.1 coordinate 68,311, forward strand.
GCGAATATGCCGATGGCCAGTTGGGCGAGATCTTTATCGACATGCACAAGGAAGGCGCGGGGTTCCGTGCGATGATGAACAACTTCGCCATCGCCGTGTCCGTGGGCCTGCAATACGGCGTGCCGCTGGAAGAATTCGTCGATGCGTTCACCTTCACCAAGTTCGAGCCATCGGGCATGGTGCAGGGCAATGACAGCATCAAGAACGCGACCTCGATCCTTGACTATATCTTCCGCGAACTGGCTGTCAGCTATCTGGATCGCACCGATCTGGCGCATGTCAAACCCGAGGGTCACAGCTTTGACGATCTGGGGCGCGGTGTTGAGGACGGTGTCAGCAACATCAGCGAGATGAGCGAATCTGCCGCGTCCAAGTCCTTGGAAGTGCTGAAACAAATCAGCTCCACCGGGTATCTGCGCAAGCGTCTGCCACAGGAGTTGTATGTGCTGAATGGTGGTCAAGCCTTCGCGGGTCAGGCCGGAGGCGATCCTGTCGCCAGCCTGCAAACCTTGGTCCCTGAAACGGCCATGGCGGCAGCGGCAATGATGTCCAGCACAACGACCGTCACGACCGGCGCAGTCCGCATGGACGCCCGCGTGAAGGCCAAGATGCAAGGCTACGAGGGCGAGGCCTGCGGCGATTGCGGCAACTACACGCTGGTGCGCAACGGCACTTGCATGAAGTGCAACACCTGCGGCGGGACATCGGGCTGTAGCTGAGGGGATTGGCATGAAACTGTCGGTCGGGGCAAAGTAGCTCCCAAGTGGGGCAAAGATCGTCCCGAGCCGGGGCAAAGATTGTCCCGGTGGCGGCAAGAAGAGCTAGAATAGGCAGCCGGGATTAGGAATGTCCCGGCTGCTATTTTTCATAAGTAGTTGTTATGCAAATAAACTTTCCACCGGGTGCATCCTGGAACGCATTCGTATGATCGTGACTTGTAAGGAGGAGCATTGCAGAACAGGGCGGATATGCGCCGGGCAGCGCGGTTTCGGCCCATGCCCACACGGGTGGCGAAGAATTTCTGGTGCTTGATGGCGTCTTTCAGGACGAACACGGCGATTTTCCGGTTGGCACCTACGTGCGCAACCCGCCGACGTCATCGCACACGCCAAGCTCGGCTGCGGGGGTGACGATCTTTGTCAAGCTGTGGCAGTTTGAAATGGATGACCGCCAGCAGATCACTATCGACACTACCACCCAGTCCCCGCAGCCAGTGCGTGCGGGTGTTTCAGAAATTCCGCTGTTCGAGGATACGCGTGAACGGGTTCGGATCGAGCTTTGGGAGGCCAGCGTGGCAGTGACGCAGGCCGACCACAACAGGTTTGAAGCGCTTGTGATCGAAGGCAGGTTTCACGAAGGTGATGAGGACTTCGGGGTCAATTCATGGCTGCGCCTGCCGCCCCATACGCCGCTGAACGCTGTTTCCGGCACTGATGGGGCGCGGCTTTGGGTGAAATCCGGTCATTTGGCGGATACGCCGTCAGCCTCCAATGCCGGAGGCTGAGATGTCAGATCCACTTGCAATCATTGGCGGGGCGGGTGCCGGTCTTGGCCAAACCTTGGTGCGCGCCTTTGCACAGAATGGTTATACATCCATCGGTCTCAACCGCTCGATTCCCGATGCGGCGGCGGGCTCGACACATGCCGTCGACCTGTCCGACCCTGATCAAACGGCACAAACCGTGTCGGACCTAATCGAAACCCTTGGGGCGCCAAAACTGGTGGTTCACAACGCGGCAAAGCTGCTGATCGCGGGGTTTGAGGACACCACGAATGCAGACTTTGAGGCAACATGGCGTGCGATGGTGCTTCAGCTGCTAATCTGGCCCGAAGCGTGTTGCCTGCTATGGTGGAAAACGGCGGCGGCACCTTCATCGTCTCTGGCGCAACAGCGAGTCTGCGCGGTGGCAAGAATTTTGCGGCCTTTGCTTCGGCTAAGGCGGGGTTGCGGGCATTGACCCAATCGCTGGCGCGTGAATATGGGCCGCAGGGTATCCACGTTGTGCATGTGGTTCTTGACGGGATTGTCGACACGGATGCCAGCCGCGCCCTGCACAGTACGGACTCTGCACGGATGATTAAACCGGAGGATATTGCCCGCACCTATCTGGCGCTGGCGGATCAACCACGGTCCACCTGGACGCATGAGTTGGACCTCAGGCCGATGGGAGAGGCGTTCTGATGCAGACCGATGTTCTGATTGTGGGCGGTGGTCTGTCGGGTCTTGCGCTTGCCGACCATCTGGCCCGCCAAGGCCGCGATTTCTTGCTGGTTGAAGCGCAGAACCTCCTTGGCGGGCGTATCCTGACCAAAGAGTTTTCAGGCGGCGCGTTCGACCTTGGGCCTGCGTGGTTCTGGCCGGGCCAGCCGCGCATGGCGGCCCTCGCGGACCGCTTTCAGATCCCTGTGTTTGAGCAGTTTTCAACAGGTGACTTGGTCTATCAAGAGCAAAACGGCTCCGTGCAGCGCGGGCGCGGCTATGCCTCTATGGAGGGTTCGTACCGCTTGGCAGGTGGGATCGGCAGTGTGGTGCATGCTTTGGCCAAAGGGTTGGATCCGGCGATGATCATGACCAACACGCGGCTGACGTCGGTCGACCATTCGGCGGACAACGTCACAGCGCAGGTTGTTCAAGACGGCAGCGCACAGATCATCAATGCCAGTAGGATCGTGATGGCCATGCCGCCCCGGGTCATCGCCGATACCGTTTCCTTTGAACCTGCCCTGGATGAGGCCCAAGCGCAGGCTTTGCAAAACGTGCCGACTTGGATGGCCGGTCAGGCCAAGATCGTCGCGGTTTACGACCAGCCTCATTGGCGAAATGCCGGGCTGTCCGGCGGCGCCATGAGCCAGCAAGGGCCAATGGTCGAAATCCATGATGCTTCGCCAAGGCAGGGCGGTCCCTATGCGCTATTCGGTTTTATCGGGGTCCCTGCCGATGCGCGCGTCCTGCACAAAGATGAGATGATGCGCCTTGCGGTGACGCAGCTGACGGCGATGTTCGGTCCGGAAATGGCCGACCCGTTGCACCTTGTCTTGCAGGACTGGGCGACCATTCCAGACATCGCGCGCCCACAGGATCGACAACCGGTCCGAAGCCATCCCCGCTACGGTCTGCCGACCAACCTGCGTGCCCTTTCAGCACGCGGAGTGATATTCGGGTCGACCGAAACCGCCCCGGAATTCGGAGGCTTTCTTGAGGGCGCCTTAGAGGCGGCAGAACGTGTGACCAACACGCTGAAACTGCATGAACCAATGCAGACCTGATCATCGACCGCCCGCATGGTTTTGGGCCCCCATTAGGGTCAGGACTCATAACCAGAATATGACGGTTGCTGCGAGAGCGATAGCGGAGAGGAAGACGGTTGGTGCCCTGTCGTAGCGGGTTGCGACGCGACGCCAATCTTTGATTCTGCCGAACATCCTTTCGATGCGGTTCCGGCGTTTGTATCGGCGCTTGTCGTACTTGACGGTCTTCTTGCGTGATTTACGACCTGGGATGCAGGGCATTGTCCCCTTATCTATAAGGGCGTCGCGGAACCAATCAGCCTCGTACCCTCTGTCGGCGAGGAACCATTCAGCCTCGGGCAGACCATTCATCAAGGCGGCTGCGCCAGTATAATCACTGACTTGTCCTGCAGTGATGGAAAGACGGATCGGTCGTCCGCTGGTGTCTGTGATCGCGTGCAGTTTGGTATTCATGCCGCCTTTGGTCAGCCCGATCAGGCGTCCACGCCCCCCTTTTTTAACCGTAGACTGGACGCCGTACGGTGTGCTTTGAGGTATGTGGCATCAATGGATATGGTCTTGTTATCGGGTGCCTGCTCGGCCAGTCCCATCATGATCCGGGCAAATACACCCATATCTCTCCAACGCTTCCAGCGATTATATAACGTCTTCGGCCGCCCATACTCCGCAGGCGCATCACACCACCGTAACCCATTGCGGTTGATGAAGATAATGCCACTCAAAACACGGCGGTCATCCACGCGAGCGCGGCCTCGGCTCTTTGGAAAGTAAGGCCGCAGACGCTCCATCTGCGCCACCGTCAGCCAATAAAGATTGCTCATCATATCTCCCTGAAACTGGGGGTCGTGAATCATGACACCACGACAAGCTCAATCAGTTAATGGGTCCTGACCCTAAAGACAGTGCCGTCGGCAGAAGATCTGTCCTGGCCCTTGTGCGTCAGAGGGAAAAGACAACCTTTGACCGCTATCTCGCGCAGCGAAGGGCAGATAAGCATGGCGGCGGACCAGTGTAGATCGTGCCCATCCCGGCGGTAGTGACGGCGGCGGTGGCGGAGTATTCAATTCCGTCAGGCATTCTCTGTTCCCTTTTCAGTCACGCTGAAGCTGGTCGGAAATGCCCCAATCGGGGGGGCAGTCAAACAAGCGGCATGAAGCCTGACCCGGGTGCATCGTAGGTATGCCGAAAGCCTCTCACATCAGGCGGGCCGACTGCTCGGGGTCGTTCCAACAAATACACAGAACGGGTTGGCAATAGGCCGCTCAGTAAATGGCATCACGAGAAGTTTAGCGCCCACCGTCCTCCAGTGGATTGACAGGTGTCCCGTGTTAGCCGCAAAATGCTGCATATGAAGTCCAAGAAATCCCTTTTTGCGTGTCTCAAGGTGCTCTCGCACCTTGTAATCGTCTGCGCGTTGGTCTTCCTACCACCCTCTGCAACCCACGCCGCGTCTGGTATGCACGGTGACCATCACGTCGTATCGGTCGCCCATGGCCATGCCGATACAGACCATGCACATGGCGATGCTTCATCTGACGACATGCACGACAAAAGCGGTTCTATCGCTACAGACGCAGATCAGGACCACTCATCTTCTCAGTGTTGCAGCAGCATTTGCGGTTCGGCTGTTTTCAGCGAGACAGGTACAGCTTTCTTCGCGCACGCGAGGCGTGACAGATATCTGACGCTTCCCGTCCGGACCGCCTCAATTGAACCAACCGGTTTTTTGCGACCTCCCCTATCCCTGATCTGATTCACGGCCTTTAGCTGGGTCATTGCTTTGCGCATGTCCGTGCGCGAGCCCGAAGTCTATCAGACAGGTTACCATCATGAAAATTCATCTATCTATGGGGGCTTCGGCTCTCGCGCTTGGCGCATGTGCCTATGAGCCCGCGCCGCTGCCGAACGTGGCTGCGCAACAGGCGGCCACCAACACGGCGATATCCTCGCCGGTCAATTATCAGGACCCCATGGCGGGATACACCTATCGCGGCCCCACCGGCCCGCGCAACTGGCGATCCGTTAATCAAGAACAGTCGGAGGGCAATTGATGCGCTTCAAGAGCCTCTCTCTGGTCATGAGCTTTCCTCTGGTCCTCGGCGCATGCGCCACCGCCATTCCGGAGGCCTACACGGAGTCCAACGCAGGCTTTGCGGCCGTCTCCGGCCAGGCCTCGGCTGCGATCGGCAAGCGCACGGCATTCGCGCAAACTCAGGCGCAGAACGACGCATTGGCCCGCGAGGTGCGCGCCATGGTGCAGGGCAAGACGATTTCGTCCGACACCGCCGTTCAAACCGCCCTGCTCAACAGCAAAGGCTTGCAGGCATCCTACGCAAATGTCGGCCTGTCTGCCGCCGAGGCATGGCAACAGGCGACGCCTGAAAACCCGGTCGTTTCCATCGGTTTTTTGGGCATCGGGGCCGTCGAACTGGGCGCCTATCGGGCCATCGAGGGTCTGATCGCGACCAATATTATGGACGCCAAGACACGCAAGCAGCGGGTCGCACTGGCGGATGTGAATTTCCGCAGCGCGCAACTGACGGCGGTGAATGACACGCTGACGCTGGCAAACCAGACCAGGCAGGCATGGATCAACGCCGTCGCCGCGTTTGAGACGGTCAGCTACCTCAAACGGGCCAAGGCCACATCCGATGCCGGATCCGAACTGGCGCGTAAGCTGGGTGAAACAGGCGCGCTGAGTAAGGCAGGACAGGCACGAGAGCAGGCCTTCAACGCGGAATTGGCGGGGCAGTTGGCGCAGGCGCGGCTGAATGCGACCCGTGCCAAGGAAGACCTGACACGTCTGATGGGTCTGTGGGGGGCGGACGTGGATTACTACGTGCCCGATGCCCTGCCCACATTGCCGCGTTCGGTGGGACGCATCGCCAACGTCGAGGGCAAGGCCCTGCAAAACCGGTTCGATCTGCGCGTGGCAAAGCTGGGGCTTGAGGCACAGGCGGCGGCGTTCGGACTGACCGACCAGACGCGGCTGGTGACGGACCTTGAACTCATCGCCGGCTTTGAGGCCGAGCGTGAGGCGGAGGATGGCGGGACGAGCACCGAAACCACTCCGCAGCTGGAGCTGGAGTTTGCCATTCCGATCTACGACACCGGCGAGGCCCGGATGCGCAAGGCGGAGCTGGCCTATCTACAGGCGGCCAACGTTCTTGCCGAAAAGGCCGTCAATGTGCGCTCCGAGGCGCGCGGTGCGGAGGCTGCCTATCATGCCTCCTACAAGATCGCGCGCCACTACCGTGACGTTCTGGTGCCGCTGCGCACCATCGTCGAGGAAGAAGGCCTGCTGTCCTACAACGGCATGATCACCAGCACATTCGAGCTGCTGGCGGATGCGCGAGAAAAACTCGGCGCATCGCTCGAATCTGCCAATGCAAAGCGTGAATTTTTCATGGCTCAGGCCGATCTGACTGCCGCCATCTACGGCGGTGGTGCGGGCAGCGGCGGTGCCGGAGGAGAAAATCCAACACTTGCCGCCGGTGGCGGCGCAGGACACTGAAAGGAAGATGACATGATTAACAGACGTCAATTACTCGGGGCCGGTGCCGCAGGGGCAGCGCTGGTTTCCTCGCAGGCATGGGGCAAGACCACGAATATGGGTTTGCCTGAAGCGGCCCAAATGGACAGTGCTGCCACGGCGATCACGCCACGGCCATCGACGGGGCCTGACTACACGCCAGTCGTGACTTTGAACGGCTGGACACTGCCCCACAGAATGAACAACGGGGTCAAGGAGTTTCACCTCGTTGCTGAACCGGTGGAGCGCGAACTGGCCGATGGCATGATCGCCCATCTGTGGGGCTATAACGGCCAGTCGACCGGCCCCACCATCGAGGCAGTCGAAGGCGACAGGGTCCGCATCTACGTCACCAACAGGCTGCCGGAACACACGACAGTTCATTGGCACGGCATGATCCTGCCCTCGGGCATGGACGGCGTCGGCGGGCTCAGCCATCCCGGCATTCCGCCGGGCAAGACCTATGTCTACGAGTTCGATCTGATCAAATCCGGCACCTTCATGTATCACCCGCATGCGGATGAGATGGTGCAGATGGCGATGGGGATGATGGGCATGTTTGTCGTCCATCCCAAGGACCCGAACTTCATGCCGGTAGACCGCGATTTCCTGATCATGCTGAACGCCTTCGACATCGATCCTGGAACCTATGTGCCGCGCATCATGACGATGACGGATTTCAATCTCTGGACCTGGAACAGCCGGATTTTTCCCGACATCGACCCACTGGTCGTGAACAAGGGCGACAAAGTGCGCGTGCGCGTCGGCAACCTGACGATGACAAACCACCCGATCCACATGCACGGTTATGACTTCAAGGTCACCTGCACCGACGGAGGTTGGGTGCCAGAGGCAGCGCAATGGCCCGAGGTCAGCGTCGACATTCCCGTGGGGGCAATGCGCGCCTATGAGTTCACCGCCGACCATCTGGGCGACTGGGCGATCCATTGTCACAAGTCGCACCACACCATGAACGCGATGGGTCACGATGTGCCGACCTTCATCGGCGTCAACAAGAAGCCTCTGACCCAGAAAATACGTCAGTTCCAGCCTGAATATATGCCGATGGGCACCGCGGGCATGGCCGACATGGGCAGGATGGAAATGCCTCTGCCCGACAACACCGTCGCGATGATGACCGGCTGGGGGCCTTATGGCCCTATCGAAATGGGTGGCATGTTTTCGGTCGTGAAGGTGCGCGACGGCATCGATGCGGACGATTACTCCGATCCTGGCTGGTACGAGAACCTTCCGGGCGAGCAGGCCTATGAGTGGACCGGCGAACTGCCCGAGTTCGCCTCCAACACCAGCCCCAAAACCATCCTGACCAAGCGCAAATCCTAAACAACTAACGCAAGCAAGACCAACCAAAGGAAACCAAAATGAAATTTGCCACACTCACCGCTATAGCAACCCTTGCCGCCTCAACCGCTTTTGGTGCGGGGACACATGACGGCGGCCATGATCACTCTAAAGGAGGAACCGAACCCGGCCATATGATGGAGATGATGGCGATCGGCATGCCCGGCATGATGGGCGCCGAGGATCGGACAATCGACGTCACCATGCGTGAAACCGATGATGGCGAAATGATCTTTGAGCCCGCGCAATTTGATATCAGGCAGGGTGAAACCATCCGCTTCAACGTGACGAACGGGGGCGAATTGGAGCATGAATTTGTCATTGATACGCTCGAAGGAAACGCCAAGCACAAGGAGTTGATGGCAAAGATGGACATGGAGCACGATGATCCGAATTCCATCCGCCTCGACCCCGGTCAGAGTGGTGAGATCGTCTGGCAATTTGCCAACCCAGGCACGTTTGAGTTCGCCTGTCTGATCCCCGGTCATTACGAATCCGGCATGCACGGGCCCATCAACGTGGGTGATCAAATGGCGCAGGCGGAAGTGGAATACACCACCGGCACGATCAAGAAGATCGACGCCAAGGCCGGCAAGGTAACCATCATACATGGGCCACTTGTCAGCCTCGACATGCCCGCGATGACAATGGTGTTCCGCGCCGACGAGGCCATGATCGCCAACATGGCGGAGGGTCAGGACATCGAATTTGTCGCGGAACGGGTCAACGGCAAACTGACTGTAACGCAAGTGAAATGAGAACCTGATGGGGGCACCGATCCATTTCGGTGTCCCTTCCGGACACGGCTTGGCGGGTGATTCCCGGTCAAGGGAAAATTGAATGCGAAGGAATGATCGAGATGAAGTGGGGAACGATATCGCTGGCTGTGTTCGCGGCGGTTGCAGGGGCGTGGTATGTCCTGCAATCGGGTGACGCGACCATGAGCACCGAAACCAGGGGCGCGGCACCGTTGCCGGGCGATGCGATGGTTGCCGTCGAAGTGCCCGCATCCCTGTCAGAACAAGAACAGATCGGAAAGCGGGCTTATGATGCGGTTTGCGCCTTCTGCCACGGTGAGAACGCGCAAGGCAAAGCAGGGACGGCGCCCCCGCTGGTTCACAAGATCTACGAACCGGGCCACCATGGCGACATGGCATTCGTCCTCGCTGCGCAGAACGGCGTGCGCGCGCATCACTGGAAGTTCGGAGATATGCCCGCCGTGAAGGGTGTCACTCAAGCTGACCTGCTGAACATCACTGCCTATGTGCGGGCGTTGCAGCGCGAAAACGGTATCGAATAACCCAAGCGAACGCGCATCACTATCGCGCCGTCCGAAGTCCGGCAAAGGAACCGCGTTTCATCTGTTTCGTTAATTTTTTGCAGAGATCATTGTTTAAATACACGCAGCGTTAGGAGAACATCATGGATCATCACCAAACTGATCAGGATAATGGAGGCAAAGGGATGGGATACGGCCGTTTCGCGGCGATGATCGCCACATCGACAATCGTGATGTTCGGACTGATGTATCTAAACACATACGCGCTGGATCATATCTTTTTCTCGCAAACCCGGATGTGGATGGCACTTTACATGGGGGCGGCGATGGCGGTGATCATGCTCGCTTTCATGCTGGGGATGTACTCCAATCGCAGCATTAACATTGCGATCTTCGTTGGGGCCATCGTTGCCTTTGGCGTCTCGCTTTGGCTCGTGCGAAGCCAGGAGACGGTGGAAGACCTCGCTTGGATGCGCGCGATGATCCCGCACCATTCCATTGCCATCCTGACCAGCGAGCGGGCCGATATTTCCGATCCGCGTGTGCGGGCTCTGGCGGATGCAATCATCGATGCACAGCGCGGCGAGATTGCCGAGATGAAGCGCTACATCAGTGACATTGAAGCCAACGGCGACACCGCTCCGGGGACACCAAGGGACACGGCTAAATAGGTTTGGCGACCAGACTTCCATTCCCATTATGAGGATGGCAACCAAGATTCATCGTTCAAGACCACGCGCGTTGGTGGCGGCGCTGGGTAAGGCTGACGTCATGGGAACGCGAGGGTGACGGTTACGCTTCAAGGCTGAAGCGCCTCAGAAGTGGCGCATATCGCCCCCGACATCGTCACAATCGCCGAGGGTCTGGGGCAGGGTGTCAACCCATAGGGGCGATGCTCTGCACCAGCCGCATCTATGATGCCATCGCGCAAGGCAGCGGTTTTTTCCAGCACGGCCACACCTATCTTGGTCACCCTGTTGCCACTGCTGCCGGTGTCGCCGTGGTCAAGGAAATTCTGGAGCGCGAGTTGGTACAACAAGTGCGCGCGCGCGGTCGGTTTTTTGAAGAAAAGCTGCGAGAGCAGATTTTCCAACACAGCCATATCGATGATACTCGCGGTCGGGGGGCTGTTCTGGGGGCTGGAATTTGTAGCAGATCGAAGCAGCAAAACGCCCTTCGATCCATCGCAAGGTGTCGCTGCCAAGCTCAAGAAGGCGGCCTTTGCGAATGGTCTGATCTGCTACCCAATGCTCGGCACGCGTGACGGTAAGGTCGGAGATCACGTCTTGTTGGCCCCGCCGTTTACAGCAACGGAACAAGAGCTTGCGGATGCGGTTGAACGGCTGAGCGCCGCAATCGAAACCGTCATTCCAAACGGTGCGTGAAAGATTGTGGTAGCTGCGGGGGGTGGACGAAGCAGGATGTAGGCTACGATCTTGCCAAAGCGGTGGGCAAAAAACCGCCGTTTTAGGCTTTTGGGGCCACATGAGGTGTATTTCTGCGGCGCAGCATGAAATTTAGCGCTCATTCAGCGCCCGCCACACGACAGTGCGCGCGCACCTGTAACAGATGTGAAGCCCATGAGATATTGTACTGCGGCAACGATCGCCTTTCTTATCGCCGTCACCCCACCCGCATTTGCCGATCGCGGATCAGATTTTCCCAATGCAAAACCGCAATCTGGCGCGACGACCAAAGCAGCGAAGAAGCAAGCCGAGCCGATTACCATTCCCGAACAGTTGATTGCGAACCTGCAAAGGGATTTTGGCCTGACACGCAGCCAAGCGGCAGGCATCACCGGGAATCTCGCCCATGAGTCCGGGAATTTCCGGATGCTCGCCGAGATAGATGGCGGCTGTTACGGCTATTCTCAGTGGTGCGGTCCCCGCAAGAAAAGGTTTCGCAAATACGCCGCGCGCGTGGGTGGCCAAGAAAGCTTTCAGGCGAATTACGGCTATCTGCAGTACGAGTTGAAAACCGAATATGGCGCGATGATGCGTCGGATCCGCGCGACCGACGACGTAAGTCAAGTCGCCCGCATCTTTATGAAGACCTACCTGCGGCCCCGTGCCTCGACGGCGAACCTGAAAAGGCGCGTGCGTTTTTCGAAAATGTATCTGGCTGAGAAGTTCGATGGAGCCGGCTGCTACTCACACTTTCACCTTGAGGGCCGCAACCGGCCCGCAGCCTGCCCCGAGAGTACGTAGGACGTCCGAGACATAGAATAGCCATAGCGTATAGGGGTGGATTTCCTGTCTGCCCTGTCAGGTGGACCAAGGATCAAAAAGACGGGGCAGATATGAAGGCTCAGCGCACAAGATCTGCATCCTGCCTGCATATTTTCCTGTCATACTCTTTTATATGATGCGCTTTCGCCAATCCCTGTTTCTCAGAATGTTCGCAGCCATTGCAGCGACTGCTTTTCTAGTCGTGCTGATGATGGCGCTGTTGGTCGCCTTGTCGATGCGCGAAGGATTCACGCAATACCTGCTGAAAGCCGAGCTGACACGCTTTGACGATCTGGCCGAAGCTCTGGCCGCGCGGGACACTCGTGGATGGCCGGATCTGGCGAATGATCCGCGACTCTGGAATGATATGGTTCGTACCAATACCGGGCTTCGCTCGCCCGCCTTTGGACCCCCATCCAGAAGGGTGCCCTTGTCAGAGGCACACCCGCCGCCAGGGCCACTTCCAAACCAGCGCCCCCCGCCAGGCGGCAGTGCCCCAGAGCTTGAGGAGCGTCTTGTGTTGCTCGATGTGGATGGCAGGCGCATCGCAGGGGCGCACATACGCGCGGGCCTGTTCGAGCGCCGCCCTGTCTGCGCGCAGACGGGGTGCTCGGGGGCGGGGCTGCTTGGATACATCGGCCTGAACGCTCCAACCGGTGCGGGCAATGCTGGCGATGCATTTTTCCTGCGCGGCCAGTACGTATCGCTCGCGTTGTCCGCGCTTCTCGCGATCGCGATATCCGCCGGCGCCGCGTATCTGGTCGCGCAACGTTTGCTCGTGCCAATCCGGCGCCTTGAGGCCGGTGCCAAGACGTTGGCGGCGGGCAACTACACTGCGCGCATGAAGCAGGATCGCTCTGACGAGCTGGGACAACTGATTGGCCATTACAACACTTTGGCCGCCACACTGGAGCAGACGTCAAAGGCGGAAAAGGAATGGATTTCGAACACCAGCCACGAGTTGCAGACCCCGCTTGCTGTGTTGCGCGCACAGATTGAGGCGCTTCAGGATGGGATTCGTCAACCCGATGACAAAACGCTAGGCGAAATGCACGCCGCGCTGATGCGTCTGTCGCACCTCGTTCAGGATCTCAAGACCCTGTCCTATGCGCGCGAGACTGAATTGGCGACAAATGCTGCCGCCCATGATCTGGCGCGGATCGCCCGCCAAGCTGGAGAAACGGCGCGTCCGCAAATGGCGGCGAAGGGGATCACCCTGACGTTGGATTTGCCGCCGCATCTATTCATCCTCTGCGAAGGCGAACGGATTGCTCAGGTGGTGGACAATCTTTTGTCGAACGCGGCCAGATACACAGACGCGCCGGGCATCGTACGGCTGCATGTTCACGAGGACGGCGACTTTGCCATGTTGATGATTGAGGATACCCCGCCCGGGGTGCCCGATGTGGAGGCACACAAGCTGTTTGATCGCTTCTATCGAGTTGAGGGATCGCGATCGCGCGCCCATGGTGGTTCGGGGCTGGGTCTGGCAATATGCAAGGCCATCGTCGAGGCGCATGGCGGCACCATCACGGCAGGGCCATCCGAGATGGGCGGGTTGCAGATCTGTGTCCGCTTGCCGAAAGGGGCAGTATGACCGCACCGCGTATCCTGATCGTTGAGGACGAAATCACGCTTGCCGAGGTTGTGCGCGACTATCTCAGCGCAGAAGGCATGTCTGTCGATATGTGGGCCGACGGCACCGGTGCCGCCGAATTGGCGCATGCCCAAGGCTATGATCTGATTATCCTCGATCTGATGCTGCCGGGGGTGGATGGCCTTACGATCTGCCGTACCCTGCGCCGGACATCGGACGTGCCGATCATCATGACCACTGCCAAGGTCGAAGAAATCGACCGCCTACTGGGGCTTGAACTGGGCGCTGATGATTACCTGTGCAAACCATACTCGCCTCGCGAGTTGGTGGCGCGCGTCAGGGCGGTTTTGCGGCGTCGCCCCGGCCTGGGTCAGGGGGCGAACGCGATGTCCGCCGCGCGTCTGGTGATTGATACAGAGAAATGGCAGGCAACGCTTGACGGTGCCCAGCTTGATCTCACGCGGCGGGAATTCGCATTGCTGAAGCCCCTGGTGACGCGGCCTGGCCGCGTTTTTTCGCGCGATCAGCTGCTGGAATTGGCCTTTCCCGACGACACCGAAGTATTCGACCGCACCGTCGACAGCCATATTCGTAACATTCGCCGAAAAATGGCGCGCGTCAGCACATGGGATCCGATCCGCTCGGTCTACGGCGTCGGGTATGCCTACGACGAATAAGGCGCGCGGCCTGGCTGGAGAACCGCCAGACGTGATCCAAAATTGCGACGATTGGCATTTGTTCGCCGTCTGCACATTCGCTGCATAATTGCTGCAAACCCGCTCCGCAAAGAAGGGGGAAAACATCCTTGCACAGGCGAATCAACGCCGCAGCAGGAGATGACAAATGACATTCAAGACCTTCGAGCCAAAGACAAACGACGCGCGTTTTCGCGACAAAACCACGCGTTACACCTCGACCACGCCGCAATTTGGAGCGCGTCAAATACGCCTTCTCGCACTGACAGTGGCGACACTGTTAATTGGTGCAATCAGCACCTCCGTCAGCCATGCCGAAACCGCTGCGCCGATCACTGATCAAGGGTGGGTGATCGCCCAATCCAGCGGCGGGGGCAAAGGTGATGGCCCCAAGAAACCATCTCGCGAAGCATTGGACGCCTGCGAAGGCGCGAAGCCGCAATCGGTTTGCAAATTCAATGGTCCCAAAGGCGAAGCGATAAAAGGCAGCTGCATGAGCCCCAAGTCGGACCTGCCGCTGGCCTGTGTGCCCGCAAGGCCGCCAAAGAACGGGTAATCACCTCACATCCTGATCGAACCAAGACAATGAAAGGAAAGCCCATGGGCCCTCTCAGCAAACTACCGGTCTTTATCTTCGCCACGGCGATTTCCCTATCCCATCATCGTGGCGGGGACGCGGCCGATGGCCTGGCATATGGTACGAGCGGAACGCTTGTTGCACATTCCGCACCATCCAAATCGCCTGAGGCCGCCGATCACGTGGTTTTGCAATCGTCGGAACGTTCAACACAGGACGGGGGCGAGACCAGTGAGGTATGATCGCAAACTCTCTCCGATAGATGTCATTCCCTCCTTGGCCTCGCCTGATTTCAACGGGACGGCGCAAAAGCAGCCGGTGCAGCCCTGCATAGGTCATATGGATCCGGGGGGCTGGTATCACTGGCATGCTGCCACAGTGACGGCGCATGTCGTCATCGTCCCGACCAAAGTGATGGTGCGTCGCGCAGCAGCGCCAGAACAAACGCGCCCTCGCGATATCTCTATGGGCACCCGATCCCC
Source organism: Rhodobacteraceae bacterium KMM 6894 (assembly GCA_035798175.1). Lineage (GTDB taxonomy): Bacteria > Pseudomonadota > Alphaproteobacteria > Rhodobacterales > Rhodobacteraceae > Roseovarius. Next base: position 83,312 of record JAPFBS010000010.1, read on the forward strand.
GGCCGTGGGGGCGGGCACCGGTCCTGAAAGCCAGGCTGGGGGATAGAATGGGGAATACCCTAAAGATGGCCGGCGTCCTTGGGCGCCGGCAGGTCATTGCGGGACTTGCCGCAAGCGCACTTGTTGCCTGCACGAAACGCGTCGCGGAACCGCTTGTGTCACCTCTGGACCCGGCCAATGATCCTCTGGCACGGTTTCGCCTTTTCGCTGATGATGGTGCTGACAAATGGCGCCAGCATCTGCCGTCGTTCAGCGCATCGGATCAGCCCAACGTGCTGGCGCTGTCGGGCGGCGGCGAAGACGGCGCATTCGGGGCAGGTGCGTTGGCCGGATGGTCGGCAAGCGGCACCCGTCCGCGGCTTGATCTGGTGACCGGTGTATCCACCGGCGCCCTGATTGCTCCTTTTGCCTTTATCGGGCAAGAACGTGACAATGACCTGCAGCGCATTTTCACGGAACATGACGCGGGCGATATTATGCGGCTGCGGCCCGTGCAGGCGGCCTTCGGCGATGCGCTCTATGATACGACGCCCCTTGCAGAGTTGATTGCCGAATACACGCCGACCAGTGTCTTGCAAACGGTCGCTGACCGGCACACGGCGGGGGCCCGCCTTTTTATCGTTACGTCAGAACTGGACAGCGCCCGCGCCTCGGTCTGGGATATGGGCGCAATCGCCGAGGCCGGACAGTACGACCTGTTTCGCAACATCATGCGGGGGTCTGCCGCGCTGCCCGGTCTCTTTTCTCCTGTGAATTTGCGATACGTTGCGAATGGCAAGACCTACTCGGAAACACATATCGACGGCGGCGTTCACATGCAGTTTCTGGCGCTCCCCGATTTTGCCTTTACCAACCCGCAGGAAGAACTGGCAGGCGGGCATGTCCATTTGTTGATCAACAACACGTTGAACCCCGCACCAGAGGGGGTGACGCGATCCGCCATGAGCATCTCGCAACAAGCGCTGACGACAACCGGGCGCGCAAACGCCCAGCTAGCTGTTAACGCGACGCAACTGTTTGCCCGCGAACATGGTATGAAACTGTCGGTCGCCTCAATCGACCCCGCATCGGGTATCGTCTATGATCCGTCCGACCGCTTTTCGTCTACATACATGAACGCGCTTTATCGACACGGATATCAGCGCGGCGTCCAGAACGCACTTTGGACAGAAAAAGCATAGAAGGGCGCGGTCGAGATGTCAGTCCGATACGCTGTTTCAACGTGGTTCGCGGCCGTATACAACCCGCCACGTTTAGCCGGGTTCAACCGCCAGCAACCGCGATGCAGCAATCTGGTCTACCCAGACGGTCTCCAGCGCCTCCGTCAACGTGACGTTTTCGTGCATTTCCCAAAGGTCAATCGCGCGCGCCGTGCAGCGGACTGCGTTATCAGCCAGCGCTCTGGCGTTGGCCGGGTCGCCCACGCGATCCTGCAGACAATCCGCCAGGTCCTGGCACCGCTCCATGAGCAGACGGTCGAGCACACCCCTGGCGTTCACACTTTCGCGAATGACCTGCCGAACCATTCGCAGAATATCTTGACTATTTGCGAGCGACCTAATGTGCGCCGTCAGGAAAACCTTAAGGTCGTCAGCAATGTGCGCCGTTCCATCGCGCAAGGCCGCCTTGTCAGTTTCGCTAAACTCGGGCGGTGTGCCAATGGCCGCTGCCTCTTTGTTATTGTAATAGTTGAAAAATGTGCGGGTACTGATCCCGGCGGCCTCGGCAATGGCTTCGGTCGTCACATGGGCTAAGCCGTGTTTTACGGCAAGCTCTAGTGTCGCGCGCTGGATATCTTTGGCGGTTTGCTGGCGTCTTCGTTGTTGCAACGAAAGCGTCATAGAATGTAATCCTTGCATACTGTGCAATACATGCGTAACGCGCACATCGAGATGTGATAGTCAAGTGCATTGATCCATGAACGCTGCTGTCAAACTGCTATCGGGGCTCGCTCTGGCGACCAGCCTGATCGGCACGAACGTAATTGCCCAAACTGTACCGGCAGGTCCGGTAGAGGTTGGGGTGGTCGAAATGACCCTTCAGGTTGTGCCGCGGGTCGTGACGCTGCCGGGCCGTGCCGAGGTGGCTACTGTATCGATCGGGGATCTGGTGACAGCGGGGCAGGGCGATGCATTGACGACGCGGTTCGATCCGACCCGATATATGTCGATCTGCTGGAGGCCAGCACACGGATGCTGGCCATTCGCAAGGCAATCCAAGAAGGCACCCTGACGCGCAACGACGATCTGGCCGCGACCCTGATGCTGGAGAACGGCGATGTCTATCGCGGTACGGGTCAGTTGGTATCGCCGGGCAACATCGTGTCGACCACGACCGGGACTTTCACGGTGCGGTTTCGGTTCGATAATCCTCACAACTTGATCTTTCCCGGCATGTTTCTGCGCGGCGAAATCACCTTGGGAACGACCGAGGCGTATCTTGTGCCACAGCGTGCGGCCACCGCGCCAATTCGGGGCGGTTGACGGCCTTTGTCGTCGGAGAAGACGGCACGGCGCAGCAGGTCACGTTAAGCGATCAAGGCAGCTATCAGAATGCCTGGATCGTGCAATCGGGCCTGTCCGAAGGCGACAGGTTGATCGTTGACGGGCTGAAATCACTACGCGCCGGGTAAGGGGTGACACCGGTCGCCGCTTTGATTGACGAAAACGGTCTGGTGCGCGACACCGCCAGCACAGAGGACTGAACCATTGCGACGTTTTTTATTCATCGCCCGGTTTTTGCCTGGGTTCTGGCCATCACAGTTATGCTGATCGGTGCCTATAGCATGACCAGCCTGCCGATCTCGCAATATTCCGATATTGCGCCTACGACGGTGCGCATCAGTGCCTCGTACACGGGGGCCTCGGCCGAAACGGTCGAGAATTCGGTGACGACTGTTCTCGAGGACGGGCTGACGGGCCTTGATGGCTTGACCTATATGACATCCTCGTCGACCGAAGGTTCGGCCAGAATCTCGTTGACGTTTGATGACACGATAGATCCTGACATGGCGCAGGTCCAGAACAAGCTGCAATTGGTCGAGTCGCAATTGCCAACTGCCGTCACGCAAACAGGCGTCTCTGTCACGCGCTCGACCTCGTCCATCCTTCTGGTCGGGGCGCTGGTCAGCGAGGATGGCAGCTATTCGTCGCTTGAACTGGGCGACATGCTGAGCAGCGGGATAGAGGATGCGATCGAGCGCACCGAAGGTGTCGGGTCGATCAACTTGTTCGGCACGCAATACGCAATGCGGATCTGGCTGAACCCCGAGCGCCTTTATCAGTATCAGTTGACGCCCAATGACGTCACTTCTGCGGTGTCCGAGCAGAATACGAACGTCACCGTCGGCAGTCTGGGCGATCAGCCCGTCACGAAGGGTCAGCAATTTACCGTCTCGCTGTCGGCCCAATCGCAATTGGGCTCGGTTGCCGAGTTCGAGGGTATTCTGCTAAAGACCAACGCCGATGGCTCGGCTGTCTATCTGGCCGATGTGGCGACGGTCGAGTTGGCCGAAGAGGATTACGGCAGCGTCAGCCGCTTTAACCGGCACCCGGCTGCGGGCTTTGGTGTCAACCTGGCCACCGGGGCGAACGCGGTCGACACCGCTGAACGCGTGCGCGCGGTGATCGCGGATATGGCGTCGTCCCTGCCCGAAGGCGTGGTCGTCGACTACCCCTACGACACATCGCCCTTCGTCGAGGAATCGATCGAACAAGTCTATCACACATTGGGCGAGGCCGTGGTTCTGGTGTTCCTTGTCATTCTTTTGTTCCTGCAAAGCTGGCGCGCGACGATCATTCCGACCATCGCCGTGCCGGTCGTCCTGTTGGGCACTTTCGGCGTGCTTGTCGCCTTCGGGATGTCGATCAACACGCTGTCGATGTTCGCGCTGGTGCTGGCCATTGGCCTGTTGGTCGATGACGCCATCGTAGTGGTCGAAAACGTGGAACGGGTCATGGAAGAAGAGGGGCTGGACCCCGTCGAGGCGACCGAGAGAAGCATGGGCGAGATTTAGACCGCGCTGATCGGGATCGTCATGGTCCTGTCGGCGGTGTTCCTGCCGATGGCCTTCATGTCTGGATCGACCGGTGTCATCTATCGGCAGTTTGCCATCTCGATCATTTCGGCCATGGTGCTGTCGCTGTTCGTGGCGCTGATCCTGACGCCCGCGATGTGCGCGCAACTGCTGAAACCCTCGCACAGCGGTCCGCGGCTGGCGCCGCTGCGCTGGTTCAACGGGGGGCTTGACCGGCTGACAGGCGGTTATGGCGGCATCGTCGGTCGGCTGGCGCTGCGCCCCTTCAGGATGTTGGTCGTACTGGGCCTTGTCGGTCTTGGGGCGTACTGGGTTTACGACAGGCTGCCGCCCTCCTTTCTGCCGACCGAGGATCAGGGCGTGCTGATGGCGATGATCGAGTTGCCGCGAAACGCGACGACCCAGCAGACCGAATATGCGGTCACGCAGTTCGAGGATTATCTGCTGGATCAGGAATCCGGCATCGTTGATGCGGTCCATGCCGCTGTGGGGTTCAGCTTTGGTGGGTCCGGGCAAAACAACGCGATGATGTTCATCCGCCTGAAAGATTACGATGATCGCCCCGGAATGGACGCAGGCGATCTGATGAACCGTGCCAACGCGGCCTTTTTTCAAAGCCGCCTTGGGCAGGTCTTTTTCCTTTAACCGCCCGCGATCCCCGGTCTGGGCACCTCGTCGGGATTTACCATGTATCTGGTCGATCAATCGGGCGTGGGGCAGGCGGGCTTGAACGCAGCCGCCGATGATCTGATAAGGGCCGGCACAGCGGACGGGCGCGTGGGCAACCTGCGCGGCAATGACGACGCCAGCGAACCTTCGCTGGATCTGTGGATCGACCAGCAGAAGGCAGAGGCGTTGGGCGTGACCCTTTCGGATGTGAACGCGATGCTGGCGACGGTTTTCGCAGGCTCTTACGTCAATAACTTTCCTCTGGGTAACGATCTGCGCGAGGTGATCGTGCAGGGCGATGCGCGCTGGCGGATGCAGCCGCAGGATGTCGAACATTGGCATGTGCGCAACGCCACCTCTGAAATGGTACCCGTTTCGGCCTTCATGACTCAGGAATGGACCACCGTGACACCCAAGCTGGCCCGCTATGGTGGCACCCGCGCGATGGAGATTTCTGGCGCGGCCTCGGCGGGGGTAAGTTCTGGCGATGCCATGACGGCGATGGAAGAACTGACCGCAGATCTGGACGGCGGATTTGGCGCCGCCTGGACCGGCCTCAGCTATCAAGAGCGGCTGGCGGGCAATCAGGAAGCCATCCTTTATACCCTGTCGGCGCTGGTGGTGTTTCTGTGCCTCGCCGCGCTTTACGAAAGTTGGACAGTTCCCTTTGCGGTCATGCTGTCGGTGCCGGTGGGCATCTTGGGGCACTGGTCACGACGTGGTATTTCGGCCAATCCAACGATGTTTATTTCAAGGTGGGGCTGCTGACCACTATCGGGCTGGCAGCGCGAAATGCCATCCTGATCGTCGAGTTCGCGGAAACCCTGCGCGCTCAGGGGGTTGATCTGCGCGAGGCCACGATTTCGGCCGCCCGCCAGTGCCTGCGCCCCATCCTGATGACATCGCTTGCCTTCGGCTTTGGTATACTGCCGCTGGTTCTGGCGTCGGGCGCGGGGGCCAATGCGCAAAAATCCATCGGAACCGGCATGGTGGGCGGGATCATCTTTTCCGCCGTGATCGGCATCGTTATGGTTCCCGTTTTCTATGTCGCCGTGATCAAGGCGGCGGGCATGGTCCGCAAACAGAAATCAGAGGCCGTTCAATGAAACGTTTTCTTCTTTTGACCGGCTTTCTTGTCGCGGGCTGCGCGGTTGGCTCGGTCTATCAACGCCCCGAGATTGCGAAGCAGGCCCGAATTGTCGGTGGCAACGCCGATGCGATCGGGGCGGTCGCCCGTGAGGCATGGTGGCAAAGCTATAACGATGCCGCGCTCAGTGCGCTGGTGACGCGCGGTCTGGCGCAGAACCTTGATGTGATGGAGGCGATCGAGGCGATCCGCCAGGCACAGGCCGAAGTGCGTGCATCCGGTATCAACGCGGCGGCCGACGGCGCGCTGACGGCCACGGGGACACTGGCAGGGGGCGATGCTATATCCGGCACATCGTCCAGCGGGGCGGGCGCTTTGGGCGCGTCATTCGTCATCGACCTGTTCGGCGGGATTCAGCGCGACCGCGAAAGCGCCGCCGCCTCGCTGGTATCGGCCCAAGCCGACGCACAGACGGTCCGGCTTGCCTGGCTTGCCGAGCTGCTGGCAGCGTATTCTGACGCACGGTTTTACCAAGAAGCGTTGGCCCTGACCCGTGACAGCATCAATGCACGCGCAGAGACTGTCAGCATCACTGAAAGCCAGTTCGACGCAGGCGCGGCGACCGAATATCAATTGGCCGAGGCGCAGGCGCTGTCTTAGGCTCAAGAGAATTACCGCAATGGGGCTATCACGCTCCTTGATTTGCTGGAAACTGACAGGAACACTGCCGCCGCACGCATGTCTGCCGCTTCCGCTGTCAATGACGCCGCCCAAGCGTGGGCCGCTTTGAAGATCGCGATCGGTGCTGGTGCGGCTGTGACGAAAGTCGACAAGGAATAGCACGGCGCGGATGAAAACTGCGAACGCACGTCGCAGGAAAAAACAGACGTACAGGGCGCGGTTTGTCAGGTTTTACGTGCTCGGCCGAAATCATGGCATTTGAAAACGGGGGCCTTTTGGCCCCCTTTTTCTGTACGGCGGCTGGCGCAATATCAGGCGCGCACGCGCTCAAGACCCGGATCGAATGGCCCCATCTTGATCACCGTCGCGGGGGTCATATGTCCGATGATGTCGATCTCTAACGCGCTGTCCAGCGCGGAAACCTCTGGCAGAACAAACGCATAGGCCAGGTTCATGCCTGTGCGGTGCCCCCAGTCGCCGGATGTAACCGTGCCGACAACCTTGCCGCTCTGCCTCACCGATGCGCCGCCGTGGGCGGGGGCCGCGTCGCTGGCGACATGCAGGCAAACCAACTTGCGGCGTGGACCCTCAGCGTGGCGCGCCTTTAACGCGTCCTTGCCGATGAAATCGCCCTTGTCCAGACGCACGAAGCGATCCAGCCCGGTCTCAAACGGGTCGAATTCGGTCAGCAGATCGGCTTTCCAGTGCAGATATCCCTTTTCCAAACGCATCGAGTCGACCGCGCGGCCACCGAACAGGCGCATGCCCAAAGGATCGCCCGCTGCGCGCAAGGCCAGATAAGCGGCGTAGAGATGGGCGTTGGGGACGTGGATTTCATAGGCCAACTCGCCCGAGAAACTGACGCCCATGACCACTGCAGGCGCGATGCCGATGAAACAGTCGCGCACGGACAGCCAAGGGAATCCTTTGGCGGACCAATCCGCACGGCTGACGGCCTGCATCACGGCGCGGGACTGAGGCCCGGCGAGAACCAGAATCGTGTGATCGTTGGTCACCACGCGCAGCTGCACGTCTTCGCCCGGTTGAATATGTTGGGCCAGCCAATCGCGATCATGCCATTCCGACGCCGCCGCCGAGCCATACCAGACGCGCCCGTCGGGCAGGTTGGCGATGGTCGCTTCGCCCTTTATCATCCCATGATCGTTCAACAAATAGCCCAGACCCACGCGCCCAATCTTGCGCGGAACAGCACCACAAATCATCCGATCCAGAAACGCATGCACATCGCTGCCGGTCAGTTCGATCCGGTTGAAGCCGTCCACTTCGCACAGTCCAACGGCGGTGTGCACCGTGTCGACCTCGGATTTCACGACATCGAACACCTCGTTGAACCGAAAGCTGTGGGTTTCAGTGAACGCCGGGTCAGGTTTGAAAAAATCTGCGCGTTCCCAACCGTTTACGACCGTAAATTCAGCCCCTTCAGCGGCCAGAACAGGGGTCAATGGCGTGGTTTTGGCCCAACGCCCGGCGGGGCGATGTTCGTGCGGGAAATGAAAGCGGAATTCGTTTTGATATTCCTCAACGGACTTCAGCGCGCAGAGTTCGACATTGCCATGTTCGGTAAAACGGCGCGGGTCCAGGATCCAGGTATCATAGCAGGCCTCGCCATGCACGATCTGTTGCGCCAGCAGCCAGCCATGCCCGCCGCCTTCGCCAAGACCGGCCCGCAAGCCTATGATACAGAATGCATTTCTCTTTCCGGGAATTGGCCCGACAAGGGGCGCTCCGTCGATGGTATAGGTGATTGGCCCGTTCACGACAGTATGAATCCCGACCTCCATCAATGCCGGCATCCGTTCAAACGCGCCTTCCAGCACATCGGTCACCCGGTCCAGATCATCCGGACACAGCGCGTTCACGAAATGCGGGTCAATCCCGTCCATGCCCCATGTCTTGCAATCCTGTTCGTAAAAACCAACCAGCAGGCCGTTTTTCTCTTGGCGGCAGTAATAGTCGCTGATCGGACAACGCAGCAGGGGCATACGGTGGTCTGCATCCTTGATCGCCGCGATCTCTTCGGTCAGAAAATACTGATGTTCCATGGACATGACGGGGTGATGCACGCCCATCATCGCACCCACCTCGTTCACGCGATAGCCGCAGGCGTTGACCACGATGTCACAGTCGATATCGCCTTTTTCGGTCTGCACAGTCCAAGTGTCGTCGGCGTGCTGGATCAATCCGGTGACGGGCGTGTTGCGATAGACCTCGGCCCCCGCCAGACGCGCACGCCGCGCCAGCGCCTGACACAGCTGCGCCGGATCGATATCGCCATCCAAAGGATCCCACAGCCCTCCCACCAGGTTGTCGGTGCTGATCAGCGGGTGACGCCGCGCGCATTCTGCCGCATCGATCACCTCAAGATCCACATCCATGCCGCGCGCCATCGATGCAAAGTGGCGATACCCCTCCATCTGTGCTTCGGTATTGGCTAGGCGGATGCCGCCGTCACCGTGGTGATAGTTGATCGGATACTCAGGATCGTCTGCCAATTCCTTGTAAAGGTTGATGGAATGGGTTTTTAATCCAACCATCGTTTGGGTCATGCCAAAGTTAGTGACCTGTGCGGCGGAATGCCATGTCGTGCCACTGGTCAACTCATTGCGCTCGATCAGAACGACATCGTTCCATCCTTCTTGCGTCAGGTGATAGAGGGTGGAACAGCCCGCGATGCCACCGCCAATGACCACTACCTTCGTGCGCGTTTTCATGTTCCGACTCCTGCATGGGTTTTGCCCACTGATGGGCACGGGCGGTGTTTGGTCAACTGGTCAGCAGAAGTTTCGATAATTTCGCAGTAAGGTTTCGAATTTGTGTATCGATCTATATGCGTCTTGCTGAACTCGGGCGCTTACCCTTTGACTATCAGTCGAGGAGATCCCGCATGAGTGACAAAACCCCCAGACGTTCCGGACGTAGCGCGCGCATGGCCGTGCGGGCCGCCCCGCCGTTGATAAACCCTGCACCGCCGGGTCAGCGCGGTGGTGCGTACAAACCGCTTGGCGAAGGTGATTTGCATGCCATCTTTGACACCGCCCTGCGTCTGTTATCCGATCTGGGCATGGGCGAGGTGCCCGCGCGTCTGGCCGATCTGCTGCGCCGGGCAGGGGCGACAGATCTACCGCGTGATCGGATCAGCCTGCCAAACGCGCTGGTGCGCGCGGCGATTGCGGGCGCCGCCCGGACGTTCACGTTGCATGGGCGCGACCCGGCGCGCAGCATCCGCGTTGGCGGGGATGCGGTGCATTTCGGCACAGGCGGCGCGGCGGTGCAGACGCTGGACTTAGGCACCGGCCTGTACCGGTCCTCGACGTTGAAAGACCTGCACGACTTTACCCGGCTTCAGGATACACTGACCAATGTCAGCTGGTTTACCCGGTGCTGCATTGCGACGGACGTGCCCGACCCATGGGACCTGGATGTGAATACCGCATTTGCGCTGATGAAACACACGACCAAACCCGTCGCCACGGCCTTTACCCTGGCCGAACATGTCGCGCCCTTGGTGCGCATGTTCGACATCGTGGCCGGCGGGCCGGGCGCGTTCGCTGAACGCCCCTTCGCGAAGGCCCATATCTCTCCGGTGATTTCGCCAATGCGCTACGGCGAGGATGCGGTGGATGTGGTGTTTGAATGTCTGGCGTACAATATACCCGTTTCCTGCATCACCGCAGCCCAATCGGGGGCAACCGCGCCGGCCACGCTGGCGGGTTTTTTGGCGCAGTCTCTGGCTGAAACGCTGGCCAGTCTGGTGATGGTGCATGTTATCAAACCGGGCCACCCGATGGTGTTTTCCAACTGGCCACTGGTGATCGACCTGCGCACCGGGGCCTTCGCAGGGGGAGGCGGCGAAATTGCGGTGCTGAACGCGGCCTCGGCGCAGCTGTCAAATTGGCTGGGACTGCCGTCGGGCGTCGCCTGTTCAATGACGGATGCCAAGGCGATTGATGCCCAATATGGTGCTGAAAAAGGCATTACCTCATTGGCGGCGGCGCTGGCGGGGGGCAACCTGATCTATGAAAGCTCGGGGATGACGGCCGCACTTTTGGGCGTCAGTTTTGAGGCGTTCATACTGGATAACGAAATGCATGCCGCGACCTACCGTGCCCTGCGCGGGATCGAGGTCAGCACGGAAAACCTGGGCTTTGACGCGATCTGTACGGCCGTTCTTGACGAAGGACATTTTCTGGGCGCGGCGCAGACGCTGGCGGCGATGGAGCGGGACTATGTTTATCCCGATCTGGCCGATCGCGACACGCCCCGCGCTTGGGCCGAAAACGGCGCGCTTGACGCGTGGACACGCGCGCGCATCAAGGCGCAATCAGTGCTGGACAACCATCACCCCGCATATCTAAGTGCGGGGCAAGAGGCGCAGATACGCGCAGAATTTCCCAATATATCAGACATATAAAACCTGTAGCTCATCTAGCCGCATCCGATCACTCGCGTGGCGTATCCAACCTGAAAGCATCCTGCAACCACGGCATGTGATGCACCGCTGGGGCGATCGAGCGGGTCTCGATCAACTGGCGCAACGTGGCCACAACCGAGGCGGTCACGCCCTCGGCATGGATGTCGTTGGCAAACACCGACAGATGACGCGAAAAACCTTTGCCAGGAAAAGGGATCAACGTGATCTGGCGATGAAACCGGCGTGCGCGGATGTAGTTCAACGGCGTCGTGATCGCCCATCCGCCGCCCTCGGCGATCAGGCCCATGATCGACTGATTGCTCTCGAACTCAAATCGGTTGGGCTGATCGGCACGCAGACGGCGCAGGTGCGCCTCGATCTGTGCACCGATGATCTGGTTGCGCGCATAGCGCAGCAAGGGCAGGCCGCTGTCGCCCGCTATGTAGGCCTCGGGCGCGGTGGTCCGGGCCATGGGCACGGCCAAAACGAACGGGTCGCGCAGCAGCGCATATTCCACCAGATCGCTTGGGTCTATCTGCGGACGGGTGGCAACGCCAATGTCGATGTCGCGCGCGCGCAGCAGCGCCAGTATCTCGTGGCTGGGGCGGGTGAAATGGCGAAACGCGCAATCGGGCATCGCGCCTATCAAAATACGGGTCAGTTCCGGCGCGATCTCGGAATCGAAATCCTCGATCAACCCCAACCCCAGCTGTCGGGTCTGGGCCAGTATGCCCGATCCCGCCTCAACCTCGGCATGGCGTAAAAGGCGCAGCGCGGCGTCGACATGGCGTAGAAAACTTGCCCCTTCAGGCGTCACGCGCATTGGGCGGCGACTATGATCCAGAAGGCTAACGCCCAGCGCCGCTTCCAAGGTGCGCAGATGATGCGACACGGTGCTGACCGACAGCCCTATTGCCTCGGCGGCGTCCTGTACTGATCCGCTGCGCGCCGTCAGTTGGAACACTTCCAGCCCTTTCAGGCTCATTTGCGATGGCTTCATGACCACTCCCGTCAACAACAACCTGCCCGTTTCGCAATTATTCGCAAGTCTCTTTCGAAAAAGCCGCCCCCACTTTCATCTTTCTAAAAATACCTGCGCCGCAGGCATCCTGTCCGCGCAACAAAAAACCCCGCCAAAGCGGGGCTTTTCAGGTCCAACATATGCCAATTCAACCGCGGCGACGTCCGCCAACCCGGCCTGCGCGACCGCGGCCTTCTTCGCCCGCTTTGGGCGCGGGCTTGTTGTGCTTGATCCAGTTGCCGCCATGCGGGTCATTGTTGGTCAGGAAATTGGCGGCCATGATCGCCTCCATCTCCTTGCCCGCGCGGGGTTTGGTGCTGCCCAGACCGAACAGTTGGCAGAAGGTTTCGTCATCCATATCGTCAGGGATCAGCAGCCCAGCAGCGGCGATTTCCAGCTTTTTCGCTTCCATTTCGGCCTGTTTCACGGGCAGGGCGATGGGGTTCATGATCGCACTGGTCATGCCCGCGCCCATGGCCATCGGCAAAAATGCGTTGTTGATGCCGTGCCGATTGGGCAGGCCAAAGCTGATGTTGGACGCGCCGCAGGTGGTGTTCACGCCCAGTTCCTCGCGCAGACGCCGCACCAATGTGAACACCTGCAGGCCCGCCGTGCCCATCGCGCCGATCGGCATGACCAGCGGATCGACCACGATGTCATGCGCGGGGATGCCAAAATCGGCGGCGCGCTGAACGATCTTCTTGGCTACTTCAAACCGCACGTCTGGATCTTCGGAAATGCCGGTGTCGTCGTTGGAAATAGCCACCACGGGCACGTTGTATTTCTTGACCAGCGGCAGCACGAATTCCAACCGGTCTTCTTCACCCGTGACCGAGTTCAGCAGCGGGCGGCCTTCGCAGGCTTGCAGCCCCGCTTCCAGTGCGGCGGGAACCGAGCTGTCGATACACAGCGGCACATCGACCAGACCCTGCACCAGTTGCACGACCTTGGTCATCAGCGGCGGTTCGGTCTCATTTGGATTGGGGTTCGAATTATAGACCACGCCCGCGTTGATATCCAAAACAGTCGCCCCTGCGGCGACCTGCGCCAGCGCGTCTGATTCAACCGTCGAGAAATCCCCGGCCTCCAATTCAGCCGCCAGTTTCTTGCGCCCGGTGGGGTTGATCCGCTCTCCGATCACGCAAAAGGGCTGATCGAACCCGATGATGGCGGTTTTGGTTTTGCTTTCGACAACAGTGCGGGTCATGTAAGGCCTTTCAGGTGGTGTTTTTAAAACGGCAACGTGTGCCGTGAATTCAGGAGGCGTTCACGGGGCGCCCCGAGGCACCACCATGGTCGATCGCCCATGTGGCATTGGTCTTGATCCCGCCCAGCGGAAAAAAATGGACGTTGGTGATGTTGAAATCCGGGTTGGCGGCCTTGTGCGCGGCCAGTTGGGTCAACACCTCGCTTGGCTCATAGGGCAGCAGCAATTTGGTCACGTCCATTGCCCGCTTTTGCAGCACTTTCAGCGAGGGGCCGACACCGCAGGCAATGGCGAATTTGATCAGTGTTTGCAGCTTGGCAGGGCCCGCGATTCCGATATGGATGGGCAGGGTGATGCCCGCCGCTTTCAGGTCGTCAGCCCATTTGATGATGGGGCCCGCATCAAAGGCAAATTGCGTGGCCAGCGCCATCTCGGCGTCGGATGTTTCGGAAAACGCCTGTTTCCAGCGCAGCGCGGCGGTGACGTTGGTCATCGACCCGTCGGTGTCGATGTCGCGGTTGCCCTCGGGATGGCCCGCGACGTGCAGACGTTTAAAGCCTGCGTCACCAAATGCGCCGCTTTCCAACAGTTGCATCGAGCTGTCGAACTCGCCGAGTGGCTTGTCCACGCCCCCGGCCAGCACCAGCGCCTGATCGACGCCTGCCTCGCCTTGATAGCGCGCGATCCAGTCGGTCAGCGTGGCGCGATCCTTGATGATGCGCGCGGGGAAATGCGGCATCACCGGAAATCCCTCAGAGGCGACGCGTTTGGCTGTGGCCACCATGTCTTCGATCGGGGTGCCCTCGATATGGGCGATATAGACGCGTGTGCCAGCGGGCAGCAGATCGCGCAGATCCTCGACCTTTTCGGCGGTACGCGGCATCACTTCGATGGAATAGCCCTGCAACAGGGCTTCAACCGCACCATTGGCGACGGAGGGGCAGGTTTCGCCCCGCTTCTTGAAGTTGAATAGGGCCATCAGGGCCTCCTTGATGCGATGCGGCGGGGAAGAGTTGGTCATGCAGGCTGGTCTGTATTCCAGCCATTGTTGGCGATCAGCGTTTTGATGCGGTTCTGGTCATACTCGGTGTCCAGGCGGGCCACTTCGGCCTCGACCACGGCCATCGCCTCCCCCTCGACGGGGTAGGGCGCGGCCTTGCGCCACTCGGCCAGGTAAGCGTCGGTATCGTTCGCGCCGACCTTCATCGCAGCGCGGTCAATCGCCTGCTCGAACCGCTCGGGCAGGGGTTTTTTCGCGGCGGAACGCCCTTTTCCAACCATAACCTGGGCTGGAATATCGCGCCAATAAACGATCGTGACGTCAACCATGAATGATTCCTCTTTTGCTTAGTCTTCTCTAATGCAGCCCGCCGGGCACACGCGGGCCAATTTCGACAGAACACGCAGCGTCAGCGACCTGCGCCATTCTAACCGCGCCAGTCTAACCGCACCACGCCACCCGGACCACCGATCCGAAGGCCCATAATTCTCAACTTGAAGATGAGGTGCGGCGATACTTGCGTAAACGCAGTGAAACACTTAGTTTCAAGGTAACTCGAAATGGAGGGCGTATCAGTCATGACGCCCAAGCGTCCCGAAGGTGCGGGCGCGGTCCCAATAGCGGTCGAAAGCCCCGCGCCAAAATCGTCCGGTCGGGCGCCCCTCTATGGTGCGCTTGATCTGGGCACGAACAGTTGCAGGATGCTGATTGCCGAACCGCGCGGCAATCAGTTCAAAGTCGTGGACAGTTTTTCGAAATCCGTGCAGCTGGGGGCAGGACTTGAAAAATCCGGCCGCCTGTCGCGGGCCTCGATTGCGCGCACCATTCAGGCGTTGCGCGTCTGTCAGCAAAAACTGAACCGCCACAATGTGGTCTCTATGCGTCTGGTCGCGACCGAGGCCTGTCGGCGCGCCGACAATGGCGCGGCCTTCATGGCACGTGTGCTGCGCGAAACGGGTCTGAACCTGGATGTGATCACCCCGCTGGAAGAGGCGCAATTGGCCGTGGTCAGTTGTGCGCCGCTGGTCAGCCCGGACACCGATCAACTTCTGGTGGTCGACATCGGCGGCGGCTCGACCGAGCTGGTGTGGATTGACCTGACCAGCGTTCCCCATGATCAGCGCCGCAGCGCGCTGATGCGCCTGCACGGCGGGTTTCATGTGGTCGAAGGGGATGCTCCGCGTGCGCGGGTGGTCGATTGGATTTCGGTGCCGTTGGGCGTGGCGACGCTGCGCGATCAGTTTCAGGATGTCGAAGACGACGCAGCGCGATTTGCCTTGATGAGCTGGTTTTTCGAGGAAAACCTGACCGAGTTTTCGCCCTACAAAAGCGAGCAGTCGCGCGCCGGGTTTCAAATTGTCGGCACATCCGGCACGGTGACCACCGTGGCGGCCAGCCATTTGGGTTTGAAGCGCTATGACCGCAATCGCGTGGACGGGCTGCGCATGACCTCGGACGAGATCGACAAGGTGATTCACAGCTATCTGGCGCTGGGACCGATCGGGCGGCGACGTGATCCGCGCATCGGGTTGGATCGTCATGCGCTGATCATGTCGGGCGCGGCGATCTTGCAGGCGTTGCTGCGCTGTTGGCCGACAGATCGATTGTCTGTGGCGGATCGCGGTCTGCGCGAAGGCATGCTATACGCCCAAATGTCTGCGGACGGGGTTTTGACGGATAAGGAAAACTGATGGCCAAAGGTCCAGACGGCAAGAATACATCGGGGCGCGGACAGCGCGACCTGACCATCAAGGTGAAGACGGCGCGCGGGCGCACGGCTTCCTCCACCCGCTGGCTGCAACGGCAGCTGAACGACCCGTATGTCGTGCGCGCGCGCAACGAGGGGTATCGCGGTCGCGCGGCCTACAAGATTATGGAATTGGACGATAAATTCCGGTTTCTCGTGCCGGGTGCGCGGGTGCTGGACCTTGGCTGTGCGCCCGGTGGCTGGATTCAGGTGGCGGTGCCACGCATCAACGCGCTAGGCGACAGGGGCGGCAAGGCCGTCGGGCGCATCATCGGTCTGGACCTGCAAGAGGTCGAGCCGATTGCAGGTGCTGAACTGCATGTGTTGGATTTTCTGGACGATGGCGCGGATGAGCAGGTCAAAGACTGGCTGGGCGGGCCGGCCGACGTGGTGATGTCTGACATGGCGGCATCCTCATCCGGCCACAAGCAGACCGATCACTTGCGCATCATTTCGCTGTGCGAGGCGGCAGCCTATCTGGCCTTCGACGTGCTGGAAGAAGGCGGCACGTTCGTCTCCAAGGTGCTGGCAGGCGGGGCCGAGGGCGATCTTCAGAAGATCCTGAAGCAGCGGTTTACCAAGGTCGCAAACGTCAAACCACCCAGCAGCCGCGCGGACAGTTCCGAGAAATTTGTTGTTGCCACAGGCTTTAGGGGTGCAATCTCAAGTGATGAGTGAGCCACTTTAGCACATCTTCCGCCAAGACGCAGCAGCGCGTCGCGCCACATCCAGCAGCGCCGCATCGGGCAGTTGCGGCGCGGTGCGGATACGCTTTGTCACGTCCTGCGCACGTTTTTGTTGGCGGATCAGCTCGAACAGACGCGCATGGCGCGGCAGGCAGGACGGTAGGGGCATCGCACACATCTCCGGTTTGGCGGTGAATCTGCTTTGGTGATACCCGGCCAATTCAACGCTTTTTGGCCGTAATCAAGGCACGAGCGTGTCGTTTGCAGTGAATTTGGCTAAAACGAGGCGGAAGGCGCGCCCAAGACGCGCCTCCCGTCTTTACAGGCTGCGACGGCGGGCTTTTGCCCCACCGCGCCGCGCCGGTTTTGGCAGCGCCAGATCCAGCGGGCGCAACGGATGGCGCAAGGATTTGCGCAGTAACGTACAGAACACCGCGATTGACGGGTCCGTGTCGATGAAATCCATCGCCATCAGATAGGCACGGCACGCCTCTGCCTCGTAATTGGCGGCGGCCGGTAGGCCGCCCAGCCATTGCATATAGCCCAATTGGCCCAATTCGCGGGCCCGTTCGGGGGTGGTAGGGTTCAGTTGTAGTTGGTCCAGTGTTTTTTCCGTAAGCATCGCGCCCTCCGCGCAAGTGGGCGGGCATGGTCGAAAGCATACGATGTCGCGGGGCCTGTCAGGTCCATCTCGATCAGCTCTTTCTCCGAGGCACCCCGCCCGGGTTCAGGTGACTGCGGTGCCAAAGACACCGGAGATGGCAGGTCTCCTGACTTGCGGGTCGATGCGATTTTCGAACCTTCCCGGGCGAGGCCCAGTGGCATGTTACGAAGTCGCTCACCGCTCACAGTTGCGGGGGCAGTCACGGAATAAGGCCAAGGCCTGCACCGTGTTCCCTTTTAAGTCGGACAGGCTGTGCGCCGATCCGTCACCATCACCGACTGCATCGCAGACCGCGCGGATTCGTTCAAGCGGTTTCCAGCGCGTATCACTCGACAATGATGCGGTGCTTGATCGCTTTCAAAATTGCGCTGGCGGCGCGCACGGTGCCGGGATCGCGCTGCATCTGGGTGGAAATACCCGCCAATTGGCCCCGCATCGTATCGTCACTTAGCACAGCCATGATATCGGCGCGTAAAGACTCGGCGGTCCAATCGGCGCGGTCGATCCGCCGCCCCACGCCCACGGCCGCCGCGCGCTGCGCATTGTCGTGCCCGTCCCAGCAATAGGGCATCACCAGCGAGGGCACCCCATGATACAGCGCCTCACAAAAACTGTTGTTGCCGCCGTGATGGATCACCAATGCGGCCTGCGCAATGACTGAGGGCTGCGGAAACCAGCCGCCAAGCTGGACGTTGTCAGGCACGCGATCATAAGCGTCGATCATCGCGCCGACATTGACCAGAAAACGGGCGGGAATGGTCTCGAACACGTCAATCATCCGCTTGATCAGGCCGGTGTCCACCGCCCCAAGCGACCCAAAGCTGACATAGACCAGCGGCCCGTCATCCAGTGGAAAGCGGGGCAGATCATAGTGGCTTTCACGCCTTACGCAGCCTTCCAGAAACACGAAGGTCTCGGACGGTAAGGGCGTGTCGCGCGCGTAGCGCACGGATTGCGGGGCCAGCAGCAGGTTCAGCGTGGGCGAAGGTTCCAGAAACAGACGGTCGGGCAGGGCCGGCAAGCCGCGTCTGCGCCGGAAACTGTTGTAGTTGCGGTGAATTGCGCCCGTGACGCTGCCATATGTCTGCACGAATGTCGCGCTGGCCTCGTGATCATCGGGGGTCAGGCCGGACAGGTAGGGTGGCACAGCGGAATCGGGAATTTCGGTTTCTGTGCAGGACACGATGCGGATCCACGGGCAGCCCGCGTTGGCGATGGCGGGAAACATGATCACGTTGTCCAGCACAATAGCGTCCGGTCGGATCTGATCCAGCACTTGAGCCAGATCATCCTCGACCGCGATCGCGGTTTCAACAATCGCCTTCCAGGTCGGCCCGACATACGTGGGCAGTTGTGCCAGCGGATCGAGATTGAAATGCGGAATGTGGGTGTTGATGAATTCCTGCCAATAATCCGCGACGGCCTGCGCGGTATCGGCGGGGCCTTCGGGCAGGTGATATTCCTTGAAACCATATTCGGCAAACACCCCGGTAAAACCGGGGTGACAGATGAAGACTGGCACGGCGCCCCGCCTTTGCAACTCTTGTGCGATGCCGACACAGTTCAGCGCCGCGCCAAAGCTGGCCTCGGGGAAAAACGCGATCTCGGGCGGGGTGTCGGTCGGGCGGGTCATGCGCGCGGTCCCTTCGCCAGCGGGGGAATGCCGCGGTTGGCCGCTTGCGGTTTGCGAATGTGTGAACGGCGCAAGTGAACGGTGATTTGATCCGCGGCCAATTGGAACTGATTGCGTTCCAGACTGTCCAGAATTTCCAGATGTTCCAGCATGGCCTGACGCAGGCGAAATGTGGGCGTCGCGGCGGACTTTTGTGACGCTTTGCGCAGCCGGTGATGCGCCGACAGGCTGGCGCGCAAAAACCGGTTGCCCGAACATTCGCTGATCAGCGTGTGAAATGCGATGTCGATCCGGGCAAACCCGCCCGGGGTAATCATGTCGTCGCCTGCGGCCATAAAGGTGGTCATCTGATCGCGCAGCAGGGCTGCGTTTTTGGTGTCCAACACGAAATCAGGGGCCAGAATCGCCTGCGGTTCCATGACAAGACGGAACTCATAGCTGTCCATGACGGCATCCGGGGAATCAACCATCGATTGAAATGCCCAGGCCCGCCCCGGTAATTGACGGACCAAGCCGTCCCTTGATAGTACTTTTAGCGCATTAAGTACAGCAGCTCGCGGCACCTTGTAACGCCGTGTCAGGCCGCTAACCGATTGCACAGCACCGATGCGCCGCTGGGCGCGGTCCGACAGGATCAGTCGGGCAACGGAGTGTTCGCTGGCTTCCAATGCGCGGATCGTGTCGCTGAGCGCGGCGGTCGAATCCAGCGCCAGAAAGTACCCCTCGTCGGGACGCCATTCCAAAATATCGCGTTCTTCCAATAGCCTGAAAGCCGATCTTATGGGGGTTCTTGATACGTCACACGCCTGCGAAAATGTGGTTTCGGGCAGGTGATCCCCTGCTGTCATGCCGCGCTCTAACGCGACGGTCAGAATTTTCTGGGCCAGCTCCAGGTGGTTGTGACGGATGGTGCGCCGCGGTTCGCTCACGTTTTTGGGCCTTTCACGGGTCTTGGGCCTGCCGAATACAGGCGGCGTAGAAAAAGAACAGGCAAAACAGTTTGACGTTCTTTTCGGAGTGTTAGTACAGTTTGTCCAAGGTGTCGACAAAGTCAACGCCACGGAAACAACTGCGCCCCCATCCCGCTGTGGCGCCCTTCGGAGGACGATAGATGTCAGCACAAACCAGAATTTCCAACACGGTCATCACCACGGGACTGGTGTTTAGCGCAGGCATGGCGATGGCCGATCCGCTGGTCGTATCCAACTGGGACGGGTACATGGCCCCGGACGCGGTTGATGCGTTCAACACCGCCACAGACAATCAGGCCGAATTGGTGCTGCACGGCACCAACGAGGAAATCATGGGCAAACTGATCGCCGGCAAGGGCAAGGGCTATGACGTGGTCTTCGTCTCGTCGCCCTTTGCCGAGGTGCTGAACAACCTTGGGCTGGCCGAGACACTGGACCATTCCAAGATCCCGAACATCTCTAACCTTTTTGATGAAGCCACGCATCTAAGTCACGACGAAGGCAACACTTTTTCGCTACCCTACGCGTGGGGGACGACGGGCCTGTGCTATCGTTCGGATCTGGTCGATGGCACGCCGGACAGCTGGTCCGACCTTTTGCAGCCCTCCGACGCCCTCAGCGGTAAGACAACAATGCTGGCCACCGACCGCTGGTTGTTGGGTGCGGCGATGCTGGCGAATGGCTATTCGGTCAACACGACGGATGACGGCGAACTGGCAACCGTGCGCGATCAGTTGATCGAGACCAAGAAAACGCTGCTGGCCTACGATGATACAACATTCTACGCCAAGCTGGTGTCGGGCGAGGCCGAGTTGGTTCAGGCGTGGGACGGCTGGTGCAATTACGGCATCGCGGAAAATGCGGACATCAAATATGTGATCCCCAAAGAGGGTTCGGACCTGTGGGTGGACACGATGGTGATCCTGAAAGGGTCAGAAAACAAAGACGCGGCGTATGAGTTCGTCAACTTCATCCTTGATCCGGCCAACCACGGCTGGGCGGCGGAAAACATTCTGTACAAGGTGCCGAACCAACCCGCGATGGAGGCCCTGTCGGACGAGTTCATTGCGCAGTTCCCCAACATGGGCCTGTCCCCCGCCGACCTGATGGCGTTTGAACAGTTGCGCGACGTGGGCGAAGCACAACGCGCCTATTCGCGCATTGTGTCTGAGATCAAAGCCAACTGATCGCTTTTGCGGCCCGTAGGACAACGGGCCGTTCACCCATCCAGACCGATCTGAAAGGGGCGTGCCGTCAGCGCGCCCCCATATCTGCCGCAGGCGCTTTGAATGACTGACCGCAAACCTCTTTACCTGATGTCGCCTGCACTGGCGTGGCTGACCGCGTTCATGGTGGTGCCCTGCCTGTTGATATTGGCGTTAGGGTTCTTCCGGCGCGGTATTTATGGCGGTATCGAATACACATTTACGTTTGAAAACATCGCCTTGGTGTTCGATCCTTTATATGCCGGTATTTTCCTTAAATCGGCGTGGATTGCCGGGCTGTCGGCGTCCATCGCCGTCGTGATCGGCTATGCCGCAGCGTTTGCCATTGCCGCGGCGCCACAGCGTCGCCAAGCGGCGCTGCTGTTCTTTGCCGTCCTGCCGTTCTGGTCGAACTATCTGGTGCGCACATACGCCTGGATCGTGATGCTGAACCGCGAGGGGCTGGTGGCCGGGATCGCCACATGGCTGGGCTATGACGGCGATCTGCCAAAGATGCTGTATACCGAAAGCGCGGTGGTTGTCGGGCTGGTCTATAACTATCTGCCGTTCGTAATTCTGGCGTGCTACGCGCCGCTGTCGCGCCTCAATCCTGAGATCGCCGAAGCCTCGCGTGATCTGGGCGGCAGTGGGTGGACCACGTTCCGCCGGGTAATACTGCCTATGACCGTGCCGGGCATCGCCACCGGTTTCGTGTTTGTCTTTGTGCTGTCGATCGGCAATTTCGTGACACCCGCGCTGCTGGGTGGGGGCAATTTCCAGATGATCGGTAACTTGATTTACGCACAGTTCCTGACCGCCAATGACTGGCCCTTTGGCGCTGCCCTGTCGATGTTCCTGATCGCGATCATGATGGGGCTGCTGACCTTGCAGACCTTCGCGACCGAGCGCGCCTCGGGTGCACGGCGGGAGGAGTAAGTATGCGCAGTATCGCCAATCCACGCCTTATGCTGATGATCCTGTCAGCGGTGTTTGCGTTCCTTTACATCCCGATTTCGGTGCTGTTCGCGCTGTCCTTCAACGAGGGCGGGCTGCCTACCGCATGGACGGGGTTTTCCGTCAAATGGTATGGCGAATTGTTCCGCAATTCCGACATCATGGGCGCGGCGCTGAACACTCTGATCGTAGCGGTTGTCTCGACCATTCTGGCGACGGTGTTAGGCACTTTGCTGGCCGTTGGGGTCGAAATCCGCCGCCGCAAGGGGCGTTTTCTGGAAACCATCATTTTCGCCCCGATGATTATTCCCGATATTGTTCTGGCCATCGCGCTGCTTAGTTTTTTCTCGCTGCTGAATGTCGTCATGGGCTTGCACACCATCATCGTCAGCCATGTCGTCTTTAACCTTGCCTTTGTCTGTTCGGTGGTGCGCGCACGGCTGAAAACGTTTGATTGGTCGATTGTCGAGGCGTCCACCGACCTTGGCGCGCCGATGATTGTCACCCTTTGGCGCGTGGTGTTGCCCGTCATGTTGCCCGCCGTAATCGCGGGCGCGCTGCTGGCCTTCACGCTGTCGTTGGACGAATTCATCATCGCGTTCTTCACCGCCGGGGCCGGGCGCGATTCCATCACATTGCCGATGCAGATCTATGCGATGATCCGCTTTGGCATCACACCAGAAATCAACGCGCTGGCCGCCATCGTGATGACCGTCTCGGTCGTTATATTGGCGCTGTCCCAACGCCTGAACCGTGGGGGGCTTCCGGGCCAATGAACCAGCCGTTACTATCTATTCGTGGGGCCCAAAAACACTTTGGTCCGGTGCGTGCCATTGATGGGATCGACCTGGATATCCAGGAAAACGAATTTTTCGCGCTTCTGGGTGCCTCGGGTAGTGGCAAGACAACACTGTTGCGCATGTTGGCGGGGTTCGAGATGCCCGACGGCGGGCAAATCCTGTTGGACAATCAGGACGTCAGCCATATCCCGCCCAACAAGCGCCCCGTGAACCTGATGTTTCAGTCATACGCCCTGTTCCCGCATATGAGCGTGGCGCAGAATATTGCGTATGGGTTGGAGATGGAAAAGCTGCCCAAGGCGCAGATCAAGGCCCGCGTGGACGAGATTTTGCAGGTGATCCAGCTGGGCGATCTGGCCCGGCGCAAGCCCGATCAACTGTCGGGCGGGCAACGTCAACGCGTGGCGCTGGCGCGCGCGCTGGTCAAACGCCCCCGGCTGCTGCTGTTGGACGAACCCCTTGGCGCGCTTGACAAAAAGCTGCGCGGTGACATGCAGTTGGAGTTGAAGCGTATTCAGCTTGAGTTTGGCATCACCTTCATCATCGTCACGCACGATCAGGAAGAGGCG
Source organism: Rhodobacteraceae bacterium KMM 6894 (assembly GCA_035798175.1). GTDB lineage: Bacteria > Pseudomonadota > Alphaproteobacteria > Rhodobacterales > Rhodobacteraceae > Roseovarius. The sequence goes on from JAPFBS010000010.1 coordinate 106,674, forward strand.
CTGGTGATGGCCGACCGCGTCGCGATCCTGAAAGATGGGAAGCTGCTGCAATGCGGCACGCCGCATCAGATCTACGAGCAGCCTGAAAGCCGCTTTGCCGCCGATTTTATCGGGGTGATGAACTTTTTCCCGGTGACCGATGTGGCAGGCATCCTGACGGCGCAGGATGGCAGCGTGATCACCGCCGACCGAACGCTGACCAAGGGCGGGCAGGGCGTTGCCGCGGTACGCCCCGAGCGGTTGCGTCTGGACGGTGTCGGCGATAATGCGATCACCGGCACGGTCACGGCCACCGCCTATCACGGGCTGGATTTGCAGGTGCATCTGCGCACGCCGGCTGCGCCGGATCCGGTGGTGATGCGCCTGACGGCAGACGCCGCCGAGGCCCGCCCGCTGGCAGCGGGCGATACAGTCACTGTCCATTGGTCGGCCCGCGATACCCGCGTTTTTGCTGATTGATCCCCACATTGCTCAATAAGGAGTTTCCCATATGACCCAGAAAACATTCGCCTTTTTCCCCGAGGCCGCCTTTGGCCCGGCGCTGAACTCGGTCGGGATCGCACAGGCGGTCGAGCGTAAGGGCCACAAAGTGGTGTTCCTGTCCGACCCCGGTTTTGTCGATGTCTACAAGGGCTACGGGTTTGAGGCGTATCCAGTGAACCTGTCCGAACCGATGCCGGCCGAACAGATGGCAAAGTTCTGGGAGGACTTCATAAACGGCCATATCCCCAACTTTCGCAAGGCGCCGATTGATCAGATCGACAACTATGTGAAAGAATGCTGGGAGGCGATTGTCGACAGCGCCAAATGGGCGGAAAAGGATTTGCCCGCCATCCTGGCCAAAATCAAGCCCGATGTGATTGCCGTCGACAACGTGATCCTGTTCCCGGCGATCAAGCAATTCGGCGTGCCTTGGGTGCGGATCATTTCCTGCTCGGAGAACGAGATCGAAGATGCAGCGATCCCGCCGCACCTGTCGGGGATGTCGGTCAACGATACCGAAGGCCACGCCGCGTTTCGCGCCAAATTTAACGAGGTAATCAAGCCGATCCACGACGATTTCAACGCCTTCCTGAAATCCACGGGCGAAGATCCCTATCCGCTGGGCGAGTTTTTCGAGCCGTCGCCGTGGCTGAATCTGCTGCTTTACCCCGAACAGATGAAATACGAACGCGCCGCGCCGCTGGACCCCAAGCAGTTCCAGTATCTGGAAGGTTGCGTGCGTCAGGACAAACCTTACGAGGTACCGACCTTCAAAAAGAACAACGATGGTCCGCTGCTGTATGTCTCGTTCGGGTCGCTGGGGGCAGGGGATACGGACCTGTTGAAGCGCATCATCAAACTGATCGGGGGCAGCCGTTATCGCGCCTTGGTCAACGTCGGTGACTACGAAGCCGAGTATTCCGACATCCCCGACAATGTCCAGATCGGCAGCTGGTTCCCTCAACCCTCGGTGATCCCGCAGGTCGATGCGGTGATCCACCACGGCGGCAACAACTCGTTCACTGAATGTCTGTATTTCGGCAAACCGGCGATCATCATGTCCTATGTCTGGGACGGGCACGACAACGCGATGCGCGTTCAGGAAACCGGTCATGGCTTCCGCTCGGACCGGTATGAGTGGACCGATGCGGAACTGACGGCCAAGATCGAGGCCTGCCTGAATGACGCGGACATGGCCGCACGGTTGAAGAAAACCAGCGCCCATATGCAATCGCAGAATGGTCAGGAAAAGGCGGCGACCTTGTTGGCCAATCTGGCGGAGTCGCAGACATGACCAATCTAACGTCAAGCGCACCGCATATCCACAATGCGACCACCTATGACGATCTGGCGGATTGGGGGCCACAACCCGACATGATCGACGGGCAGTCCCATTCCACCGGGCGGCTGTTGCACAAGGGTCCGAACAATTCGCCTGAAACAGGTGTTTGGGTCTGCACCCCCGGCACATGGCGCATTTCCGTGCCGCGTGATGAGTTCTGTCATTTCGTCGCCGGGCATGTGATCTACCGCCGAGACGGCACCGATGAGGTGATCGAGGCCGGGCCCGGCACCTGCGTACTGTTTCCTGCTGGCTGGGAAGGCACGGCCGAGATTACAGAAACCCTGCGCAATATTTACATGCTGGTGTGACTCCCCTTTCTGACTGACCTGCACGTCACTCCAACACGAAACACTGAACAAAGGATGAAGAGCGATGAAAGCTCCGGTAATGCGCAAGCCCTTGGAAATCACCGATACGGTCGATTGGGGCACGATTCCGACGATGATCGAAGGCACCAGCCATGTGTCGGGCAAGGTCCTGCACAAAGGCCCTGACGGGCAAAGCGAATGTGGCCTGTGGATCTGCACCCCCGGCAAATGGGACTGCCACGTCACCAGCGACGAGTTCTGTCATTTCCTTGAAGGGCGCTGCACCTATGTCCACGAATCCGGTGACGTGATTGAGGTCACCCCCGATACGGCGGCGTTTTTCCCCAAGGATTGGAAGGGCGTGTGCACCGTGCATGAGACCATCAAGAAGGTTTACATGATCCGATGAGCACGGGATCGACGGTTCACCTCTCGCCCAATGCGACTGCGTTTTTATCGTATCACGGACAGGCCGATGCCCGGCTGACGGCGTTTGCATCCGATGCGTCTCCGCGCCGGTATTACCGGCTGGAGGGGCAGGGTGTGTTGTTGATGGAGGATCCCAGCGATCCGGTGGGTTTCGCGGCCTATTTGCGGCTGTCGGCGCATCTGAACGGGCTGGGCCTGTCCGCACCGCGTATTCTGGCGGTGGATCCGCAAGGGCTGGCCCTGATTGAAGATTTTGGGGATGCGACCTATGCGAATTGTCTGGCGGATGGCCATGACGAAGCCGCGCTATATGAGTTGGCGGTCGATGCTTTGCTGCATCTGCATAACGACCCGCGTGGCGGCGACATCGACCAACCGCGCTATGATCTGGCGCGTATCCTGGACGAGCTGCATATCTTTGCCGAATGGTTCGCCCCCGCGGTCGCACCGGGCCATGACGTGGACGCCTTTGCGCGGGAGTGGCGCGCGGCATGGGAGGTCGCGCTGGCCCCGGTGGGCGCGCAGTTTGATACGCTGGTGATGCGCGATTTTCACGTTGATAACCTGATGCTGCTGGACGGGCGCGAAGGTGTCGCGCGCTGTGGGTTGCTGGACTTTCAGGATGGGGTCATCGGCCCCTGTGAATACGATCTGATGTCCTTGTTACAAGACGCGCGTCGCGATCTGACGCCGGGGTTGGAGGCCAGTCTGCTGCCGCGATATCTGGCCGGGGCTCCGTCCCGTCTGGGTCGGGCCGATGATATTCGCCACCGCTATCACCTGCTGGCTGCGCAGCGACACGCGCGTATCCTGGGCGTGTTCGTCCGGCTGTGTCAGCGCGACGGCAAACCGCGCTATCTGAAGTGGCTGCCGCGCGTTATGCGGCAATTCCAGTCCGCGTTGGATGACGCCGACCTTGGCGGCATTTCTACGTTGCTGGAGACGCACCTGCCGGGATGGCAGGCCGCCGCTGCCACCTTGCCAACCCGTCTGAAACCCTGAAAAGGAGCGTGCTGGCATGACCGACACATCCGTCCCTTGCTATTATCTAGCCCCCGAATTCATAGCCTCCAAAGGGGCCGCACATGACGTGATCGACCCTGCCACTCTAACGCAGGTCGCTACCCGCGCCGAGGTCACGCCCGAGGAGCTGGACCACGTCCTGACCCGCGTGAACGCCGCGCAAAAGGGCTGGGCCAACACAGACGCGAAAAGCCGCGCCGCGATGCTGCACCGGCTGGCCAACGCGATCGAGGCGCATGATATGACCACCTGCGCCATTTTGATGAGCCGCGAGATGGGCAAACCCTATCCCGAGGCCATCGGCGAGGTCGCCAATTGCGCACCTATTTTCCGGTATTATGCTGAAATGGCCCGCGATGAGGCTGGCAAGGTCGCGGGCACGACGCAGATCGGATCGCTGCAATTCGCGCGCTATGAACCTTTGGGCGTGTCGGCGCATATCATGCCGTTCAACTTTCCCATCCTGCTGATGTGCTGGACGGTCGCGGCGTCTTTGGCGGCTGGCAATGGCGTGGTGATCAAACCGGCCGAGGCGACCACATTGTCCACGCTGGAATTCATGAAGGTATTTTCGGACATGCCCGCCGATCTGGTTGCGTGCCTGCCCGGCGGGGTCGATGTGGGGCGCGCCTTGGTGGACAGCAAACACACCCACGCGGTCGCGTTCACCGGATCGGTCAAGGCCGGGCAGGCCGTGGCCGAGGCCGCCGCGCGCCGCCTGAAACCTGCGGTGATTGAGGCCGGGGGATCGGACCCGATGATCATCACCGCCCATGCGCCGATCGACGTGGCAGCGGCAGGGGCCGTGACCGGGGCGTTTCACATGTCCGGGCAGGTCTGCACCTCGACCGAGCGGATGTATGTCGTGGACGCAGTGCATGACGATTTCGTGCGCGCCTTTGTGCGTGAAACCAAACGCTTGCGCATCGGCAACGGGTTGGAGCGGTCGGAAATCGGCCCGCTGGTCAGTCAGGCCGCACGCGACCGGGTCAGCGCGCTGGTGGACGATGCTATCGCACAGGGTGCTAAGGTGGAATGCGGCGGTCGCATCCCCGAGGGTCTGGAAACCGGCTGGTTCTATGAACCGACCATTCTGACCAATTGCACCCCCGACATGGCCATCCAGCGCGAAGAGGTGTTCGGCCCGGTCGTCAGCATCGTGCGCGTGCCTGATTTCGACACGGCGATTGCCATGGCCAATGATAGTGATTTTGGCCTTGGGGCGTCCGTGTTCACCACCGACATGGCCGAGGCCCATGACGCCTACGAACGTCTTGAGGCGGGCATGGTCTGGATCAACAACCCGATGATCGACAACGATGCGCTGCCCTTTGGCGGTTGGAAGAATTCCGGCATCGGGCGCGAATTGGGGCGGATGGGGCTGGACACGTTCCGGCGTACCAAAATGGTGATCATGGATCACAAACCGGTCATCCATGACTGGTGGTACCCTTACGACGACGATTGGTTTTTGGACACCGGCGGGCGCAAACACGTCTAAGGCCAACACCAAGGAGCGTATATGACACAGCCCAACCGATTTGCCGATGCAATCCCCGCGCCTTATTGGCGCGAAACGGTGGAAAACCCCGTTAGCGCGCCTGCGTTTGAAGGGGATTTGACCTGCGATCTGACCATTGTCGGCGGTGGCTTTACCGGCTTGTGGTCGGCGCTGAAGGCAGCCGAGCAATTCCCCAACCGACGTATTGTCGTGCTGGAGGCGGGGCTGTTGGGCCATGCGGCCAGTGGGCGCAACGGCGGGTTCTGCGCGCCCAGCATCTCGCATGGGGTCTCTAACGCGGTCGCGCGCTGGCCGGGCGAGGCGGACACGCTGATCCGGCTGGGGCGTGAAAACCTCGACGACTACGAACAGGATCTGGAGGACTACGCCATTGACGGCGGGTTCGAACGCCCCGGCAAACTGAACGTGGCGGAAACGCCTTGGCAGATCGACGGCCTGCGCGCGATGCAGGCGGCCTATGCGCGGTTCGGGATCGATACCGAATTTCTGGACGGGCCTGAACTGGACGCGCGGTTTATCACGCCGAAATATCACGCGGGCCTGTATGAGCCGAACTATGCCTTGGTCAATCCCGCCCGTATGGTCAATGGGCTGGCCGAGGCGGCGCAGGCGCGCGGCGTGCAGATATTCGAGAACAGCCCGGTCACCGCGCTGATCAACGCGCCCAACGGTGTGCGCCTAACCACTGCGCACGGCACTGTGCAGGCCAAGCAGGTGATCCTAGCCACCAATGCCGCCGTTCCCCTGCTGAAGCGCCTACGCCCGGCCATCATCCCGATCTGGGATTACACCCTGCTCAGTGAACCGCTAAGCGACGATCAACTGGCCGCCATCGGCTGGCAAGGGCGGTATGGAATTGCGGACAGCGGCAACCAGTTTCATTATTTCCGCAAGACGGCAGACAATCGTATCCTCTGGGGCGGGTATGATGCGATTTACCACTATAACAGCGGGCGTGACGGGCATCTGCATGACCGCGCCGACAGCTATGCCCGGATCGAACGCAATTTCGACGCCACATTCCCGGCGTTGAACGGCATCGGATTCACCCATCGCTGGGGCGGCATGATCGACACATCCGCAAGGCTGACAGCCTTTGCCGGAACGGCGATGCAGGGCCGGGTGGCCTATGCGATGGGATTCACCGGGCAGGGCGTGTCGGCCACGCGGTTTGCCGCGCTGACGCTGCTGGACCTGCTGGAAGGGCGCGATACCCCGCGTACGCGGCTGGAAATGCTGCGCAAACGCCCGGTCCCGTTCCCGCCCGAACCCCTGCGCAGCCTTGCGGTGGCATGGGCGCAACGCGACTTGGCGCGCGAGGATGCGACCGGGCACCGCTCGCTCATGCTCAGATCACTGGACAGGTTGGGTATCGGTTTCGGGTCATAAGGGCCCCGCGTCGCTGCGACACATCCGGCCAAAAGCCAAAGCGCGCTTTAACCACCGCGCGCTGGCTGATATTTGCCGTATCAACAGGGCAGGAGACACGATTTTGCAACGTATACTTTATAAACGCCCCCATGCGTTGAGGGCCGTAAGATGAGCGTACCAACGCGTCCCGACTGGCCCGAAATCTGGTTTTTGCGTCACGGTGAAACCGAATGGAACCTGCAAGGGCGTATTCAGGGGCATCAGGATTCGCCCCTGACGACGCGCGGTTGCGCACATGCCCGCCAACAGGCCGGGATCATTCGAAACATCGCGCAACAGGTTGCAGCGGCGAACACCGGCGGGCTGTACGTGTCACCCCTTGGGCGTGCGCGTCAGACCGCTGCGCTGGCCTTGCCAGAGCACTGCCCACTGGTTGATCCGCGCCTTGCTGAAATCGCAACCGGCGCATGGGAAGGTATGCTGAAAACCGATCTTCCCCAAGGCGCGAACGATTTGGCCGTCTACTCAAACGCGCCGCAGGGCGAGGGGCTGGACGCGCTGATTGCACGAGTACGCAGTTTTGCCGATGACCTGACCGGGCCCAGCATCGTGGTGTCGCACGGGCTGTGGGGGCAGGTGCTGCGCGGTCTGGCAGAGGGCCTGACACCCGAGACTATGGGGTGCCAAAGTAACCTTCAGGGCTGTGTCTATCATATCCGGGACGGGCAGGTGACCTGTCTGGAACCGGAAGGAGATGGATAAAGGGCGCATGCCTCAAAAGGTGAAATTCTGCAAGCGGACGGAATCTGACTATGCTGTTGTTCGAGTTTCATACACATTTGGCCTGCATTACTGGGATATCTACACCTCGATCCAGCCCGCCAACGACCTAGCGCACAGGATCTGCCCCCCGATTCATGCGCGCTTAAATGGCCCGTGCGTCACATAGACATGACGCACCCCTTGCAAGCGTGCGACAGCCGGTGTAACAGGCCGCGCGAGGGGTGATTAGCTCAGTTGGTAGAGCGCTTCGTTTACACCGAAGATGTCGGGGGTTCGAGTCCCTCATCACCCACCATAAAAACCCAAAACAAACAACTGACTAGACGGGAATTTTGGGCGCTCTGTTTGCTGCTGCGGTCCTGATTTTCCGTGATTTGGGTGATGGTGTTCGTGTCTCGGTTCGGGGTGGCGAATGGCCTGAAAGGTTTGTGAATCCTGCTTTGACCACATGCGGTTGCACAGGCCGTTCAATTTGCATTTCCATGCGATGACAAAGGTGTGCCAGAAACAGATTGAGCATTGCTTCAGTCTTTGAAGCTCCAGAGCAGGGGTTGGTCGATGTTCTTCTTTTTACGGCCATTGACGATGGCTGGAAGGCCGCTAGTCAGGTAGCTGTGCGGTTCGATATAGTTCAATCCGGGACGCGGTGATCGTCGTGCGAGGCAACCATCTTTTGGGGATTGAGCGCCCTGCCGCAAACGATAAGCCTTGCTAGGCCCACCATCTGTCGACTCCCCTTGCGGATCAGGCCCCCCGCGATGGACCGTGGCCTGCAATCACATTTCCCAGTGTTTGCGACCTTCGAGAAAGCGCCTGATCTATGGTTCATCCGTGATCAGACCACGCGTGGTCTTTCTGCTTTGATAAGTCACGGCAGTGCCCAAGCGCCCTGGGCATCTGGGCTGTGTAATGAAATGCCATCTCGGCGAAACTGCTCTGCAATGCTGTCTGCGATCACGGCACGCTTCCCGCGAGTCGGGGTCGCGTCTGCCTTGGTCAACCCGGAGGCGTCCGCTGTGCTGTCGCCCATGGGCACTGCCCAGATTGATAACGATGCTGCCGAGCGTAATCCGGCGACAGCGCATATGTTCATCATCAACCCTCTGCACGCACACAAACACGATAGCCTTTTCACCACGCACCCCGCGACCGAAAACCGTGTGGCAATTCTGCGCGCCAAGGCAGGGCAACGCGGACGAGCTTCGGCTGCTGACGACCGGCCCAAATCCGCCAGCAGTGTTCCCCATACTCGGAATCGCGGACGATCCAGCCCCTGGGCCTGAACACGTTCTTGTTGTGTTTAACGAAGTGCGCTGCGATCACACTGGTATAGATGATTCTGAACGTGTTTTGCCCTTTGACGCGGCAACGGCTGCACCGAGCGCGTTTTGCGGCTTCCCGTGCATCCATATCGCGCCCGAATGCGTCTATCAGCACTTTGACTGCAATGTGGGCGCTATGCCCGCATAGATCGCAGGTCAGGGCGAGGTGGTTGTTTGTTATGCTGGTGAGACGTGTCACTAAATTTAAAACCAACCGCCTTTGCTTGTTCCCCCAGCGTTCCCCCCAGAGAGAGAATCAGAAAACCCGCCGAAGCGGGTTCTGGGTAGCTATCTGATTTTATTTAGATTTTTGGCTCCGGCGGTAGGGGTTCATCCCAACTTACCTACCCAATTGATTTCAAAGGAAACTCTGGTCCGACTTTACAGCGACGCCACCCAGACTCCAAGATGTGCCCAGAGTCGTGACCTTCTTTAAGCACCAATTCAAGTACCAAAATTTTCGTAGTTCGTTAGAGTTCGGTTACGCTTCTCGGATTTCTTGATCAACATGACTTTACAAGGACAAGAGCACTGAACGCGGAATTTCAGATAGTCACTGTCCCAATCAGAAACGGAAACGCTTCGCATCCAAACACAGCTTCTCGAGTGTTAGATCGGGACGCTCGCCGCTCTCCAACAAGACACTCGGTTTCTGTAGCAGTTGCATAACATGCGCATATTCCATTCGTAGGCTGGTCGCAAAAATTCCGGGATCGTCAGAACCAATTATGAAGCAAATGGGCAAATTTGTATTGTCGCGGCCAGTGGTTAACCAGTTTTGCAGGTGATGATTGTCGTAAGTATCGTGTATACTTATGCGTACATTACTGCTTGGAAGAGTTTCGATAGCAATTCGTTTTCTCCACAATTCTTGGAGTACACCTTTCTGAATGCCAGCCAGTAGCTCAGCGTTCAAGATGTCGGCATCTTCAGCAATAACTAAATCTTCCCTACTTCGAGAAAGCTGGCCTTCGCAAGCGTTAACACCATGACGTTTAAGGAAAATTTCGTATGCGGCCGGGTCATCCTGTTTCGCCGTCAATAAACGACGAACTTCAGCTCGCCGTCTTGGCTCGACATCAGACGTACGATCTCCCCGAGCCAGAGGGTCCAAATCACGCAATCGCCAAGCACGTGTCAAGCCATCCACTGTCACGTTTGGGTCACGCCAGATATATTCCGCCAAGCGTCGAATTTCTGCGTCTATCAAAGGTAGACGCTCTACAGAAACACTACAGTGCAACATCATATACCGAGCAAAAACTAAGTCGTCCAAACGGTCTTCGACCGGCATCACTACATACCGCCCCACAGCACTCCACCAGGACCCAGCATCAAGCCCAGCAGCCGTCCCGTGGCCGATCCGGCAGCCGGCTCCTAAATCAAGAAAATAAACCGCCTCCATCATCGCTCGCAATCCGGACGCAATGTGGGCAAAGTCTTCCCCAACGTGGTATGTAATTTGCTTGATACCGGCTGCTCTAATGCGCCTAAAAGCTGGCGCAAAAATCTCGGGAGCCGCGTGGCGTTCATTACTTGCTGCGTCGATCCCGCGCATCACCCGCGGTAAATCAGGTGTGCGCTTTATCAATGCGACAAGAGCGCGGGCAGTCTGATCGGTCTCCCGACGCACCCGGCTATCTCGGCAATATGGTCGCAACTTACCCGCGAAAAACTGCCGCCTCTCTTGCGTATCCTGCTTCTTAATGAAATGCGCAACCAATCCAAACCGGAGACGCCTTAGCGACTGATGCGGCATATTTGCTATGTCAGAATTTTTGCTAATCTGAGGTCCGAGGTGCCCTTCAATGCGTCCAATTTCATGAACCAGCTTGGAAAGTGAATTGCAATTATTGGTAAAGCTCGTCTGCGTCGGTTCACCGATTTCATTTTCATTCAGGAAGCGTAAGTAGCCGCGGAGGATTTGTGAAAGACGTGCAGCAGTACCATCTGGTGTAGCCTTTGGAGCAAAACGCCCTTCAAGATGATCGATACCACGCTGATGGCCGCGTTCGATCTGTCTAAAGCGTTCCGAGTATTCACTTTCCGTCTCCTCGCGTAATTCATTCTGGGTTATGTATTGAAACTGATCGAAGCCATACTGATCCTGCTGTTGCACAAGTAAGCGGCAAAACTGTGCTCGTAGAAGAACGTAATGCCAAAGTGCTATGCCTTCGTCCTTCGCAGCTTGGTGGGTGGCAACGTAAACGAAGATATGACAGAGTTTCCAAGCTTCCTGTACCACTCGCGATGGCACTTGATGCGCACCCTTCGCGCAGATCTCATGGCTTACTTTTCGGTAGAGAACATCGGCGGGAAGGTTGTCTTTAGGTCCGGTTACTTTAGTTTTTTCATGACAACCGGTTAAAACGCTTTTAAGTAGGTTTGCCTTCAAAAGAATAGCATTATTCACTCTTGAGCGCAGCACCTGTGGTGTAAGTTGATTGTCCTCTTGGCAAAGTAAGCGTTTGACACCGCTACCAATAGGTATCTGAAATCCACTGTCCTGAAACTTTGAATTTAAGAGATTGCCTACCACTTTGTCTGGGCGTTTCAACGCGTCAAACCAAACCTTTTCAGCTTCAGTACTACCATTGAGATGCATATGTACTTCGTCTAAGCCGTGCGTCTCCGAAATATAGTCAAGGAACGGATCGTCGTCTACGGGGAGGGTTGAATCGCAAAACCATCTTGCCATCCGCTGGGCAACTTCACGCTGCCGGTCCGGTGCAGGGAACAAATCGCCGTCTTTCATAAATTGGGCTGCCATCCAAGCGCTTGAGATTAGTAGTGGCGGAACAACGAGGATGAGTTCCTGCCATAACCTTATCAGTTGACTACGCACGCGAATGGAGCCGTCTTTTCCTTCGCATAGGAATGTATCTGCCAAGGCGTAAAGTAGCTCTGGTAGTGGGGTGATGATCTTGTTCGAGCCATTGTTAGTACCTGGCCGTGACGAACCTTCTCCACTGAACCTCTGTGATAGGCGCCGGATTCGATTCTCGATAGCTTCGTCTGTAGCTCTTGGAGAGAGAACCCGCATTTCATTAAAGCGACCTCGATGAAAGGCATCGGACAAGGCGCGGACTTCACTGGAGCTACGCGTTGGCAGCGAGGATATTTTGCCTCGCTTTCTGGGAAGGGGGAGCTCAAGTTCCCTCAGGAATTCATGATTCCGAAACAAGGCTTTCGCATATATGACGAGTTCTGTAGCGTCAAATATTGGGTCGCTACTGTCCAATATCATCCGCGGCCCTGTGCTGGATTGGCGTAGCGTGGGACGACATTCAGTAGGTCGTAGAAGCCATCGATTTCAACAAAACGAGTGTTGGAGGCGCTTCCTATTTTTCCTATTTTTAAGTGGATCTTAGGAGCGGTTGTCCACTTCTCAAAATCTGGTTTCTTATTCGAAGTTTTGTCTGTTGCAGACGTTTTGGACCAAAGCTCCAGAGCATTTAGAACTGCAGTTCGCAGACTATCTTTGCTGTCGTCGCCTGTTTCATCATCTTCTGCCGGGTTGAGGAAAGACCAAACTAATGGGCATGAAAGCAGAACCGCAGCCAAAGGATGCAGCATTTCAGTTTGGGAGCGTCTGAGTGCGCGCTTCAATACAACGTCAGATGTTTTTGTTGTCTCCCGACGCCCTGTGTGACCAGCTGTCACTGTTATGACAGCGTTCAAAAAGGCCGTAATCTGGCGGTGAAGTATTTGACCAGTGGCGGCAAAGTTGGGCGTATTTCTATTGTCATCCAAATCGCGTAGATCATCGTTCAAACGATTTGCTAAGGTTCCAATAAGTGAAGGTGACAAGGCAGTTGTTTCTTTTAGGCTTTTAGCAAAAGCCAACCACTCGTTGAGTGCTCCAATAAAATCGTTGTAAGTGTCGTCATCCTCCGCCGAACTTAACTCTTGGTCACCTCCATCATCAGTCGATTCTTCATAAATTTCGCTACTATCACTTGCACTATCGTCGTTACCAATACCTGAATCCCCAAATAGAGGGACTACATCGTGTATCGACAATCTAATAAGATCGTCCTTTGTAATAGCTTCAGTTGCGAGCAACTCACTGATTGCAGCAAAAATAGAAAGTGACGATACAAATTGCAAAATCTCGCCGTTGGAATTGAAACGACGAAATGAAATCAAATCCAGAACGGGTCCAAAAGCACCGGATCTTTCTTCACTCAATAACGCATCGATGGTAAACCAAGAAACATTTTGACGTGCGACAATATCAGTCTGATTATATTTTTTTAGAATCTCAAGCCATTTCGGTGGTGCTGAAGAGGCCTTGGACTCTTTAACTAACGTTTCGAGTGCATCGAACTTCAGGGTACGTATGTCGTCTTGTATCGGAATTCCATAAATGCGCGAAATACCAGGCTGCGCCTTAGTAAAGCTCCCCTTTTGGGCCAAGCCAACAGAACCGAATACGCTTGCTCGAAGGCGACCACGTAATTCGTGAGTGCGGCTAATGGAGGTGATACGGGCTGCCAAGTCAGGCAAGAACAATTCACCCCGGCGCCATAAAAACTCCAGTATTGCCTTGTGTTTTTCCGGACCGGAAAGTTCAGTGCGCTTGGTCATCGCAGCGGGCAACCCAAGGGCAAATAGCGCCCGCATCACAGCCCCTCCATCCTTGAGGCCGTCCGCCAATACAAGCGCGGTACAATGAAGGATCAACGCTTCGTCAGCCGTTCCGGGATTGCGAAATGTAACCAGTGCTGACGGCTCATCACTTTTGGCAATCCAATCAAAAACAGTCCGCAAATTTTGATCAAAAATACCGTGCTGTAACAGCAAACCCTCCATCCCAGCAGAGCGGAGCCTGTTACTGAATACTTGCAGCACTTTCGCACGACTCTCACTCGGATTTTTGTCGACAAGCATCAAAGCTCTCAGGTAACCGAAAACAAGTCGCAAGTGCTGTGAAAAGACTACGTTTAGAAATGGATGATCAGGGGTAGATTTTTCCTCTCGTAGCTGTAGCCTAATTTTGTCTGAGGACCACTTGGCAAGTTCCTGTTCATTCGCCTCTTTTGATGGCCGGACCATGATTGTGTTTTCCAACAAAGCGCCAAGAGGAAGCATTGGAATCCGATACTGCGGCGGGAGCACCTTCAGTAGGTATTGCTCTTCAAGTTCAAGGACCGCGTCTGATAGACTATGTCTTCCCGCTTCAGACATTTCGGCGTCAAACTGCATAACTTCAGAGCCGAATGTTTTGTAGATGTTCTGACGCACCAGCCGACCGTAGAGGTCGAGATCACCTGACAGCAGCAAGATAAGCCGAGGTGAGGTCAAGTACTTCCGGATCGTCTCGAGGATAGTGTGGCCGCGTTGGAAGTTTGTGTCTACATCGTCGAACGCCAGTATGAAAGCGTCCCTCTTCAGCACTTCCAGAGCGCAGTTGATATAGGCGTTGAGGTTTTGCTCGAACAGCCGCCCGTTCTTAGCCTTGCGGAGACCTTCGCTCATTACCCAATTTGAATCTTCCCACTCATTTCCAGATAGATCTCGCGGTCCGATTCCGTCCAGTAAACTTAATCCATCGGCCAAAGCTGCACGGGCATGATCCAATTTTTGCTGTTCGTGGTAGTCGCTATGCGTCTCTTCAACTGCTGCGTCGATCATCTGTAAAATTACTAAAATAATATGGTCTTTAGTCTCTATCAGAGTGGGATCAATTACTTGCAATACGCGGACCCGTGATCCGGTTTCATCACCATCTTGAACGTCTTTTAACGCCTTGATTAAAAATGTAGTTTTACCGCTGCCGCGCCCGCCCTCAATCAATATCGCTTGATGAAAGCGATCGTAGGATAGTTCAGAAAGTTCAACTTTTTGCGTACCAATTTCGCGAATGGCACTGAGACGATCGTCAACAAAACCTTGCAATTTTTGAAAGGCATTCTTTTGCAAAAGCCGACCACTTCCGGGTACATCCAGCTCAGAAAGGTCAATAATAGTTGGAGTAGAATTTATGGCCATTCATTTTCTCTATTTTGAAAATTATATTTATTCATCAATGCTTATACGACAGTAGTCCTTAAAATTACCTACCTTCAAGCAGCAAAACGATCGCGCATCGACAGAAAGTGTGAACGAAGGCGTAATATCCGGCCATCGGGGCGGAGCAAAAGTCGGCCCACCTCAGTTTGTTCATTTCGGGCACATTTTAATAGGCTTTTGTTAGAAGGAGGGAAAATAAACATGATACTTAACTGGAGCCATCAAGCATAACTGAAACGTCCAAAGATAATTCTACGAGCCCAGCCAGCGTGGCAGTGGTCACTGAATGCTTCGTTGATACGTCAATGGTCGACACCAAGAGTTTGTCGTGGCCTTCCGGTGATCCAATGCCGTAGGACTGTTGGACCGACTTAGCTGATAGTCCGCAATGATGAGGGTAAAGCAACATTACCCGATCACAGTGATAAAGCTGGGAGTAGGCCATTAATTGATACACATCCCCCTGACTTATGCCGTGCTTGGCGTCATCAATCTGGGATTTGATGCGTTTCCATTTGGTATCAATGATCAGGACAACCTTACTGTCCTTGCGGATCAAGATGTCAGGGCGTGTTCTAAAACGACCACGTTCTCCTTCGAACAGACAGTCTTTGTGACCACCTTGGCTGCTTACTTGATAAGGGGACCCAGAAAGCCCGCGTTTGAGCAACTTTGCGACGTATTCTTCAAAAAGAACATTCATTTCAAAGAGAAGCGCATGACCATCATTGGAACCTGCGTTTGTCGTCTGGTGCCGGTCTCCCAGTAAGAGTCGTGCCAATGACACAAGCTCGCGCCATCTGTCATTTGTACGATCTAAGATGATCCTATCCCAGCGTAATGCTGAAGGCGGAACGGTTGATATATCCGAATAAGCAAAGGACAACTCGCGGAGGTTTCTTTGGTTGTCGGCAGCACTTGCCATCCTGATCAGCTTGGTGACCGTAGCTTTGATAACTCTGTTGAGCTCAATATCAGGAGAAAGCTCATCGTAGCGACATGCCAAGGTTTGCGGTTGCGCGGCCAGAACTGAAAATTGACGTGTAATATCTAACCTTCCTCGAAGGGTAGGGAGGTCCTCTTCGTGCTTGATATACTGTCGAGGGATACCTTGCCGCACGGCCTCCATCATTTTGGTGCAAAATATCCGGATGAGAATTTCGAGCAGAGTGTCTTTTTGCCAACCTAAGCTGGCTGTTGAGTGAGCGTCAATTTTCAGATCCCGCGTCACTGCCAGCATGTGGACGAGACGACGGCGCAATGTTTCCGGTGATGCGTCATGTTCGCCGGTTGCTTCTATTTTTGGTAGGATCTCCAGTTGGCAACCTTGAGCGGCGATTACACCTACAACACCACGAGCACGAAGATGGTTGCGACGATGCTCAAGCACACCTTCGCCACCACTACCAGAAAAGTGCGAACCACTGGCAACTGCGGCTAATCGCTCAGCATGGATTTCCGAAATTGAGTCGTCTTTCCCTCCAAAAGAGATTTTCTCCCATTCCCGAATGCTGCATTTGACCATCAGCCTATTAGGTCCGAATAATCAAATCCAACTTCCGCGTCTCTGATTGTCCATCGAAACCGGACTGGGCCATCGAAATCTCCGTCTAACCCGGGTGGTGCCTTCAACACGACTCTGTTCATGAAGCCCCCCATGATTGGCCGATCATGTGTTTGGGCATCACCCAACACGACTGCGACCTTGTCCCAGTCTTCGAAGAAGTACTCGGCGAGAAGGGGAATGATTTTGTACCGCATCGTGTGGTCAACGTCAGCGCGGGATGAACAACCCATCAAATACGCATGGCCAATTTGATGCTCGCGGTCGTACAGGTACTCGATACGCTCGTTGAGCACTGTTAATATCCTGGGCAGATCGAGGTCGCAGCTTTTCGACGCCTCATGGAGAAGATCCGGGTTTGGCTTTATTTCTCTGAATTCAAACCTGCGTCGCAGCGCCGTGTCGAGCAGCGCGATGGATCGGTCTGCTGTATTCATCGTACCCAGGATGTGAAGATTTTTCGGAATGCCAAACTCATCTCCTGAATAGGGCAACCTTACCGTCAGGGCATTTGGCATGCCCAATCGTTTGTCTGGCTCAATCAAGGTGATTAACTCGCCGAAAACCTTTGAAATATTGGCACGGTTGATCTCATCAATGATCAGTACGTGGGGAACCGTCTCTCTCTCTTCGAAGTTGTCGAAACTATTCATCAGTCGGGTGAGAGCCGCGTTCTTTAGCTTGGATTCCTGAAGTCGATAAATTGACCGCATCGTGAAGTTTGAGTCGTAGATTTCGGAAGAGGGTCTTCCTTTACGATCAACCCAAAGCCATTTTACTGCTCTTCGATGGCTGTATATACGGCTATCACGTTGTTTATACTCATACTCACCGACTACCTCACCAATAGCTCTGTAGACGCTGTTACCCTTTGACACGACCAAAATATCGCCTATTTGGACTTGGTTCCGGAAAGCATCAACGAGCGCGACTTGGCCGGACTGTTTTGTGACCGGACCTTCTCGTCGCCCCTCATCAGTGCATACCTTCAATATCTCTTCTGGGTCAGCATACTTGGGATCACTAAAGTCGATGTCCTCCCAACCCAACAGCGTGTGGCCTTCATCTATAGCCTCTTCGAAGAGGTATTGTTCCGACTGAATTTTACCGGCGGCAATCGACATTTTGAACACCTGCCTGCCGTCCAAGGACAGCCCGTTCTCACTGTCAGGTTCCATAGAGCCATACTGCGCTTGCTCAGCCATCCTCCTGATCACGCCGGGTACTGTTTGAAGGCGAAACCCAGTACCAGTTTCTCCGTCCACGTCAGGATCTGTGGTGGGTTGCCGACCTTCGACAAAATCTTCGTAAGACATCGATTGATGGAAGGTGACAAACTCAATACGTTTTTCTGACCGAAGGCGGTTGTAGGCCGCCATGACATCGTCCCGTTGCGCAGGGATGGGCTCGCCGCAAAGACGCAAGGCTTCGGCAGCCGTTGTGTGTGTCTTGCCAGTTCCAGGGGGACCGTAAAGGATCATGTTTGTTGGTTCGGACACATCGCCCTCCTTTTCAGCTCTGACGTTCGTCTCAGCCTGAGATGGTTGATGGGAGCCCGTCAATTGATATGTGAATACTGTCGAACTGCTCGGCTGCGGCTCGGTATGGGTTGGCTTTTGGAGGCCTATCAGGTTCTGAAATTTTGGTCCAAGTAGTGCATTGCAAATGTTGGGGTGTGCATCTTGCAGCCCCATCTCTTTACCCAAATCACCAGCACGGATCGAAATACTTGGCCTTCCGGCATCGCGCGCTGGGTCAATATAGTAATTTTTAGCGTATAGCCTTATTCGGTCGGCATCCTTGATAAGGTGGCTGTATCGCTCAGGGGGGCCAACAGGAACGTCATTCCTATCGACTATTATGTATCCTGCATTGTGCAGGCGAGCTGCGGCATCGGTATTCTGTCCCCAGCCACCGTTTAGCGTGGTTTTTTCGAGTATGAACCCGACAAGAGGTTTTGTCGGATAAGGTTTTTCAGGGTTAGATCGTGTTGAACGAACCCAATAATCACTTGGTGTGCCGAAAGCACCGAATATTTCATCCCGAGTGCCGTTCTGCTCATACTGATCATAGGCTGTCATCGCCGCCTCAATCGTTTCACGCGTGAACAATGCGGCCTGATCGCGCAGTTTTCGTTTGTCGATCAACTCAAAACCAAGGTCAGTCAAACACTTGAAAGACTGAGCTTCACCAGCACCGTTGAAAAATCCTTTTGGGGTTAGAGCTTGTCCGTTTGGCAAATTGCCCACGGCGAAAGCGACGATAGCTTTTGCGGGATAGAGCTGTTCTTCGGCGTCCTCGTTTTTATCGCCGTCAATCGGACGCTTTGTCCAAACCTGTGGTTTTCCAAAACCGTACCGGCCCAAAAATGCATCGACACCTTCCCTGTCACAATCATCCATGGAGGTAATGATATCAGCTGTAGTGAGCTCTGATATCAATTGATCAAGTTGGCCGCTGTTAGGCATGTTGCTTTGTTGCTGAAGGAAGTCGTCGTATAGGCTGATGGCTTGTCGAAGGCTGGCAAGTCCAGTACGTAGGTCCCCCTCAATCTGGACTGGAGAGGGATTAGGAGCACCTATCCTCTGATCAACCACACTGTAGGCGAAGCGCTGCAGCAAGGCTTCTTTACCTTCTGTCTGAAGGATTTTTTCCAAATCACCTAAAGCTCTTTCCACTCGAAGTGCTGTGCTGACGCGCGAACCAGCCGATTGTTCACTTTGACCGCTGCTTGAGAGCCATTTCCGGAAGCCAGCTTCATTCATTTCTTCTCTCCAGTTTCGGCACCGGGAGTACGGACATATGTCAAATAGAATCCCTTGACCATGCGATGCTCTTGAAGGCGTTCGCCAAGGTTAAAGCCTGATCGGCTCAGTGGGGGCTGGAACATATCCAAGCCTCGATCCAATACAATTTTCCAGCCAGTGTCAGTTACGACATCTCGAGCATGCGCTGTTCCGGAAGTGTCAAATGCCCAAGTGAAATCAACACCAGATCCAATACACGCTTCGGTAATACTCTCGAGAAGTTCGCGTTGTTTCTGGATCTCACCGTCGTTTGCGCCAGTAACAAGATGAATTGAGACCTGATCTTCTGGCGCTTTGCGCCGAATGATCATTTCAACGAATTCCATCATGTTTTTGATCTGATAATAGTAGCGGACATAAGGATCGGTTACCATAATCCGCGAAGCTCCGTCGGTGTATGGACCGAAGAGTTTGTCGAAGCTCACGCCTTTTCGGTTCTCCGCATAGGTGAAATGTCCTTCCTCAAGCATCGGCTTGGATGGTTTTTCCGGAGGTGTTGGACTTATTATGTCCACTTCAGTTTCGACCAAGCTTTCGTCAAGTTTGTCGACATTATCGTAGGATTGTTTTTGAGCTTGAGCAAGTTTCCGGTAATAAAACTGGGGAAACTCCTGCTCTTCTACAGTCTGAACACCGCGTTTCTTACCGTCTGAGCCGGTATAGAAGAAGTCAACTTCTGGATAGGTCGCGTCGATCCGGAACAGCTGATCTTTTACACGCTTGCGGCTCTCCAAGGCGAGTTGCAGCAGTTCCTCAACATCATCGGCCGTTTCACCGCCCGCAGGGAAGATTATCTTGAGGAGGCCAGACATCGTTTTGTAGACGGCATCGCGGTCTCGGGTCGAGATTTTCGCACTGACCTGAAAAAACGGATCTGGACGGTTCGAAAAGTCTTCCTGACGCAAGTGACGCAGCACTTCGGCCAGATAATCAACAATGAATCCATAACCGCTGGTGAACATCTCTCCGCGGATGACGTCAATCTCCCAGCCAGGTAGGTAGGCGTGCAGACGGTCGATGAAGGCGGAATCGTGGAATTGAGGAGGGAGAGCTTCGAACAGATCGCTATTCTTCAGCATGAAGGGCACATTGTGGTCGGTGTTCCCAACGAAGGCAAAGCTGGCCTCGGCACCCATTGGGCTCACCCCGCGCGAGAAAGTCTTGTTTGCCATGTAGTTTTTCATGATGTCAACGAGCGCTTTGTTGGCGGTCTTTTCACGCCCCGCGAATTCGTCGAAGGCAACCACGTCCCAGTAGCCTACCAAGCCGATGCGACCATTTGAGTTGTTCACAAAGAGCTTCGGGATCGAGACTTCGCCGCCTGAAATCAATTGACCGTGGGGCGAGAACTCAGAAAAGATGTGGGATTTACCTGTTCCCTTAGGGCCCAGCTCAATCATGTTGTAGTTGCGTTCAACGAAGGGAATTAATCGCATCAGCTGCAGCAGCTTACTGCGCTGCCCGAACACTTCCGGATCAAAGCCAATGGATTGCATCAACAGGTCGATCCACTCGTCCTTGGTGAACTGTGCACGGGCGTCCTTGTAGCCTTCGTAATCAACCTTTGCGATCTGGATCGGCTTAATCGTTTCCAACATCCAAGGGGACGTCCGAGCCTCCTCTGAAAACTCGTATTGGACGTCTGCGATGCACCAAACACTTGTTACCAAAAGCTTGGGATGGGCCTTGACCGTTCCGCTGTCTACGGCCACCTTCTTGATGCCAAGGTTGTCAAAAACCGCCTCATAGCTGTCAGTCTTTTCATTCAGGGAGACACTGATCTGGTCGATGACCTTGTAGCGGCCCTTTTCCTTGATCGTAGACTGGATCAGCCCTGCTTCATTGCGATGCACGTAGTGTTTACGCAGGATATCTTTGACCGTCTCGATGCCGCTCTGGATCGATGCTTCATCGTCAGTCGCGCAATATTGCCCCAACAGGTATTCAAGGACATAGGTCGGGACGATCGCGTTGCCCTTTACGGCCTTCACCAGATCCTTGCGCACGACGTAGCCGGCAAAGTGTTCGTTTATCTTGTCATCGAGTGCGCTCATGACTGCTCCTTAAAAATCGAAATCGGTTGAGATGCCGCGGCGCAGCTGAAAGGGGTGGCTTGCGTACTCTTCAAAGTGGCTGGTTTTGCCGATGCGTTCTCGCAGCTTGAGGAAGACATCCTGATTGTTGAAGCGGTCGGCGTCGCGCGAGAGCAGGAAGGTAACGGGAAATTCCCTTTCGCGCGGGTTTTGCGAGATGAAATCAAAGGTCAGTTGGTGTTCGTCAGAAATCAGTGTCCCATCCTGGGCATATATTCCGGCCAACAAATCGCGCTGCTGTTGCTTTTCTGAAACTGGCTGAGCTTGATAGAGTGCAACTGCCGTCTGACCTGAGGAGATCAGGTTGCGGCTTGGTGCGATGATCTGGACATCGACTTTACCAATATCTGCCTCGCGCCGTTTTCCGACGCGCAACACGGGAATGACAACTTCTTGGAGCGTTGCTCCGCCGTGGACAAAACGGCTGCCTGCACCCTTGATCCGCATGCGGTTGATCGAATTCGGGATTAAGACATCCAAATCACCAGCCAGGCCCAGCTGCTCAGACGTGAATTTCTTCATGCCAGCGGTTTCATTCAAACCATTCCCGATGACGAAGCGGCGGTTCTTGAAGAGCATCTCAGATCCGGTTGGATCGGCGACTGAAAACGCAGTCTCGTCAAGCGGACGATGCTGGTAAAGAAATCCATGATCTGCCGTGATGATGATGTTCGAGCAATTAGCTGTGGTGAGTTTGCGGACAAGTTTGGTCAGATCCTCAATAGCGTCTTCGGCGGCTTCGGTTGTGCGGTCTTCGGTGGCGAGTTTATCGCCAACGATGTCGATCCGGTTGTGATAAAGGTAAAGGATATCAGTCTCGCGGAAGAGGATTTTGCCCTCATCAGCTTTCATCGCCATGAAGTCTTCAGCCTTCATGGCCTTGGCGCGATCACCTTCGCGTCCTTTACCCAGGATTTTTTCGCGGTTCTTCGTACCTTGTGTCGGGTCCCCGAAGGAAGACACCGCCGCGTCGCCAGATAAGGTCATGTCTTTGTTCGGCAGAAGAGCAGCCATTCCCAGCTGCGTGTAACTCGGCAGTGAACTGACCATCGGCTTCAACTCTGCGTCAAAACGGTTCAATTTTCGGATTTCCCGCAGGCATTCCTCCGCCACTTCAAAGCGCAGGGCGTCAGAAATGACGACGACAATCTTCTGATCCCTACGACGAAATTCGGCAGCTTGATCAATGTAGAAGTCCGATTGCTTCGGGTAACCGGGCACTGCCCAGTCCGTCATTTTGGCAATCTGATCCTGCCAGGCATCGTTCACTGTCTGGAGGAAGTTTGTAGTGTAGCGGTTCTCTACGCTCTCAAAAAGGGCTCCGAGCAAGGATGCCTGCCCACTTTTCTGCATGTGGTAGATGAACTTGCGATAGAGCTGATCAATCTTGAACCAAGTTGTGACATAACGCTTCACGCCCTCCGCTGCTGACGTCATCCCAAGCGTCGCCTCGGAAAGAGCTTGCTGAAACTCGGTCGCGTAGCCGATCGCCTCGTAGACGTCGCGGTAGATTGCGTACCAGTGGCTCTGTCGCCGTTCTCGGACGGTTTTCAGCACCTCGGCAGAGGTAACGGTCTGGCTGGACATCTCGGCAACCAGCAGCCGGATAATTTGGCGGTCGATCTCTTCGAAGTGATCGATGGTGCGAAGGGCCTTGATGTCGCGCTCGCGGAGGTCCTCGGGGATACGCAGGATCTCTTGGTATTTCTTGCTGAGGGCTTCGAAGGGTTCCGCGCCAAGACGGTTGTTCTTCCAGCGGCGGAAAACCAGCAGCGCCTCGCTATTCAGCTTGCCGCCTTCCCCAAGGGCCTGACAATAGCACGACTGGAATAGGGTGATGGCGAAGTCTTCGAAATCGGGTTCGTTCGAGACATAACCGTAGGCATTCGCCACTTGTTTCCAGAAGAACTCGGTCAGACCCGCGCGGTCCATCAGGCGCAATGCGTCGTCTCGGCCCTCGGCAAGCTGTCCGAGCAGCACCTCGATCACCGTGTCCAGCGCACCATCCGCATCGGCGCAAACCGCCAACATTTTGCGCTGTACTGCAGCGACGGAATCCGAGGGTCGTTCTGCCTCCAGCTCTTTCAACCGCTCCAATCTCTTGCCGGAGCGATAGAACTCAATGTGGTCGCGCACGGCGGCTTCGTATTTGCTGGGCAGACCAAGCTCGGCCAGCCAGATGGCCGCCTGATCGGCCTTGAAGACCGCCGTAGCAATCTGCACATCCAGCAGCCAGTTATCGGTCATTTCCGGCTCTGGCCCATCTTTGAACACCAGGAACTTCTGCGCAGGTTCTTGCCGCAGCATTCGGTATTTCAGACCGAACTCGTTGTTGGCGATCTCGAGTTTTTCGACGCCGTCCAGATCCATGGCTTCATAGGCACCGCGCATGTCGCGTGCGGTGTCGTACCAGAATACGATACGGTGCTCTTCGAACAGGCGCGCAAGTCCGGCGGTGATCCGGTCCGACATCAGCTAAGCCCCACGATCTTCTTCAGCGCTGAGCCGAACAGCGGGTAGTTCGCCTTTACCCCGTTATCCAGATCAATCTCGATCTTCTGCTGGGCGAGGGGGAAGATCACTTCGCGTTCCCATTCGTTCAGCTCGTCGATCTGCTTGGCCACTACGCTGGCGTCCTTGATCGCCTTGGTGCGTTGCGCTTGGGTGGCGGTTGCGTCATCCGACAGCTTGTCGAGCCGCGCGCGTTCGCCTTCCAGCTTGCTGATGAATTCGCGCAGGTAATCGTTCAGCAGGACCGACACCGTGTCGCTTTGATAGCGGTGCATGTAGATCAGGGCGTTGAACGTGCCCTTGGGGCTGGAGAACATCCAGTAGATCGGGCGTTTCTTATAGCGCTTCACGTGGTCGGCGTAGAAATCCTTGGTGAAATATTTGCGGATGTCCTTGCCAAGTGCGTCTTCGATATACCGCAGGTTCTCGCGGAAATGCGCCTCGCCGAAGGTCACGCGCAGGAACAGGCGGAAGCGTTCGGTGATGTCGTCGGGGAACCAGTCGGCGTCGAGCACGGGGATCACGTTGTCTTCGTCCGGCATGAAAGACGGCTCGGGGATGCGGGCGAGGTAGTCGGCCAGCGTCTCGCCCTGATTGGCGAGGATCAGGCCGGGGGTGTCAAGGCTGTAGCGGCCGAACATGCAGCCCACTGCGTAAGACAGGAACTCGGCCATGGTGTCGGCGCGCAGGCGGGTCTCGTTGGCGACGGCGTCGTTCTTGATGCCATAGCGATAGGCGGGATTGCAGGTGAGGGTGATTTCGTTCAGCGGCACCTCGGGGGTCAGCTCGTCTTGCAGACCATAGGCGTCGATGAAGATGCGGTTGTTCTCTTCCTCCAACGTAAGCATCTCGTCCGTCATGCCCTGCCAATGGGTGCGCAGGGCGGTGTAACTGCCCTCCAGCGTCTCGGTGCGGTGGTCGGGTTGGAGCAGCGGGAGCGTGGTGAAATCCCAGGAGGTTTCGTAGGCGTCCCAGTCGGCCCCAGCGATCGAGACCATTTGCCCAGCCAGCCCACATATGCGACCCTGTAGCGACCTCTCAAAGCTCGCCGGTAGCTTGGAAATATCCCCAGGCTGATAGTTTAGTGTTGGAGAAATAAGAGGAAATACTTCGGTCATAACGCAAGAGTTGATGAAGGCCATAACTGCCTCAGGCGCAAAATCGTCCTTAGTGAATAGAGAAGATCCCGCATTATCAAACAAGGAGTTTGAACTCGCTCTTGCAGAGGTTTTTCCGCTTGTTAACGCGCACCAAGTAACGCCACTTTTGAAAATGAAGTCCAGATTGTAGTTATGTGATCTGACTTTTCCAGTTTTGGCGTCTTTGAAGTTTTGAATACGCCGACCGTCTGTTTCCCAGTCAACGAAATAGTCGCGGTTACCGTCCCATTTTCGAAACTCACCCCCTTTCTGATAGGGGAACCAACGCGCCTGACTTTTTCTAGCCTCATCACGGCATCCAGCATTTCTACAGGATTTGCCAAACGAAACCTCGCTCCAAAGACGCAGGAACTTGTTATTGTCAGCCGTTGCCATTCCCAGTCGAGTATATGCCGCATCACCGAGCAGACCCTTCTCAAAAAGGCTTCGAATGTTTTCGCTGGCCCAATATGCGATGGGGCTACCAGGAATTTTTGATAACTCCTTTTGAGGTAGACGGAACTTTCCAAATTCGTTGTCCAGGAATAATTGCTCAATTTTTTCGGATGATCGGACTTGGACGTGGTTAACGAATAAACGTCGATATGAACCCGCAGTCTCTGAGTTCGGTTTCTTGTTCGACATTACGAACGCAACTGTTCCAAAGTCGGATCCAAAAATACCTCGCCCCAAGTGAACGAGAGTGCTGATCGAAGCGACTTCAAGCAACTTGATGCGTAGCTTTTCAAAGGAAGAGATAAACATCCATGAGGGGAGATTGATCATTCCCCAGAAACTCAAGTCAATGCCAAGCGATGCAGAGCGCTCCATAAACATTGCGAATAGATCCGCTTTGCTTGATGGATAGCTGGACTTAGCAAACGTCTGTAAATCAGCATTTAGGCCAGATGTGCCAGCATAAGGCGGGTTGGCTACTACTACATGATACTTGCACGATAGCGCCTCGGCCATCCGCAGCACGGCGACAACTCGCGCCTGCACGTCCTTCAACAGCAGATCGCCCGCAAAATCCCGCGCCTCTACCACCCGCAGCGCCTCTGCCGGATCGCGCAGTTTCGGCACGATCAGCGAACCGAAGTTCTTGGCCTGTTCGAACTGCCCCAGCGTCTCACGCAGCTCATCGGTGAACAGATCCTTGCCCACCACGGCGGCCACGTCCTGCATCTCGGCATCCGTAAAGGCCACGTTCTGCAACACGCAGATGTCGGGCTTTGCCTCCATCCGCAGGAACCGCCGCCGCCCCAGCTTGGCCGCCGCCTTCATCGCCAGCGCAAAGGCCCCCAGCGCGCCCGCGCGGTCGTCAATTTCAACCCCGGTTAGGTTGTGCGTCAGGATCAGCGCGGGGATCTCGGTCGCGTCGTAGCCCTCTTCCTCGTAGATGGCGTAGAGCAAATCGAAGGCATAGGTCAGCATGTGCCCCGACCCGGCGGCGGGATCGCAGATGCGGATGTCCTCGGGGCGGGCGATGCGCAGGAAATCCGTCTCGGGCTCTTCCGGCGCGATGTAGTAGTCCATCCGCTCGGCCAGGCGACTTTGGGGCCGGTTCAGCAGCCAGAGCCGCCCCAGCGAGTTCTCGACCAGATAACGGACGATCCAGTGCGGCGTGAACAGCTGCGTCGCCGCGGGGATGTTCTCGGCCGTGATCTTTTGGTTCTTCTTGAGGCCCGCAAAGACCTGATCCTTCTTCTCCGAGATGTAGAACTGGTAGAGCCAGCCGATGATCTCGACGTCCTGACAGGCGTCCTCGGTCATGACCTTGCGCAGTTCGGCGAGGATGGAAGTCTGGGATAGCAGATCCTCAGGCATCAGGAGTTCGGTGTAATCGTCGATCTGTTCAAACAGGAAGGGCATCGGCCCGTGCCACTGGTTGCAGGTATGGACGAGCAGCGCACGATACGCCTCGGCCTGTGGATCATTGGAAGGCGTGCGCCCATCAAGGAGGGCAGGGATCGTGGTAGGGGCACCATCAGGCAAGTTACCCGCCATCGCCTCCGACAGGATCTCGGGCCGCGTTTGGCCATCAGCAGGGGAGACGACACGCACCTGAGAGTAGCCGTTGGCATCCATAAAGCGCAGGGCGGTGAACCGGTTGAACCATGTGTAAGCGGTGGCCTCAACAACCTGCTTGTGGCTGTCGCGGTTGATGGCGTTTTCAAGGTCTTTGACCGCCTGCGGATATTCACGGCGGGCAGGTGAACCTTCGGCCACCACGAGGTCAAGCTTGGCCGTGACCTGATCGATCAAAAGGTTACGAGCGCCTTGGGCGAATTTTTTGAGTGCGTTGGTGTCCATGTCAGACGATCACTTTCTTGCCCGCGTGGATCTCGGCCAGCAGGGTCTTTTTGAATTCTTCGAGATAGTCGGCAACATCCGCATCGTCAGACAAATAGGCCTTGGTGAACGGCACCTTGATCTGTGCAGCGTTGATGTAGGTCTGCGTCGGGCGGTCAGGGACGGGAAGGGTTCCCGGAGGAGTAAGGACCGGTGTAATTGGAGGTGCAATGCGATCCACCTCAGTGATCAGCTCTGCCAAAAGATTGCTGCGCGTATGGTTCGCTTTGTTTTGCAGCACTGCGATCATGGAGATGCTGTCGAGGCCATCTTTTTGTTGGTCCAGACGTCCGGTGATGCGCGTCTGCTTGTCCGCTTCGAGGCCTTTGAACTCAGGCATCTGGGTCACTTTGGCAGCAACTTCGTCAACCGCGGCAATAACGCCCTTACGCTCTTCGAGCACCTTGAGGTCGATCTTCTCTTTCAGATCGTAGAGCGCGGACTTGAGGTCTTGAATGGCATTGCCTTGGTGACACGCTGGATCGGCGAGTACATCGCGGATCTGTTGACCGGCTTGCGAATCGACGTATTCGATATTGGCCTGCTGCTGGGTGATGGTGTTGCGTGCCTCGTCATAAATACCGCGCTGCGCACCGCCCATGAAGGATTTCACCTTGTCGAGGATGTTCTCTTTGGGGTTCAGCAAGTCATCCTCGTGCCGCGGTGCGTCAGTAATGAACCATTGAGCCGCCTTTACCTTCATACTGCGCAGCTGGTCTCGGAATGGCACCAGCGCTTCAAGGAAGGGGTAGTCGCGCGCCTGGCGAGTCAGGTCGTCGACCTCAGCCTCCAGCTCCGTCACGCTTTCAAGCCATTCTGCGCCAAGGCTACGGGCATCACTTCCAGACGCCGGCCGAGAGAACAGCTCTTGGTAGAGCTCCTTCGAGTTACGGATATCGGCGGCAGAGAATTCCTGTTGCGGTGTCAGTAGAATATTTGGCAAGGCATGACTGTTGTTCAGGACCTTCGCCAGATCCGGCCCCTCGGTCGAGGTGCTGTCGACGCGGGCTTCAACTTTACCCTTGGCAGAAAGGCTCCCCGCGAGGCAAAGCACTGCAACTGTGGGCCAGCCGTACGGCTTGGTCGTGAACTTTTCGACGAGATACTTGACCGAGACCTTCACCCCATTACGCGCCTGACCGTTGATGAAGCTGAGCACATCTTGCTCGGCTTCACCGAGCCCGGTTCCACCTGAGCCGAAAAGGCTGCTTTCCGGTTGCACTGATTTATTGATATCTGCCTCGGAATAGCTGACGCCGCGCAGCATCGGTAAGTTCGTATAGACCTTGTCGACAAGGGTCTGGAATGCCTTCGTGATGCGATCCTGGGCGTCCTCGCCACCGATTTCGAGCTCGTCTCCGCGCACGAACATCCTTGCTTCGCCCATAAGACGGCGTAGGCGGAGTTCCAGATCCTTTGCGCGGCGGCCATTCTGTTCGCCTTTTTCGGCGATGATACGATCACGACCAGGTTGAGGTGATCCGGTCCTCGACTGGCGGATGAATTTGTCTGTTTGCTTGAAGAGGATCAGATCACGAACAAAGTTCGTGTCAGGTTTCAATGTAACGGCCAATTCCTCGCGGGACATGGTCTTCATCCGCACAGCTTCTGGACTGTCGGCGTCTTCGCTAAAGGGCGAGATGATATTGATGGCCAGCTCGTGTTCCCGGCCAAATGAGTGATCATCCAATTTGCGCGTAAACGCATATTCGCTGTTCGTCGCGGCATGCTTTAGCTTGCGGTGCCGTAGAATGGTGTCGAAAGCGAGTGTTTCAAGTTCCTTGGAGAGCTCCGATGGGTCGATGTCGAGCGACTTGATCTCGGCTTCAACGTCCTTCTCCTCATCGGTGAGAAATTCGTAGACCTCCCCATTACGCTGAATGAGCGTGTTACGCTCCAGCAGACTAAGGGCTTCCTCGATCTTGCGGCGTTGCCCGGTCTGGTCTGCGGTAAGATCAGAGAGCAGCAGGATGGAGATGTTCCGGACCGAAGGTTTGAACCCTTTGACGTATTTCACAAGAAAGAGAGCTTTCAGAACTCTGACGGCGAATTCGTCCAGATCCTGAATCTGCCGTTCAGCCAGGTGGATCGATTGCTGAACATTCGATTTCAAAGCCGTTCGAATACCTTCGAACATCAGGTCAAAAGTGCCCAATCCGCCGACCGGCTCATTCATCAATTTTTTCGAGACTTCTTGGAAAACGCCGAGCATGGAGCGTTCGCCAACCGAACTGTGCTTGCCCTCAAAAGCGTTGTGCTGGGACAGAGAGCGGATTGCCATCTGGAACAAAGTGAACTGGTAAGGTGGGAAGGGATAGCTGGCGATGAAGTTGTCACGGTCGGTGTAGTTCTTCAGCTTGATTGAGCCGTCCGTAAAATCGAATAGGGTCTTCAGATTGTTTTGTTCACGGTCATGTAAGCTTCCCAGTGTCACCTCTGCTTCGGGCGTCTTCGACAGCAGGCGCTTCTGAATGACTTCGGCGACATTTTGAGAGTCGAGCGGCATCCGGATGGAGAAACGCGCCATGATCTTCGAAAAATCCTGGCTCTGAAAAACTTTGGTGTCGCCGACGATGGCCTCCATGTCCTGCTGGGAGGTCACGATGATCCATGCCTGTCCCTTACAACGGGTGTTCAGGGTCTCGGCAACCGTCTGCAGATTTGTCATCAGCTTGACGTTGTCGGCAATGTACTGGCCCACCTCATCGACAAAAAAATTTAGCCGGAATCCTTTTGGTTGCTCGTCGATCCAGTCTTTGACGGTGCTTGCAAAGTCATCAATCGAGACGCGCGTGTCCTTGCGGTATTGCGTCAGAATGTCCTTGGCATCTGCTACATCGCCGCCCGTTGCCGCAGCAAACGCGGTGGCGATGTTCCGCGCCTCAAGGAGCGCCTGTTCACGGCCATGCTCCCAAGGTTTACCTGCGGCCTCTTGGAATGCGGTGCGGAATGCCTCAAGTTGCCCGCGTCCATGCAGATCCCGTTCAAACTGAGCAATATGCGGCTGCTTGCCATAGAAGCCACAGGATTCATCGAATACCTTCTGGAACACAGATAGCAACGCATCGACATCCGTTTTTGAGATGACATCCGCTTTCTGGTCGATGTTGAACAAAATGGATTTCGACGGGATCGAGACGGCTTTGTCCAACGCGCCTCTCAAGAACGGATCGTCTTTCAGCTTCGCTCCGAAAATCTCATGAGCAGATGCGCCGCCGACGTCGCGGTTCTCGAGTAGTAGGGCAAGCATTTTCAAAAGGTGGGATTTACCTGACCCGAAAAATCCCGAAATCCAGACACCATTCGAGGTTTCATAGTTGTTGTAGGCTTCCAGGAACTGGCCGAGTTTCTGGCCGATCTCGCTGGTGATAACATACTCGTCTAATTCGATGCGCAGGCTCGCCTCATCGTCGGCTTTGATAACGCCATCAATCGCGCGGTCGACGGGCTTCTCGAAAATGTCTTTGAGTAATTGTGACATGGGTCAGACCTCGTAATTCAGGATATTGAAGGCGCGGTAATATTTATCGTCGTGGAGCATGCCAAATAGATCCAGTGACGCGCCGGTCGCTAATGCATGAGTGTAATTTCCGGGGAAGAACAGCACTGTTGGTGCGTCCTTCGCTGTACTTTGTAAATTATTCAGGACGTTATGGGAACGGATGAAGGGATAGACCTCGCCTACACCCGATAGAAAGATCACATCGTGCGGGGTTGCTGCGATGGCGGCGCCGATCTTGGGAACCAAGTGCGTTTCAGGGGCAAGCACACCCTGCAAGAGGTCCTTGATTTCGGATTTCTCGCTGTCAGCTTCGATTTCCAATATCTGTTCGAGAATGTCGCGCTCTGCAAGGATTTCAAGCGCGATGTCGTAGAGGTTGAGGTCAAGAACCCTGACCCCCGAATGCCCCACGCGAGACACCAGATCTTTCCGGTCATCGACCATGGACAGACCTTCAACGGCCGGAAACGGGCATATGAAGAAGGGGACCTCATTTCCAAGACCTTGCTTGGTAAGAAAGCGTTCGCTGGTGATAACGCGATGGAGGTGCTCGGCACGTTCCTTGCGGCTAAAGTCGAGTTTCAAAATTTATGCTCCGTCAACCGAAGTGCTGGGAAAATACGCCAGTTCACCGGGATTGTTGTCATTGATCATTTGCTTCAGTTGAATGGACAGAATTGAGGCCTGAATGCGATTATCTTGGGACAAGATGCCCGCTTCACGCATGATACGAAAGAGTATTTGCCGAAGTTTGCTTCGAGTGGATCTGCTGAGACTGGCGATACCATCATCCCACTCCGCTTTGCTTTCCAATGCTATATCAAAGGCCGATAAAGGAAGTTCCAATTGATAGGATAGGTATCGATCGCGCACGACCTCTTGAGCGAACTCCCCGACGAAGCGATATGCACGACAGGCTGCCAGCCATAGAAGCGCCTGTTGATCCGTTCTGTCGGCACGCTCACAAAGAAAACGGCGTTCTTGCTCAGTCAGTGTTCGAAGGCGGTTGGTGATTTCGCGCAAAGACCTGCTGTTTGATGCCGATTTTGGCAGTGCGGTCGTGCCCTGTTGCAATGCGCGTTTTGCCGTGTCCCTCCAGGGTTCACCATCACGGTGCAACTGCGCCACTTCGACACTTTCGTTCAGGAAAAGCCCGCCGGTTGTAAATGACATACGATACGGATGATCAGTGGCGGTAGTCATTGCGCTACCTGCCCGAGACAGCCCGGAACTTCGGCGGGGTTCACCAAGACAATATGTTGATCCTGCGGACGCCGTGTATCAGGGGCAATATCAAGGCCGAGCCGTTTTAAGTTGTAGAAAAGCATGCATTTTTTGACGTTCACTTCAGCTACGCCGTCAAGCATGGCGTAATCCAGCTCCACGACGCGTCGTTGGTTTTCAGAGAGCCCAGGATGTGCTGCGATTTTTAGGGTAACGGTTTCCACCCAATCAATGTCGGTGTCCGGATCTACATCGGCCTGCTCACCCAAAGTGCAGGCCAATATGCGAGCCAATACGAAGTCCTTAAAAATATCATCGCGGGAGCACCATGCTCTCGCATGCCAGCGAAAACCGTCATTAGCCAACCCGTGAGGAGCGATTGTGCGCTCAACAGGATCTGGCGACGACATAGACTGATAGGTGATAGCGAGCGTTCTCCGCTGTGCGCAAGCCATCAAAACATTGCGTACGGTTGACGGATCGAGGCTTCGTGCAGGGATCGTCGCATCAAGAACGTCAGGAAGATCGACCACCCAATCCGATTTTGGTACAGCGGCGCCTTTCGCAATTGCAGCAAGATCGGCGAGGTGTTCCGCGGCATCGATTTCGAGATAATGCACATGGAATGCATCCCCCATGACGTAGGTTCGCGCGCTTTTGTCATAGCGTAGATGGTCGGGGTGGTCTGTGATGTAGCCGTTGAGATCCTTGGAGGCCTGAGCGCGACTAATCTCCATCACATCCATCAAATCAGCAAGTCCAATGGAGCCATGCCAATAGATGCGATGCTCAATGAACGCGCGGCGGTCGCGCTGCCATCTTGTTAACTGATTTAGGTTACGATCATTCATATCCTTGAGGGTAGTGTGGATTAATATAAGGGTCTACTAAAAAGAACCACGTAAGGTGTCCTTTCCATATATGGTCTGTCAGGAATTAAATGTGTGCATTAAATTGATAAGCGTCAGTTCTTTGTTAGCTGGTAGAAAGAGTGCATATTTGTTAAGTATCAGATGTTTAACTATGTGCCGTTCGGCCAGACCAGTTAACGCCAATCTTGCCAAATTAAGATTGTTACCTTGTCTGACGTCAGCGCCTATGGGTCCAATTAGCGTTATTTGATAAGATAGTGTTCTTGGCTCATCGTAACCACTGAGGAGTGGAAGATGAGACAGACAACTGGAACACGCAAAAGTCCTGGCGAGAAGATCGTCAAAGATATCAAACGGGCCACGCGCAAACATTATTCA
>JAPFBS010000011.1:0-138532 GCA_035798175.1 Rhodobacteraceae bacterium KMM 6894
TCCCACTGCTCATGACAATCTTTTCGCCGCCGGTGGCCTGTGACAATGCTGCCGATAGTTCTGTCTCGTTCGAAACGTAGTAAGTAGACATTTTAACTCCTGGTCCTGAGCTGGAACTGCTAATTGGATCGCAACCCCTGCCTTATATGGGCTTTGCGTTAACAGCGTCTTATGAGATGCAATCGAGCGTCCCGGCTAGTTTTCTTTTTAAAATCAACATGGTGTTGATTATGTGTCCGATCTGTGGGCAATCATGACCACAAGGTGGCTTAGATAGGCTTGGGACAGCTTATGGGCAACCGAACTCACAATTCTGAGCGGTAAGTTGCTTGGAAAAAAATTGGAATGACAGTTAGTATCTGCCGATCAATGGTTTACCCATAGGCGGGAATCGCCGGAAGTGTTTTCCGTTTTGACTTGATTTGAGAATGAGATTGGGGAAACGTTTGGGGGTTTCGAAATACCAAAATCCGCTAAACGTTTAAGTATATTGAGAAAAATCTGGCCAAAGGCGGATTGAATTGTCACACGGCAAAGTGCCGCATTTCGAATTATCAAAGTGCCACAAGTTTTGTTGGAAACACTTCAACCGACATCCGAAGGTTTTTATGCTTTCAAAGCGCGCTGATAGGCGGCGATCAAGGGCTGCACCTGATGGTCCCAATTGAGTTCGCTCTCGACCCGTTTGCGGCCGATTTTGCCCATTCTGTCCCGCGCCTCTGGATCCGAAAGCAACGCCAGTATCTTGTCGGCCAGATCGTCCGTGTCATTCGGTTTGGCATAAAGCGAGGATTCGCCCGCGCTAAAGCGGCCTTCGGTGACGTCGAATTGCACAATCGGTTTTGAAAATGCCATGTATTCCAAAATCTTGTTCATTGTCGACTTGTCGTTCATGGCATTCACCCGGTCAGGGTTTACACATACATCCGCCGTCGAGAGGACTTCGAACAGGTCGTGATCGGGCACCCGTCCGGTAAAGGTCACATGATTCGCGAGCCCCATATTGGCAGCCATTTCCTGCAACGCATCAAAAGATGGGCCCGAGCCAACCAGCACGAACTGCACATCCTGCCCCCTGTCATGGACAATGATGCGCGCGGCTTCCAACAGTAAATCTATGCCTTCCTGATCCCCCATGACCCCGACATAGCCCACCATATGGTCGCGTCTGTTTTTCCAATGTTCGGCTGGTTCCATCACTGTCAGGCGGCTGAGATTGGGACCTGACCTGACGACAAAGATATCCTGCGGGGCCTTGGATCCACGGGTTATGGCAATGTCGCGATAGGAATTATTCGTCGAAATCACCACATCGGCCGTGCGGAACGTGAGCCGCTCCAGCAAAAGCATCAGCTTCCAGAAAAAGCCGCGACGGTTGAACTTGGCCGTATAGAGTTCGGGGTTGATGTCGTGATGATCAAAAATGAACCGCTTGCCAAAGAGCTTGAAGGGCAGGGCGATGAGAAAGATCAAGTCAGGCGGATTGCACCCATGTATCGTGTCAAAGCCAT
This sequence comes from Rhodobacteraceae bacterium KMM 6894, assembly GCA_035798175.1. Lineage (GTDB taxonomy): Bacteria > Pseudomonadota > Alphaproteobacteria > Rhodobacterales > Rhodobacteraceae > Roseovarius. The sequence continues at coordinate 1,512 of JAPFBS010000011.1, forward strand.
GGCGCCATGCGACGGTCAGCGCCAGTCGCATTTCGTGAAAAAGTGCTGCGCCGTATTCAATCATATAGCCAAAGGTGCTGTCGGCATCCAGGGGCAGGGAGTGACGGTAAATGTGCACGCCTTCCAGTTCCTCGTGGCGCGCCTCATAGCCTTTGCCTTTGGGGCAGATCACCGAGACGTCGGCCCCGGCAGCCGTCAACGTCAGGCATTCGTGCCACACCCGTCGATCAAAGGGCAGGGGCAGGTTTTCGACAATGATCAATATCCGGCGACCGTCCAAAGGCCTGTCTGTGCGCAGGGCGTTGAAGTTCGGCATTTCCGTGAGGGAGTTTTCCATCGCGCGGCCCTTCAAGGTAGGGTGGTCAGATCAAGCACAGACGCTTCGGATGCAAGATCAAGGATATCCGCCGTCTCATTTGTCGTGATGATCCGGGCGTAACGGGTTGCAAGGACGACATCCTCATCAACGAGGATGGCTTCCAGAATGGGCAGTTTGCTGAACGCATAGCCAAGGTTCGCGCCGACCAGCTTGTCTGCCTTGATCACCGGGTCATAGATATCCAGATCAAATCCCGCCGCCAGCAGCTTGCGGGCCAGATCGACATTGGGGGATTGTCGCAGGTCATCGGTGCCGGCCTTAAAGGCAAGCCCGACAAGCAGGATCTTGGCGCCCGGTTCCAGCCCTTGACTGGCGTATTCATAAAGACTGTGTTTGTGCGCCTCGTTCGAGCGTAAAAGGCTGTCGATCAAATGGGTGTTCGCGCCGATATCGGCGGCAATATGTTGCAGCGCCCGCACGTCTTTGGGCAGGCATGAACCCCCGAACGCACCACCTGGACGGGTATAGTAGGGAGATATGTTCAGCTTGGTATCCGAGACGAAAACCTCGTGGACCTGCCGCGCGGAAATGCCCATTTGCAGGCAAATCCGCCCGATTTCATTGGCATAGGCGACTTTGACCGCATGCCAACTGTTGTCGACGAATTTGGTGATTTCAGCCTCGCGATACCCCACGCTAAAGCGCGTCGCGTCGATCTTTGCGTTCATCGCCTCCATGCGGGCGTTTTCCGTTCCATCGCGGGTGCCAACGACGATCTTTGGCGGAGCAAAGTAATCACTTACGGCCGAGCCTTCGCGCAGGAATTCCGGGTTGTAAACCAGATCAATAAGGTGATCTGCGCTGGCGCCGAGAACGGTCTGGAAAATGGGGCGGATCAAGTCTTCGGTGGTGCCGGGCCGGATGGTCGAGCGGTAAACGACGGTCAAGGATGTATCGCGATCGCTTTCCTTGACCGCCTGGGCAATCTGGCGGCTGACATCGGCAATGAAACCCATGTTGTGGGCCCCATCAACACCCGACGGGGTGCCAACGCAGACCATCACGATATCGCAATCCTCAAAGTGTGACCCGATCGAACTGGTGGCCGTGATACGCCCCTGCGCCAGACCATCTGTCAGCATATCATCGACACCCGGTTCGATGATCGGTGAGTGGCCATCGAGAATGGTTCGGACTTTCTTTTCGCTTACGTCGATGCCGACAACATAATGACCGTCGTGGGCAAGACAGCAAGCTGCTGTAAAGCCTACATAACCAAGCCCAAGAACAACAACTTTCACAATGGAGCCTATCCTTGCAATTAAAAATACATTGGTCGCGGTCGTCCAAAAAAAACGACAATAGAATCTGTCACCGAAAATTGGTGATGTCCAGAGTAGAGCAACTGAATGAAAAAGTCCAAAGTCTTATGAAACTTTGGAATATTTGTTTGGCTTTACCGATCTGCAACGGATTTGCGCGATCTGATATAGAACTGAATGATTAGGAACTCTCGAAACAGACCCAAGGTCAGCTTGTTAAACAGTTTTTTCTTTCTGCCGCCGAAGTGGCCATGAAAGTATTCCACAGCCAGATCATCCCTTTCGACCAGCTCGCGTGCGGTTGAACGCACAAACCATCGCAGGTGGGTTCGATCAAGAAGGCCCCTGTCCGTCAGCTCGAATTTTCCTTTGAAAACGAGAGGTGCGGTTAAACGATAGTTGCGCGCATTCGGCACGCTGGTGATCAAAACACCACCCGGATGCAGCATATCAGACAATCGATCCACAATTGACCAAGGGTCGGTCAGATGCTCCAGCACGTCCAGACATAAAATGACGTCAAACTTGCCCTGCTCGGTCTTTACCTGGTGAAGAAGCTCGGGGTTTTCCAAGTTTCCGCCATAAGCGGCGTCAACTGCTGGCAGGCAATTGTCCGCAACCAGATCGACGACAACCGCTTTGGAAACCTTACCGGACTCCTTGAGGTAAGCCGAAGACCCCCCTGTGCCCCCGCCAACGTCGAGAACCGAATTCATTCCGTCTGGAACCAGCTCAAGAACATCTTTTCGCACAAGCGAATGATATTCCTGCCTTACCTTGGCTTCGTTTGACATATGCGTGACTTTCTTAAAAAGAATGGGATCGTCAAATTGCAAGATGTTGTTCAAGGCACCAACTATGCGGCAGGCATGATAAAAAATCAAAAGTTTACGACATTCGTTTGTCGGCGTGAACGCATTTGCTTTGCAAACGCTGCCCCACCCCAACAGGCGAATATCTGAATCTGTTCAAACGCGTCACGCTTTAATCAGCAAAGCGGCGCGTCACCTTTGCGCGTCTTGATTGCGGTTCAGGAAAGTCAGAATGTCTTTTCCGACCGCATTGGGGGACAGATGGGTCAGATTGACGGTCTCGGACACCCCTTGCTGTTGCATCAAAAGTTGCGGGCTTAGCCCATCTTGATACTGGCGCACCCATTGCGCCCCCAACAAGGACTTGAAACTGTCGGCAAAAGGCGTTGCGGGGGTCAGAACCGGACGATTTGCACTGAGTGCGTGGACAATAGAGCCTGAATGCAGATAGCTGCGAAACGGTGCCACAATGACATCGCAAACGCCCAATGCTTCGCGATATTGCGCGTGAGTCAGATCATCAAACCACAGGCGCACACGGCTGTCATCTTGTGCCTTGTCTTTCAACACGGACAAAAACGCTTTGGTGCCCGGCGCGTGATATTGCGGTCGCCCACACAGCAAAAGCCGCAGATCGGGGTCCGTCGTATCAGTGAAAGCGTCGAGCAATTCTGTCACGCCTTTGTAGGGCCTTATCTGACCGCAGTAGCCCAAAACACGGTGTTCCGGCGCAAAACTCATCTTCGCCCGGGCTGCGATCCGCGCGCTTTGCGAAAGCTCTGCATTAGGGTAGGCGGGATGCCAGGCGCCATGACCGGGTTTGGTCGCCAGACCGGGAAATGCCGCCTTGACCTGCGCGACAGTGCCGGGTGCCAGCGTCAGAAATGCGTCGATCTTGCGGCTGAGGGACCGGATGAAAAACGGCCATATCAACCTTTGAAAGCGTCGCGCGTCATGCGGCGCGAGGTTATGAACGACCCAGACAACGCGGGTGGCCGGCGGCGCCTTGTCCACCGCGCGCAGAAGGCGCCATACCTTGACCAAAACCTGCCGCCGGCTGCGCGATTCCCCGAAAACACGCTCGGCCCAATGCAAAAACACGATGTCGGGATGGCCTGTCATGGCGTCGCCCACGTCTTCCACTGTCTCAAGGTTTTCGATCTGGCACCCGTTGGCTTCCAGCCCGTCAAGAAAAACGGTGATAAAGGAATTATGGGAATCGGACCTGCCCGGCCAACTGGCGATTTTCAACTTTGGTGACACGGCATTTACCATCACAAGCGTCCTTTGTCGGCCATCGGTGCGGGGTCACACCGGGGCATTTCTCTTATCGTCCGAGTGTTAGATAAATCTGCACGAGAGTACTTCGGTCCAGCAGCCAAAGCGTTGAAAGATAGGAAAATGCCCCAAGAAATATCCGGAAGGAAAGGGTGAAGCCGCCGGACCATTCCGGGAAAGAGGGCATTAAAACAAGGAGTGCGGTCATCACCATGATTCCGACAACCGGCACCCTGATCACCGACAAAATCATTTGGGGCGCCAGGTCAATTTCACGTTTCAATACCCATATCCAAACGCCGTTCATGATGATTTGTCGCACCAAAAGCCCGAAGGCAACACCGACCAACCCAAAAGACGCCCCGAGTGCGACGCACAGGATCTGTATGCCGGACCCGACGCTTGCGATTTGCAGCGCCTGTTGTGCCCGCCCGATTGCGATCAGCAATGGTTGGTTGAAATAGAGCGGCGCACTGAACGCCGCCGCAATTGCGAGGATCGAAAGAAGCAGCGGCAATTCCAGCCATTGCGCGCCCAGAATGACCTCGGCAATCTGGCGCGAGACAAGTGCGAGACCTATGAAAAGCGGGACTATGACAACAAGACAGATCTTGAAGGCGGTCAAATAGGCGCTGCGAATCCGGGGGATATCATCCTGAATTTCCGAAAACACCGGCAGCGCGACCGCATTGATGCTTTGTGTCAGAACAGTCTGCAGTGCCTTGACGATGCGCTGGCTGACGAAAAGCAAGCCCAGATCGGCAATGCCGATTGAAAACCCCACGATAAAGCGGTCGGCGCTGTCCCCAGCATAGCGAACGATCCCTATGCCCGTGATCCGAAGCCCCGTGGGCAGCAGGTCTTTCAATTCCGCTACTGGCACGTCGAATGTCGGACGCCACGGCATCGCCCGCCACAAAAGGTATGTGGAAACCACCGCCGTGGCCAGATTAAGTGCGACGAGGCTCCAGACACCTCCGCCCAGCATGGCCGTGGCGATTGCAGCAAGACCACCGAAAATGCCCGCAATCAATGACCGGATCGCCAATGCCTTGAAGCCGAAGCTGCGCTGCAACAAGGCCGCATGAACCGCGCCTGCAAACGTCACGGGCAGCCCCAGGGACAACACCTGCAAAACAGGGGCCAGCCGGGGTTCCTGGGCCCATTGTGCGAAGTGACCGGACAGGGCGATCAAAAGAAGCGCAAGCAATGTCGCACCCCCCAATGTCACCCAAAAACATGCGGTTTTGTGCCGGTCGGTGATCTGGCGGCTGCGGATCAGGGCCGTCCCCAGACCGAATTGACCGATGATCTGGGCAAACATCACAAATGAATTTGCCAGCGCGACGATCCCGAAATCTTTCTCGCCAAGAAAGAAACGCGCGAGCAGCAGGAATATCAAAAACCCGATGCCCTCGCGCGCAACATTTTGCAGCGAGGCCCATAGACCCGCACGTGCCGCCCGTTTCCCTTGTGATGCCCCCACCGTCATTCCGCAATTTTCACAGCTGGATCAGAATATTGAGGCACAGGGGAGGGCAGGGGGGCACCAGACATTATCTGGCCTCCTTCGGGAATGCTTAGAAACATGTAGGGAAAAGTCTGGGAAAACCGGGATGGATCATCCATTCCTGCAAAAAGAGACTGGGTTTGACGCGCCTTCCCCTCTGCTGACAATTGAACATGCGACACGAAAGTTTGCCCAAAACCATTTGCCCGACCGCCCAGATCTTGCGGGCGCAAGACGAGCAGGTGCCCTGTGTCTTGCTTGTTCTCATATAGCACGGACCGCCAATATCGCTGCCGAAGCCGATCGCGCCCATAGTAATTTTCGATCCAACCCTGCAAGAACAACGGGCTTCGATTATAGATGGCACGCGCAATCCGCGATACTTCTGCCCCGCTTTGCGCCAGCACCCACAGATCAAGATCGCCGTCCTTGTCGTGATCGAACGGCACAACCCGCACCTCACGTCTCGGCTCGGCCCAGGTCAGATCAATAAGGTCCGTCGATTTGTATTGATCCCCGTCACGCAGGAAAAGCCCTTGGGGAAATGCCAGAATATCCCGCACGCCATCCCCGTTGAAATCCGCCACGGCCCCGCCGGCGCTTGCGGCGGGCAAACCCACTGCTTGCAGATCTCGCAACCGGGGAACCCTGGAGGACACCGGGAAAAACACGTTGCCATTTTGTGAAAACACCAGCGCGTTCCAGACGCCTTGCGTTTTAGAAGCGACCAGAACGACCTTCTCGGTGCCGGACAAGGGGGTGTCTATCCGCCAACGTTGTTCGAAATGCGGTCCAGCGCGTTCAAAAAGTGCAATCTTTCCTGTGGTGATCCACAGCATCATTGACGGCGCTTCTGCATTCGCATGGGGCAGAAACCGAAATATCCCGACGCCCTCAAAATCCAGACCGTAAGACGCCGCATCTTCGATGAATTGACCGTCCGTTTGCTGAATATAAAGCCGGTTCTTTGCCCTTCCATTCGCGGCATCGGGCCCGTTTCGCCCGCACACCTGATAAAGATCAAGTCGCCCGTCCCCGTTGATATCGTGCCATCCGGCCTGACGTCCCGGACATCCATCCTTGTCAATTCCGGGGGGGGCGATACCGGGCTTGAACCCGCTTTCAGTCCATTTGAAGAACTCGTCCTGCGCATCCGGATGCACGTCAGGCAACAGACCACGCGCACCGCCGCGGCTGACGAAAACCACTTGTTCTGCGGCACCCTGCAGAGTCGCCACGGCGAGACTGTGACGATCCTTGGAATGATAGGTGAAAACATGAGACTTTGGTGTGATTGCATCCGAGCCGAGTTGCACGGTCGACAGGTCCGTGGTGGGGTCCAACGTGATCGTGATCGGAAATCCATCACTGGGAGGCGGAACCGGCAGCAGTTCTACGCGCCCGCCTTTCGGCACATCGAAAGAAATCCGGTGGCAATAGGGTCCTGTTGCGCAAGGTGTTTTTGTGACCGATGCACCGCCGAAACCTTTGTATGCCGTGCGCCATGGGATATCGAACCATCCTTTGACACTGTTCTGACGCATCTCTGCGTCTGCTTGGACAATAAAATGCGCCTCGCGCATGTATATCCTGACCGGGCGCAGGGCCGGGACCGGGCCAAGGCCAGCCTCGAAACCGGGCAGGTCGGCGTTCTGATACAGGCCCGCAAGGCCAATGTCGTTCAAGGATAGCGGGCGGGTGTCCCCGCCCAAGCGTATCCACTGAGCGGCACTGTGGTTGACGGTCCAGCGGTCGATGTCGCCATCGCCGTTGAAATCGGCAATTCCCGCATCGAAAACGTTGTAGATGTTGACGTCTTCGATAACGTCGAAAGCCCCGGATTCCGGCAGCGACTCTCGGGGGTCATAGAGCACAATCGCCGCCGGAACGGCCAGGCAAACGCCCAGAAACACGAGGAACTTCAGTTTCATCGGCGCGGGCCCTGCGGATCATGGCGCGAAAAGCGTCGATTGGCAAAGGAGGTGCCTGCACACAGCAGCACCTTGTCCAATCGGGAAAGGCGTTTGTCCGTCAGAACCGTTGCCGCCTGTCGGCCCTGCACCCGGCGGTCCAGTATCTGAGGGGCGATTTCGATGCCGCAATACTGTGCAATTCTATCCGCTTGCGCAGGTTTCCGGATCAGATCCTCATATGAAACGATCATGCCGCCAGTCAGCTTGGCGATATCGGGGAACTGGCTGAGTATATGTTGGCGATGTCGCGCAAACGCGAAGGGTGTAGACGCAGGCGCAAAGGGCCATCGACCATACCAGTCCATCGCCGGAGAAAAATTCTGATAGGATCGGAATGCATCTTCGACGTTGCGGTGGATCATCAGAAATTTCGCATTTGGATATAGCCAATGCAGAAAGGTGGCTTCCTCAAGTCCGAAACGGACCTCTTTCAGCCCCCATCGCACGGCACCACTGGCTAGGGCGGGCTGTTCAAACAGGCGGCAGAGCGTCGCCCTGAGTGCGTCGCGCAGGTCAGGTAGGGCCGGATAGAGGTTTGCAATCCAGTTGTGCGTCAGGCGGTCCGGGTCATGGTCACGAAGAAAATACGCCTCGGGTGGCCAATCCTGTGTGACGGGGCGTGGGATGCGGGCCAGGGTCTGTATGATTTCACACAGATCATAGGGTTCGCCCCACATCAGGGTGGTGTGGTCCGAACAGACCATGCGTTGCAGCAAGGTCGACCCCGAGCGCCACCCGGCAGAAAAGATAAACACCGGGCTGTCGTCAGCGCCCTCAGATGGTGCCCGCCTGATCAAAGCGCCCAACCCGTTTAGCGGTGTTGCGTGCACAGCGCGCGCTTGTCTTTGATTTCGTCGCGCCGCGTTGCTGCCGGCAAGGCTTTTCAGCGCGGCTTTCAATTGGCGCATTGGCGCAATCCAGACTGACCTGTTACTAACATGTAATTAGCAGAACCTATGCTCAAGCAAAAAGAAAGCTGTCATCGATGTACGTCTGTTGAAGATAGGTTTCGACCTGCTGTCGTTCAGCCTCGTCCAGCGCGCGGTCATAGATTAGCAGCGCGCCTATTTCGAGCTCGCTTTCACCTTTCCCGCGGATTTCCTCGCCGAGAACAAGTCGCTCCAGATCGGTATTGAACGTATGGTTGCCGCTGTCGATCAGCTGACCGTTCAGGTAGTGGTCAAACTCATCGTCATCCAGGATCACCGACTGGACAAGCCAACCTTCGCTTACGGCATCGACGCCTGAATCGAAATCATTTCGGCCACCATAGCCCTGAACCGACAGACCTTGGTTGTCCCAACTCGATACCAGGCCAAAGGTCTGGTTATGTGCGCCGTCGCCATAGGCCACACCGGCCGAAATGCCGTTGTGGTCCTGATAATCCGCGACAAAGAAAATCGTGCGGTCCGCCGCGCCCGAGGAAAGACCGTTCAGCGTATCGGTGGCGTTGATACGTTCCAGCAGATCACCCACCCCATCAAAGGCAAGAGCAGCCTGTCCTGTCGGCGTGGCATTTTGCACGAGCGTCGGATCCCCTTGGGCGACAAGATCATTGCCGCGCCCCGATCCGTCGAGCCACCCGGCGACAGTGTTGCCCGCCGCGAGGCTGACATTCTGGCCGGACTCATACGCCGCCACCAAGCCGGAGGTGACCGGCACCCCCTGCGGGCCGCCGACCGTAAGAGTCACAGTGGCGCTGTCGCCGCCGGTCACCTGATAGGTGAAACTGTCTTCGCCCAGGAATCCCGCGTCGGGGGTGTAGTCAAAGCTGCCGTCGGCATTGAACGCAAGTGTGCCGTCGGACACATCCGTAAGCAGGCTGGCGGTGAACGGATCGCCCTCGGCATCCGCGTCATTGGCCAACACACCCGCCGCCGCAGCGACCACCAAAGTCGTGTCAGCCGCTGTATCATAGGCGTCATCGGTTGCGACTGCCGGATCATCAACCGGTGTTCCGGTCAAGGTGACCGTGGCCTGATCCACCCCACCTCTGCCGTCGCTCAGCCGATAAACAAAGCTGTCCGCGCCGCTGTAGTTTTCGTCAGGGGTGTAGTTGAAGGTGCCATCGTTGTTCAGGACCAGCGCACCATTGGCGACATCGCTGAGCAATGTCACACTAAGGGGGTCGCCGTCCGGATCGCTGTCTATCCAATAGCCGTTATCCGCCAGAACATCACCCGCCAGAACGGTATCCTCGACAAAGGTTATTGCATCGGGGGCCGCAATTGGCGCGTTGTTGTTGGGGTCGGTGATGTATTTCAGCTGTAGAAAATCTTCGACTTGCTGACGCTCGACACTATCAAGCGCGCGGTCATAGATCAAAACCGCCGCCATCTGCATCTCACCTTCGGCAGCGCCCTTAATATGGGCACCCAGAACCAGCTTGTTCACAACAGTATTGAAGGCGTGCGTGTCGGTATCTATCAGCCCCCCATCCAGATATTGCGACAGGACATCATTGCTGAGCACGGCAGATTGCACGGCCCAACCGAGCATAAGCCCCTCGGTGGCAGAGTCAAAATCGTTCCAGCCGCCCCAACCCTGCACGGCGTAATTGCCGGTTGATCCATCAGCGACCAAGCCAAAGGTCTGATTGCTGACGCTGTTTCCATAGGCCACACCGGAGGACCGCCCGTTTGTACTCTCGTAATCCACCACAAAGAAAATCGTGCGGTCCGCATCGCCGTCGGGCAAATTGAAAATCGTATCTGAGGCGTTGATCCGTTGCAGCAGATCATCCTGACCATCAAAGGCAAGCGCCGCCTGACCGGTTGGTGTGGCGTTCTGCACCAGCGTTGGATCCCCTTGGGCAAACAGATTGTTGCCCGAGCCGGAACCGTCCAGCCACGCCACCACCGTATTGCCCGCCCCGAGGCCGATCTTGATATCTGACTGTAACAACAGAACCAGACCGTCGGTGACCGGAACCTGATCTGCCGTTCCGACCTGTATCGGAAGGTTGGACGAAAAAGTCGTCTCGGCGCCATCTGTTACCTCCAGATAGGCATCAAAACTGCCTTCGGTGGCATAGGTATGCGCGGCTGTGACGTCTCCACTTGGGCCAACCACGCCAGAGGCGCTGTTGCCGTCCCCAAAGTGCCAGATGTAGTTCATCGTATCATCGTCGGCATCGCTTGCGTTTGCCGTAAAGGTGATTTCGGTGGTTCCGGCACCCGCAATGCTTAGATCGGATTGTTCGTCCGTGATCAGGGGCGCCTCGTTCACGTCGCCTGCTTCGACCTCGAAGGCCTGTGACAGCACCGTATGCGCCGGGTCCGAAACCGACAGTGACACGGCATAGCGCCCATCGGTGATATATGTGTGCTGAACGGATATCAGGCCATCAGGTGCAACCACATCACTGACAACGGTTCCGTCACCGAAATTCAGTTGATACGTCATCGCATCACCTTCGGCGTCAGTGACCGAGGCCGTGACCGTCACCTCAAGCGGCAATCCGCCCGCAACCACCGACAGCTCAGCGGTCTGAATTTCAGGCGCGGCGTTCCCGTCGAACGTGACGCGCCGGACCTCGCCGGACGCAATCATCGCATAGTATAGCGCGCCATCCTCGCCGATGGTCAGCGACACGATCTCGTTGGTTGTTCCGGGAAGTTGCGCCGACGGCTTGAAGTCAAAATTGCCCAGTACCTCGGTTCCGGTATCATCCAGAACCAGATATTTGATGAAGTCGTTTGTATAATCTCCGTAGAAATACACCCCGCCCCATTCTTCCGGGAACATGTCACCGCGATAGACCTCACCGCCGGTGATTGAGGTTGACTGCCCCTGGTGGTCGATCGAAAAGATCGGCGCCGAATAGAAATCGCCCGTCGTCGCATCGGCAAGATCATTGTCCGGCAAAGGGAAATCATTCGGATCTTGTGGGCTTTGCCCTGCGTTCACATAGGTATTTGGCGTGCCTTCATAAAACGGCCAGCCATAGAATGCGCCGGCCTGATCCAGCGAAGTTGTGTGGATGTCATCATGGGCAATCAGCTGTTGGTTGCCGCCGACCTCGCCGATATACATCTGGCCGAAATCCTCGTCCCAGCGGGCGCGAAAGGGATTGCGCAGGCCGTATGCCCAAGCATAATCGTTGAAACCATCACTCGGGTCGGCCCAGGGGTTGGCGGCCCATCCATCGGTCCCGTCCGGCACTGTGCCGTCCGGATTGACGCGAATGATCTTGCCCGACGAAGCAGCCGGATCAAGCATGATATCATTGCCGCCGGCCGCCCCTTCGCCGGGGGTTGTCGACAGGAATTTGTCCGAGGTGGTCAGCCAGATCTTGCCATCTGGGCCAAAATCCAATCCGCCGCCATAATGGCAGCATCCGGGATAACCGTCCGTGTCCTCCCAGACTGTAAATTCTGTGTTCAATGCCCCGGTTGACGTCAGACCCCCCGAATTTTCCTGATGTTCAAAGCGCGCGATGCGGGCGTTTTCAGGATTGTTCGGTGTGTAATAGAGATAGAAATATCCGTTGTTTGTAAAATCAGGGTCAAGCGTGATGTCCAGCAGGCCCCGTTCCTGGCCGGAATCAATATTGTTGATCGTCATATAGACGTTGTTAGAGCCGGTTTCGGGATCAATAATCCGGATCTCGCCATCCTTGGACAGCAGCAACATGCGGTTGTCCGGCAGGAACGCCATCGAGATCGGCAGGAAAAACGGGGAACCGCCCGAAAAATCACCGCGCCCGACAACGGCTTCGTCAGTAAAGCCATCCAGTGACAGCGGCAGTGTCCCGATTTCAAGGCTGACGGTTGCCACATCGGAAATCGCGCCTTCTGCATCGGTCAGTTGATAGGTGAAGCTGTCCGTATTGCCGCTGCTCCCGTCGTGGGTATAGCTGAGTAGCCCGGTTGTTGGATCAATGTTGTCGATTGTGCCGTGATCCGGTCCGTCAATTATCGTGATCGTTGAGCCGTCCAATGGTGAATCATCATAATCGTTTTCGAGAATGTTCAGCTCGGTTGTGGCGTCGATTTCCGCCGCAAGAATATCCCCGGTGGCAATCGGGATGTCGTTGATCCCGTCGTTGGTAAGATATTTGTCGTTGAGATAGCTATCGACCTCGGCGCGCTCGGTCTGGTTCAGTGCGCGGTCATAAATAAGCACGGCGGCGATGTTCATCTCGCCTTCGGCGGCCCCGCCAATGTGGGCGCCCAGGATCAATTGGGTCAATGTGGTGTTGAAGGCATGCGTATCGGTGTCGATCAGTCCACCGTTCAGATATTGCGACAGGACATCGTTGCCCAGAACAGCAGATTGAACCGCCCAGCCCGGCGTGATGCCGTCCATGGAGGTATGAAAATCATTCTGGCCACCCCACCCCTGAACCCCGTAATTTCCGCTTGAACCGCCGGTCACCAATCCGAATGTCTTGTTGGATTTGTCATCGCCATAGGTCACACCGGATGAGCGCCCGTTCACATCCAGATAATCGACGACAAAAAAGATCGTCCGGTCCTCTCGGCCAGACGGTAGAGCGCCAAGACCAAGGGCCGTCCCTAGGGTATCCCCATCCCCATCAAAGGAAATTCCGGGAAGACCTGATGGCGTGAGATTGCTGCTTAGCGTCGGGTCGCCGGTTGGGCTTAGTTCAATATTGGATGGCGATGCATCCCGCCATGATGTTACGATTCCGCCGTGAGTGGTCACGCCTGACGCTGTTTCTAAATGCAGGACGAGTCCATTTGTTACCGATAAAGGCATAGTGTCTCCTAAAAAAGGGGCACTGAGGGTCTCTTTCGGCAAGCCTAAGTTTCAAAACCAACGCTGTATTTTTGCACGGAAAAGTCTCAATGACAGGCGCAACATAAAATACTGAGTTCAAGAAATATAATGAACCTTAGCAAAATCTGTCCATTTTGGGAACATGATTCGTAATCGGATTAAGTTGACCAGCCTTTTCAATACGTTTCGTGAAACGATTTATACGGCCCTGTGAAAGGGTGGTGGGGAACATGGGAGGAATTGAATTTTTCGCACGGTTTGGATTGGCACGGGATAAAATATTTATCAGGCAATCCTCAGTGTCCGAAATCTGAGTGTATTCAATAGCCAAATTTGCGCAATACCGGCCCCAACTCCTTTTCGATGTAGGCGACATGGTCGGTGTTCAGTTCGTCTTTCCATTGCCCACTTCGCCCGCTGCGCAAATGGCTGTTTTCCAGGACTTTACCGGATTTCAAACCGCTGCGGCTGCTTGCTTCGAAAAGGCGCATCAGATCGACGGCGAGGTCCAGATCCTGGTCCACAAGGCCAAGATGTGAAAAAATGTCGACATAGCGTTGATGGCGATCGTCGCCCATCAGATCATCATAGGAAATCTCAAGCGTATCGGGGTCGGATACGTCCCAATCTTCCAGCAAATCCCGGTAAAAGAAGATGAAGTGATCAATCTCCAAAAACAGACCGGACGCTTTGTCGGTGGTGTTCAGTTTTTGCTGATAACTGATGCCGTTGTCGTCCGGGCGCCGTGTCCACGCCTCGTGGGTCCATTTGTGATAGTGATAGCCCGACACGATCATGTCGCGCGGATCACGCATGACGTGCACGCCGCGATAAGGCACCAGCTGCGGCAGATTCAGCTTGCTGTGCATTGCCAGAACCAATCTGGCCGAGGCTGACGGCGGGTCCAGATAGATCTTTTCATAAGGAAGGCGCAGACCATACCCAAGCAGTCGCAAGACGGCTGTGAAATAGGTTGTCATCACCTTGTGATGCGTTCCGATAAAGCGAAAAACCTGATCGTCACTCAACGATCGTTTGCGCTGCCGCGCCGCCACCAATCTGGGTAATATGCGCCAGAACGCTGGACGGATCAGAAGGCGACGGTTCTTGCGGATGAAATTTGGCACCTCACGCCGAAGTTTTTCAGTCCGCGTTTCCATCACCTTGGGCCCAAACCCTGCGGCGGTCATGATCTTTGGCTGTTGCCGCGGTGGTCTTTCGCCCATCTACTTCCCCCTCAAAGCGTTTCGCGGTAATTTGAATCACCTGTTTTTGCAAAACCCCTTAGCGCCATGGAGCGCGGTTTATTCGTAGTAACTATAGCTGTGTTCCGGCCCGAGATAGCGGCATTTGTTCAGTATCACGCCCATCACATTCGTCTGGCTGGCCAAATCCTGTTCGCAAATGTCGATTTCCTTGATCGTGGTCGCTTCGGCCCCGGCCACCAACAACACGCAATCCACATGGCGGGCAAAGGCCATCACGTCATCGTTTGCCAGCATTGGCGGCATGTCAAAAATCATGACGTCGGGCGCATAGGTTCTTTCGATATCTTCCAGAACCTCGGGGATATTGTGACCGCTCAACAGTTCTGTTGAATCGTGCGAGGGGCGCTCGCTGGCCGCGACCGCCAAATTAGCCCCATAGGCCAAAGCATTTTCGGAGAAGGCTTCAGATCCCTCAAGCACACGGGAAAAATTCAGAGGCGAGTCAATTCCCAGCATTTTTTTCAGGGAAGGGCGGCGCAAGTCCAGTTCCAGCAGAAGCGTGCGCTTGTCAGGCAGCCGCTGCAAGCTGAACGCCAGACTTGTCGCGATCGTGCTTTTGCCACACCCCGCCGTCGGCGAGGTTATTGCCAGCCTGCGCCAATCATTGTCCCGCATCTGTTGCAGCACGCGCGTCCGCATCATGTCGATGCTTGTCCTATCGCGCCCGTCCTGCAGCGCCACAATACGGTTCTGCGCGATGGTTTTGGGCTTGAGGGTCAGGGGTGAGAGGGCCAGCCACGCGGCGGCCACATCGGGCGGAACCGCCGGGGACGCGTCGTCAGTCCTGTCGACCGTGGACCCTTCACGCAGTTTTCGCCCCGGTCCCGACAGGGCGCTGTCCGGGTCGACAGTTTTTCCATGACGCGCTGCCCGCGCCTTGGCCAATGCTGATTGAATTTTTTCCATTTCGGTTTCCTCAGGCCAAAGTCGATGCCACTTTGGACAACTGACCAGCCAGGCCCAATCGCTCGGCCAGAATGTTTATCAGCCTGTCAATTGGCATGACATAGGTGTCAACGGCCCAAAGCCCCGCAGGAACCACGATCAATAGCATCCCGAGCGTTCCGAAAATGATCATCCGACGGCGCAGTTTTTCGGACTTGGTTCTATAATAGGGCAGGGTGGCAAAAGGTGTGATACCCAATTTGTTTGTCAAATCCACGGGGCGCCTGATCCCCCGGTTTAAAAGTTCCAGCAAACAGACAAACGTCAGCCCGAACAGCACGCCCGCACCGATGCCGCCCGCGGCGATCACGGCGCGGTTCGGCTTTTCCGGCCGGGAGGGAACAGTTGCTTGTTCAATCACCGAGATGCGCTGACCCTGACGTAGGGCTTCGATGATGTCGCCGGTTTGCGCGCGGGCTTGGTTCGCGACGGCCTGATCATATTGAATCCGGGTATTTGCATGGTTGCGCTCAAGCGTTCCAAGCTGAATGGCGTTGTCCGGTGTTGCCCCTATCGACACCGCAAGTTCGGCAAGCGTATCGGAAACCTGCGCTTTCTGGCGGGCAATGTATTCAAGCTGACCATTGATCTCCGACATCAACAAATCAAAATTGCTCAAGGGTGTGCCCTGATCGGTCACGCCAGATGTTTGCGCACGCTGAACCTGCACGCGCTGGCGAAGGCTTTCGACCCGCGCTTTCAGCAGCTTTATCTTGGGGTTGCTCGGCGCGAGTATGGAAAGTTGGGCCGCCAGTTCCTCTTCCAGCTGTGCCAGCCGGACCTCTTCAGAGCTTTGTGGCGTGCCGATGCTGGGCCCACCGGACACATCATAGGTTGCGCGCAATCCCTCCAACCGGCTTCGGCGATCCTTGAGTGCGGCCTCCTCGCGTTCCAGTTGCAACAACCTTTCTTGTGCGCCGGCCTGCTGGCTGCGCCGAAATTCAAGACTGTCGGGCAAAGCGTTTTGGTGGTCTTGTTTGAACGACACGATAGCCGCCCCTTGTGTCGCAAGCACAGCATCAAGGCGATCCACTTCCTGATCGAAGAATTCAAGCGTCTGGCGCGCTACGCGTGTGCGCATGCCGACATCTTCGCGCAGGATGAGCGTGACCAGTTCATTGACCACCGTGGCCGCAGTTTGGGCCGAAGGCGCCTCGAATCCAACCGTCACCAGCGTCGCGTTGACCACGCCGCGCCGACTGCCCCCTGTGGTGTCAAACTGGATTCGTCCACGCATGTCGTCGACGATTTCATCGGCGCCCAGTCTTGGCCTGGTTTCCCCTGCACCAGACGTATAGATTTCCAGACGGTTCGCCATGTCGATAAGCGTATCGCGCGTCAAAATCCGCTGTCGGATGATCTCAAGCTGTTCGGGGGCCTCGGTGCGCACTGTGGAGGCTGCCAGCTCGTCCGGGATCTGCTCGGATTCGACGAGCAACCGTGCCTGCGCCACAAAGACCGGCGGAAGCACCTTGGCCAGGGTCACGCCGACGGCCGAACTGATCACCACGAACAGCATGAACCAGTGCAGGCGGCGCAGGAACAGTGAAAAGTAGTATTTGAAATCCATTGTCACTCTGCTTTCGTTCGCTGGCCCTGATTCAAGACCAGAATGGGAGCATCACTCGACCTTTCGTTTGCGCCGTCAATTTTGCAAATTTGCGCGGATGCGGACAGTAATGGATCATAGTCTAGCGTGGTGACGAAAAACGCACCATCATCAAGAATTTGCTGGACGGTCAGGCGCGTCACCGCCTTGTTTCCTTTGGAAAAGGTGTAGACCAAGGCCAGATCGCATAGCTGATTGATCAGCCGCGGCACACCGCCTGTCGCCTCGTGGATCAGCTCGCAGGCTGTTGGATGAAACAACTCGGATTTGGCGCCCGCCACTTTCATGCGGTGCGAAATATAGCCGCGCGCAGTGCGTTTATCCATGGCACTCAGATGAAATGCCGATGAAACACGCTGGGCAAACTGGTGTAACACAGGCTGACGCACCATGTCTCGCAATTCGGGTTGCCCGACCAACACCAGCTGAAGAAGTTCGTCCTTGTTTGCATTGATGTTTGTAAACATTCGCAATTCTTCAAGGCTTTCCAGACTTAGGTTCTGGGCCTCGTCAAAAATCAGAATAACCCGACGTCCGGCTGCGTATTCCTCGATCAGAAAGTTCTGGAACCGCGCGAACAGATCAACATAGTTCTCGGACGACGGCGCGTCCTGATTCAATGCCATGAGAACCCAGCGCAACAATTCGCCTCGGTCACCATGCGCGTTGGACACCAGCCCAATCTGCACATCCTTGTCGACCGAGCGCAGCAAATGGTGCAGAAGTGTCGTCTTGCCGGCACCGACATCCCCGGTAATCAAGGTGATCGGCGCACAGGTGACGATGCCATATTCCAGCATCGCATAGGCCTGTTTGTGTGCAGCGGCCCAAAACAGAAAATCGGGATCCGGTACAAGGGAAAACGGCCGCTCTGACAGGCCAAAATAACTTGTATAAATTTCAAGCGAACTATCCATGCCACCTCTCTAATACCACATGCAGCACTGCTGCACCACGAAGTAGGCAAAACCAATACAACAACTTAGAGGCGCTAAATTCACAAGAGTCTATACTAAAGCGTTCCGATAACGGGCGAGGCGCAAAGGGGTATGTATTTCAACACCCAGGTGAAACAGAATTTTAATGTGGCATCGAGGGGGTTGTCCCTGCAATCATTTCCTCAAAGAGAATCACGTATCAAACCGATCTAAACTGTCTGGGTCGTATGA
This sequence comes from Rhodobacteraceae bacterium KMM 6894, assembly GCA_035798175.1. Lineage (GTDB taxonomy): Bacteria > Pseudomonadota > Alphaproteobacteria > Rhodobacterales > Rhodobacteraceae > Roseovarius. Next base: position 19,462 of record JAPFBS010000011.1, read on the forward strand.
TCAAATCATGCAGAATGATGCGCAGATCACGATCACCTGAAACAATTTTTTTCCTGCATATTCGATTGACCGGCGTGACCTGTAGATTGCGCGGCTTTATTGGTATGCCTTTGTTTCAGTTCTATTTAGATACAAATAGCAAGATCTGGCCGTGCTGACTTTTCTACAATGACTCCCGCACCTTAAAGTTGTATTGCCAAATTTGCGTTACCAACTTGAAGTAAGTTTTGCATTTTTACGTCAATTATGTCACAATTATGGCTAAATCGGGCGGCCCATTCTTATGATGGAAATTATCAAGCTCGATGGAAAGTGGAGGTAATTATGAATAAATTTGTACTCGGAACAGCTCTTGCAGCTGGAACTATAGCGGGGGCGACGACGGCCTCTGCGGCGACACTTGATTATACTCTAGGCGGTTATTCGTCAGTTTCTGTTTCGGCGAACGCCCCGGCGACGGGGCCCAGCTTTACTGGAACAGCAGCCGCCTTTCACATGACGGATGCGACCGATGCCTTGGGGCTTGGAAACAACTTCGTCGCGTTCTGCCTCGACATTGTTGGCACTATTCAAAATAACGTCGAATACGTCGTCAACAATGTGAATCCTTTCCAGCCTGGACGTGAATTGTCCGCGCTGCAAAGGTCCAACGTTGAAAACCTGTTCAACGCCAGCTATGGCATGGTTGACGCTGACAACAACGTGGATGCGGCCGGTTTTCAGCTTGCCCTTTGGGAAGCTGCTTACGAAACCGATAGCGGTTCGCTCTCTCTGACGTCCGGAACGCGTGTTGGTTCCGCCGCCAACGTATTTGTGCAGGCCAAGGCGAATTCGTTCCTGGCCAGTATGGGGACGTGGGATGGTTCCTCAAAATACAAGGTGAACTTCCTGGATGCTGACGTAAGTGCGCGGCAGGATCTTGTGATGGCAGCGGCGGTTCCAATTCCTGCAGCGGGCCTGATGTTGCTTCTTGGTCTTGGCGGCATTGCATCCCTGCGTCGTCGCAAAAAATCCTGAAACGCGGGCTTTGACAAAACATAGAACCGGCCCATCGGGGCCGTTTCACACTTTGATTTTTCCAGAGTCTATCGGTTTTGATTGCACCTGAGCAGAGTGTTATCGCGTTTCGAACCATCGCCGCATAAGTGCCGTAAAGAAAATTGTTAAAATTTCTCGCATCATGCAAAGTACTTTGATTAAATAATCTTAACCCGTCATAGAATAAAAGACGGGAATAATGGCAGAAAATACAGGTAACTATTAGTTTCACCGTTCTGTACCATTCGATACCTTTTATGAAATATATGGATGGCCGACGTAGTGCGATTTTTCGTGCACCGCAATTGACGGCCAGTTTAATTCCAAACGCTACGCGTGCGATGGTTCTGCTTTTCACATCGTTCGGTAATACTGCCAAAAACACTGCCAAATTTCGGCTTGTGAATGTCAATTTGATATTATGTCGGAGGATACTATGCCCCTTAATTCGATCGATTCACCACTGTACTTCGAACCTGCCACCTGCCGACCATTCAACATACCGCTGGCACCTTCGGATCACCAATTTTATAATAATTTCGGCAAGCGCAGCCTTGATATAACCCTGTGCATCATGAGCGCGCCATTTGTTTTGATTGTGGTAACCATCGCGTCATTTTTGATCATGTGCGGCGGTGGAGTTCCTTTGTATAGTCAGCTTCGGGTTGGCAAAAACGGGCACCGGTTCCGGCTTTGGAAATTGCGCACCATGATCATGGATGCGGACAGTAAACTTGAATCGTATCTCGCCGAGAACCCTGATGCGCGCGCAGAGTGGGACCGGACGCAAAAGCTAAGGAACGATCCCCGTGTGACCCGATTGGGTGCCATGCTTCGCAGAACGTCGATTGATGAGCTGCCGCAGTTCTGGAATGTGCTGAAAGGTGACATGAGCGTGGCCGGTCCCCGCCCCATGCTGCCCGAACAAGAGGCGATCTATCCGGGTTTCGCGTATAACAGCCTGCGCCCGGGAATCACGGGCAATTGGCAGGTTTCGGATCGCAACAAAAGCGCCTTTGCTGATCGGGCGGCGTTCGATACCACCTATAGCCGCACTGTATCGCTGCGCACGGATATTGGAATCTTTTTCGCCACGGTGCGCGTGGTCTTGAAGGCCACTGGATGCTGACACCGGATATCGCCCATTTTGCGCATCACCCGCGCGTTTCTCATCGACTCTTTCTGGCCGGTTGAAGCAAAACGCATGAGTGACGCGGGGCAGGGGCAGTTCCAACCAGTAACTTCTTTTTCGCCTAGAGACCTACATGACCCAATTTCGAACCTATCTGATCGCGGCCTTGTTCTGTTTCACACTGCTGCTTGCGGGGTGTCAAAGCGACGAGGAAGAAGCAGAAGAGCATTATCAATCGGCTTTGGCGCTGCTGGAGCAAGGAGATGCCGAGCGCGCCTTGGTAGAGCTTCGCAATGTTTTTCAGAAGGACGGTTTTCACAAAGAATCCCGCCTGCTCTATGCGCAGAAGTCACGGGAATTGGGGCGCACCGCAGAGGCGTATCGTCAATATCTTCGTCTGATCGAACAGTATCCCGACACGCTGGAGGCGCGGGTGGCCCTGGCAGAGATGGCAATCGCAAGCAACGACTGGGGCGAAATCCAACGCCATGGGACGGCAGCCGTTGAAATCCTGCCTGATCAACCGAATGTCCAAAGTATCAATCTCTACCTCAAATACCGCCAGTCTGTATTAAGCGGGGATGACGCGCAAAGCGATGCAGTTGCCGCCGATGCCCAGCGCGCGCTGGACACATCCCGCGACGCTGGCAAGCCCGACAATCCGGCCCTGGTGCGCATTGTCATCGACAATGCCGTGCAAGGAAACGACCCAGAACGCACGCTTGCGGCCGTGGACGCCGCCCTGTCAGGCGCGCCGAATGACGAAGACCTCAATCAACTCAAAATTCGGCTACTGGCGGAAACCGGGCGTATTGAAGGCGCTGGTGCCCATCTGAAGAAAATGGTCGATCTGTTCCCCGAAAATTCCGAGGTAAAGCATACGCTGATCCAGTGGTATATCAGCCAGGATGATGTTGACGGCGCTGAGAGCTTTTTGCGCGCGCAAGCCGGGCCTGATCAGGCGGACACCGCTGGCCATGCGTCCGTGATCCAGTTCCTGCAAGCGATGAGGGGGCCAGAGGCGGCGCATGCCGAAATGGTGCGGCTGCGCTCTGCCAATGAAGGCAGCGAACAGGGCCGGTTTTATGCCGGTCTGATTGCCTCGATGGATTTTGAGAACGGCAACCATGACAAGGCCATTGCCGATCTGCGCAGTTTGGTCGAGGCATCGGACGCGGGCCAGAAAAAGGTCCGCCTACAGATCATGCTGGCGCAAATGCTGCTTGGGACCGGGCGTCAAGAGGATGGAATGGCCTTGGTCGATGCGATCCTTGAAGCCGACGCCAGCAACGTTGCCGCCCTGCGGATGCGTGCCGCAAAACTGATCGAAGACGACAGGAACGGGGCCGCAATCGTGGCGTTGCGCACTGCCCTGGGTCAAAGCCCGCGCGATGTGGATACGTTGACCTTGATGGCGCGGGCCCATGCCCGCGATGGCGACCTTGATCTGGTCGGTGAACGTCTGGCATTGGCGATGGAGGCGTCAGACCATGACGTGCCGGAAGCCCTGCGGTATGCATTGTTTCTTGGCAGGCAAGATCGCCCGCAAGTCGCGGCCAAAGTGCTGGAGGATGCCCGGCGGCGCGCGCCCGGAGATATTCAGCTTATTGACGCATTGGCGAATTTGCATTTGCAAACCGGCGCATGGTCACAAGCCCGCGCAATAGCGCAGGAGCTGTCGGCGATGAACACGCCACAGACCAGGCGTGCGGCAACCCGGCTTGAGGTGAAAATCCTCCTGGGGCAGAACCGAACCGACGAGAGCCTGAAGTTGCTGCAAGACGAATTGGCCCTTCAGGGCGAAACACCCCACGATCAGCAAATATCCGGGCTTGTCCAAATTGTGCAGACACAGATCCGGAGCGGGCAATTTGACGATGCGCGCACCACGCTGAACGCCGCCCTTGCAGACCAACCCAAAAGCACGCAATTGCGCATGCTGAACGCAACGCTGCATACCGTTTTGCAGGAGTTCGATGAGGCAGAATCGATTTATCGTCAGCTGATAGAGGAGTTCCCGCAAAGCGATCTGCCCGCGCGTATGCTCATCACCCTGTTGCGCAGCACCGACCGGACAGAAGAAGCGCGCGCAGTCATGCAAGACGCGCTGAAAACCCTGTCTGACAAACCGGATTTGATGTTGATGAACGCCTTTTTCCTGGAAAGCGATGGCGATCCGGAAGGGGCCATCGCCGTATATGAGAGGCTTTATGACAACGACAGCGGCAATCTGTTGGTCGCCAACAACCTTGCCAGTCTGATCACCACGCATCGCGACGATGCCGATAGTCTGGCCCGGGCCGCCAACATCATTCGACGCCTGCGCGATACGGATGTCCCCGCATTTCAGGACACCTATGGCTGGATATCATTCCGACGGGGAAATCTGGAAGAGGCCCTGAATTATCTGGAATCGGCCGCCAGGGCCCTGCCGGGGGATGCCATGGTGCAGTATCATCTGGGCGAGACTTATGCAGCTCTGGGGCGCAATGCGGATGCCAGGGCACAGCTTGAAAAGGCACTGGATCTGGCGGGCGATACATCCTTGCCCCAGTTTGATCGTGCCCGTCAGACGCTTGCCGGTCTGGAATGAGTGTGCACTGGCGCCCATCCACCGGTGATGGCGGGCACATCCCGATTCGCGCCCGCGGACGGGGCCTAAAGCGTTTCGACATATGGTTGGATCACAAAGACATGTCGAAACGTTTTAGCATATGTTGCAGGTCTGGTACGTGTCACGATTATCTTGCCCGTTTGAGTTGTTTTGCGCATTTTTACTTTGATGAGTCGGCGCGGGTGTCCTTAACTCAAAGCCGCGTCGCTTGTTCCATCCACCTTGAAGGGGAAGTCTTTTGAAACGTTGCATAACTTTCGTGACCCGCTTCGCTATATTGTGGGGCCTGGTCTGCTTGGCATTGGCACTGGGTGTTGCGCAGCACGCTCATGCTCAGGGCTATAAGATACGGCCAGGTGACACGCTTCGGATCGAAGTCCTTGAAGATTCCGCGCTGAACCGCACTGTTCTGGTCGCGCCCGATGGCCGCATCTCGCTTCCGCAGGCCGGCACGCTTAGTGTGCGCGGCAAAAATGTTGAATCCGTTCAAAGCGCCTTGACCCAGCGTTTGGCAGGCAGCTTTGCTGCGACGCCAAACGTGTTTGTTTCCATCGACCAACTTGCCGAGCGCCGCATTGTGCCGCGCGGACCTCCGGCGCCGGATCCGGTGATCTCCGTTTTCGTTGTTGGCGAAGTCGGCAAGCCGGGCGAACTGGACGTCGATCCCGGCACCAACGTGTTGCAACTGTTCGCCGTGATGGGTGGCTTTACCAAGTTTGCGGCCACAAAACGCATCCAGCTGCGCCGCGATTCCACCGTCTATCGGTTAAACTATGACCGGATAGAGGCGGGCAGCCAAGGCGGGCGCACTGTGTTGCGCGACGGAGATGTTATCGTCGTGCCCCAGCGCAGGCTGTTTGAATAACGCGGCAACGCCGATTTTTCCGGGCCATGCCCGATGGGAAAGGTACCCCTCTTGATTTTCCCCCGCCTTAAAACCTTTGCCGTTGCGCTCGGGACTTCGGGGGTCCTCACCACGACACTTCTGGCACAGCAGGGAATAGAAACCCGTGGCCATCAGTTAAGCTTTGGCGTGAATCTGGGTTTTGAAACTCAAAGCAACCGCGCCCTTGATCCTGCAAGGCCCGGATCCAGCACATCCGCCACCGCAGCGCTGTCCATGGGCCTGCTCAGGCAGACTAAAACACAGCGGTTGTCCTTTGATCTGGGCGGTGAGATGCGCCATCTGGACAGTCCGACAAACGACGACAGCGGGTTTCACAATCCAAGCATCAAGTTAAGCTATGATCGCGATTCTGCCAACGCAAGGTTAAGCCTGTCGGGGTCGCTGCGCGAAACTGATCTGGCAGATGAGGGTTTGGTTTTTGACGAAACAAGCCAGGAATTCGTCTTTGCCGAAGGGACGGCGACCCGGCGCAGCACCCGTGCTTCCGCGCAACTCAACTGGCGTGATGATGCGCCATTGGGTTTTGGTGTCTCTGCCAGTCTCGCAGAAAACAGGTATCGCGGCGGAGTGGCCACCGGCATTGACGGTCTGGGACTGAACGACACCCGACGTATGACAATCGGCACCTCGGGGCGGCTGGATCTGAACGAAGTCAGCCAGCTGAACATCGGTCTGGATTTCAGCCGGTTCGAAGACGATGGCAACGCCAGGGACCGTGACACGTGGACCCTGACCAACGCGCTGAACATAGAGCGGCCCAATGGTGTGTTTTCCCTAAATCTGAATGTCACCGATACCGAAGACGGCACGCGCGTCTCAAGTGCCGTAGGGCGCAGTCTGGATTACCCTCTGGGCACCCTGTCAGGGCAGATCGGGGCAACCAGCAGCACTGCAGGTAAGGTTTATCTGACGGGCAGTCTGGATGTGCTCCATGAGTTGCCCCGTGGGAACCTGACGTTCGGGATCGCGCGCAACGTCAATTCAAGCACCTTGCAAGACACTGAACAAGTCTCGACCAGCGTGACATTCGGTCATTTCTATGAATTGAACAGCCTGTCCAATCTCAGCATAAACGCACGTTGGGCCGAGTTGAGCCGAACCGGCGGCAACTCGGACACGACCAGCGCAAGACTTGTCGCCACATACAGCCGCGAGCTTACCCCGGACTGGAATATGAACCTTGGCGTTCAGCACCGACAGACCCATGACGCGACGTCTGGAACGGTGCGGTCGAATGGCATATTCCTGAACGTGGAACGGAATTTTGTAACGCGGTTTTGACCGCACGCAGGGTTTTTCAACTTGCGGCCCGAAAGGCATGGTCAGGTTACATCACACTTCAGGAGGCACCGCCCAAACATAAGCGTTTTTACTTGAACCTGAGACAGGGTTACGTGGAAACGCGGCACAACACATCAGTCGTGTGGACGTTTCGAGAAATACCACTGTTTCAGGTTTTCCTCGAAACGCTTTAAGCAACAGCATTCAGGCATGGACCCATCGTGACACCAGATTCCGCCTTGATCACCATTTCGGTTGTGATCCCTCATCTCAATCAGCCGGAATTCTTGCAACGCTGTCTGGCGTCACTGGCGGCGGGGGATCGGCAACCTGATGAAATTTTCGTCGTGGACAATGGCTCGGGCAGGATGCCGCAGGACATCTGTGACGCCTTTGCCGGGGTAACACTGCTGCTTGAAGAAACGCCCGGACCGGGGCCTGCGCGCAATCTGGGGGTTTTGCACAGTTCCGGCAGTATTCTGGCCTTTATCGACGCTGACTGTCTGGCCAGCCCTGAATGGCTGGCAGTTGCCGCGCGCGAAATGGCCGATCCTGCCCTGACCGTTCTGGGGGGGGATGTACGCATCGCCTTGGGCAATCCAGCAAGGCTGACGATGTTGGAAGCCTATGAAAGCATTTATGCCTATCGTATGGACCGCTATATTGCGCGCGAAGGATTCACCGGCACTGGCAATCTTGTCGTGCGCCGCGCGACGCTGGAACAGGTGGGCCCCTTCGCGGGGCTGTCTGTGGCGGAGGACCGTGACTGGGGCCAGCGAGCAACCGCAATGAGCCACAGGATTAGATATGTGGCTGAAATGAAGGTCTATCATCCTGCCCGCGCGTCGTTTGCCGAGCTTCAGCAAAAGTGGGACCGCCACATGGCCCATGATTTCACGTCAGCAAAAACCGCGCCATATGGCAAACTCAAATGGCTGGTCAAATCACTGGCCATGGGGCTATCGCCTTTGGCCGAAATCCCGCGCATTTTGTTGTCTGACCGGGTCAGCGGGTTTCGCAGCCGGCTCCTTACTTTTGCTGTTTTGCTTCGGATCAGGGCATACCGGGCAGGGCGGATGTTTCAGTTGCTGACAGGTATGGACCCTGACCGATTGTCAGGACGTTGGAACCGGTCGCAGGATTAAAATCTGTCGCGATGGCTCCATTTTATCCTAAAAGGGTAGGTATGATTGGTATTGTTATCCTTACATTTCGGTCCGAAGACGTCATTGAGGCCTGTCTTGACAGTCTCCCGCTGGATACGGACCCGAACCTGCGCGTTGTCGTGTGCGATAACGCATCCGATGACAATACGGTGGACATTGTCCAAACCCGGGCCCGCGCGCGGCGGCGTGATCTGGAGATACACAAGGTTGGTTCCTTCTTGCCTGCCGACACGGCGCCGCTGATTAGACGCTCTGGGAACAGCACCTCGTGGCTGTAAGTGAAAACATATCCCATCGCGACGACGCGCAGGGTAAAGTTGACCACCCCGATCCCGCTCGACCCCGTTTTATTCGGTTCCCCCAAACAGGCTTTTCGGGACCTAGCACTCACAAAGGCCCGCAACATGCACGGAATTGAAACCAGCCACTGCACCCTTTCCCATTCTTGTTCGGAGGGTTCTTTATGATGGGTGTCATTATTGTCACCTTCCAATCCGACGGTGTTATCGGAGCCTGCGTAGAAAGCTTGCGCAGTTGTGATCACGCTGATCTGCGGGTCATAATTTGCGATAATAATTCCACTGACGACACGCTGGGTGTGCTGCGCCGCTGGGCTGGGCGGCACGGTATTGATCTGGTTGAAACGCAGGCAGGTGATACGCCCGATCCGGCACCATTCACTTTTGTGCGCACAGGTGGCAACCTTGGGTTTGCAGGGGGGGTCAATGCCGGGCTGGAGCTGTTGCTGGATGATCCGCAAGTTGATCTGTTCTGGATATTGAACCCTGATGGAGAAGCCCTGCCCGACACGGCCAGCGCCTTTGCCCGCCACGCAGAGACTGTAGGGCCGTTTTCCCTGATGGGCGGGCGCATTCGCTACCACGAAGCGCCACAGCGGTTGCAATCGGACGGCGGCGTTGTTTCGAGTTGGTCGGGGATTTGTCGCAACCTTAATGCTGGACTGTTGCCCGATCAGGCGACCATGCCCAATGCAAACACGCTTGATTTCATTTCTGGTGCCAGCATGGTCGCCTCGCGCGCGTTTGTTGAATCGGCGGGGTTATTGAGCAAGGATTATTTCCTTTATTACGAAGAGGTTGATTGGGCCACTCGGCGGGGTGATCTGCCGCTGGTTCTATGCCCGGATGCAATTGTTCTGCACCATGGAGGCACATCCATCGGCACAGGGGCGATAAATCGGCGCGCATCGCCTTTTGCGAATTATTTCAACTACCGAAATCGGATGCGGTTCATGCGCCGGTTTCATCCGCTACGGTTGCCCGCCGCGTGGGTGCTTTCGATGTTGCGGGTAATCAAGCTGTTTGGGGTCGGTGCGCGGGACGAGGCCGTGGCCGCTGCGCGGGGCTGTTGCGGGTTGGCGCCGCCTGCTGCGGTGCGCGACCGTATCGCTCCTCAGGACCGTGCCCGCGCCTTTACCATTCGGGAGAACGGACGGTGAGCAACGGCCTTCGTATCCTTAACTTTCACGGCATCGGCACACCGCATGATGCAGTGCCTGCGCAGGAAGCTCGTTATTGGATTAGCCGCGACCAGTATTGTGATGCGCTTGATCGGGCTTATACTCAGATTCAAAAGGGCCGGCAGATTGGTATCACCTTTGATGATGGCAATCGCTCCGACCTTGAAATAGCGGCGCCCGAACTTGTAGCACGCGGAATGACCGGGCAATTTTTTATTCTGACCGGGCGGCTGGATGATCCGCAATACCTGTCCCCTGCGGACATCCAAACCCTGCAGGGGCACGGTATGGCCATTGGCCTGCACGGGCACGATCACATAGACTGGCGCAGATTGGACGCAGCCGGGTTCAAAGCAGAAACCATAACGGCCCGCCATACACTGGCCGCCATCACCGGACACCCGATTACCACAGCGGCAATTCCTTTTGGGGCCTACAACAAAAAAGTAATTGCCGGGCTGGCCCGCAATGGATTTCGCAAAATTTACACCAGCGATGGTGGCCAGACGTCGGATCGTCGCCGAGTACAGCACCGCAGTTCCGTACAGGCCGATATGTCGTCCGTTCAGATTGACGCAATTTTGACGGGCCAGGAAACGATCCACTGCACGGCCAGACGGGCAATCAAATCCTGGTTGAAGACATATGTCATTGGCTGAAAACACAAAAAGGAACGTGCAATAATGCTTGCGAAAAAGGTTTCCAACCTGTGGAAACGGCTGATGCTGCGCGGCGCTGATTTTGGTGGTGCCTATGCCAGGATCAGGATGATCTATGCCATCCCCGACCCGTGGGAAATGTCATCGGACCGCGAACAGTATCGGTTTGCCCAGACAGTTTGCCATCTTCAGGCGCTGGCCCCGTCTTACAACAGCGTGCTTGAATTCGGATGCGGTGAAGGCCATCAAAGCACGCATCTTGAAACGATTTGCAAAACACTTTACGGGGTCGACATCAGCAGTACCGCCGTTGCCCGCGCCAAAGACCGCTGCCCCCAAGGAAACTTTCAGGTTGCCGGATTGGAAGACGCAGCCACGGTTTTCGAGCGTCGCAAAATGGACCTGATAACCGCTTGCGAAGTACTGTATTACGCAGCGGATATAAAACAGATAATACCCGCGATGCAAGCTCGCGCTGAACGACTATATGTGTCGAACTACAAGCCCCGTTCGGATCGGATGCGCCAGCATTTTCAAGGTGACGGGTGGGAGCGGTTGGACGACATCCAATTTGAAGACACGGTGTGGGAGTGTTTTTTCTGGCAAGGTCCCGGCGTGTCCTAGGCGGCGTCTGCATTTAGGGGATTCCCAAATTGGCTTTTGTCCGCTTCAAGGTCAAAAACGGGAGGCGATCTTGAGCAGACGGACTTTAACAGACAGGCAGTGGGCAGTTATTGAACCTTTGGTTCCAGGCAAGGAAGGTGATCGACGGCGTACCGGAACCGACAATTGTTTGTTTCCAGACGCGATCCTTTGGCTGGCGCGACCTGCCGCCCGAACTTGGTAACTGGCGCACGGTACACTCCCGCTTCAGGCGCGGGGCGGAGTTTGGGAGAGTCTTTTCAAAGCGTTAAGTGAAGACCCCGACTTTGAATATGTGCTGGTGGACGCCACGATCTGCAAGACATACGCGGACGCGACCTTTCAAAAAGGGGGCTTGAAGCTGCCTGTATTGGACGCTCCAAAGGCGGCCTGACCACAACATTTCATGCAGCGATGGATGCCCTTGGCTTGCCGATCAGGTTTACCATCACACCCGGTCAGTGGGGCGATTGCCCGCAGGCGCGCGGTCTGATCGAAGGTCTGACGCGCGCCCAACATGTGATAATGGATGCAGCCTATGACGCCGATTACCTGCGTGACTTCATCGCCGATGATCTCAAGGCAACGGCCCATATCAAACGTAATCCGACCCGCCGGGCAGGCCGATCAATCGACTGGAGCCTTTACGGAGCGCCACATGGTCGAATGCTTCTTTAATAAAATCAAACACTTACGTCGGATCGCGTTGCGGTGCGAGAAAATCGTCAGCTCGTTTAAAGCCTTCGTTGACCTTGCCTGTGCTATGGTCTGGATCAGCTAAATGTAGACGCCGCCTAAAGCGTTCCGCCATAAACTTGAATCACAGGTTTATGGCACAACGCCCACACCATTGATACGTCATGCAGCGTCACGCACCAAATCTGTGGATCAGATTAAATGCAAAAATCTTTAGACAGTATGAACCTGATCCCAATCATGGTCGGCCTTGGTGAAATGCCAATCGCCTTCGATCTGGGCCAAATTCGCACGCAGATTGGTATTGGTGCAGACCACTGTAGGGCGCATGGTTCTGGTTGCGATAAAGCCCGCGCGCCTGAGCGCCGCTTGCCACGCTGGGGTTGAGGCGGCCGCCTCAATATATTCGACGTCAGGAGACAGCACGTCAAAGGCCTGCGCCAAAAGCGCATCCAGACCTGCGGCGTCCTCAGGGCCCGCAAATACATCGGCAATCACACCCAGAGGCAATTCTTCTGCCACCCCTAACCGGGTGACAAGATACCCTTTCGGGGCACCGCCGCGCTCCAGTAAGAATCGGCGATATGTCAGGCCCGGTGCTTCCACAAATCGCCAGTTCAGGAACCGAGCGGATCGCTCGAATATCCCCGGAAAATCATCTCGGTGATCAGTCCACAGATCATCGATACTGGTCGGAAAACGATCCACTTCGATAATTTTTAGCACCTCGCCACTCGGCGCGGGGACACGCAACCGTCTCAGGTTCGCGGCGAGACGTGCCCCGCCTGCTACCAGCAGCGGCCCCACCCGCGTTGCAGTGAACAGGTTCAACATCCGCGCGCGTCTTGGGTTGCTCATATTTGCCTTGTAGTCCAGGAACCGCGTTACTGTTTTGGCGGACAGCCGGTGCGGCAGAATAAATTGCCTGGTGGGCCCCAGTGTCAAACAATCTGCACGCTCTGCCACGCGCCGCGTGGCGGGGGCCATGGTCAGCGTGAAAAGAACCTGCCGGTCCTGCAAGACTGCGTCATGTATCCGGTGGCTTAACCCCATTCCGCGGTAGTCCGGATGCACCATTACATCAACAACCCAACCCGCAGGAACCAATTTGCCCTGAATACGCATAGCGCCATCCTGCACAGCTATTTCGCCCACCACCCTTGCGCCATCCAATGCCAGCCAAATAGTTGGTTCCGTCTCACCCGCCGGACGATAAGGAGTATTTTCAAACTGCCATAAATGGCGCGCGAGATTCTTGAATGGAGCACCCTTACCATAAGTCTGTGCCACAAACTTCAAGAGTGCACGCATGTCGGTACCAGTTGCACGCCGGATGGTAATATGCGGATTAGAATAGGGCATGGTGACTTCTTACGGCTGCTCTGCTTAACCTTGTTCTAACGGACGAAAAACACCTTACTAAAGCGTTTCCACTTAAACCTGAGACAGGGTTAATTGGAAACGCGGCACAACACATCAATGGTGTGAGCGTTTCGAGAAAAACCAGTGTTTCAGGTTTTTCTCGAAACGCTTTAGCCATCATAGAGAAATCATTTACTCTGCGCCCTTTTGTGTCCTGAATCACCCCGGTGTTACCGGAGACCTTTATCTTCATTTCACCCAACCATATCGAGCACGTCGCGCTGTGCATAGAAGTTCTATTCAGCCTCTGCTGGTGGGATGTTTCCTGTGGGGCCGAACTGCCGGCGCTTGTGGAACCATTCGACCCAGCCGAGGGTGGCCACTTCCATATCCTGCATGTTGCGCCACGGGCCGTGGCGATGGTGTCGACATATCGGTAGAGTGTGGCCTAAGCTCAGGAGTGCCCACGCGCCGAGGCTTTGTTGCACAAATCGGCCTGAGGGTGAGCTTCCGCTTTTCCCAGACGGACTTAGCCTACTGCCTCTGTGATAGGTATGCCAAGAGCGGTGTAGCGGTTGAGGACGGCGATGCGGATTTGGATTTCCGCGACCTGTCTTTCGAAGTCCCGCGCCATGAGCGATTGGCCCAATAATTTCATACAATGCATTTTCGTTTCGACGCGGCTTCGGCGGTGGTATCCGCTCCAACGTCGCCACAGGGTGCGGCCCAGATACCGTTGCGCATTGACCGCATCATTACAGGCAATTGCGCCGGCACTCGTCGGCTTCCAAGGCTTGGCATTCTTGCGCGGCGGGAGCGAGCCATGTGCGCCATTGGTTCGAGCACAATGGCGAGCGCATGGGCGTTTCTGGCGGCAATCGCCTCGGGGCATTTACGGGTGTCATACGCCCCGTCTGCGGTGACACTGCCGATGTCTTGATCGGGAGGGCTTTGGTTCAGCAACTCGGGTAGCATGGGAGCATCCCCGATGTTGCTGCTGTTGACCTCGACAGCTCGTACTTCCGGCGTTTCTTCGTCGATGCCTATGTGTATCTTACGCCATCCCTAAGCTGTTGGTTAACGCCGACCCCGGCGTGATGATATCAGGCCCTGTCCGCGATTATGTCCGCAGCTGGCCCAATCTGACCGAGGTCACAGTGCGCGGCGCGCATTTTATCCAAGAGGATTCCTTCGACCAGATCGGCGCGGCAATCCGCGATTGGCATGACGCTTTGTCAGGGGCAGGGAATACCACAGGCGCATAACTTTCCCGCCGGGACCTGAGACAAGTGGACTATGTCCTGTCAGTCAGCTCATCGCGAGATCGCGAGCCATTTCCATACCGACACATCATCATGTCCACGGTGCTGTCGATCATGTCCGCCATTTCGTCCGCGCCGACCAAGGGCGCGCCGAACATCACCGGCCAAAAGGCCTTGCCTTTCAGCAATGATATGAATTCCTCAGCCGCTTGGCGAGGGTTCTGAAGGTCAAGCAGACCGTCGGCAGCGGCCTCTTTCAACAGTTGCTCGAAAGAGGCCGTATAGTCGATTTCGTTTTGAATTTCGCTTACAATTTGCGGGTCGCGCAAAATCTCACTCATCAGCATCTTGTTCGCGGCCATGATGTCTGGCGACATGAAAAGCCGCGCTTGGGCGCGCCCCATATCTGTCAGTTGTTCGCGTATCTCCACACCCGGCCTAAAGCTTACTTTCATGCCGTCCGCGAACAACGTCCACTGTCGGTGAACCAGAGTTTGAAACAACTGTTCTTTGCTTTCAAAGTACCGATAGACTGTGCGTTTTGAGGCGCCCGCCCGCTTGGATATCCGGTCCATGCTGGCCGCAAGAAATCCATTCTCACAGAATTCCTCGAACGCGCCGAGCAGGATATCTTCGCGTTTGTCTTCTGAGGTGGCGGCAACTTTGTTCATACTGATTTTCTACGCATCGGATTCAATTTCTGTCAACGAACCCGTTAGGTAAACTTGCGGGTTTACCTCCGATCTTTGAACGCCTATGGGTACACTCACCAGTTTACCTGCGCTCGCGCCAAATTGCCAGATGGAGAATTTGCATGACTATCAAGCTAAACATTAACGGGACGGAACGCTCTGTTGTAGCCGAACCTGGCACGCCGCTGCTATGGGTTATCCGCGACGAATTAAAGCTGACCGGCACCAAATTTGGCTGCGGTGTTGCGTCTTGCGGGGCGTGTACCGTGCATATCGACGGCGAACCGACACGGTCCTGCCAGACCTACATCGAAGACGTCGAGGGTGCAGAAATCTCCACCATCGAGGCCATAGGCGACACTACGATTGGTGCCGCCGTGCAGCAAGCGTGGAAAGAACTGGACGTGGTGCAATGCGGCTACTGCCAATCCGGACAGATCATGTCCGCCGTGGGCCTTCTAAAGGAAAACCCCAAGCCGACACTGGACGAAATTGACGACTATATGGACGGCAACGCCTGCCGCTGTGCGACCTATCAGCGTATCCGCGCAGGTGTTCAGCGCGCCTCAGAAATTGTGGAGGGCTGATCAATGACAATTAACACATCACGTCGCGGGTTTTTGAAAGGCGCAGGGGCCGCCGTTGCCGTTCTGGCCGTTGGCGTCACGCCAAAAGGCACGCTTGCAGCCGCCGGGTCGCAAACCGCGACATCCATCACGCCTTTCGTCAAGATCTACGCCGACGGCACGGTTGCTGCTGTTATCAAGCACTTTGAGGGTGGCCAAGGGGTATCAACCGGCCTCTCCACGCTGATCGCGGAAGAGCTGAACATGGAGCTGGAGGACATTACCTTCGAAAACGCTCCTTCAAATCCAGAGGTTTATAACAACCTGTTGTTTGGGCCATTCCAGGCCACGGGCGGCTCTACCGCCATCGCCAATTCGTTCATGCAATACCGCACAGCAGGGGCCGCCGCGCGCGACGTCCTGCTGCAAGCTGCTGCTGCTGATTGGGGCGTCGACGTGTCCGAGGTGACTCTGAAAAACGGTGTCATCACAGGGGCAGGCAAAGAGGGCAAGATCGGCGATTTCGTCGCCGCTGCCGCCCAGCTAGACGTGCCCGCCCAGCCAAAACTGAAAGACCCCGAAGAGTGGACGCAGATCGGCAACCCACAAAAGGCGCGCCGCGACAGCCATGACAAGATCAACGGCGAGGGCATCTACAGCATGGATGTCCAGCTTGATAATCAGATGGTTGTCGCAATCAAACGCATCCCGCAATTTGGCGCGACTGTCGCGTCATTCGACGACAGCGCCGCCAAGGGCGTAAAGGGCTATATCATGGCCCAACCGTTGCCCAATGGTGCCGGGGTTGTGGCCTATGCCGAAAACACCTGGGCCGCGTTTCAGGCCCGCGATGCGATTGAAATTAAATGGGATCTGACCAAAGCGGAAACCCGCAGCAGCGATCAGATCAAGGCAGAGCTGATCGCGGCAGTTAACACCACGCCGCAGTTCCAAGCGTCCAAAATCACACTTGCCGATGCGACATCCGCGATGGACGGCGCGGCGCAGGTGGTCGAGCGCGAGTTCTTTTTGCCCCTGCTGGCGCACGCCCCGATGGAACCCATGTCAGCCACAATCGCCCCCTCCGGCGACGGCGGCGTGGTCATGTATGACGGCGCACAAGGCCCCACCGTTAACCACGCCACCATGCATCAGATCCTTGGCATTCCGATGGAGAAGATAGAGGTCAAGACACTCTATGCCGGTGGCTTCTTTGGTCGACGGTTGAACGCGGGCGCGGATTACATTGTTGAGGTGACGCTTGCCTTTGCCATGACCGACAAGACCCGCCCGGTGAAACTGGTGTGGTCCCGTGAGGACGACATTACCGGCGGGTGGTATCGCCCGGCCTATGCCCACAAAGTGCGGGTCGGGTTGGATGAGGCTGGCAAAATTGTCGGCTGGGATCACCGAATTGCCGGTCAGTCCATCGCCAAGGGCGGGCCATTCGAGGCGATGATCGTGCATGATGGCGTGGATCACACCTCCGTCGAAGGGACCGCTGATACACTGTACGCGATCCCCGGTATGCATGTGGGTCTGACCGATGGAAGCGTTGCCACGACGGTAAACTTCTGGCGCTCGGTCGGGCATAGCCACAACGCCTATGTGATGGAAACCATGATGGATGTGGCGGCTGCGGCGGCGGGCCAAGACCCGGTCAGCTTCCGCCTTGCGCATCTACCCGGTGACACCCCCGATCAAATCCGCAAAGCAAACGTTCTGAAACTGGCCGCAGAAAAGGCCGGGTTTAGCAAAGACCTGCCAGAGGGGCATTTTCATGGCGTGGCTGTTCACAAGTCCTTTGGCACTTACTGCGCCGAAGTCTGTGAAATCTCGGTGGACGAGGGCGGCTATGTTCAGATTGAGAAATTCACCGCGGCTGCGGACTGCGGTGTGGCTGTGAATCCTGATGTGATCAAAGCACAGGTCGAAGGGGCAATCGGTTTCGGCGTCGGGCACATCATGCGGGACGAAATTACGCTGGACGGCGGTGTCGTGGAACAACAAAACTTCCCCGACTACGAGCCGTTGAGGATGCGTGACATCAAGGCAATCGAGGTGCACATCGTCAAGTCGAACGAAGCCCCCACCGGCATCGGTGAACCGGGTACGCCTCCGGCTGGCCCGGCCCTTGCCAACGCAATTGCAGCGTCGGGTCGTGCACTGGTCACCACTCTGCCCATGACCAACAGCGGCATCGAGTTTGCCTAAACCCCAGCGGCCCGCCATTGCAAAGTAACAGTGGCGGGCCGCGTTTTCTTACATGCACCTAACAGCGCTGCTTAGGAGGATGGGCACATCCACCCATGCCTGTCCTCGGTCCTGCTGATATAGAGGGAGGGGCGGTCGTTGGCGCGCTTCCTGCGCCTAACGTCTGAGGCGTTATCACATCCCGACCTAAGCTTGGCGGCGAAGGCCGGTTGTGATTTTTTCAATCGTTTGCATGACCAAAGTGGCGTGTGCCGGATCAAGGGCCGCCGGATGCGGATCGCCAAAGCGCCCGGCGTCGTTGTCGAAATACTTGCCCGACGCATTGGCGAACTCCGCACTGGTCGCCGCTGACGTCAGAATGTCAGCGCCGATCTGAATGTCGTTGCCTGCAACGCCAAAGCCATCCTTGACCATCTTTGACGCCAGAAGCGAACCGGGGTTCACCGCAATCGCGACGGGACCATTTGGATGCTCGCGGGCGAATTCACGGGTCCAGATGGTCAACGCCAGTTTGCTTTGCGCATAGGCACCGAAATCATCCAGCTTCGCCTTGCCTGCCATGGCCTTTGCGTCAATCGGGGCCTGCGCGGCCGAGGACAGGTTCACGATGCGCCCGTCTGCGGGGATGATCGGTAGCAGGGCGTTTGTCAGGACATAGGGCGCAAAGGTGTTGACCATGAACCGCAGGTCCAGCCCCTCGGGGGTTGTGGCGTTGGGCACTTTGTAAACGCCGGCATTGTTGATCAGCACATCCAGTCGGTCATGGCGCGCGGTGATGTCTGCCGCCAGTCTTTCGACCTCGGCCATGCGGGACAGATCGGCGGCAAAGGTCTCGACCCCGCCGTCAAGCTCCGCCGCGGCGGCGTCCAGTTTAGACTGGCTGCGTCCGTGCAGCAGGATCGTGTGGCCCAGATCGGCCAGCGTCTTGGCGGTGCGCAGCCCGATACCGTCTGTCGAGCCGGTGATGAGAATGGTTTTTGACATGGGAAGGTTCCTATTCAGCAAAGTCAGGCAACAGATCGTCGGCCAGACGTTTCAATGTGGTTTCGATATCTGCGCTGTTGAAACGCAGGTTTAGGGCGACGTGGTTGATGCCCAACGCCTCGATCTCGTGCAGGTATTTGCGCAGAAAATTGGTGCCGGATTGAAAGCCCAGGTGGATCGGTCGCGGCCCCGCATCCGGATCGGCCAACACGTCGACGTAAAGCGATTGCATCACCGGTTTGTCCGGCCCGCCGTTTTGCGCGATGCGGCGGCGATAGGCGGCAACGACGCGCCCTTGTGACGGCGCGTCACGCGGATAGGTCATCCAGCCATCGCCGTTTTGCGCGACCCATTCGGGGTCCTGCTGGCTGCCGCCGGTGATCAGCAGCGGCAGGCGCGGGCCGGTCGGTTTGGGCAACATATCCAGCCCGCCTGACAATGTGCCGTGGCTGTTTTCGAGGCTGGGATAGGGGGCGGCAAGGCCACGCATATACGCCACGCTATCACGGAACCGCGCGCCGCGATCGGGAAATGTCATACCCATCGCTGGATATTCTTCGGGCCGGTCGCCGGACGCCACCCCTAGCAGCAACCGCCCGCCCGACAGCGCATCCGCCGAGGCCGCCGCCTTGGCCACATGGGCCGGATGACGCAGGGGCAGCACGATACTGGCCACGCCCAAGGCAATGTTCCGCGTCGCCATCGACAGCGCGCCCAGATAGACAAACGGATCATAGATCTGCCCGGCATCGCCAAAGCTGGGCACGTTGAACGGCACATCCCGCAGCCAGACCGCCGCAAACCCAAGGGTGTCGGCCAGTTGAACCCGCTCGATATGCCGGTCCATCGTCGGGACGGGATTGTTTCCATGTGCCTCGATCGGCGCAACAAGGCCCAAGGTCAGCCGACCGGGCTCGAAGGTCGCCTTATAGGCGCGGTTTATCGCGGCAAATGGTTGGGCGTCGGATGTGTCACGCATGGGGTGGCTCCGGTTAATACTACACCAAGGTGCGGCTTTCGATGTTTTGGCGAATGGTAATCACCTCGGTCTTCTGTCAGATTGATGGCACTGTGGGCGACCGACTGGCTACCCGAGCAGTAGGTCATGTCTGTCTTCCCAAGATTGTTTTAATGCCGCAACCAACGCCTCACCTAAGATACATGTTGCGATACATTCATAAATGCGCGAAATTTCGATTCATAATTTAGATTTTGGATATAATTTATGGATACCGCCAGTTTGCGCCTCTTCGTTCTTGCGGCGGAAAAGCTTAACATCAGCGCCGCCGGGCGCGACCTTGGCCTTGCCCCGGCGGTTGCTGGCGCGCACCTGGCAAAGCTGGAAAATGCCATTGGTGCGGATCTGTTGCACCGCACGACGCGCAAGGTATCTTTATCCCTTGAGGGGGCAGAATTCTTGCCCTTTGCGCGCGAAATTCTGGCCCAGGAAGACGCCGCGCTGGCCGCTCTTGGCAAGGGAAACGCATGCCCGCGCGGCACGCTGCGCTTCACCGCGCCCAGTACATTTGCCCAGCTTTACATCGCGCCTATTCTGCCGGAATTCTTGCAGAAGTATCCCGATGTAACATTGGATCTGCGCCTGTCAGACAGCGTGTTTGATTTGATCGAAGGCAGTTTCGACCTTGCGATCCGAAATTCTGCGCTTGAGGATTCCAGCCTCAAGGGGCGCAAGTTGGCAGATGACAGCCGCATTTTGTGCGCATCGCCCGCCTATTTGCAGGAAAACGGCACGCCCACCCATCCGCGCGACCTTGCACGGCATCAGTTGATCGCCTTCAAGAACCAGTCAGCCCGCCCCTTGGTCGGCCCGGATAATCAAAAAGAGGTGTTCGACCCAAGTGCCGCCGCATGCCGTCTGGTCCTGGATGATGGATTGACTCAAAAGCTGGCAACAATCGCAGGTGCGGGCATTTCGATGAATTCGCGGTGGAGCGTCGGCAGGGAACTTGCCTCTGGTGACTTGGTTCAGGTCCTGCCGGATTATGAAGTCGCCGACAAGACGGTCCTATGGCTGGTCTACCCAAAATCGAATGTGCTCTCGCCCAAAGTCCGGGTCTTTATGGATTTTCTGATAGAGAAGTTAGGGAAAGCGTCGTCCTTCGGGCGTGATTGATCCGCCCCGGTCCTTTTTTGCGGGCGCGTCCTGCCGTGGGCAACAATGGCTGCGTTACAAACCCATCCGATAAATCAGGGCCATTCCAGGGGGCCTAAACCTGTCTTGAAAGACCGACGTCAGTCCGCATGTCAGGTCAAGGACACGCTTTAACTTATCTTGAAAAAGCCTAGAGTCATTCTACCATAAGATGATTCGAGGCACAAACAATGACTCTTAAACGTCTTTCATTATTCCTTATTGCGTTGGTGCTATTGGCGACAGTCGCAGCTTTCGCGATCACTTGGCAGCCTGAGTTGGCTGAAGTTAATGACCAGGACGTGAAGGTCGCAGACCAATCGCAAATCGCGCGTGGATATAACCTTGCGCAATTGGGCAATTGTCAAAGCTGTCACACCGCTGAGGGGGGCGAACCCTATGCAGGCGGCCGCGCTATGGCGACCCCGTTTGGCACTATTTTCTCGGTAAACATCACCCCGGACAGCGAGACCGGTATCGGCACTTGGAGCCGAGAGGCGTTCAGCCGTGCCATGCGCAAAGGTGTCAATCGTGAAGGCGCGCACCTTTATCCCGCATTTCCATACACGCATTTCACCAAAATGACGGATGCCGATATTGGTGCTGTATACGCCTATCTGCGTTCGGTTCCTGCGGTGAAACGTGAGGCGCCCGATAGTGATCTGCCGTTCCCGTTCAACATCCGGGTTCTGATGGCCGGTTGGAACCTGTTGTTCCTTGACGACGGTCCGCTTGAGCCCGTGGAAGGGCAGGACGATGATTGGAACCGGGGCCGTTATCTGGTCGACAGCGTGGCCCATTGCAGCGCGTGCCACACGCCGCGCAATGCTGTCGGTGCTGAAAAATCCTCGGCTGAACTGGCGGGGGCCGAAATTGATGGCTGGTATGCGCCTGCGCTGGCAGGCGAGGGGGCGCGCGGTTGGAGCAAGCCTCAGCTGGCGACCTATCTGTCCACCGGATTCAGCCGCGCACATGGTGCCGCCGCCGGACCGATGGGGGAAACCGTGGCCAACCTGTCCAATGTGGTGCCCGCAGACATATCCGCAATCGCCACCTATGTTTCCAGTCTGACCGACGACAGCGCGGAAACGATATCGGTCGTGGATAATGGTGTGCCAAATGATCTGGCGGAAGCGCATGCTATCTGGGTCGGCGCATGTGCCAGTTGTCACGAACCTTCGGCGGCGGCCGGGCAGGGCGGGGCGAACCCGTCTTACGGTGTCGCACTTTCGACGGGCTACGCTGTGCACAGCCCGCACCCTTTTAACACGATTCGCACCATTGTCGGTGGCGTTGATTTTTATCGCGACAGCGGTGGACCCTACATGCCGGGTTTCGAGGCAAGCCTGACGGCGGATCAGATCGCGGAATTGGCGCGCTATGTGCGGGCCCGCTTCTCGGATGAGGCGGCGTGGAGCGACGTGGGCGGCGCGGTGCAAAATGCACTCGGCGAATAAGGCGAAGGAGACGGAAAATGAGCGTCAGCATCGAAGTGAATGGAGAAAAGCACGACATTAATGGCGATCCGTCGATGCCGCTGCTGTATGCGCTGCGCGATCAGATTGGCCTGCGTGGCGCCAAATTCGGTTGCGGTCTGGGCCAGTGCGGTGCGTGCACCGTCATGGTGGACGGGCGCGCGGTCTATTCCTGCTTGATGCCCGTCTCGGCGCTTGAGGGACGCTCGGTCACGACAACCGAGGGTCTGTTGGAAGATGGCAAACCCGGCAAGCTGCATCAGGCGTTCATCGACGAACAGGCCGCGCAATGCGGTTACTGCATTTCGGGCATGGTCATGCGGGCCCAGCATCTGCTGGAGAAAAATCCGGACCCGACAGATGATGAAATTCTTTCCGGCATGCAGACCAACCTGTGCCGGTGCGGTACCCATGCGGCCATCATTCGTGCCGTCAAACGCGCGGCCCGGACTTAGGAGGAGACAACCGTCATGACGTCGTTCGCCCAAAATCTCACGCGCCGGTCCCTGCTCAAGGGCGCTGGCGGCCTTGTCGTTGCGTTTTCACTAACCCGCGGTTTTGGCCCTGCCGCTGCGCAGGAAACTGGCATCCTGAAATCTGTCGACGGGGGGGCGGTTGATTCCTATCTGTCCATCGACGCGGAGGGGCTTGTTACCGTTTATAGCGGCAAGATCGACTATGGCACCGGTGTGCGCACGGGCTTTGCCCAGATGGTCGCCGAGGAGCTTTCGGTGCCGCTGGACCGGGTCAGCGTGATCGAGGGGGATACCGCGTTGACCCCGGATCAGGGCCCAACCTATGGCAGCCTTTCCACCGAAGTGGGTGGCAAGGCGATCAGGCAAGCGGCCGCAACCGCACGCCACGCGATGCTTGATTCCGTCGCCAAGCGTTTCGGTGTCGACAAAGACAAGCTGAGCATCACAGATGGCGTGATCAGCGGCGGCGGCAAGGAAATCTCTTATAGCGCGCTGTTAGAGGGCGAACTCTTTTCCCTCGATGTGGATGAGAATGCGACGCTAAAAGACCCCAAGACGTTTACCATCGTCGGCCAACCCATTACCCGCGATGGCCTGCCGGGCAAGATCACCGGCGCGTTCCACTTTATGCAGGATTTCAAGCTGGATGGCATGGCCCACGCGCGCGTCGTGCGCCCGCCTGCCGTGGAAGCGACGCTTGAGGATGTTGATGACAGTTCGATCGCGCATTTGCCGGATGTGCAAATCGTGCGCAAAGGCAACTTTCTGGCGGTGGTTGCCGAAACCGAATGGACAGCGGTGCGCGCGGCGCGCGAGTTGGTTGCGACTTGGACGACTGTGGAAAGCCTGCCGGATCAGGCCGAGATCTGGGACCACGTGCGCCAGACGCCTGTCGCCAAGGATGACGTGACCAGCGATATCGGCGATGTCGATACCGCAAAAGGTGCGCGCGAGATAACCGCGACCTACGATTTCGCACTGCACATGCACGGGTCCATCGGGCCATCCTGTTCGGTCGCGGATTTCAGCAACGGCAAACTTGTCAGCTGGTCTTCGTCTCAGGCAACGCACCGGCTGCGCAGGCAGTTCGCGGATATGTTCTCGATGTCAGAGGATGACATCCGGTGCATCTTTATCGAAGGCGCGGGCTGTTACGGGCGCAACGGGCATGAGGATGCGGCGGCCGATGCTGCGCTGATATCACGCGAGATCGGGCGCCCGGTGCGCGTGCAGTGGATGCGCCACGATGAACACGGCTGGGCGCCGCACGGCCCACCGACATTGATCGATCTTAGTGCGCGGATCGATGATGCGGGCAAGGTTTCGGCGTGGAAAGGCGAATTCTTTATCCCACAGGGTGCAGGGGGGCGCGTGGCGCTTCTGGGGGCGGATCTTGCTGATTTGCCGACATCGCATGACTTGAACCCTGGCGGCATCACCAATGATTCAGCCATTCCATATGGCTTTCCCAATGTGCGAACCACCTGTCACCGGCTTGAGACGACGCCCCTGCGCCCATCGTGGATTCGGGCACCGGGACGGATGCAGAACACTTTTGCCAACGAATGTTTTCTTGACGAAATTGCCGCCGAGCTGGGCGTTGATCCACTGGCCTATCGACGCGGTCTGATTGACCAATCGGACCAGCGCGGGCTGGACGTGCTGGACAGGCTCAAAGCGTTCTCGAACTGGGAAGAGCGCCCATCGCCGCGCGTCCAGAATGGTGAAACCTCGCTGACCGGTCGTGGCATGGCCTATGTGAAATATGAATTGCGGCGCACCTATGTCGGCGTCGTCGCAGACGTGACCGTTGACGTGAATTCGGGCGGCATCCGGGTGGATCGCTTCCATGTGACACAGGATTGCGGCCAGATCATCAACCCGGCAGGCGTGCAGGCGCAGCTGGAAGGCTGCGTTATTCAGACCACCAGCCGAACGTTGATGGAGGATCTGACCTTTGATCGCAAGATGGTCACCAGCCTTGATTGGGCCAGCTATCCGATCATGCGGTTTCCGGATGTACCAGAGGTGCATGTCGACCTGATTGACCGGCCAAACGACGTGCCTTGGGGTGTGGGCGAACCGGCAGCGGTGGTTATCTCTGCCGCGATCTCGAACGCGGTGTTCGATGCTGCGGGTATCAGGCTGAGGTCCGTGCCCTTCAAACCGGCAAAGGTGCGCGCGGCGCTTGCCGAGATGCGCGAATAGCTGAATGTCGCCAACGGCTAAAACGAGGTGTTGGTTGTCTTTTCCCAAATCCGGGTCCATGCCACCCGTTCGGCGGGTCTGACGAGGCCATCACGTTCAAGCCGTCGCAGAAGATGCAGGATGCCACTGTTGCTCATGCCCAGGGCGTCCCGCAGTTCCGATTGCGTACGCGGTCGCTCTAGTGCTTTGAGGACATAGCGTTTGCGCTCGGCTACTTTGCGGGTCTGATGGCGCGGTCGTCGTCCGCAGAAGGCACCGGGCATCATGCAGCCTCCGAATCCTGTCTGATAGCCTCGCCGGCAGCGGCAACCGCATCGTCGACCGTTGCCGAATAGTTCACGAGGGGCTTTTTCAGGCCATGCGTGACGAACACACGCTGGATATCGCGGTTGGCCCCGGTCAGCCAGATGTCGACGCCACGCTTTCGCGCCTTATGTGCCAACCCTTCGATCATGTTTGCACCGGTAGAATCCAGAAACGGCACGGCTGAGAAATCAATGATCAATGCCTTGTGGCTGTCTTGGATGCGATCCAGAACCGACCCGATAGAAGAGGTGGCCCCGAAGAAAAGCGCACCTGTGATGCGATAGATGACGATGTCGGGGTTCGTGGCGGTTTTTTCCTGATAGGGACCGCGAGGGGATGTATCATCCGCAACATCGCCCCCGACGAACGGCGAATGCGTTGAAATGGCCGTTGCGCGACTCATCTTTTGAATGAAAAGTACCGAGCCAAGCGCAAATCCAACGATAATGCCCTCGGTAAGATCACGAAAGATGGTCAGGAAGAATGTGGCGCCCAAAACGATTGCTTCGCCCCAACCTGACCGGATCAGGATCGCGATGGCAGGTTTCTCGATCATATTCCAGGCGACTATGGCTAGCACACCCGCCAGCGCAGCCAGTGGAATATAGGCGGCAAGTGGCGCGGCAATGAGCATGAACAATAGCAGGAACACCGCGTGCAACATTCCGGCTACAGGGCCATGCGCGCCCGAGCGGACATTTGTCGCGGTTCTTGCGATCGTGCCGGTGACGCAAAACCCACCAAAAAGCGCGGCCCCGATATTGGCAACACCTTGCGCGACCAGTTCGCAATTCGACCGATGCCGACGTCCGGTCATGCCATCGGCCACCACTGCCGACAGAAGTGACTCGATAGATCCAAGCAAGGTAAACGACATGGCCGCCGGAAAAACCGCTATAACCTTGTCCAAGGACAAAACCGGAAAGCTTGGCATCGGAAGAGTGGACGGGATGCCGCCGAATTTTGTTCCGATGGTTTCGACCGGCAGGCCCACCAGTGCCGCTGTCACGGCAGTAACGGCAACCGCAATCAGCATCCCCGGCCAGTGCGGACGCGCTTTGCGCAGCCCAAGAATGATCGCGACGGTCGTCAGAGAGATTGCCAGGGCGGCAGGCGTGAAACTGGACCGCGCCGCCCAGAGAACTGGAAGTTTTTCCAACAACTCCCCCGGCTCATGGGCAAGGGAAAGCCCAAATATATCCTTGATCTGACTGGCGAAAATGATGACGGCGATCCCGGCGGTAAACCCAATCGTAACCGGAAACGGGATGAATTTGATGAAGGTCCCCAACCGTAGAAAGCCTGCAGTCATCAGCATGAGCCCGGACAGCATTGTGGCAAGGATCAGACCGTCCATACCGTGTTGGGCCACGGTCGCGGCCACGAGGACGATGAATGCGCCCGCGGGCCCGCCGACCTGAAAGCGCGATCCGCCAAGCAGCGAGACCAGAAACCCACCGATGATCGCCGTATACAGCCCCTGCGCGGGCGTCGCGCCAGAGGCGATGGCGATCGCCATTGATAGCGGCAGGGCGACGATGGCAACCGTCAGCCCGGCAATGGCATCGGCCCGGAACTGCAAAGGGCCGTACCCCTCCCGCAGGACTGTTACGATCTTGGGGGTGTATAGTTCGGCAAAGCTGGGCGCGTCGCCGTTTCGGGTGGTCGTATCTTTCATTTCAGGGCCGCGCCTTGGTCAAGGGGGCGGCGGGATCGTCGGCTATTTGTCGGCGGTCGCCGTCGCGGGTTTATATTGTACAGATGAGGGTCTTGTGGTGTCGGATTTCAGGCGGACGCCGCGGCCACCGGTCGGGCTATTGGCACCGTCGCCAATCAAATCCACGCCTGCCCGGTCAAGCGCCTCGATCACTTTGGTCAGACTGTCCACCACTCCGCGCACGTTGCCGGAACTGGCCTCCATGCGCTGGATCGTCGGGACAGACAGCCCGGACAGCTCGGCCAAGTTCTTTTGATCAATGCCAAGAAGAACGCGCGCGGCTCGCATTTGAGCGCCTGTAATCATAGATGCATACTCTAAGTTGGATAAAAGCTGTTTAGAATAGGATAACTGATATGTCAAATATGAATAATGATGAGTTTAGGTCAGTTACGAGGGTGAGTGGCCCAAGGGCGATATCGGCAAGGCCCCACACTGTTGCATGATTTGGGTCAATTCCCCGACGCGCCGGTTGTAGTAGCAACACTGAGAAATCTGATGAACAGGAGTCGTGGCATGAACGAAACCCAGCGCGAAATCGAGGCGTCACTTGGCGTGGGGCATGCCAAGCGTCATGTCTCGATTTGGGTCATATGGGGTGTCGTCGCCTGTGTCGTTGCCGCACTTGGGTTTTGGTGGATGCAGGGCGCGGAAGAGCGGGCTCAACTCACCTATATCACAGAAGATGTCACGCAGGGCGATCTGACGGTGAACGTCACGGCGACTGGAACGATCGAACCTACCAATTTGGTCGAGATTTCGTCCGAATTGTCGGGAACAATTGTCGAGGTTTTGGTGGATTACAATGACGCGGTAACAGCCGGGCAGGTGTTGGCCAGATTGGATACCGTGCAGTTGGACGCGCAACTGTCCGTTCAAAAAGCAAACCTTGCCGCAGCGCAGGCCGCGCTGGAAAGCTCCCGCGCCAGCCTGGTCGAGGCAGAATCAGATTTCGGGATCGCTAAGCGGCTTGATGAACGTGGCGTTTCCTCGCACACCGCTTTGACCTCGGCGCAGGCTGCACTGGGCCGCGCGCGCGCGAATGTCGCCAGCGCACAGGCCAATCTGGATCTGGCGCAGGCGCAACTGGAGGCGCAGGAGGCCGTGTTAAGCAAGGCGACGATCATATCGCCCATCAATGGCATCGTGTTGGACAGGGCTGTGGACGCGGGTCAGATCGTGGCCGCCAGCCTGTCCGCGCCGGAATTGTTCACCATTGCAGAAGATTTGACCGAGATGGAGTTGCAGGTCGATGTGGCCGAATCCGACATCGGCCGCATTTCGGTCGGCGACGTGGCAACCTTTACGGTAGATGCCTATGATGACGTCGATTTTCCGGCCCAGATTTCGATGGTGCGCTATGCCTCGGACAGCACCGACGGACTGGTCACCTATAAGGCGATCCTGATCGTCGAAAATGATGATCTTCTGCTGCGCCCCGGGATGACCGCCACGGCGGATATCACTGTTGCGCATTACAACGATGTGTTGCTTGTTCCGAACGCTGCGTTGCGATTTGCGCCGCCACAGGTGATCACGCAAGAGGCGTCCAAAAATGAGGGCGGGGGCGGATTGCTGGGCCTTATCATGCCGTCCCGTGGCGATGAGACAAGGCGGGCCGTGTCGAACAGCACGCTTTGGGTGCTGCGCGACGGGGTTGCTGTTGAGATCGAAGTTGAAAAGGGTGATTCCGATGGGTTGCTTACAATCGTAACGGCCGGCGAATTGGAGGCCGGTGATCAGGTTGTCATTGATATCGTCGAGGGGCGCTAAATGGTTGAAGCCACGCCAGTTATCGAACTTCGCGACGTCACGAAAGTCTACGGTCACGGCGAAGCCGAAGTGCGCGCAATGGACGGGGTGAATATCAGCATCGCACCCAGTGAATTTGTTGCAATCATGGGCCCGTCCGGATCGGGGAAATCGACGGCGATGAACATGATCGGCTGTCTCGATACCCCAACAAGCGGCGAGTATCTGTTTAACGGTGTGCAGGTCGGAAAGCTTAGCCAGGACCAACGCGCCTTGCTGCGCCGCAATTATCTTGGCTTTGTGTTTCAGGGCTTCAATCTGTTGCCGCGCACCTCGGCGCTTGAAAACGTTGAATTGCCAATGATCTACAAGGGCATGCCCGCCGCAGCGCGCCGTGAACGTGCGCTGGATGCACTGGCAAAAGTCGGGCTTGCCGGACGCGAGCACCATGATCCATCCGAGTTGTCCGGCGGACAGCAACAGCGCGCGGCCATCGCCCGTGCATTGGCAGGCAACCCGCAAGTTATCCTCGCTGATGAACCGACCGGCAATCTGGACACCAAGCTGTCAGTTGAAATCATGGAGTTGCTCAAAGACCTGAACGAGCGCGATCATATTACAATTGTCATGGTCACCCACGAAGAAGATATGGCCGCCTATGCCCATCGGGTGATCTGGATGGTCGATGGCAAGGTCGAGCGAACGGGCACACCCGACGAAGTGTTCAATCAAGGAAAGCAAAGCGCATGATCTGGGAAACCGTCCGCTTGGCTATCCAGGCTATTTTCCGCAACACTTTGCGATCAATCCTGACCGTTCTGGGCATCGTTATCGGGGTGGCCGCTGTCATTGCGATGGTGACGGTCGGTCAAGGCAGTTCTGATCAAGTGACCGCCGATGTCGAAAAGCTTGGCACCAATGTGCTGATGGTCCTGCCGGGGGCGGGGCGGATGGGGCCGGGGAATAATTTTGTGTCCGCAGCGCTTACTCTGAAAGATGTCGAAGCGCTGGTAGATCAAATATCAAGCGTCCGCACCGCCGCGCCCTACAATCAAACTACGCTGAATGCGGTTTACGCAACCGAAGACACCCGAACGACGATCGCGGGGACGGATGCACGTTACCTTGATGTCGTGGACTGGCCGGTTGTGCTGGGCCGAGGTTTTTTGCCCGCCGAAGAACGATCTGGTCGGGCGGTCTGCATCCTTGGCGAAACCGTCCGACAGGAGCTGTTTGGCAATACCGATCCTATCGGGGAAACGGTGCGGCTGAAAAATGTCTCTTGCGAGGTGATCGGCCTGCTTGAAACCAAAGGCGCGTCAAGTTTTGGCTCGGATCAGGACGATATTGTGCTGATGCCGATCAAGGCATTTCAGCGCCGAGTCACAGGGTCCACGGACGTCTCTATGATCTATGTGGCGGCGGCAGACAACGTGTCCACCGACCGCACCGTGGTCGAGATCGAAGCCCTGATGCGCGAACGGCGCCGTATCGGTGAGGGCGAAGAAGACGATTTCAATGTGCGCGACATGAAGCAGCTCGCGTCGATGTTAACGGGGATTACCGACGTGCTGACGGGGCTGTTATCCGCTGTGGCGGCGGTCAGCCTGCTGGTCGGTGGTATCGGGATCATGAACATCATGCTTGTGTCTGTGACGGAACGAACCAGAGAGATTGGCATCCGGCTTGCCGTTGGTGCAACGGGTAATCAAGTGCTGCTGCAATTTCTGGTCGAGGCGATTGTGCTGTCGATGATCGGTGGGTTGGTCGGCATCCTGCTGGGTCTTGGGTTGGCTGCGGTCGCGTCCAATTTCATGGCCATTCCGTTTAGCCCTGATCCGATCATCGTGGCGATTGCATTTCTGTTTTCTGCGGCGGTTGGGGTGATTTTTGGCTATTTTCCGGCCCGTCGCGCGGCGCGTCTCGATCCGATCGAGGCGCTACGCCATCAGTAAACAAGCGCCCATATCTAAAACTGCACATCGGTCAGCGCTATCGGTGCGTCACGGGACTTTGCGACCCTGTAATCATTTTGGTTCAGCATGGTGCCGTCGCAACCCTTCGCTGAGTGGTCCGCGAATGGCCGTTTGAAATATGCCGCCGTGACCCGGCCGGAAACCGGGCGATTTACATAAGCCGAGGCCCGGCGGAATTTGGGCATAGGACACATCTTTTTGGGCTCCCACTTGGGGATGCAAGCCGCGTTAGAAGCTGCTATTCGGTAGCAAGCATTTTGAGAAAACCCTCCGAAACCAGCGGAAACCGGAGTGGACCACAGAAAGTGCGAGATTGTATCGAGATGTTGGATGTCCTGTTATGTACGAGAATGCGAATGTAAAATCGGCGTCTCGCCTGTCTGTCGCACCCATGATGGATTGGACGGACCGGCATTGCCGCACTCTGCACCGTCTGCTCAGCCGTCATGCGTTGCTCTATACCGAAATGGTGACCTCCCCGGCGCTGGTGCGGGGCGGGGCGTTGCATTTGTTAGAGTTTTCGCCTGATGAACACCCGGTCGCCTTGCAACTGGGGGGCTCGGACCCGGTGGAGTTGGCACAGGCCGCGCGCTTGGGCGCCGAGGCGGGATATGATGAGATCAACCTGAACGTCGGCTGTCCCAGTGATCGGGTGCAATCGGGGACGTTTGGCGCGGTGTTGATGAAATCACCCGACCTGGTGGCTGAATGCTGTGCAGCGATGCGCGCGGTCGTCGATGTCCCCGTGACGGTCAAATGCCGGATCGGCGTGGATGATCAGGACCCGGCGGTGGTGCTGCCCGATTTTATCACCCGCGTTGCCGCCTCTGGAGTAGAGCGGATGACGATCCATGCGCGCATGGCGTGGTTGCAGGGGCTAAGCCCGAAAGAGAACCGCGATATACCGCCATTGGATTACCCGCTGGTGCAAGACATGAAAGCGCGGTTTCCGACGCTGCATCTGTCGGTGAATGGCGGGATCGACACACTGGAGCAGGCCGTCGGATTTCTGGACGCGGGGATGGAAGGGGTGATGATTGGACGCGCGGCCTATCACCAGCCTGCGCAGATCCTTTGCGCTGCTGACCGGATGATTTTCGGCGACACGCGCCCCGATTCCACCCCCGAAGCCGCCGTGTACGCCATGCTGGATTACGTCGAGGCGCATATGGCGGCAGGGGGGCGTTTGCATCAGGTGACCCGGCATATGCTGGGCCTGTTCGCGGGCCGTCCCGGCGCGCGGGCGTGGCGGCGCACCCTGTCCGAAGGGGCCAGCCGCCCCGGCGCGGGTCCCGCATTGATCGAAGCCGCGCTGGCCGAGGTTACGGGCGCTGCCGCCGCCTGAGGCGCAAAACCCGATTGCAGCCCGGCGCCAAACCCGGCCATATGTGGGGCATTGGCCGACCATGGCCCGTTAGCAGGAGCGCAGATCATGCCAGACCCAAGTTTGATGTTGGCCATGGCCGCTATGCTGATGGTGATCGGGGCCTTTGCGGGCGTCATGGCCGGTCTGCTGGGCGTGGGGGGTGGCATTATATTGGTGCCATCGTTTTTCTATGCGTTTCAGACGCTTGGGTATAATAGCGCGCAGTTGATGCAGATCTGTCTGGCGACGTCGCTGGCGACGATCATCGTGACCTCGGTACGCTCGGTTCTCAGCCACAACAAGAAGGGCGCGGTTGATTGGCAGATCCTGCGCACCTGGGCGCCGGGGATCGCCGTGGGGGCGATTGTCGGCGTGATTGTGGCGGCTGGACTGCGCTCGGGGACGTTGCAGCTGATCTTTGGCGTGCTGGCACTGTGTGTGGGCCTGTATATGGGGCTGGGCCGGACGCATTGGCGGCTGGGCGCGGCAATGCCGACGGGCGTGATCCGCGCGGCTTTGTCACCTATTGTCGGATTCCTATCGGTGCTGATGGGGATTGGCGGCGGCAGTTTCGGCGTCCCTTTGATGAGCCTGCATGGCGTGCCCATTCATCGCGCGGTGGCCACCGCAGCCGGGTTTGGCGCGGCGATTGCGGTGCCTTCGGTGCTGGGCTTTTTGATGGTTCCGATTGATCCTGTCGGGCGGCCTCCTCTGACCATAGGGGCGGTCAATCTGGTGGCGTTCGGCATCGTGATCGCGATGACCATGATCACCGCGCCTTGGGGTGTGCGGCTGGCGCATGCGATGGATCCCAAGCCGCTGAAGCGGGTATTTGCGGTGTTCCTGACGTTGATTGCGCTGAACATGCTGCGCAAGGCCATGGGATGGTAGCGGAATTTGCTGCGCTGGGCTGGGCGCGGTTTGGCCATGACGCAGGCCTTACCCGCTGGGCCGAGGCGGCGCGGAACGTTGCGCTGGCGCGCATTGCCGAACCTGCGCACCGGGCGGAATGGCTGCAATGCGAGGGGACCTGGTTTGTCGGAGTTGACACCTTGCCGAATGGGCCTGATGGGGCCGTTGCAGGGAGTGGTCCGCTGTGCGGGCCGGGGTATGATGTGGCGCGCGCGCTTTATGGCGATCTGGCGCTGCATGCGGGGCAGGTGTCGGTGATCTATCCGGGCTACCCGCGCCCGCGCGCGGGTGAAAGCGAGGCCGGGTTTGGATATCGCCAGCGGCGCGACGCGGCGCATGTCGATGGATTGCTGGCCGTTGGCGATACGCGCGCGCGTATGGTGAGGGAACGCCACGCCTATATTCTGGGCATGCCACTGAGCGAGGCCAACGCGGCGGCCAGTCCGCTGGTGGTCTGGGAAGGCAGTCATGAGATCATGCGCGCGGCGTTCGCGCAGGCGTTGCATGGCATCGCAACCGCAGATTGGGGGGAGGTGGATCTGACCGAGACCTATCAGGCGGCGCGCCGCGACGTGTTTGCCCAATGCCGCCGCGTGGCGGTGCCCGCGCACCCCGGCGAGGCGACGTTGATCCACCGGCTGGCTGTCCATGGTGTTGCGCCTTGGGTAGAAGGGGCCGAGGCGGGGCCAGAGGGCCGGATGATCGCGTATTTTCGTCCTGAATTCGAAGGGCTTGGGGATGACTGGCTGACGGCTGTGTGAGGCGGGGGGGCGCCACGTGATATCCGCCCGCGCGCGCATGGTGGGTGGGCCGCTTTGGATATTTAAGACCAAGAAAAAGGTGGGGGTGTTAATCTACAGCCCGCGTGCCAGCCGAGCGGCGCGCCCGCCGCGGCGCTTGGTCAACTGGCCCTTGCGACCGGGCAGGTCGTCCATGATGCGGGCGCGCTCGGCGGTGTCCATCTTGGACCAGCGGGTGATTTCATCGATCGAGCGCAGGCAGCCGGTACACAGGCGAGCCTCTGGGTGGACCACGCATATGTTGATGCAGGGGGACTGCACCTCGTTGCGTTTCCAGACCTGCGCGCCGGGCGTCGTTGGCGCGTCTGGTTGCAGGATGCCGTCCATCTGATCGGCTGTCGTTTCGGGATAATCGGTCATCTTGTCATCCGTCATGTAGCTGCCTTGAGGTGCGCCAGCCGGTCCAGCACTCCTTGTAGAATATACGAGGCTGCGACGTGGTCGATGACCTCGGCGCGACGTTTGCGAGACGTATCCGCCTCCAACAGCGCCTTTTCGGCAGCAACTGTCGACAGGCGTTCATCCCAGAAGCCGATGGGCAGGTCGGTCAGGCGCATCAGGTTGCGCGCGAAGGCCCGCGTGGATTGACAGCGCGGCCCCTCGGAGCCGTCCATATTTCGCGGCAAGCCCAGAATGATCCCGCCGATGCGGCGGTCTTGGACGATTTCAAGAAGGCGCACGGCATCCAGTCCGAATTTGCGCCGCTTCACGGTTTCCAACGGGGTCGCCACCGACAGAAAGCTGTCGGAGACGGCGACGCCAATTGTCTTGTCGCCCAGATCCAGCCCCATAAGGGCTTGCATGGGCGGCAGGGCCGCGGCGAAATCGGTGATGTCATCCAAAATCATGTGCGTCTACTGGGCCAGACCGGCGGCGCGGGCCGCGCGCAGCAATTGGGCCAGCGCGTCGGGGTCATCGCTGAACACGCCCTGCGCCTCGTCGTAGATCGTCACCGCGCGGTCGGTTTCGCCCAAGACACCCAGCGAAGCGATCAGGCGGGCCCAATCCTCGGGCGGGCCGCCTTCAGTGCCCAATCGTTCCAAGAGGCCGTTGACCATGCCGCCGATCATCTCGCGGCGCTCGTCCGGTGTCATGTCTTGGGCGGCCAGTACGTCATCCGCCGTGGGCCCCTTGGCGACGTTGGGGGGCGTCAGGGAGTCGGGCGCCTCTTGAAGCTCGGGCAGCACGAAGCGGATACCCGCGCGCGCAGCGGCCTCTTCAATCTGGGCGCGTAGGGGCAAGGTCCAAGCATCGTCAGCAGTGCTGTCGTCCAGCAGAGCGCGCCATACACGGAACGCGGCATCGGCACGGTCGACCTGGGCGAAATAGAGGCCGAGGTAATAACGCGCTTCGGGTTGCTTTGGGTCCAACTCCAGCGCGCGGCGCAGGGCCTGTTCGGCCTCGATCGAGACATATCCGCCGGCCGAGATCACCATCAGATCCGCCAGAAAGGCGTGATCCTCGGCGGTAGCATCGTCGCCTTTCAACGTGACCAGATGCTGTTGCGCAGCAAGGGCGGCGCGCGGATTGCCTACCATCGCCTCGTTCTGGGCCAGCAGGCTGAGCCCGCGCAGGTCGTCGGGACGCTCGTTCAGGGCGGCGCGCAGGGATTCCATCAGTTTCGCGAAATCATCCGGAACGGGTGGGGCCGGGGGCAGGGGGCCTGCGCGGCTTTCGGCCTGATCTTGCGTCAGCCGGTTGGCGCGCTGATCATCGGACATGGCCAGCCGGGCCGCGCGCGGCAAATCGCCATAGCCGGGCGCGCCCAGCGTACTATACAGCGCGAACGATCCGCCGACCGCCACCACCACCAGCACCGCAGCCATGGCCACGCCCGCCGCGCGCGGCTGATCCGATCCGGCCTGTGCGGCCTGCAAGGCGGTGTCGGCTGCCAGAATGCGGCGCGAGACCTCGGTGCGCAGGCGCGTGGCCTCATCTTCGCTCAACGTGCCGCGCGCCAGATCCTTTTCAACCTCGCGCAGCTGTTCGCGATATACCTCAAGGTCATAGGCGGCGGGGGGCATGTCGCCCACGCGTCCACGCAGCACGGCAGCGGCCAAAATGGCGCCGATGACCAGCGCCAATGCGCCTGTGACGATCCAGAAAACCATGGTCTCTCCCTGTTCTTGCCCCCACATAGCGTCCCGCGCAGTGCAAAAAAAGGGGCGCGTCGTCGCGGGGGGCAAGACGCGGGCGCAATGTCGCGAATCGCGCAGCCTGTGCCGCGTTGCGTATTCTACTCGGCAGGTTTTTCGGGCATACCTGAAGGCGATCAAATCCATCTGCCGAATCCACTGGAGCCGAGTGCGCGCATGAAACGTTATTCCGCCTTTGCCGTCGCCCGTGAGGCGTTTCGCCAACATACCGGCTGGGGGCGTACTTGGGCCTCGCCCGAGCCGAGGTCGCAATATGACGTGATCATCATCGGCGCAGGCGGTCACGGGCTGGCCACCGCTTATTATCTGGGCAAGAATTTCGGCATCACCAATGTCGCGATCTTGGAAAAGGGTTGGCTGGGCGGCGGTAATACCGGGCGCAACACCACCATCATCCGCTCAAACTATCTTCAGGACCCATCGGCGGCGATCTATGAAAAGGCCCGCAGCCTGTACGAGACGATGAGTCAGGATTTGAACTATAACGTGATGTTCAGCCCCCGTGGCGTGCTGATGCTGGCCCAGACCCAGCACGAGGTGCGCGGATACGAACGCACCGTGCATGCCAACGCGCTGCAAGGAGTCGTCACAGAATTCGTCGGCCCCGAAAAGGTCAAGCAGCTGGTACCGATCATCAATATCGACGGGCCGCGTTATCCGGTTCTGGGCGCTTTGTGGCAGGCGCGCGGTGGCACGGCGCGCCATGATGCGGTGGCTTGGGGCTATGCGCGGGCGTGCTCGGACATGGGCATGCACGTGATCCAGCAATGCGAAGTGACCGGCATCCGTCAGGAAGGCGGCAAGGTCACGGGCGTCAGTACCACGCGCGGCGATATCGGTTGCAAGAAACTGGGCATGGTCGTGGCCGGACACTCGGGGCATCTGGCCGATATGGCTGGCTTCCGCCTGCCAATCGAATCGGTCGCCCTTCAGGCGCTGGTCAGCGAGCCGATCAAGCCCTGCATGGACGTGGTCGTGATGGCCAACACCGTGCACGGCTATATGAGCCAGTCCGACAAAGGCGAAATGGTGATCGGCGGCGGCACCGACGGCTATAACAACTTCACCCAGCGCGGCGCGTTCCACCATATCGAGGAAACCGTGCGCGCCTTGGTCGAAACCTTCCCGATGGTCGCCCGTCTCAAGATGCTGCGCCAATGGGGCGGGATTGTGGACGTCACCGGCGACCGCTCGCCGATCCTGTCCAAAACCCCGGTCGAGGGCGTGTTCATCAACTGTGGTTGGGGCACCGGCGGCTTCAAGGCGATTCCCGGCTCCGGCTGGGGCTTTGCCGAGCTGATGGCCAAGGGCCACTCCCCCCTGACCGAAGCATTCGGGCTGAACCGCTTCTACGAGGGTCGGTTTATTGATGAGTCGGTTGCGGCGGGGGTGGCGCACTGATGGCGTATGAGACCAACAAAAAGGCCGCTGTTATATTGAGTTACCCCTTACCAGTCGCGTTCTCGATACTCACGATCGGTCTTTTGGGCGGCTACATTGCTCATAGTTTCTTCGGGAATTTTTTCTTTGAAAGGTTTGGCGCGCTGACAGCGGGTCTGGGAGTGCTTGTATTTGGCATAGTTGCTGCTGAACTTCTCACCCGGGCACAGATTAGCTTTAACATGGGTGATGACGGTGAACCGCCACATCCATTTAAAACAAAATCAGTTCGGTTTGCTCTGGACTGTCAAGCCTTCGTCGTCTTTGCAGGTACGCTGCAATGGGGCTTTGGCGGATTGATCATAGGAGATTAATATGCTGATTCTGACCTGTCCCGTTTGCGGTGTCACTGCCGAAGAAACCGAATTCCACGGCGGGGGCGAAGCGCATCTGAAACGCTTCGGCCCTGGCTCGACCGATGATGATTTCCACACTTATCTGTTTTCCAAGGAAAACCCCAAGGGTGTGCATCTGGAACGCTGGCGCCACAACAACGGCTGCGGCAAGTGGTTTCACGCCGCGCGCGATACCATAACCCTTGAAGTGTTCGGCACATATCCGGCCCAAACATTCGAGCCGCCACAGAACATCAAGGACGCCATCAGCGCCAAGCGCCCCGGCTGGAAATGGAGAGATTTCTCATGATCTTTCATCTTTCTGAAAATACCTACAGCGCTCCCGCAGCCACGCATCGGAAGGTCTAGGACATGAGCACCCGTTTGGCCAATGGCGGCCGCTTGTTGAACAAATCCCGCCAGATGAAATTCTCCTTCAACGGCAAGCAATTGCGCGGATTTGAGGGCGACACGATTGCCTCGGCACTTCTGGCCAACGACCAGATGCTGATCGGCCGGTCGTTCAAATACCACCGCCCGCGCGGCGTTGTCGCGTCCGGTGCCGAAGAACCCAACGGTCTTGTTGGAATGGGCGAGGGCGAGCGTTTTGAACCCAATCAGCGCGTCACCACGACCGAGCTGTTCGACGGTCTGACCGCCAGCAGCCAAAACCACTGGCCCAGCCTTGAGTTCGACGTGGGCGTGGTCAACTCCAAACTTAGCCGTTTCTTGCCCGCCGGGTTCTATTACAAAACTTTCATGTACCCGCGCGCCTTCTGGAAACATGTGTACGAACCGATCATCCGCCAGTCCGCCGGTCTGGGTAAGGCCCCCAAACAGCGCGACCCGGACCAGTACGAACATTTCTACGCTTTCACCGATGTTTTGGTGATCGGCGGCGGCGTCGCCGGTCTGACAGCGGCCCTCGCGGCGGCCCAAACCGGGGCCAAGGTCATGCTGATCGAACAGACTGCCCATTGGGGTGGGCGTGCGCCGGTCGATGGCGGCACCGTCGACGGTCAGCCTGTGGATACATTCGTGGACGAAATCGTCTCACGGTTGAAAGCCATGGAGAATGTCACCCTGCGCAATCGTACGATGGGCGCGGGCGTCTATGACCACGGCTATGTTCTGGGCTACGAACGTGTGGGCGATCACACACCCGGTGCGACCGGCCCGCGCCACCGTCTGTGGCGCATCCGCGCGGCGCAGATCGTGACCGCGACCGGGGCCATCGAACGCCCTCTGTCCTTTGCGGGCAACGACATTCCCGGTGTCATGCTGGCCTCGGCAGTGCGTGATTATGCCGTGGATTATGGCGTTTCGGTGGGCGACCGCACGGTGGTTGTCACCAATAACGACGATGCCTATCGCACCGCCATTACCCTTAAAAACATGGGCCTTGACGTGCCTGTGATCCTTGACGCGCGTGTCACCACGCAGGACAGCCCGCTGATCGCCGAGGCCAAGGCGCTGGGCATTGCGGTGATGATGGGCCACGCTATTTCCTCGGTCAAAGGTGGCAAGCGTGTTACCGGCGTTGCTGTGTGCGGTCAGGCCGGTGAAGGGGCCGTTCTGAAAGAGATCGCCTGTGACGCGGTCGCCATGTCTGGCGGCTGGTCCCCGGTGGTGCACCTGTGGTCCCATTGCGGTGGTAAACTGATCTGGGACGAGACAACTGCCGCTTTCCGCCCGAATGTGGATAAGGCGCCAACGGGTGCCGATGGCGAGGGCTTTGTTCTACCTGCCGGGGCCGCCAACGGCGCGCTGCGTCTGGACGATGTGCTAACCGATGCCCATGCCATGGGCCGCGCAGCTGCCAAGGCCACAGGCCACACGGCCAAGGACGCAACCGCCCCGCAAGGCACATCGCCGGACGAGGCCCCGATGATGCCCGTCTGGATGATGCCGCAGGGGGCCAGCTATGCCAAACGTTCCAAAGCGTGGCTGGATTATCAGAACGACGTCAAGGTGTCGGACGTGCAACTGGCCGCGCGCGAAGGCTTTGAGAGCGTCGAACATGCCAAGCGTTACACAACGTTGGGCATGGCGACGGATCAGGGCAAGCTGAGCAACATCAACGGTTTGGCGATCCTGTCGGGTGAGCTGAACCAGCCGATCCCGCAGACTGGCACGACCACCTTCCGCCCGCCCTATACGCCGATCTCGATGGCCTCCATCGCGGGCGAGGCGCGCGACGAGCGGTTTCAGCCACTGCGCCGCACGCCAATGTATGACTGGCACGCCGAAAATGGCGCCTATTGGGAACCGGTCGGCGCGTGGCGCCGCCCCTATACCTATCAGCGCACCGGCGAGACAATCGAACAAGCTGTCAGTCGCGAGGTCAAAGCGACCCGCGCCAGCCTTGGCCTGCTGGACGCCTCGACGCTGGGCAAGCTGCTGGTCAAGGGGCCTGATGCGGGGAAATTCCTCGACATGCTCTATACCAACATGATGAGCACGCTGAAACCGGGCCGCTGCCGCTATGGTCTGATGTGCAACGAGAACGGCTTTCTCATGGATGACGGCGTGGTCGCGCGCATCGATGATGACACGTTCCTGTGCCACACTACCACCGGCGGTGCGGAATCGATCCATGGCCACATGGAAGAATGGCTGCAAACCGAATGGTGGGATTGGGACGTCTACGTCGCCAACCTGACCGAGGAATACGCCCAGATCGCCGTCGTCGGCCCCAAGGCCCGCGAGACGTTGGCCAAACTGACCACGGATGACATCAGCGGCGAGGCACTGCCGTTTATGGCATGGACTGACATCACGCTGGGCGGGATGCCTGCGCGGGCCTATCGCATCTCTTTCTCGGGCGAGTTGAGCTATGAGATCGCGGTAAAGGCCTCGGACGGGCGCGCCCTGTGGGATGCGCTGTTGGCCGCGGGGGCAGAATTCAACGCCACCGCCTATGGCACCGAGGCGCTGCATATCATGCGGGCCGAGAAGGGCTTTATCATGATCGGGGATGAAACCGACGGCACGGTGATACCGCAGGATCTGGGCCTTGATTGGGCGATTTCGAAGAAGAAAGAGGATTATCTGGGCAAGCGCGCGCAGGCACGCAGTCACATGACGGACCCGAAGCGGTGGAAGCTGGTCGGTCTGGAAACGCTGGACGGATCGGTCCTGCCCGATGGGGCCTATTGCACCGCCGAGGGCGAAAATGCCAATGGTCAACGCAACGTGCAGGGGCGTGTCACCTCGACCTACCACTCGCCCACTCTGGAGCGCGGCATTGCCTTTGGTTTGGTTCTGAACGGGCCGGATCGTATGGGGGAAGTGCTGGACTTTCCCAAGGTGGACGGCACGGTGATCAAGGCGAAAATCGTTGATATGATATTCTTCGATCGCGAAGGGGAAAAGCAGAATGTCTAACACTGTCAGTGCATTGAACGGCGCGCGCGCCACCGGTTTTGCCGAGGTGCGCGAAATGGGCCTGTATGGCATGATTACCCTGCGCGGCGATCTGTCGGGAAAGAAATTGATCGACGCGGCCAAATCGGCAGGCGGCACCAACGTGCCCGAGAAGGGCCATATCACGCTAAGTGGCGCGCATGGCATCGCCTGGATGTCCCCGGACGAGTTGCTGATCCTGACGCCATATGACGAGGTTGATGCGCGGCTGGACGGGATCACCGAAAAATTGGCAGGTACGCATCACTTGGCGGTCAACGTGTCGGATGCGCGGGCTATCTTCGCAGTCTCGGGCAAAGATGCGCTGGTGCGCGAAGCATTGTCCAAGCTGTGCCCGGTGAATTTCAGCGCAGATGCGTTTGCCCACGGCCAGTTTCGGCGCACCCGCATGGCACAGGTGCCTGCGGCGGTCTGGCTGCCCCAACCGGGCGAGGCGCGGGTGATCTGCTTTCGCTCGGTCGCGCAATACGCGTTCGACCTTCTCAAGGGCGCGACGGCTGAGGGCGGCGAAGTGGGGTATCTGGCGTAGGGCGACGGTTTGAATGTCGCCGCGCGCGGTTCGCGCGTCAACTCATAGGGCTTTGGGTGGGATTACGTAGCTTGCCAAGGCTTGGAACAAACCGTTAGCACTTGACGTTCCACCCCCAGACCGCACATCTAGGGTGGTATCAATTCGCAATTTAACGCAGGGGGCCTTACCCATGACATTCCAACTTCCCGATCTTCCATATTCCCACGACGCACTTGCCGACAAAGGTATGAGCAGCGAGACAATGGAATATCACCACGACCTCCACCACAAGGCCTATGTCGACAACGGCAACAAGGCGATTGCCGGCACCAAGTGGGAGGGCAAAACCCTCGAAGAGATCATCAAGGGCACCTACGACAAGGACGCCGTGGCACAGTCGGGTATCTTCAACAACATCAGCCAGTTGTGGAACCACAACCAATTCTGGGAAATGATGACTCCCGGTGAGTCCAAGATGCCATCCGAGCTGGAGAAGGCGTTGACCGACAGCTTTGGCAGCATTGACGAGTTCAAATCGCAGTTTGCGGCCGCTGGTGCCGGTCAATTCGGTTCGGGCTGGGCTTGGCTGGTCAAGGATACCGATGGCAGCTTGAAAGTCACCAAGACTGAAAACGGCGTAAACCCCGTCTGCTTTGGCCAGACCGCGTTGCTGGGTTGTGACGTGTGGGAGCATTCGTATTACATCGACTTCCGTAACAAGCGCCCTGCCTATCTGGAAAACTTCCTGTCCAAATTGGTGAACTGGGAAAACGTCGCCAGCCGCATGTAAGCGCGCCTGTTGACCTGAATTGGCCCCCGTCGGATAGCCTCCGGCGGGGGCTTTTTTGTGGCCAAACGGAACCGCGCCCCTGCCTTGGCCGTTGATCCCTCACACACACCAGCCACAGGAGGATCACATGGCAGAGCGTCACAGATCAAAGGACGGCACCCGCGAGACCGAGAAAATCATGGGCGAGGCCGCCGATATTTCCCAGCAGGGCCGCAGCGGTGGCGATCTGGATCGTCGTCTTGCCACCCGCGACGAGGAAAAGCGCGCGACCGAACGCCCCGCCGGGGCCACGCGCGTGCACGGCGCGGACCGCCGCGCCATTGGCACCGCTCCAAAGGAGGACAACTGATGATCGATCTGGCAAATGGCACTTGGGTTCTGGTCTGCGACAGCGAAAAGGCGCTTTTTCTGCGCAATGACGTGGACGCCCAGGACCCCGACCTGAACCTTCAGGACATGAAAACGCAGGACAATCCCAGCGACATTGACCAATCGGCCAACCGCCCCGGACGCATGAGCGACAACGGCCCCGGTCAACGCTCGGCATTGGACGACACCGATTGGCATCAGCTGGCGAAAGAACGCTTTGCCGACGATCTGGCCGATATCCTGTACAAGAAGGCCCATCGCGGCGAGTTCGACAAGCTGATCATCGTGGCAGACCCCCGTACCTTGGGCGCGTTGCGCCCCGCGTTGCATAAAGAGGTCGCGTCCAAGGTGATTGCCGAAATAGACAAGACCATGACCAACCACCCGATTGATAAGATCGAACAACTGGTCAAGGCCGAGCTGGCGCAGCTTTAAGGGCGCTTGCACGCGGCACGGTTTCGCGCCAAGGGGAATGGTATGACAACAACCGTTCCCACGCCCCAAGGTTTCTGGACCACCCCGCTAGCCGGGGTGATCCTGATGGCGGGCTCCTGCACGGTCTGGGGGCTGTCGGGTCTATTCTATCACCAGATCCAGAATATCCCGGCGCTGGAAATCTTTGCCCATCGCACAATTTGGTCAGTGGTGCTGTTTATCATAATTCTCAGCGTGCAGCGCCGTCTGAACGTGATCCCCCAGACCCTGCGCCAGCCGCGTCTGGCGGCGCTGATCGCGTTAGCCTCGCTGATGATTTCGGTGAACTGGGTCAT
The DNA here is from genome assembly GCA_035798175.1 of Rhodobacteraceae bacterium KMM 6894. Taxonomy (GTDB): domain Bacteria; phylum Pseudomonadota; class Alphaproteobacteria; order Rhodobacterales; family Rhodobacteraceae; genus Roseovarius. Next base: position 63,094 of record JAPFBS010000011.1, read on the forward strand.
GTTCATCTGGGCGATTCAGGAGCGCCACGCGTTGGAAGCATCGTTGGGCTATTACATCTTTCCCATGATTGCGGTGCTGTTCGGCGCAGTGATCTATGGCGAACGCCCGTCGCGGGGTCAGTTGGGCGCGATTGCGCTGGCTGGCGCGGCCATCGTGGTGCTGACGGTCGGCCTGGGTGTTGCGCCGTGGATTGCGTTGTTGCTGGCTGTGACATTTGGAATTTACGGTGCCATCAAGAAATCCATCAGCATCGGCCCCGTTGCCTCGGTCACCATTGAGGTGGTGATGATACTGCCCTTTGCGCTGCTGCTGCTGTGGTATCTGGGTTGGGGCAGTTTCGGTCGCAACCTGCATGACACCGTGTTTCTGATCCTGTCCGGTGGCATGACAGCTATCCCGCTGCTTATGATGAGCGCGGCCACGCGGCGCGTATCATTGACCACCATCGGGTTGGTGCAATATCTGAACCCCAGCCTGCAATTTCTGGTCGCAACCCTTGTTCTGGCCGAGCCGTTTACCACGGCCCACGGCATTGCCTTTCCCCTGATATGGGCGGCGCTGGTCATCTACACCATCGCCAGTTGGCGTCAGGACAGGGCCGCGCGCAGGGTCTCAAGGGCGGCGTCCGCATCCGGCACGACGGTATAGAAGTCACGGATCGACCCATCCGCGAAACCCTCGGCCACGACATGATCCATCAGGGCCAGCAGGGGCTGCCAATACCCGTCGACATCCAGCAGCACAATCGGCTTGCCATGCATGCCCAGTTGCCGCCATGTCAGCACCTCGAAAAACTCGTCCAGCGATCCCGCGCCACCGGGCAACAGGACGATGGCGTCGCAATTCATGAACATGACTTTCTTGCGCTCGTGCATGGTCTCGGTCACGACATAGTGGGTCAGATCGTCCCGGATGCCTTCGACTTTTTCCAGCAGCTTGGGCATCACGCCGAACGTGTCCCCGCCCGCCGTCTGCGTGGCATTTGCCACCGTGCCCATTAGTCCGATATCGCCCGCCCCGTACACCAGCCGCCAACCGGCCTGTGCCAACGCTGTGCCAAAGGCGGTGGCCGCCTGCGCATAGGACGGTTTTGTGCCAGAACGTGCGCCGCAAAAGACACAGACGGACGGTTGCCTCATAGGGGATCCACCTTTGATTGAGCGTTGTTTTGACCCCTGATAGCCTTGTTGCTAGGGTGCGGCAACCGGGCCGCATGAATGGGGCGCGACGCGGTCGAAGGGGGAACGATGAGCAAACCGGCATTTTTGGCGTCAGGCCAGGGGATCGCCATCGGCGCCGCTGGCGTTGCGGCGGTGGTCGCAGGCGGGCTGTATCTGGGCGGGGTGTTCCATTCAGCCCCGACGCCCAAGGACGTGCCGGTGGCGGATGCGACCCTGCCTGTTCTTGATCCAGTTCCTGATCCTGTGCGGGTTGCGACGGATGCCCCTACCACGGATGCGGCTGCGCAGACCCCTTCGCCTGAACCAACCGTCTTGCCGGACCCGCCGCGCATCGATGTGTTCCGGTTGGACACGGATGGCACCATGGTAATCGCAGGCAGCACCGCACCCGGCTGGGCCACGGACATTTTGCTGGACGGTCAGGTAATCAGTCCCGTCACGGCGGATGGCACCGGGCAGTTTGTGCAATTCGTGACCTTGCAGGCCAGCGATCTGCCGCGCATCCTGTCTTTGCACATGAAGGATCCCGATACCGGCATCATCTTGCCCGGCACAGAGGAGGTGATCATCGCCCCCACGCCCGCACCTGTTGAGGTTGCCTTGGCGCAGGCCCCCGAGGACGGGATGACTGCACCGCAAACGCCCCCGGCCGACAGTGCGCCCCAGACCAAGCCCGCTGGCGCGACACATGAAACGACCCCAGCCTTGCCTACAACGGCGCAGGCCATGCCAGACGCCGATCCAGTGCAACCCGCGCCCAAAGCGCCCGCCGCGCCCGATGTTGCGGCGTTAGGTGCACCGACAGTGCCGGTGCCCGAAGGTCCGGCCACCCTAGACGCAACGGATGGGACACCGACTGAAAACACACAGCCCGACGCAGCGCCGACCGCTACTGAAATGACCGAAACCGCCGGAATACAGCCCCAAAACCCCGAGGCACAGCCAGCGCAACCCGAAGACACGGACCCAGTGCAAACAGTGTCTGCTGCTCCTGCGCCCCCGCAGAAATCCCAGACCGTGCTGTTGGCGGATGAGAGCGGCGTCAAGGTGCTGCAACGCCCTACCGCGCCCGGGGCCGCGCCGCAGGTCATGTCCAGCGTCGCGCTGGATGCCATCACCTATTCCGATGCAGGCGAGGTCGAATTGACCGGACGCGCGGTCGGCGATGGCTTTGTGCGGGTTTATCTGGACAACGCGCCCATCGTCACCTCGCGGATTACCGCAGACGGCAGTTGGCGCACCGATCTGCCGCAAGTCGACACCGGCGTCTATACCCTGCGCATCGACGAAGTCAGCAGTGATGGCACCGTCACCAGCCGCGTGGAAACGCCGTTCAAACGCGAAGACGAAACAGTGCTGGCCGCGGTCGAACAGGAAAGTTCTGCGTCGCGTGTTCGTGCTGTGACAGTACAGCCGGGCAGTACGCTGTGGGCAATCTCGCGCGAGGTATACGGCGAGGGCATCCTCTATGTCCGGGTGTTCGAGGCCAATACCGACCGCATCCGCGACCCTGACTTGATCTTCCCCGGACAGGTATTTGCCCTTCCCGAATAGGTCCCCGCGGTTTGCGGCAGGCCCCAGAAAATTCGCGAATCTTCTGAACCCGCGCGTGACACACAGGGGGTGCTGGATATTTCGGGCGCTGGGGCCTATGTGATGGAGCTGACCCAGCTATAAGGCCCCTCCATGTCCCCCCCTCATCCCAGCCGCGACCCTCAGGACACCACCGATCAGGCCGCCAGCGGCTGGCGCACTATTGCGCGGGTGGCGCCTTATCTGTGGCCGCCCGAGGCACCATGGGTGAAGCGCCGTGTCGTTTTTTCCATGATCATTCTGGTGGTGGCCAAGCTGATCGCCGTCGGCACGCCGTTCTTCTACAAGGGGGCGGTGGATGCCTTGGCCAAGGATGCGGCCCCGGAAGCGTGGATGCTGGGTGCGGGCGCGGTCGGCCTGACGGTGGCATATGGTGTTGCGCGCTTGATGAACGTCGGCTTTCAGCAATTGCGCGATGCGGTCTTTGCCAGTGTCGGTCAGCGCGCCCTGCGCAAGCTGGCGCTGCAAACGTTTCAGCACATTCACGCTATGTCGATGCGCTATCATATCACGCGCAAGACGGGGGGGCTTAGCCGGATCATCGAACGGGGCGTCAAGGGCGTCGATTTTCTACTGCGCTTCATGCTGTTTTCGGTCGGGCCGCTGATATTGGAGCTGTTGCTGATCGGGATCGTGCTGTGGACGCTGTTCGATTTCGCCTATCTGGCGGTCGTTATGGGGGTGATCGCACTTTATGTTGCTTTCACGTTCAAGGTCACCGAATGGCGCGTCAAGCTGCGCCGCGAGATGAACGACCAAGACACCGACGCCAACCAGAAGGCGATCGATAGCCTGCTTAACTATGAAACGGTCAAGTATTTCGGGGCCGAAGCGCGCGAGGCGGAACGTTACGACGGGGCCATGGCGCTGTATGAGCGGGCGGCGCTGCAAACCTCGTATTCTCTGTCGTTCCTGAATTTTGGTCAGTCCGTTCTGATCACTTCCGGGCTGGTGATCGTGATGGTGATGGCGGCGATTGGCGTGCAGGATGGCGCGTTGACGGTGGGTGATTTCGTCATGGTCAACGCCTACATGATCCAGATCACCATGCCGCTGAACTTTCTCGGGACGGTCTACCGCGAGATCCGTCAAAGTCTGGTCGACATGGGCGAGATGTTTGGCCTGCTGGACCAGCCGCCTGATGTGACGGATGAGCCCGATGCCAAGCCGCTGCGCATAGACGGGGCGCGGATTGAGCTGCGCGATGTGCAGTTCGGCTATGATCCGGACCGCGCCATCCTGAAGGGCGTCAGCCTGACGGCGGAACCGGGCCAAAGCATTGCCATCGTCGGCCCGACCGGGTCCGGCAAATCGACCATCGGGCGGTTGCTGTTCCGGTTCTATGACGTGAACGCGGGCGCGCTGTTGATTGATGGGCAGGACGTGCGTGACGTGACGCAGGCCAGCCTGCATGACGCCATCGGTGTGGTGCCGCAGGACACGGTGCTGTTCAACGACACCATTGGCTATAATATCGGCTATGGCCGGGCCGGGGCCACGCAGGCACAGATCGAAGAAGCCGCGCAGGCGGCGCAGATCCATGATTTCATTGTCTCGTTGCCAAAAGGCTACGACACGGCGGTGGGCGAACGGGGTCTGAAACTGTCGGGCGGTGAAAAACAACGCGTCGGCATTGCGCGCACCTTGCTGAAAGATCCGCCGATCTTGTTGCTGGACGAAGCCACCAGCGCGCTGGACACCGCAACCGAGCGTGACATCCAGGGCGCGCTGGCCCGCGCGGGGCAGGGGCGCACCGTGCTGATGATTGCCCACCGCCTCAGCACCGTGGCCGACGCCGACCGCATCGTTGTGTTGGAGGATGGCCGCATCGTCGAGGATGGCACACATGATGCGCTGATCGCAGCCGATGGGAAATATGCCGGGCTGTGGACGCGCCAGCAATCCGACAGGGCGACCTAAGGGGCATGGGGCGCAAGGACTATCCGGTCACGCCAGACGGGCGTTATTTCGTGTCGCGCGCGCGGCTGTGGCGCTGCACCGATCCAATGCTGGACGACAGCACCCGGCGCGCTGCGATCAAGGCGTTGATGCAGGCGCGCAGGGCGGTAATGCACGCGTCGGATGATACCGAAACCGCCGCCGCCCGCGCCGCCGTGGACGCAGCCAAGCAGGCCTTGGGCGAACGTGGTCCGGTCTGGTGGGACGATGGCGCGCCGGATCAGGGTGGATTACACCCCAAGAATTCAACCTATGCCGATTGGTGGACGGCGCTGGACGCTGATGCGCGTGCGCGGGGAACGGCCCCGCGCAAATAACCGGCGCCCATCCTATTCGGCGGCGCGCATGGGTTTGTCGGGGTCAGGATAGGTCTTGGCGTCCTGATCAGCCTCGTCGCGCAGTTTCAGGATGCGTTTGAGGTCGGCCAGCTGCAGGTCGGCCCCGTCGATTTCCATATAGTCGGTTTGGGCCTGCTGAGGTGTTGAGTCCTGTGCAACCGGAGAAGGCCCGGAGGGGGTGATGTCCGACGCGGCAGTACTTGGCGGAACCGTGGCGTACGAGGTCGCAGGCGCAAACTCAGGGAAGTCCCAGATGATTTCGGGCGCGCGGGCGCGCCGGGCGGCGCGTTGCAATGCCCAATCGCGCGCAGCCCGCGACGAACGGCCCATCGACAGCGCCGCCAACGCGCGCGCAAGCCATTGCACATAGGTGCCTGCCCAAACCCGCAGCGCCAGCATGGAGGGGGTGAAAACCAGCGTCAGAACGGTTGCAATGCCAAGGCCGAACACCACCGCCGTCGCCAGCTGTTTCCACCACAGCGCGGTGGGGCTGTCGAAACTGTAGCCGCCGTTCACGAAATCGAGGCTTAGGCCGAACATCATCGGCGCAAGGCCCGCCATCGTGGTAATCGTCGTCAGCAGGACGGGCCTGATCCGGGCCTCGGCGGTGCGGGTGATAGCCTCGGTCCGCGGCATGTAGCGGCTGTACTCCTGATAGGTGTCGATCAGGACAATGTTATTGTTCACCACGATCCCTGCCAGCGCGACGATGCCCGTCCCCGTCATGATGATTGAGAACGTCTGGCCCATGACCAACATCCCGATCAACACGCCAGTCGTGGACAACACCACCGCCAATAGAACCAGCACCGCGTTATAGACGCTGTTGAACTGCGCCAACAGGATGATGAACATCAGCCCCAGCGCGCCCATGAACGCCTTTTGCAGGAAGGCACCGGATTCGGCCTGATCCTCTTGATCGCCGGTCCATTCATAGCTGACACCCGCGGGCAATACGTCGCTGTCCAGCCATTCGGTCAGGGTCTCGATCCGCTCGTTCGCGTTGATCGGCACTTGAGAAGTGCTGCCATCGTCGGCGGTGACGGTCTTGGTCAGGCCGGTCGCGACCGCTGCCTTGACGTCGAAATAGCGGGTTTGATCGACGCGGTCGATCTGGGCCAGACGGGGCACGGGTTTGCGGGTGATGAAATTGCTGAGCGGGACAAGACCGTCCGCCGTGCGCACCTTCAACGTGTCCAACGTACTAAGAACGCGGTATTGCTCGGGAAGGCGCGCGCGGATGTCGATTTCTTCATCGGATGAGGGCACGCGCATCGTATCCAGCAAGATCCCCCGCGTGACCAATTGCACCATACCGCCGACCGTTGCCACATCCGCGCCATAGCGTCCGGCCTTGGCGACATCGACGTCGATCTGCCAGTCGATGCCGGGCAGGGGCAGCGTGTCTTCGATCAGTTGCAGGCCGGTTGTATTCTGAAACTGCGCGCGTGCGGCCAGTGTGGCATCGGCCAGAACCTCCAGATCGTCGCCCTTCAGGCGCAGGTGCACCGGTTTGGCCGAGGCGGGACCGCCGGTATCGGCCAGAATTTCCACTTTGATGCCGGGGATCTGGTTCAATTGGGTGGTCAGTTCGGCGATGATGGTGTCGCCGTCCATCTCGTCGTCCTTGACCTGACGTTCGATCAGGCCAAACAGCCATGGTGCGCCCACTGTCGGGCGATCCACCCAAGGGGTGGTTTCAAACTGGATCTGGCCGATCGTGTCCAGCGGCTTTTCCGCGCCGCCGGTGTTGCTGTTCAGCCCGCCGTCCCCGGCAAAGGAAAACGCGGTGGCGACGCCGGGATGGGCGATCACGATATCTTCGGCTTGGCGGACCAGATCGTCCTTTTGCTCGATCGACAGGTTACCCCGGGCGCGGACATAGACCGCCGCGCGCTCGGGTTCGGATTCGACGAAAAACTCGGTGCCGTTGTTGTTGTTGATGTAATAGATCAGCGTGCTGCCGACGATGACGAAGATGACGCAGAACGCGACCAGCGGCATCACCGGATTGCCCGCGATGGCATGGATCACCCTGCCAAACAGGCTGCGCCGATAGCCTGCGCGCACCTTCTTACGCCGCTGGGGCAGAATTTTGGAACCGATCCAGCGCAGGCCGTTTGCAAAGCGACGTGGAATAGCCATCAGGCCCAGCAGGATTGCGACCACACCGGCCAGCGCCAGCGATGCCAGAATGGCAACGACCAGCAACAGCGCGAAGGCCAGCGCAAGGGACGGCACGACGGATGTCACCAAAGCGCCCATATCCATCGCGGCAAAGGTGGCGTTCACCAGTTTCAGGACCGGCGGCACGCCCAGTCCGCCCATCGCCACGCCCAAAGCGGCGAACAAGAACAGCGCGATATGCCACAGCCAGTGCCCGCGCGCGATCTGGTCGGTGCGATCGCCAAACCACCGCTCCAACCGTCCGGTCACGCCGCCCATGACGGGCAGGTAAACCAGCGCCACCAACAGCGAGGCGGACAGCACGAAGATCAGCGTGACGGGCAGCATCCCCATGAATTGTCCCGGCACACCGGGCCAGAACAACATCGGCAGGAAGGCACACAACGTGGTGGCGGTCGAACTGACCACAGGCCAGAACATCCGCTTGGCCGCATCCACATAGGCATGCATCGGCCCCGAGCCTTCGTCGATCCGTTTGTCGGCGTATTCCACCACCACGATGGCCCCGTCGACCAACATCCCGACCGCCAGAATAAGACCGAACATCACCATGTTGGAAATCGTCGTGCCCATCACCGCCATCAGTGCAAAACACAACAGAAACGACGTAGGAATGGCGAACCCGACCAGCAGGGCAGGGCGCACGCCCAACGTCGCCAGCATCACGATCATCACCAGCGCAATCGCCGTCAGGACCGAACCTTCCAATTGGCTGACCATGGATTGCACGGTTCTGGATTGATCGTTCGACGTGCCCACCTCGACTGCCGCGCGCATTTCTTCGGGCCACTCGGCGGCGGCCTGTGCCACCTCGGCGCGCACCAGATCGGCGGTGTCGATGATGTTGAAACCCTTGCGTTTGACCACCTGCAGCGCGACCGTGTTTTGCCCGTTGAACCGCGCGGTGCCGATGCGATCCTCGAAGGTCAGGTTGATGCGGGCCAATTCGCCCAGCGTTACCTGACGGTCCCCGTTGTTTTTTACCGGAAGGTTATAGATGTCGCGGGTTTCGTCAAAGGACGACGGAATCTTGACGGAAAACGCGCCGCCGGTCGTGCGGATTTCGCCGGCGGCGATAAGTTGATTGTTGTTTTGAACCACGCTGATCAATTCGCCCGCGGTGATGTTGTATGCCTCAAGGCGCAACGGATCGATGACGATCTCGATCAATTCTTCGCGGTTGCCTGCCAGACCGGCCTCTAGCACGGGTTCCAACCCCTCCAGGCGGTCCTGAAGCTGTTCGGCAAAGCGGGTCATCGTGCGTTCGGGAACATTGCCGGTCAGGTTGACAATGATGATCGGGAATTCACTGAAATTGATCTCTTTCAGCGTATATTTTTCGGCCCCGGCGGGGAATTTCGCCTCGGCGGTGCTCATGGCGTCGCGCACGTCGGCCATGATCATGGTCTTGTCCCAGCCGTATTCGAACTCTAGCGCGACACCGGCATAGTTTTCCGCCGCCGTTGCGGACATGGTTTTCAACCCGTCCAGATCGCTCAGCTCGGTCTCCATGACCTTGACCAACAGTTTCTCGCTGTCCTCGGCGGAAATGCCGGGGAAGGGGACGGACACGAACAGGGCCGGGATTTCGATATCCGGCTCACCCTCTTTGGGCAGGCTGATATAGGCCATCGTTCCGGCCAGCAGGGACAGCACGATAAAGGCGATGACCATTCGTGCGCGGGCGGCGGCCCAATCGACGATGCCGGTCATTGGGTGATGTCCTGAAAGGTCGGCAAGACGGGCACGCCGCTGATGATGTATTCCTGACCGATGATGATCACGTCCGCCGTTTCGGGCAAGCCAATGACCCAGACGCCGGTGGGCGTGTCACGCATCAATTGCACCGGGATGAAATCGGCCGTGCCCCCGGCCGCGATCACGCGCACGCCAAGGGCGCCGTCATTATCCAGCGTCAGTGCCGATTGCGGCAGCAGATGCGCCAGCGTGCCATCCGAGGCCACAAGTATTTCGGCGGTTTGCCCGTCGCTGAGCGCCAGATCGGTGTTGGGTACGGTGATTTCGACACGAAACGTGCGCGTGTCCGGATCGGACGAGCGTGACAGGAACGTTACAAGCCCCTCGGCCTGTGCCCCCGAGACCAGCTGCGCGCGCGCGCCCGCGCCAACGCGAACTTTGGCCACTTCTGTTTCGGGCACGAACCCGACCAGTTTGATCGGGTCCAACTGAATCACGTTGGCGCACAGCGCTCCGGGCTGAAGCAGGCTGCCCAATTCGGCGGTGTCGGATTCCAGCAGCCCGGCAAAGGGCGCTTTGATCTCCAGACGGCTAATTTCCTCGGTGGCGGCGGCCACTGTGGCCTCAGCCGATTCGATCCCGCTATAGGCGGCCTCCAGCCCGGATTTTGCGGCCTGAACGGCGGCCTTGGCCGCGCTGACGGCGGCGCGGGTGGATGCAACCCGCGTTTCGCTGGCAAATCCGCCTTCGATCAGCTTGGTAGCGGCGTTATGGTTGATTTCGGCCTCGATCAGGCGGGATTCGGCCTCGGCCAGACGGGCCTGTGCCTCGGGGACGCGGGACATTGCCTCGCCCCGTTCGGCGCGGGCTTCGGCCAATGTGGCCTCGCGGGCGGCGGGGTTCAGGCGGCACAGCAACTGCCCGGCCTCAACGAAATTGCCCTTGCGCAGTGGGTCCGAGATAACCCGGCCAGAGGTTTCGGCGCGCACGTCGACCTCGCGCATCGCCTCGGTCTGGCCGCGCAGGACGACGGCGCCGTCGATGGTGCGGGCCTGGCTGTGGATGGCAACGACGCGCACCGGAGAGGCCGCTTTTGCGGCGTTATCGGCTGTATCTGGCGTTGACGATGCCGCCTCTGTGGTCTCGGTCTGGGCAACGGCATTTGCGTCCGCAGCAGGTGACAGGGCAGCCAAAAGGCGATCACGCTCGAACACAAAGGCATAGATCAACACCGATACGGCGATGGCTGCCAGAACAGGGAAAACGCGCATTTTGACCCTTTCAAATGCTGGCCGCCGGACATGATCAGTCATCCCGGCGGCGCAAGAGGTATCACGATATACGCTAAACCTATCTGTTCAGATTAAACTCTACGCAGGCCTCATGCAAGATACGCCAAGACGCGTCCGTACGGCCCTTGGGACCGGTCACAACGCGCAGCCCTTGGCAGGGCGGATGCGACGCGTTAAGAGGGGCAAAGACGCATCAACGACAGGCAGGCCCCACCGTGAGCAATACCGACAGTTTCATCGACGAGGTCAGCGAAGAAGTCCGGCGTGACCGTCTTTTTGTTCTGTTGCGGCGCTATGGCTGGATTGCCATCCTTGCGGTTCTGGTGCTGGTCGGCGGAGCGGCGTGGAATGAATGGCAAAAGGCCCAGGCACGCGCGCAGGCCGAGGCGCTGGGCGATGCGATCCTTGCCGCGCTGGAGGTGCCCGATCGGGCCGAACGCGCAACCGCCTTGCAGGACGTGACGCCCGCCGGACCGGGCAGTGCTGCCGTGCTGCGGATGATGGCCGCTGCCGAAGCGATGGAGAGCGACCCCGCAGAGGCCGCGCAGCTGTTGTTGCAAATCGCCGACAGCGGCGAGGCCGCGCCGATTTATGCACAGATCGCGACACTGAAGGCGGTGATGATCGAGAACAGCGGACTGGACGCCGACCAAAGGCGCGGTCGGCTGGATGGTCTGGCGCTGGGACAGGGTGTGATACGCCTGTTGGCCGAAGAACAGCTTGCCTATCTGGACATCGAGGTGGGCGACACCGACGCCGCCATTGACCGGTTGCAACAAGTTGCCGCCAATGCCGAAACGACGCCGGGCTTGCGTCGCCGGGCGACACAAGTGATTGTGGCGTTGGGCGGGGACGTGACCCTGCCCGAAACGCTGACATCTCAGGGCGAGGCCCAGGGAAACGACTAAGGTAACCGGCGCCCTGTTCGGGGAGACTCGGGCTGGGATCGGACTACGATGCAAGACAAGTGGGGATGACAGGTGAAACGGAACGCAATGATCCTGGGGCTGGGGGCCGCGCTGCTGCTGGCGGCCTGCAGCGAAGACGATCCCATTCTGGCGGGCAAACGTGAAGGCCTGCGCGAGGTTCTGAAAACCGACGCGTACGAGGCTTCGCAGTCCGAGGTTGTGGGGGCCAATTCGGTCAACGTCGCCGAGCCTGTTCGCCTGCCTGCGCAAGTCGCCAATGCCGACTGGACGCAACGGATCGGTACACCCGCCACCCGCGTCAGCCACCCCGCGCTATCCGCCGCGCCGCAACTGGCCTGGAGCGCCAGTATCGGCAAGGGCGACAGCGCCCGTAGCCGCATCACCGCCGACCCGGTGGTCGCAGGCGGCCGTGTGTTTGCGATGGATTCAAGCGCTCAGGTGACAGCCCTGTCGACGACGGGCAGCGTGCTGTGGACCGCCAATCTGGTGCCGCCGACGGATTCGGCGAATGACGGCAGCGGCGGTGGTTTGGCCTTTGGCAACGGCAAACTGTTCGCCTCGACCGGTTTTGGCACGTTGACTGCGCTGGACCCGGCAACGGGCGGCGTGATCTGGACACAGGCCCTGCGCTCGACAGGTACGGCCAGCCCTGCGGTTTATGGCGATCTGGTGTACATGGTCGCGGGTGAACAAGAGGCTTGGGCACTAGACGCCAAAACGGGCCGCATTGAGTGGCGCCTTGCGGCGTCACCGGACCAGAACAACCTTGTGGGCGGTCCCGCGCCCGCGATTTCGGACAAATACGCCGTTTTCGCGTTTGGTTCGGGCGAAGTGCAGGGCGCATTCCGCAAGGGCGGTCTGCGCATGTGGGACGCCCAGATTGCCGGGCGGCGTGACGGGTTGGCGCAGTCGGCGATTTCGGACATCACCGGCGATCCGGTGATTTATGGCGATCGGGTGTATGTGGGCAACCACTCGGGCCGGATGGCGGCGTTGCAACTGGCCAATGGCGCGCGGATCTGGACAGCAAACGAAGGCCCGCTTAGCCCGGTCTGGGCCACAGATGGGTCTGTTTTCCTTGTGTCGGACAAGAACGAGCTGGTGCGCCTGCGCGCCGATGATGGCAGTCGCGTCTGGGGCACGAAACTGCCCTTCTTCGTCAAGGACCGCCCGCGCCGTCAGGCCGAGGTCTTTGCCCATTACGGTCCCGTTATGGCCGGGGGGCAACTGGTGGTGGCATCCAATGACGGGCTGATCCGCTTCTTTGATCCGGTGTCGGGCGCGCTGGTGCGCACGGTCGAGGTGCCAGGTGGGGCGACGACCAACCCGGTGGTCGCGGGCCGTACTCTTTATGTGGTCAGCACCAAAGGGCAATTGCACGCTTTCCGATAGGCAACGATTGCTGTAGTAGAACAGCTTGATCCGTCTCGGAGCCGTTAAATGACTTTCACCCTCGCTATCGTGGGCCGCCCCAATGTGGGCAAATCCACGCTGTTCAACCGCCTTGTAGGCAAACGTCTGGCTTTGGTCGATGACCAGCCCGGTGTAACGCGCGATCTGCGCGAAGGTGCCGCGCGTCTGGGCGATCTGCGGTTTACCGTGATCGACACCGCCGGTCTGGAAGAGGTGACAGACGAATCGCTTCAAGGCCGGATGCGCAAACTGACCGAGCGTGCGGTGGACATGGCCGATATCTGCCTGTTCATGATCGACGCGCGCACCGGCGTGACGCCCACTGATGAAGTGTTTGCCGACATTCTGCGCAAGCGTAGCGCGCATGTGATCCTGGCCGCGAACAAGGCCGAGGGCGCGGCCGCCGACGGCGGCGTGATCGAGGCTTGGGGCCTGGGTCTGGGCGAACCGATCCGTTTGTCGGCCGAGCATGGCGAGGGGTTGAACGACCTCTATTCGATCCTGCAACCGCTGGCCGATGAATTTGCCGAGCGCGATAAATCGGATACGCCCGAGGTCAATGTTGCCGTCGATGACGACGATCCTGACGGCCCCCGAATTCCAACTGCCAAGCGCCCATTGCAAGTGGCCGTGGTAGGGCGACCCAACGCGGGAAAATCTACCCTGATCAACAAGATACTGGGTGAAGATCGGCTGCTAACCGGGCCCGAGCCGGGGATCACCCGCGATGCTATCTCGCTTCAGATTGATTGGGACGGGTTGCACACCCGTATTTTTGATACGGCGGGCATGCGCAAAAAGGCGCGCGTGCAGGAAAAGCTGGAAAAACTCAGCGTCAGCGACGGGTTGCGCGCGGTTAAATTCGCCGAGGTGGTGATCGTCCTGCTGGATGCGGAAATCCCCTTTGAACAACAGGATCTGCGCATCGCAGATCTGGCCGAACGCGAGGGGCGCGCGGTGGTTGTCGCGGTCAATAAATGGGATATCGAACCTGACAAACAGGCCAAGCTGCGCGACCTGCGCGAAAGTTTCGAGCGGCTTCTGCCACAGCTGCGCGGCGCGCCTTTGGTCACGGTCTCGGCCAAGACGGGCAAAGGGCTGGACCGGCTTCGCGCGGCTGTTGAAAAGGCATACGATGTCTGGAATCGCCGCGTGACGACGGCGCATTTGAACCGCTGGCTGTCAGGCATGCTGGAGGCGCATCCGCCCCCCGCGCCGGGCGGGAAACGGATCAAGATGCGCTATATGACACAGGCCAAGACCCGGCCACCGGGGTTTGTGGTGATGTGCAGCCATCCTGACAAACTGCCCGAAAGCTATTCGCGCTATCTGGTCAATGGACTGCGGTTGGATTTCGATATGCCCGGCACGCCGATTCGTCTGTATATGCGCAGTCAGTCGGATCAAAACCCGTATAAGGATCGCAAGAAATCGACGCCGTCGAAATTGCGCAAGCATACGGGCAAGAACCCCAACCGGGGAGAGCGAGGGTAAGATGTGCTTTAGCGCATCTTTTTTGCGCTAACTTGCCCGGATGTGCCGCCCCATCAGCGCGATCAACAACAGCGCGCCGATGGCGGCCAGACCCAGCACGGCCAAAGACCCACCTGCGTTGGCCACGCAGACCGCGATCAGCGCCCAGATCACGCCCAGCGGATAGGCCAGCGCGTCGGGCCGTTGTCGCATGATAAGCACAGTTAGCCCCAGCGCCAACGCAAGTGACAGCATCGCTGCCGGCACTTGCGCCATCCAGCCATATCCGGCCAGCATCAGACCGACAGACACGCAGGACGCCGCCGTCAGCCACCCGGCATAAAGTCCCACAGGCCCGCGCCCCAGCCAACGGTCGCCATAAGGCGCGCGTAGCACCGCCAACACCGCCCCGCCCCACATGACCCAGATCAGAACGGTTGCCCAAATCGGGCTGGTGTTCGCAACCGCCAGCCACCCCGACCCGACGACCAGTGAGCCCAACAAGGGCAGGCGCATGTCCTGCCACTCGGGGTCGTCCCGCCGCGCCCAGACACCATAGGCCGCCCCCGCAATCAGCCAGATATAGATCAACCCCCAGATCCCAAAGGCATAGCCCGCAGGCTGCACTGGGGGATTGTTCTGCGGCACAGGAAATTGGTTGGGGTCGAACCCGCCGAAGCCCGGCGTCAGAAACGGCGAGATCGCAAAGGCGAGGGCGGCAAGCAAGACCAGAAAAGGCATGGAAACCCTCCATATGAAAAACGGCGTCGATAATGTATTCTACACCCGACAAATAGCCTGAAATTGTCCCAGTGCAAGGATCCTATGCCCCCATGACCCGCATCGCCATCTTCTGCGACGGCACTTGGAATTCGCCCGATATATTTGAGCCGACCCATGTCGCGTCTCTGTCTGCGGCGTTGGTCAGCGACCCGGCCAAGGGGCAGGTCGCGGCCTATTTCGCCGGGATCGGCACCGATACGCGGTTTGATGGGCCGGTGGGCAAGTTCCTGAACAAATGGGGCGGTGGGGCGTTCGGCTGGGGATTGGATGCCAAGGTCAAGCAGGCCTATCAATTCATCGCACGGATCTATCGCCCCGGAGATTCGCTTTATGTCTTCGGGTTTTCGCGCGGTGCCTATACGGCGCGGTCTGTCGTGGGGATGATCCGTAAATGCGGCATCGTGGCCGACACGTCCGAGGCCGGGATCAACGCCGCGTTCGACCTCTACCGTATCCGGGGCAAGCGGGGGCATCCCGATCATCCCGACATGCGCGCCGCGCGTGCGGAGATGTCGCCCGGATTTGCCACCTCGCGCCTCGATCTTGAGGATCGCAGCACTGCGGCGCTGGTTAATGTGGCCTATGTCGGGGTCTGGGACACGGTGGGCGCACGCGGTATTCCTCCGTCGCTGTTGGGACCGGTCGCGACGCTATGGAATCGTCAATATCGGTTTCACGACATGCAACTGTCCAGCCTTGTGCGGCGCGCGCGTCATGCCCTCGCGCTGGACGAAATGCGGGTTTTTTTCCGCCCGGCCCTTTGGGATAATCTTGAGGGGGACAGGGGCCTAAATCGGGGCGATATTAGCGCCGCGCGACCCTATCAGCAAATGTGGTTCATCGGTAATCATTCGATTGTCGGCGGCAGTGCGGGGGTGCGCGCGCTCAGTGCGTTTCCCTTGGGCTGGATGTTGGAGGGCGCACCCGAACTGACGCTGAAACCCGGCCACCGCGTTCCGCCCCATACTGGGGATGCCACGGTGGTCAGCGCGCTAATGACGGCGAAGCCGGGGCTGCTTAGCCGTTGGCGGACAGGCCCGAAGTTGGATAGGGATGTGCATGTCTCGGTACGCGCCCGGATCGAGGCGCTGCGCAGTTACCGCCCCGGCAGCTTGCGCTGGCGTGAGAGACCCGATGATCCACCGGATCGACGCCCGCCCGACCTTCATGATCGGTAACGGGCTTCATTAGGTGGGCTGCGCGCGTTAGCTGAGAACCCCGTCCGCGCCCAGAACGCTCTTGCCGCCAAGATACTTGTGCAGCACCTCAGGCAAACGCACCGCGCCATCCGCCTGCTGGCCGTTCTCCAGAACAGCGATCAGCGCGCGCCCGACGGCAAGGCCCGAGCCGTTCAGCGTGTGCACGAACTGCGGCTTGCCGCCATCCGTTGGCTTGAACCGCGCGTTCATCCGGCGCGCCTGAAAATCCCCGCAGATCGAGACGCTGGAAATTTCGCGGTAGGTATCCTGACCGGGCAACCAGACTTCGATGTCATGGGTGCGGCGCGCGCCAAACCCCATGTCGCCGGTGCACAGCGCAACCGTGCGATAGGGCAGGCCCAGCTTTTCAAGGATACCTTCTGCGCAGGCGGTCATGCGGTCCAATTCATCCCGGCTGTGATCGGGGTGAGTCACGCTGACCATTTCGACCTTTTCAAACTGGTGCTGGCGCAGCATCCCTGCCGTGTCGCGGCCCGCTGACCCCGCTTCGGACCGGAAGCATTGCGTATGCGCGACATGGCGATGGGGCAGGCTGGCTTCGTCCACGACTTCGCCGTTGACAAAATTGGTCAGTGTCACTTCGGCGGTCGGCACCATCCACCAACCGTTGGTGGTACGATAGCTGTCTTCGCCAAATTTCGGCAGTTGTCCGGTGCCCAACATCATTTCGTCACGGACCAGAACGGGCGTCCATGCCTCGGTCAGGCCATTCTCATCGACATGGGTGTCGATCATGAATTGCGCCAGCGCGCGGTGAACCCGCGCCACCGCACCGCGCAGCACGACAAAGCGCGCGCCGCTCAGCTTGGCTGCCAATTCGAAATCCATGCCGGGTTTGACGCCTGCGATCTCGTAATGTTCGACTGGTTTGAATTCCAACCTAGCGGGCGTGCCCCATTTGCGCAGCTCGACATTGTCGGCCTCATCCGCGCCTTCGGGCGTGTCATCGAATGGCAGGTTCGGGATCTCCATCAGCATGTCAGTCAATTGCGCATCCAGCGCCTTGGCCTCGGTCTGCATCGCCGCGACCTCGGCCTTCTTTTCACCAACCAGCGCGCGCAGACGCTCGAATTCGGTGTTATCACCGCTGGCTTTGGCTGCGCCCACCTCTTTGGAGGCCTTGTTCTGCTCGGCCTGCGCACTTTCGGCGGCGGCAATCAGGCGGCGGCGCGACTCGTCCAGATCCAGAATCTTCTGCGAGACCGGCGCAACACCGGGGCGGCGCGTCAAAGCGGCGTCAAAGGCGGCGGGGTTTTCGCGGATCGCACGGATGTCATGCATGGGGCTGGTCCTGTGGTTAATACGTCAATTGAGTCGGTCAGTCTGGGCGCGTTATGCACCACTTTGACAGGGCTGGGTAGGGTGACGCGATATGCGGCGGTTCAACCGGCGTGGCGTTCGCGCGGAATCCCACCCTCGGCCCAGCATATAGCGACCAACGCGCCCGATCCCATCACCACAAACCCGGTGACCAACGGCACCGCGCTGCCGTCGAACATATGCCCGACATACCACGCAATCGGCAGCGCGATAAAGTTGGAAATCGCCCCGATTAGGGCCGCGCCCATGCCAGCGATATGGCCCAAAGGCTCCATTGCGATGGCGTTCAGATTCCCGAAAAGGATGCCGACGCAAAAGAAAACGGCCATCAACCAGACCATGAACAGGGCAAAGGACGGCGCCTTGGGCGTCAGGGACATCACAGTTAGCATCACGAGCGACAGGACGATAACGCCCAGAACCGCACCCAGCGTCAGCTTGCGCATGCCCAGCCGGATCACCAGCATCGAGTTGATCAGCGACGCGGCCCCGATCGACAACGCGGCCATGGCAAAATACATCGCAAATAACGCGCCCTGATCGAACACCACGGTATAGACCTGCTGCGCCGTGCTGAGATAGGTCAGGAAGGCCCCGAAAACCATGCCAAGCGCCACCGTGTATCCCATCGCCATGCGCGAGCTGCAGACCTCGCGCAGGCCTGCCCACAGGGGACGGGGCGAAAAGGGGCGTCGGCGCGCGGGAAGCAATGTCTCGGGCTGGCGCAAGGCGCACCACAGGCAGGCGGGAAGGGCGGTGGCGATCAAAACGGCGAAGGTCGCGCGCCAGCCGCTGAGCACGATCACCGCCTCGCCCAAGGCGGGCGCGATACAGGGCACCAGAATGAACACGGCCATAACCACGGACATGATCCGCGCCATTTCCCGCCCGGCGTAACCGTCGCGCACCAGCGCCAGCGTGACGATTCGCGGGCTTGCCGCGCCCAGACCTTGCAACACGCGGCCGGCGATCATCATTTCCCAACTGGTGGCCCACAGCGACATCGCGCAGCCCACAAGGAATATAGCATATCCGCCGTAAATGACTGGTTTTCGACCGAAACTGTCCGACAGCGGACCGGCAATAAGCTGCCCCACGGCAAAGCCAAGAAACAGCGACGACACGATCAATTGCACGTCGTTGGGATCGTCCACGCCCAGATCATGCCCGATCAGGTCCAGCCCGGGCAGCATGATGTCCGTAGCCAGCGCCACGATAGAGACCATGAAGGCCAGAAGGATGACGAACTCGCCAAATCCAAGAGATCGGGTGGGGTGGGGAAAGCGTTTCATAACCGTGCTTTGCCCCGTTTCAATCGCAAAGGCAATCGGCGTGCCCCCTGAAACATGTGCATAAATGCACCGACGCTCTATCATGCCCCGTAAGGCGTGCTTCAGCGCGCCACCCAGCGCAGAGCGGCGGGGCGGATTTCAAACGCGATATGGTGTTCGCCGCCGATCAGCTCGGCACGGGTGTGGTTGTACAATCGCCGCCAGTAGGGCTGCACTGTGACTCCCGCATCCTGCACGATGATCTGCATCTGCGCGACCAGATCGCGCCGTTCGCCGATATCCAGCGTGGCCAGTGCGCGCTCCAATAGGGCGTCGAACTCGGGGTTGGACCAGCCGAATTCGTTCCACGCCGCGCCCGTGCGATAAGCCAGCGCATAGGTCTGAACCGCCAGCGGGCGGTGCCCCCAGTCGGTGGTGCTGAACGCAAAAGTCGACCAGCCCGTCCAATAAAGGCTTCCCGGCAGGATCGTGCGTTTGACCTTCAGTCCCGCGTCGCGCATCAGTGCCGCCGCCGCATCCGCCGTGTTGCGCCGCCAGCCGTCGTCGATCGAGACCAGATTGTGCTCAAACTCCAGCATCCCGGCCTGAACCATCAATGCGCGCGCGGCGGCGGGATCATAAACCGCTTCGGGCGGCGTGGTATATTCGGGGTGCAGCGGCGAGACATGGGTGTTGGCCGCCACATCGCCGCGATTGTCATAGCCCAGTTCCAGCAGGATCTCGTTGTGAATCGCCATCTGCAACGCGCGGCGTACGCGCGCATCTGCGTAGGGCCGTTTGCCATCCACTTCGGCCTGTTGGTTGGGACGGACGACCACCGTCGCGGCGGTCCGGATCTCGTGATGGGTCCAGTCGGGCAGGGCATCGAAAATGTCGATGTAACTGCCCTCGATCGAATGGGTCATGTCGATCAGCCCCGCCTCGGCGGCGGCGTGGGCGGCGATGGGATCTGTGCCGGTATCGATGAATTCGATCCGCTCCATCCAGGCGCCATTGCCCGCGTTCCACCACACATGCGCATCATTGCGCACCAGAATGGCGCCGACGCCGGGTTCCAGCATTTCGGGCAGATAGGGGCCGGTGCCAACCGGATTTTCGAACATCGTCTCGGGGTCGAACCCGTCCGGCACGATGGCGGCCGGATAATCGGCCATGCCCGCGATCAGCGATATGTCCGGGCGCGGCAGGGTCAGCGTGACCGTCATGTCGTCGGGCGTGGCAATCGCCCCGTCGATGGCGCGACCTGTCGCGGGGTCAATCAGTGCGGCAAACCGCCCGGCCATCGAATTTCCGGGCACGTCACGCTCGCACCAGCGGGCGATGTTGCGCGCCACATCGGCCGCAGTAAATGACGTCCCGTCGTTCCATTGCACGCCGGGGCGCACATGCAGCGTATAGAGCGTGGCGTCGTCGTTGATTTCCCACGCGGCTAACAGCTGCGGTTGAAATGTGCCGTTATTTTCGTAACTTATCAGGTATTCCAACCACCCCCGGCTGAAATTGGCGGCCTGAAACCAGTCAAAACTGCGCGGATCCCGCAATTCACGCACCAGCATCTGAATGCGCACCGTGCCAGATGCCGGGCCTGTCCGGGGGGCACTTAGGGTATCGTCCAGCGCGTCCTCGGCGCGGGCCGGTGCGCTTAGGCCCAATAGCCCATAGGCCGTCGCCGCGCTGGCCCCGAATGTGGTGGCTTGCGCCAGAAACTCGCGCCGGGACGGTTCGTCCTGCCTGCATCGGTCGGCCTGCTCCAACAGGGCGGCGGGCAGGGGGCGTCCGGTACGGGTGCGGGTCATGTATTCTCCTCAGACAGGGCGGGCGGCACCTTGGGCCTGATATGGAATCAAGTATGGCCTTTCACTGTCGGTCAATCCCGCCCGGAAGGCAAATCACAAGCGGGTAGAGGCAGGCGATTGCCGTAGAGTGTACTTCGAAGTCTACGTTTTTATCTGCTGAACATTGCAGCGGATTTGAAGGTTTTCATGCAAATTTAACCTCACCAGGCGCATCGTTGGCGATGAAGGAGCCTGTGATGAATTTAGTATCGTATCTGTTTATCTTGCTGGTCGCGATCTGTGGGGGGCGTATCTTGGGTCGCCCCGCCCCGGTGTCTGGCGCGATCAAGGTCACTGCCGTTGCCGGGAACCTGCGGTCCAAGCCCCATGATATCAGGGCGATGCGGTCGCGCTACCCGCCCTGATCGATTGAGCAGGGCCGGCTTTGATACGACTACCTCACGTCCCTGTGCCTCGCTGGGGGCCGCGTAGGGACGTGCACGGTGCATCTGCCACCCTCAATGGTCCAATTCGGTCTCGCACCTTGGCGGCATTATCCCTATAACCGGGCGAAACACTGGGGAGTCGCTGTTATGTCCGGAGAATTGTCACCGATCGACAAGGCCAAGTTCGTCGCGGCGAAACGCGCCGTCGATTTTGTCGAGGATGGAATGCGTGTTGGACTGGGTACCGGCAGCACCGCTGCCTGGATGGTGCGCTGTCTGGGCGAGTTGGTCCGCGAGGACGGCTTGAAGATCAAGGGCGTGCCCACGTCGACCCGCACCGCCGAACTGGCGCGCGATGTCGGCATCGATGTGATCAGCCTCGACGAAGCGAAATGGCTGGACCTGACCATCGACGGTGCCGATGAGTTTGACAGCGAATTGAACCTGATCAAAGGCGGCGGTGGCGCGCTGTTACAGGAAAAAATCGTGGCGACCGCCAGCGACCAGATGATCGTGATCACCGACGCAGCTAAGGAAGTGGGTAGCCTGGGCGCCTTTCCTC
Source organism: Rhodobacteraceae bacterium KMM 6894 (assembly GCA_035798175.1). GTDB lineage: Bacteria > Pseudomonadota > Alphaproteobacteria > Rhodobacterales > Rhodobacteraceae > Roseovarius. The sequence goes on from JAPFBS010000011.1 coordinate 84,556, forward strand.
TGCCGATCGAGGTGATCCCCTTTGGTTGGCAGACCACCCGCGCGCTGGTCGAGGAAATGTTGATCTCGGTCGATGTGATGGGCCGCGACGTGACTCTGCGCATGAATGGCGATCACCCGTATGTGACGGATGAGGGCAACCATATTCTTGACTTGCATCTGGGCCGCATCGGCAATCCCCGGCAACTGGCGATGGTGTTGAATCAATTGCCCGGCGTGGTGGAAAACGGCCTGTTCATCGATATCTGTGATATCGTCGTGATCGGCTACGGTGACGGTCGGGTCGAATTGCGCGATATCAACGAAGGCACGGTCGAACGCGACCGGCTGGATTTCGTTGAAAGTGATAATCTGTTCACTGACATGATGGACTGACCGCAGGCTGCGCAGCATATGGGGCGCAGGGCTGGGGTACAGGACAGGGGCTAGACGGCAACAAGACAGGACTGACATGACGTTTGACTATGACCTTTTCGTGATTGGTGGCGGTTCCGGCGGCGTACGCGCGGCGCGCGTGGCGGCGGCGGGCGGGGCGCGTGTCGCCCTGGCCGAGGAAGACCGCTATGGCGGGACCTGCGTCATCCGGGGCTGCGTGCCCAAGAAACTGATGGTGTTCGCCAGCGAATTCCCTGACCAGATGCAAGACGCGCAAGCCTACGGTTGGACGGTCCATGCCGGTGGCTTCGACTGGAGCAGGTTTCATGGTAGCCTGACGGACGAACTGAACCGGCTGGAGGGCGTCTATCGCACTCTGTTGAAAAACAACGGCGTCGACACCTATGATGCGCGCGCGCGCCTGAGTGATGCGCACACCGTGGCGTTGTCCAGTGGCGAAAGCTTCACGGCAAAACACATCCTGATCGCCACCGGGGGACGACCCGTGCGGCCCGACCTGCCGGGCGCCGAACACGGTATGGTCAGCGACGACATTTTTCATCTGCCGACCCTGCCCAAATCCATCCTGATCATCGGCGGTGGGTATATCGCTTGTGAATTCGCCTGCATCCTCAACGGCTTGGGGGTGGATGTGACACAGTATTACCGTGGCGCGCAAATCCTGCGCGGCTTCGACGATGAGGCGCGTGGGTTGGTGGCTGAGGAGATGATCCAGAACGGCGTGTCGCTTCATCTGGGCACCAACATTCTGGAAATGACGCCTGAGGGCGACGGATATCGCGTGAAGTCCACCAATGGCACCGAAAAGATGTTCGATCAGGTCTTCTTTGCCACCGGCCGGCGGCCCAACAGCGACGATATGGGGTTAGAGGATCTGGGGGTCGAACTGGGCCGGAATGGTCAGGTTGTTGTGAATGAATATTCGCAAACCGCCGTACCGTCGATCTATGCCATTGGGGACGTCACCGACCGGGTCAACCTGACGCCGGTGGCGATCCGTGAAGGCATGGCCTTTGTCGAGACGGTGTTCAACGCCAACCCCACTCCGGTCGATCACGACCTGATCCCGACCGCTATTTTCACCCAACCCGAGATTGGCACCATCGGCCTCAGCGAAGAGGCCGCGCGCGAGCAGGAGCCGATCGAGGTCTATTGCACCTCGTTCAAGCCGATGCGCGAGGCATTTGCCGGGCGCACCAATCGGGTGCTGATGAAACTGGTGGTCAGTCAAAAAACCCGCAAGGTTTTGGGATGTCATATCGTCGCGCCCAATGCGGGCGAAATGATCCAGATGGCCGGCATCGCGGTAAAAATGGGTGCAACAAAAGAAGATTTTGATCGTACCTGCGCAGTTCACCCGACGATGTCGGAAGAATTGGTGACAATGAAAACACCGGTTCGGACTGGATAAGCCCTGTGATGGGTTGATTTTTGTTCGGGGCTATACAGTTTAAGACCAACCGCCGCGTGTACGCAGTGGACGGATAAGGAAAAGGGAAACACGACATGGCGGGACATTCTGGCGGCCCATGGGGCGGCGGCGGAAACTCGGGGAATGGCAGCGGCGGCAATAACGGCAATGGCGGCGGTGATCGCCCCGGTCCGGGTCGCGGGGGGAATCGTCCCGAAGGAAGCAGCCAGATGCCCGAGATCGACGAGTTGATGAAGAAAGGCCAGGACCAGCTGCGTGTGCTGATGGGCGGGCGTGGCGGCGGCGGAAACCGCAATGGCGTTGACGGCGGTGGTGGCCCCGGCCTGACCCGTGGCACTGTCCTGTTGGGCCTGTTGGGCCTCGTGGCACTGTGGCTGTTTGCCAGCTTCTACACTGTGAAACCGGAAGAACGCGCGGTCGAGCTGTTCTTGGGCGAATATCACAGGACAACCGGGTCGGGCCCGCACCTGGCGCCGTGGCCGATGATCTCATATGAAAAGGTCGTTGTCACGCGCGAACAGAACGAAGACATCGGCGTGGGCGGACGCGGCAGCGAGGCTGGGTTGATGTTGACCGGCGATGAAAACATCGTCGACATCGATTTTCAGGTGGTCTGGAATATTAACGATCCGGCCAAATTCCTGTTCAACCTTCGTGATCCGATCATGACCATCCGCGCGGTGTCGGAATCGGCCATGCGTGAAATCATCGCGCAAAGCCAACTGGCGCCAATCCTGAACCGGGATCGTGGCATCATCGCCTCGCGCCTTGAGGAATTGATTCAGCAAACGCTGGACAGCTATGACAGTGGCGTGTCGCTGGTGCGTGTCAACTTTGACAAGGCAGATCCGCCGACACAGGTGATCGACGCCTTCCGCGACGTGCAGGCCGCCGAACAGAAACGCGACCGTCTGGAAAAAGAGGCTGACGCATACGCGGCGACAGTTCTGGCTCAGGCCCGTGGTGAGGCTGCTCAGACGCTGGAAGAGGCCGAAGGATACCGTGCCCGTGTCGTCAACGAAGCCGAGGGTGAGGCCAGCCGCTTCAGCGCGGTTCTGACCGAGTACAGAAAGGCCCCCGAAGTGACGCGCAAGCGCCTCTATCTGGAAGCCATGGAAGAAGTGCTGGGCGGAATGGACAAGATCATTCTGGACCAAAATCAAACGGGCGGCGGCCAAGGCGTCGTGCCTTACCTGCCACTGAACGAGCTGCGCCGCAGCTCCGGGGGTCAATAACATGCGGAAAACTGCTTTTGTCTTGCCGGTGATTGCGCTGGCTGTGGTCGGGCTTCTTAGCTCGGTCTTTATCGTGGACGAGCGTGAAAGGGCGCTGGTTCTGCAATTCTCCAAGATTATCGCGGTCAAGGAAGAGCCGGGTCTTGGTTTTAAGATCCCGCTGATCCAAGAGGTCGTGCGCTATGACGACCGGATCCTCAGCCGCGATATCGACCCGCTGGAGGTGACACCCTTGGACGATCGCCGTCTGGTCGTCGACGCCTTCGCGCGCTATCGGATTTCTGATGTCACCCGCTTCCGCGAAGCTGTGGGTGATGGCGGGATCCCGGCGGCGGAAAACCGGTTGGATTCGATCCTGCGCTCGACCACGCGGGAGGTTCTGGGCTCGGTCAGTTCGAATGACATCCTTAGTTCGGACCGTGCCGCGTTGATGTTGCGGATCCGCAATGTCGCGATTGCCGAGGCGAACGCGTTGGGCATCGAAGTGGTGGATGTGCGCCTGAAACGCACCGACCTGCCCAGCCAGAACCTTGAGGCGACTTTTGCCCGGATGCGCGCGGAACGTGAACGCGAAGCCGCCGATGAGGTTGCCCGCGGTAACGAGGCCGCGCAGCGTGTGCGTGCACAGGCCGACCGGACCCAGGTCGAAATCGTGTCGGACGCCAAACGTCAGGCTGAAATCACCCGCGGTGAGGCTGACGCGAAAAGCAACGCGATCTTCAACCAAGCCTTTGGCGCGGATCAGGAATTCTTTGAATTCTACCGCTCGCTTAATGCCTATCGCAAGGCGCTGAACGGCGACAACTCGTCGATCGTGCTGTCACCCGATAGCGATTTCTTCACCTACTTCAACTCGGTCACGCCCGAGTAATGTTGGGCGTTGCTGCGCTGGCTCTTGGGCTGGTTCTGATTGTCGAGGGGCTGGCCTATGCGCTGGCCCCTCACTTTGTCGAACAGATGCTGGAAGCCTTACGCGCCCTGCCGCCCGAGGCGCGACGCACGTTGGGGTTGCTGGCGCTGGTGACTGGCTTGGCGCTGGTCTGGTTAGGTAAGACACTGGGCGCCTGACTGCGCTTGGGTCCGGGCCACTTTCAACGCGCCACGACCCATAAAACGCTAACGCGCGGCGCACGCGCTGTCACTCTCGCGTGAGAATGTGCGCACAGTGTTTGCAGATGTCGCCACGTTCCTTACATTGGAGGCACCATTTGCGTCCGGACACAGGTCTGCGCAATCCATGTCACCCTTTATCAAGGAGAACTGGCGTTGAGACGAGCAACCCAATTCGCACTTTCCACCCACGCAGGCGCGGTTCCTCACGCGGCGATGCGTGCATTGATGCTGACGCTGCTGACTGCCGTCCTGATCATCGCTCAGGCGCTGGCCGCGTTGGCCCGCCCCGACAGCTTTGCCGATCTGGCCGAGAAGATCAGCCCGGCGGTTGTCAACATCACCACATCCACCGTGGTCGCTACGGGCACCGGTCCGTCCCCGATGGTCCCCGAAGGCAGCCCTTTTGAGGATTTCTTCAACGAATTCCGTGATCGTGGCGGCGATGGCGACCGTCCCCGCCGTACCTCGGCGCTGGGATCTGGTTTTGTCATTTCCGAAGATGGCTATATCGTTACCAACAACCACGTGATCGAAAGCGCTGATGAGATCATCATCGAGTTCTACGAGGGTGGCGAGCTGGTGGCCAAGGTCATCGGCACCGATCCCAAGACCGACATCGCCTTGTTGAAGGTCGAAGCCGACGCACCGCTGCCCTTCGTGGCCTTCGGTGACAGCGACACGGCCCGCGTGGGCGATTGGGTTATCGCCATGGGCAACCCGCTGGGTCAGGGGTTTTCGGTGAGCGCAGGCATCGTGTCTGCCCGCAACCGCGCCCTGTCCGGCACCTATGACGATTATATCCAGACCGATGCCGCCATCAACCGGGGCAATTCGGGCGGACCGCTGTTTGATATGAACGGCGAAGTCGTGGGCGTGAATACCGCGATCCTCAGCCCCAATGGTGGCTCCATCGGCATCGGTTTCTCGATGGCGTCCAACGTGGTTAACCGCGTGGTCGATCAATTGAAAGAATTCGGTGAAACACGCCGTGGTTGGTTGGGCGTGCGCATTCAGGACGTGACCGAGGATCTGGCCGAGGCGATGGGCCTTGAAAAGGCCGCCGGTGCGCTGGTGACGGATGTTCCCGAAGGGCCTGCTGCGGACTCGGGTATGCTGGCAGGGGATGTGATCATTTCGTTTGACGGGGTTCAGGTCGCAGACACACGCGCGCTTGTGCGTCAGGTCGGCAACACCGCCGTGGGCAAGGCTGTGCGCGTCGTGGTCTTCCGCGATGGAGGTACGCAGACTCTGATGGTCACGCTGGGCCGTCGCGAAGAGGCAGAGGGCGTCGTGCCTACCGCTCAGTCAGAGGACAATGGCGCAGCCGAAGCGCCCCAACAGCAAGAGATGCTGGGGCTGACCCTAAGCGTGCTGGACGATGAGCTGCGCGCACAACTGGACTTGGGCGAAGAAGCCTCCGGTCTGGTGGTGCGTGACGTTGACGAACTGTCTGACGCCTATGAAAAGGGCCTGCGCGCCGGGGACGTGATCACCGAAGCGGGCCAGCAAAAACTGACCTCAGTGTCGGACCTGCAAGACAGCATTGACGCCGCACAAGAGGCGGGCCGCAAATCGCTGCTGCTTCTGGTGCGCCGGGCGGGTGATCCGCGCTTTGTCGCGCTCTCGCTGGACGACTCGTCGGCCGAGTGATGGCCTTCTGACGTCTCAACGCTTCAGAAATCAAAAGGCGCGGTTCCAGCCGCGCCTTTTTTGTATCCAGCGGTGGGTCTGGACCACCCGATCCTCCACCACAGGACCGCAGATGACGTCGGGCAATCTGCGCGAGGGGCCCTTTGCAATCTCTTTACAGCCGCTCCGTTTTTCAGCATGGTCGTTCAACGGTTTTACATAGACTTGCAGTTCAGGATAACGATCATGCAGATTGACCTCGGCGCGATTTTCGCATCGGCACCGTCGCCCTATGTGCTTATCGACAGGGATTTACGGATCGTTTGGGCAAATGACGCCTATCTGAAAGTGACCGGACGGACGAACGGCACCCTGATCGGGCGGCTTTTGACCGAAGAATTTCCGGCCCCCGATGATTCCGTGTCCGACAAGATGTTGCGCGGCTCTTTTCGCAAGGTGCTGGCCACCGGGCAGATCGACCACATGCCCTTGATCCCCTATCCGATCATCGCGGCGGATGGACAGATGACGGAACGATTCTGGAGCGCCACGCATACGCCGGTTCTGGATGCGCAGGGCGATGTTCAGTTCATCCTGCAAAACTCGATGGACGTGACGGATGTCTACCTGAGCGATAAGGCGACCAGCCCGGCCGACCTGCCGCAACGCATGGGTATGGCGCAGCGCGCCGAGGCGGTGGCAACCGAAAATCTCGCGCTGGCATCGCTTACGGATTTCTTTCAGTCCGCCTTTGATCAGGCACCCAGTTTCATGGCGATCATGAATGGGCCCGAACATGTGTTTCAGATCGCCAACCAAGCCTATACCGATTTAATCGGCAGGCGAAACGTGATCGGCCTGCCTGTGCGCGAAGCACTGCCCGACATCGAAGGGCAAGGGTTTTACGAGATGCTGGACACAGTCTATACCACTGGTCAGCCGATTTCGCTTAAAGGCAAGCTGGTGCTGTTTAAGGCCACGCCGGACGGGCCGGTGGAACAGCGGTTCGTCGATTTCATCTTTCACCCGTTGAAGGGGGCAAACGGCCAGCCAAATGGTATTTTCGTTCAAGGCCATGATGTTACAGGGCAGAAACTGGCCGAATCCTCGCTGACCGCGACGCGGGAAAAGTTCAGGACGATGGCGCAAGGCTTGCCCAATCACGTCTGGACGGCAAAACCCGACGGCAGTTTGACCTGGTTGAACGACCGCATCTACGACTTTACCGGGCTCGCCCCTGGGGATCTATATGGCACAGATTGGTCGCGCGTCGTGCATCCTGACGACTTGCCTTCTGCGGCTGCAAATTGGGCGAGAGCGTTAGATCAGGGCGTGGAATACGAAGCCGAATTTCGCATTCGCAAGGCAGACGGCAGTTTCCGCTGGCATCTGGTGCGCGCCTCACCCCTGCGCGCCGACGATGGGGCCGTGATGGGGTGGGTCGGGACCAATACGGATATCGAGACGCGCAAAACCTGGGAGGCCGAGATTGCCAAGCTGAACACGACGCTGGAGACCCGCGTCGAGCAGCGCAACCGCGAACTGGAAGACCTGCACGCCACTCTGCGTCAAAGCCAGAAGATGGAGGCGATCGGTAATTTGGCAGGTGGAATCGCGCATGATTTCAATAACCTGCTTCAGGTGATCACCGGGAACCTGCAATTGGCCAAACGCGAAATGGCGGTGGGTTCGCCCGGTCAGGCGCGTCTGGATCAGGCGATGACAAGCGTTCAGCGCGGTGCAACCTTGGCGTCGCAACTGTTGTCATTTGCGCGTAAACAACCGCTGGTACCGATGGTGATCAACCTTGAAAATCAGCTGGGTAATATTACCGAAATTCTGGGCAGCGCGATTGGCGAAGGCGTAGAGCTGGACGTGCGCTGTGGTGATGGGCTGTGGAATACCAGTGTCGACCCGACCAACCTTGAAAACGCTTTGCTGAACCTTGCGATCAACGCGCGCGACGCGATGGAGGGGCAGGGGCATCTGACGATCACGGTGGATAACGTCGATTTGGATCGGGCCTATGCCATCGCGCATCCCGATGCCCGGCCCGGCCCCCATGTGGTGATCAGCGTGGCCGATACCGGCTGTGGTATGAAGCCCGAAACGCTGGAGCATATATTCGAGCCGTTCTTTACCACCAAGGCCGAGGGCCACGGCACCGGTCTGGGCTTGTCGATGGTCTATGGGTTTGCGCGCCAATCTGGCGGGCATATCGCGCTGGATAGTGTGGTTGGGTCCGGCACGACGGTGCGGATTTATCTGCCGCAATCCACCGAACCGGTTCAGGACGCGCCCGCGCCCGGCGCCGCCGACCTGTCCGGCGGGCATGAGACGATCCTGCTGGTCGAGGATGATGAGGACGTGCGTGATATCGCTGTCAGCATGTTAAGTGATCTGGGCTATACCGTCTTGCAAGCGGGGGATGCGGCGCAGGCGTTGAAATGGCTGGAGACGGGACAGACGATCGATCTGCTGTTCACCGATATGGTGATGCCCGGTGCCTTGAACGGCAAGGATCTGGCCGAGCGCGCGCAGCAGATAATTCCGGACCTGCCGGTGTTGTTCACCTCGGGCTATGTGCAGGATTCCATCGTGCACGAGGGACGGCTGGACGAGGGTGTTCAACTGCTGGGCAAGCCTTATACGCAATCCGAAATGGCGCAGAAAATACGTGGAATTCTGGGGGGCAGGGGCCGTCCTGCGCATCCCGCCCCATCCAGTGCCACCGCCGATACCCCCCCCGCCGACATGGCCCCCCGGCCCGCCTCCGCCGGGGTGTTGGACACGGGTCGGCGCATTTTGGTCTGCGAAGATGACCCGCTGATCCGGACAGACATGACCGAGGGCCTGCGCGCGGCGGGATACGAAGTGGTGGAGGCCGGCAGCGCCAATGCGGCCATGGAGGTTCTGAAAACGGACCGGATCGCCCTGTTGATCACCGATGTCGGCCTGCCTGACCGTTCGGGCGAGGATCTGGCGCAGGACGCGCGGGGCCTGTGCCCCGACCTGCCGGTTATCTTTGCAACCGGAGGCGTGGATGTGCCGGCTGCGGGGGTTCTGGGCAATTGCAGCGTGTTGGGTAAACCGTTCCGCGATGTCGAATTGCTGGAGGCCGTGGGGGCCATGACCCCGGCATGACGGCCTGATCGTCGAGGGATGGAATCGGCGACGATCCTGTTGCGTAACTGATTTTTGGGAACCACCGGGTCCGCCTGATGGTTGTCCTTTTGTGCGGGCGCGCCGCCTGCTGCCGACAGACGCGGCGCGCCATGGTGTGCTGTGTGTACAGGTCTGACGTGGCCCTCAGGGCGCAATTGGGACCAACGCCTTAGAAATGGCTGCGCAGCAAAAGGTAAAGGGGGATCCGTGCTGAGTATTCTGGTGTGGTGTCTGGGTCTGTTCGTGGCTGTCACGACTGCGTTGCCGCTTAGCAATGCTGTGGTGTGGTGGGTTCGGATGTGGGATTTCCCCCGCCATCATATCGCGGGGCTTGCGTTGCTCACGGCCTCTGTCGCGGCTTTGATTGCCATCCCGTTCAAGCCGGTTTTGATTGCCCTCATGTTGATCTGTGCGGTCTATCAGGCGGTGCAAATCTTCCCCTACACACCGCTGGCCCGTAAGGAAGTGGACCTGATCACCCCGCCCCCTGCTGCGCCACAGGTGTCGATGGTGGCGGCGAATGTTTTAATGGAAAACACGCGCTACGCGGATCTGGCCACGTTAATTCAGCGCGAAGATCCGGATGTGGTGTTCTTGATGGAAACTGATCTGGTCTGGCACGACGCCCTGCGCGAGACGTTGGAACGCTATCCGACGGTGCGCACGCATCTGCGCGACGATCACTACGGCCTGATCTTTGCAACGCGGCTGAACATGCGCGATTTTCAGCTGTATTTCCCTGCCAATGACAACACCGCTGCCGTGAAAGCGGTGCTTGAGGACGCCGATGGGACGGCCTTTAATTTCGTCGGGCTGCATCCGCGCCCCCCGGTGCCGGGCAACGATACCGACGCACGCGACCGCCAGATCAAAACAGCCGCCAAATTGACCGCCTCGTCCCAGCGGCCCACGGTTTGTATGGGGGATTTCAACGATGTGGCGTGGTCGTGGACCACGCGGCGGTTCAAACGCTATGGCGGGTTTCTGGAGCCGCGCGTGGGGCGCGGCATGGTGGCCAGTTTCCACGCGCAACACTGGTTGATCCGTCTGCCCATAGATCAGCTGTATCTGACACCTGATGTCGGACTGGTGTCGTTTCAGCGGCTGGAAGAGTTCGGATCGGATCATTTCCCACTGATTGCGACGGTGACATTTTCGCCGGATCACGCCACCGCCCAGACCAGTGGCGAACATCATCGCGCACTTTGAGTAGATGGAAAAATTTGGCTTTTCTTCGGTTAGGCCCATCGCTCACGATTCGGTGCTGCATCGCTAATCGACAAGATCTATGTGTGCCAGTTGCCCGGTGTACCGTTGGCGACCATGATCCCTTCCGAGATTGACGCGTGGGGTGCCTAGCGATGCGGCGAAGGCGACGCGCACTGCCCCCCGGCGCTTGCACGAGGTAACTCTTGTGTGTTGAGCGGTTGCATGCGGGCCGGCGCTGGTGTTTTCTGACACCTTGAATTTGCGGGCATATGATGGGGGTGCAAACCATGTCTGACACACTGGATATCGATTTCGTTCGGGCACAGTTCCCGGCCCTGTCCGAGTCGACGCTACAGGGGCAAGCGTTTTTTGAGAACGCTGGCGGATCATTCACTTGCGCGCCGGTGATCGACCGACTGACGCGGTTTTACACTCAACGCAAGGTGCAGCCCTATGCGCCTTATCCTGCCAGTCAACTGGCCGGGGCCGAGATGGACGAGGCGCGCACGCGTCTGGCGGCGATGATGGGTGTCGATACCGATGAGCTTAGCTTCGGGCCCTCGACCACGCAGAACACGTATGTGCTGGCCCGCGCCTTTGCGCAATGGATGCAGCCCGGCGATGCGATCATCGTTACCAATCAGGATCACGAGGCCAACACAGGCCCGTGGCGCCGTTTGGCCGACGAGGGGTTCGAGGTCCGCGAGTGGCGGATTGACCCCGAAACCGGCCATCTGAACCCCGAGGATCTGGAGGATTTGTTGGACGAAAATGTCCGGCTGGTGTGTTTCCCGCATTGCTCGAACGTGGTGGGTGAGGTCAATCCGGTGGTGGAAATCACCGCGCTGGCCCATGCCGCCGGGGCGTTCGTCTGTGTTGACGGGGTCAGTTATGCGCCCCATGGTCTGCCCAATATCGGGATGATGGGGCCGGATATCTATCTGTTTTCGGCCTATAAAACCTATGGTCCGCATCAGGGTCTGATGGTTATCCGGCGCGAACTGGGCATGCTGCTGCCCAATCAGGGGCATTACTTTAACGAAGCCACGCTTTACAAACGCTTTACCCCCGCCGGGCCGGATCACGCGCAAGTCGCGGCCTGCGCAGGCATGGCCGATTATATCGACGCTCTGGCCGACCATCATGGGCTGACCGGAAGCCCCGCCACCCGCGCGGGCGGTGTGCATGACCTGATGCGCGCGCATGAGGTGGCGCTGCTGCAACCGCTGCTGGACGATCTGAGCGCGCGCAACGCGGTACGCCTACTGGGCCCCGCACAGGCCGACGCCCGCGCGCCCACTGTCGCGCTGGCGTTGCCCCGGTCGGGCCGCGACGTGGCGGGCGAGCTGTCGGCATATGGCATCATGGCGGGTGGTGGCGATTTTTATGCCGTGCGCGCACTGGCCGGGATGGGCGTGGATACGGCGCGCGGGGTGCTGCGGCTTAGCTTTGTGCACTATACCAGCAAGGCGGATATGGATCAGTTGCGCGCGGCGTTGGATGAATGCCTTTGATCTTGTGCCGGGCGCGCTACATGGCGCTTTGCACAAAGGTAAAGAAACATGACCGACACCACACCGACCCTGCTATGGCTGCGCCGCGATCTGCGGCTGGCTGATCATCCCGCCCTGACCGCCGCGCTGGACCGTGGCGGCCCCGTGATCGCGCTATTCATCCATGACTCCAGCGTTGACGCCTTGGGGGCCGCCCCCAAATGGCGGCTTGGGTTGGCGCTTGAGGCGCTGGGCCGCGCGTTCGAGGCCAAGGGCAGTCGCCTGATCCTGCGGCGCGGTGATGCGTTGGACGTGCTGCGCGATGTGATCGCGCAAACCGGGGCAGGGGCGGTGCATTGGTCCCGCCTGTATGACCCTGCGTCGATTGCGCGCGACAAGGCGGTGAAATCCGCGCTGGGCGAACAGGGCGTCGACGGTGTCAGCCATCCGGGCCATGTGATGTTCGAACCGTGGACGGTTCAGACGCAACAGGGCGGTTATTACAAGGTCTATTCCCCCATGTGGCGCGCGGTGAAGGATCGCGATGTGCCCGCGCCTTTGCCGACGCCGGCTCACTTGGCCGCGCCTGACTCATGGCCTGCCAGTGACGACTTGAACGATTGGCAGATGGGGGCCGCCATGCGTCGCGGCGCGCGCGTCTGCTTGCCCTATCAGCGAGTCGGCGAAGCGGCGGCGCAGGAGCGGCTGGAATGGTTCACGATCGAAAGCGTGGACCGCTACCGCACGCGGCGTGATGAGCCGGGCGTCGATGGCACCTCGAACCTGTCCGAAAACCTGGCCTGGGGCGAGATCAGCCCGACGCAATGCTGGCACGCGGGCCAACGCGCGTTGCATGAGGGCGCAAAGGGCGCGGAAACATGGCTAAAGGAATTGGTTTGGCGCGAATTTGCGTGGCACTTGCTGTATCACACGCCCCATATCGCGACGCGCAACTGGCGCGAAGGCTGGGATGCGTTTCCTTGGTCCCAGGACGGCGATAGCGCGGATGTTTTGGCGTGGAAACAGGGGCGGACCGGCATTGCCTTTGTCGATGCGGCCATGCGCGAGATGTATGTGACCGGACGCATGCACAACCGCGCCCGGATGAACGTGGCGTCCTATCTCACCAAACACCTGATGACCGACTGGCGCGTCGGGCAGGCGTGGTTCGCCGACTGTCTGACCGACTGGGACCCGGCCAGCAACGCGATGGGCTGGCAATGGGCCGCTGGATGCGGGCCGGACGCCGCGCCCTATTTCCGCATCTTTAACCCCGAGACGCAGTTGAAGAAATTCGACCCCAAGGGGCTGTACGCCAAGGCGTGGATTGCCGAGGGGCAAAGCCAGCCTTCTGATAGCGCGTTGTCGTATTTCGATGCGATCCCGTTGCAATGGGGCCTGACCCCGTCCGACAACTATCCCGATCCGGTTGTGGGACTGAAAGAGGGACGGCAACGCGCGCTGGATGCCTATGCCGAGCGCAGCTTTTGATCGGCATCGCCAACGAGGCGCGGGCCTTGATTCTGCGCAGGGACCCACGGCATGATGTTCTTATATGATTGGAACGCTTAAATGATCCTGACCGACACCCACGGCCAGACCGGCCTGCCACGCTATTTTGCCCGCGTTTTTGCGATCACCAGCAAGATCAACAAGGGCCGTCTGGATTTCGTGTTGCCGGATGGGCGCATCTTTCGCGCGACAGGGGCGCATCCCGGCCCTGTGGGCGAGGTGCACCTGCACAACACCGATGTGTTCGCCCGCCTGATCCGCGAGGGGGACTTGGGCTTTTGCGACGCGTATCTTGATGGCTGGTGGTCCACGCCCGACCTGCAATCGCTGATGGATTTCATCTGCACCGGCAACGAAGAGGTCTATGACGGCTTTCCGGGCATGGGCCTTGTGCGCAACTTCGAGAAACTGCGCCATTGGCTGCGCGGCAACTCGAAAGGGCAGGCCAAGAAGAACATCAGCTATCACTATGATCTTGGGAACGAATTTTACGCCCTGTGGCTGGACGAAACCATGACCTACTCCAGCGCCCTGTTCGACACCGGGCAGGAAAGCCTGGAGTCCGCGCAAATCGCCAAATACGCGTCGATGGTGGATCAGATGGGCGTGAAGCCCGGCGATCATGTGTTGGAAATCGGCTGTGGTTGGGGCGGGTTTGCCGAGTATGCCGCCGGCGTGCGTGGCCTGAAGGTGACGGGCCTGACGATCAGCCGCGAACAACTGGCCTATGCGCAGGCGCGTATCGACAAAGCCGGGCTGTCGGATATGGTCACACTGAAGTTGCAGGATTACCGCGATGAGACCGGCACTTATGACGGGATCGCCAGCATCGAGATGTTTGAAGCCGTGGGCGAACAATATTGGCCCGTCTATTTCAAGACCGTGCGCGAGCGGCTGAAACCCGGCGGGCGGGCCACGTTGCAGATCATCACCGTCGCGGACGAGCGTTGGGATGTCTATAAAAGAGGCGTTGATTTCATTCAGAAATACATCTTTCCGGGCGGCATGCTACCCAGTCCCACAGCCTTGCGCGCCGAGATTGACCGCGCGGGCCTGCACCTGAACCGTTCGATTGAATTCGGGGACAGCTATAGCCAAACCCTGCGCCGCTGGCATGAGCGGTTCAACGATCAGTGGGACGCGGTGGCTGCGATGGGGTTTGATGATCGCTTCCGGCGAATGTGGAATTTTTACCTGACCTCTTGCGCCGGATCGTTTCAGGCAGGAAACTGCGACGTAACACAGATCACAATCGCAAGGCCCTGACATCATGCCCAGAACCAAAACCATGCCGACCGCCGCACGCCTTGTGGCGGCCCTGTCCCTAGGAGGGTTGGCGTGGCTTGCATCGGACATGGTGCGCCCGTTGATGCCGCCAGAGACCGCTTTCGGCTGGTTCAACTATGTCAATCTGGCGCTGGGCCTACTGTGTGGCTGGTTCATCATGGGCAGCCGCGCGGGGCGCGGCTATACCGAGGCATTCGGCAATGGTCTGACGGGCGTTTTGGCGCTGATTTTCTGGGCTTTTTTCGCTCAAAGCTTCAATTTGATGCTGAAACAGGCGCTGGACAAGAAATTTGAAGGCCCGGTCGAGGCCATTGTCGCGATCTTCGATAATGCGTTGGATTATGCGCAATTCCTGGGCGACGCGATGCTGATCGGCACGCTGTTGGGCGGGGGGATCATCTGTGGATTTCTGGCAGAATTTGCCGCGCGACGGTGGACCTGACCGATGGCAGCTTTGTTGTTCTACGGCTCGCTGCGCGACGCGGCGTTGATGCGGGTGGTTCTGGGCACCGATAACGTGGTGATGCAGGACGCGGTTCTACCGGGGCATGGCGTCTATTGGGCCGACGGCCAGATGTTTCCAACCATCGAGGCGCAGGAGGGCGCGGTGGCGTCTGGTGTGCTGGTGGCGGATCTTGACGCCGATCAGGTGGCGCGACTGGATTTTTACGAGGGCGGGTTCGGCTATGACCTGCGCGAGGTGCAGGTCGAGGTTGCGGGGGAAGGGCAGGCGGCACTGGTCTATTTTCCACGCCCCGGCCAATGGACGCGCGGTGCTCCCTTCGATCTGGCCGCGTGGCAGGAAAAATGGGGCGCGATCAGCCGGTTGGCGGCGGTCGAGGCGATGGGATACCTGGGCCGGTTTTCAGGGTCCGAGCTGGCTTGGCGCATGCCGATGATCCGCGCCCGCGCTGCTTCAACACTGGCGGCGACGGGCGTGCCCGCGAATGTGCGGACCGACACCAGCCGCGATACCGTGCAAATGATCGACAGCACCGCGTCGCACGCCGGGTTTTTCGTGATGAAAGTGATGGAGCTGCGGTATCCGACCTTTGAGGGCACCACCAGCGATACGTTGCGCCGTGAGGTGTTCATCGCGACCGACGCCGCGCTGGTTCTGCCCTATGATCCGGTGCGCGACCGTGTGCTGCTGGTCGAACAGTTTCGCACGGGCCCTTACGGGCGCGGCGATCCGCGTCCTTGGATGCTAGAGCCTGTGGCTGGCCGCGTCGATCCCGGTGAAACGCCCGAGCAGACAGCACATCGCGAGTGTATGGAAGAGGCGGGGATCACGCTGAAAGGCCTTGAGAAAATCGCCGCCTATTACTGCACCCCCGGCTATTCGACCGAATATTTTCACAATTACGTCGGGCTGGCCGATCTGCCCGACGATCTGCCCCGACTGGGCGGATTGGACGTTGAGGCCGAGGATATCCGCCTGCATCTGCTGAGTTTCGCCGACGCGATGGCGTTGATCGACACGGGCGAGGCGGACAATGGCCCGCTGATCCTGTCGCTGATGTGGCTGTCACAGAACCGCGAGCGCCTGCGCGCCGCGCCTTGAGTTCCGGGCCAGCAACGCCTAAACCTGAGGGGAATTTCAGAGCAAAGGGATACCTGCGATGCGCATTGCCCAAGACCTGGCCGACGCGGTCGGCAACACCCCCCTGATCAAGCTGCGCGCGGCCAGCGACGCGACAGGTTGCACCATTCTGGGCAAGGCCGAGTTCATGAACCCCGGCCAGTCGGTCAAGGACCGCGCCGCGCTGTTTATGATCCGCGCCGCAATTGCCGATGGCAGCCTGAAACCCGGCGGTACGATCGTCGAAGGGACCGCCGGCAACACCGGTATTGGTCTGGCGCTTGTCGGTGCGTCGATGGGTTTCAAGACGGTGATCGTCATCCCCGAGACGCAAAGCGAAGAGAAAAAGGAAATGTTGCGCTTGGCGGGCGCAGAATTGGTGCAGGTGCCCGCCGCGCCCTATTCAAATCCGAACAATTTTGTGCGTTATTCCGAGCGTTTGGCCGCCAAGCTGGCCCAAAGCGAACCTAACGGCGCGATCTGGGCCAACCAGTTCGATAACGTGGCCAACCGGCAGGCGCATATCGAAACCACCGGCCCCGAGATCTGGGAACAGACCGGCGGCAAGGTGGACGGGTTTATCTGCGCCTGTGGCTCGGGCGGGACGCTGACCGGTGTGGCGATGGCGCTGCAACCAAAAGGGGTCCGTATCGGGCTGGCCGATCCGATGGGGGCAAAGCTGTATTCGTATTTCACCACGGGCGAACTTGAGTCCAGCGGCGGCTCGATTGCCGAAGGTATCGGACAGGTGCGCATTACCAAGAACCTTGAGGGCCTGAAGCCCGATTTCGCCTGCCAGGTCACGGATGAAGAGGCGCTGCCGATTGTCTTTGATTTGTTGCGCGACGAGGGGCTTTGCATGGGGGCCTCGACCGGGGTCAATGTCGCGGGCGCAATGAAGCTGGCGCACGACATGGGGCCGGGACATACAATCGTAACGATCCTGTGCGACTATGGTACGCGCTATCAATCGAAACTGTTCAACCCCGAATTCCTGCGCGAAAAGGAGCTGCCGGTGCCTGATTGGATGACATCCGCGCCCCGTTCGATCCCCGGCGTGTTCGAGACGTGACAGCGATCACTGCCTTGATGGCCTGCCTGCGTCGCCTGTTGCTGGCCTTTGTGTTGGCTATGATGCCGGTTGGGGTGCTGATTAGCGTCAGCGCGCCCATTGCCCACGCCCAGCAATCGCCGGCCGGGCCGGATTACGACCGTTGGCAAACCGTGGCCGACCGCGCGGACGAGGCGATTTCCGCGGGCCGCGCGTCGACCAGTGCCTTGGAGGATTTGCGCAATCAGTTGGTTGACTGGCGCGATGTGTTTTTCGCTGCGCAAAACATCAATACGAACGCCATTGATACAGTGGAGTCCCAGCTAAAGGCGCTGGGGGCCGCGCCCGAAGATGGCACAGCAGAATCCAGTGGTATCGCCGAACAACGCGCCACGCTGACCACGCAGCTTAGCCGCCTGCGCGAACCAATCAGGCGGGCGCAACTCGCCTATAGTCAGGCGGACGGGTTGATCCGGGGGGTCGACGCTATCATTCGCGAGCGTCAGACAGAAGAACTGATGGAATTGGGGCCCTCGCCGGTTAACCCCACACATTGGCACGAAGGCCTCGATGCGCTGGTCCAGACGGTCCAGACAGTGCGCACGGAAATCAATTTGGCCTGGGAAAACCCGGTTCAACGCACAGAAACCAAACAGAGTTTACCAAAAATACTTTTGCTGGCCCTGATTGGTATCGTCTTGATGGCGCGTGGCCGATTCTGGGTGGAACTGTTCATCCGCCTTGGCCTGCCGCAACAGAAAACCTCGGCGCACTGGATCATCACGCTGGTGATCTCGATGGGGGAAATGGTGGTTCCGTTTATCGGCTTCCTGCTGATCAGCGAGGCAATCTATGGCAGTGGCCTGATCGGATTGCGCGGCGAATTGATCTTGGGGGCATTGAAACCGGCGATCTTTATCTTTCTGGCGGCCCGTTGGCTGTCGCTGCGGTGTTTTCCGCGGTTGGAAACTTATCGCCTGCCGTTGATCCTGGATGCACAGGGGCGGCGCGCGGGACGACTGTATGGGGCCTTGCTGGGCTTCATTATCGCGATGTTCTACTTCGTGACCAACCTGGCCAATGTATCGGGTTGGTCCGATGCCGCGGTCAATGTCATTCTCTTTCCGATCATTTTGATCGCCGGTTTGTTACTGTTGAGGCTGTCGCGGTTGTTGACGCATCACAGCCGGAACGCCGGCAGCGACGAACAGACTGACAGCTATCGCAATCGACTGACACGGTTTCTGGCCAACGCCTTGGTAGCGCTGGCCATCGTGTCCCCCGTTCTGGCGGCAATCGGCTATTTCAAGGCGGCGGTGGCCCTGATGTTGCCGTCGCTGTTGTCGTTGATGGTTCTGGCGGCCCTGCTGGTGATCCAGCGCATCATCAGCGAAGTTTACGCCCTGATTGCGCGTGACCGCGAAGGCGCGCAGGACGAACTGGTGCCCGTGCTGCTGGGCTTTGTCATCGTGGTGATGTCGCTGCCGTTCTTCGCCCTGATTTGGGGCGCGCGTACGGCCGATCTGTACGAGGTGTGGACCCGGTTCACCAAGGGCGTGACCATCGGCGAGACAACCATTTCGCCGACGATCTTTCTGACACTGGCCTTGGTCTTTGCGACCGGTTTCATTCTGACGCGGCTGTTGCAGGGCACGCTGAAAAACACCGTCCTGCCCAAGACCAAAATGGACGCGGGCGGACGCAACGCGGTGGTGTCGGGCGTCGGCTATATCGGGATCTTCCTTGCGGCGCTGATCGCCGTCACCTCTGCGGGGCTGGATCTAAGTTCGGTCGCCATCGTCGCCGGTGCGCTGTCCGTCGGGATCGGTTTCGGCCTGCAAACCGTGGTCAGCAATTTCGTGTCGGGGATCATCCTGCTGATCGAACGCCCGATCAGTCAGGGCGACTGGATCGAGGTCAACGGTCAGCACGGCACCGTGCGTGAAATCTCGGTCCGCTCCACCCGGATCGAAACGTTCGATCGCGCGGACTTGATTATCCCTAACGCGGATCTGATTAGCGGCACTGTCACTAACTATACGCGTGGCAATACCGTGGGCCGTTGTATCGTGTCGGTGGGCGTGGCCTATGGATCTGACACCGAAAAGGTCGCGGCCATCCTGCTGGAGATCGCCTCGGCCAATCCAATGGTGCTGATCAATCCGCCCCCCTCGGTGATCTTCAAAAGCTTTGGCGCCGATGCCTTGGAATTTGAGGTCCGCATGATCCTGCGCGATATCAACTGGGTGATGAACGTCACCTCCGAGGTCAACCACGCCATCGCGAAACGCTTTGTCAGCGAAGGTCTGGAAATACCGTTTGCCCAGCGTGATCTGTGGATTCGCAACCCCGAGGCGCTGCGCCAGTCCGCGATGCCCCCAGCGCCAGAAGCCCCGGCACCAGAAAACCCGGCGCAGGATCAGGCCGACACCACGTCCCTGCAAATGGCCGGTCCGCCCAATGTCCGTCCGCAACAGATGGAAATAGACGACGGTGATGGCGATAGTGACGGTGACGGGGGCGGCGACAAGTGAACGTGCCGCTGTATCACGCCGATCCCTATGCCACCCGCGCTCCGGGCCGCGTCGTGGGTCACACCCCCGAAGGGGCGGTCGTGCTGGACGCCTCGCTGTTTTACCCCACCGGGGGCGGGCAACCGGGCGATGGCGGCCAGATCTCTTGGAGCGGCGGCGCGATGGATGTGGCCACGACCGCGCGCACCGAAGACGGCATCGCCGCGCTGGTCCCGTCAGCGCCCCAGCCGCTTCCGCCCGTGGGCACGGTTGTGGAGCAACATATCGACTGGCCGCGCCGCCACCGCCTGATGCGGATGCACACCGCGTTGCACCTTCTGTCGGTGGTGATCCCGCTGCCGGTATCGGGCGGCGCTGTGGGCGAGGGGCGCAGCCGTCTCGATTTTGACATGCCCGAGGCGCCGCAGGACCGCGACACGCTGGAGGCGCTGCTGAACCGCATGGTCGACGATGATTTGCCAGTCATTGAGAGTTGGATCTCGGACGCCGAACTGGCGGCCAACCCCGGCCTTGTGAAAACCATGTCCGTCGCCCCCCCGCGTGGGACGGGCCCCGTGCGCCTGATCGCTATCGGCGACGGGCGCGACCGAGTCGACCTGCAACCCTGCGGCGGCACACATGTGGCCCGCACCGGTGAAATCGGCCGCTTGCGTTTGGGCAAGATCGAGAAAAAGGGCCGCCACAACCGCCGCGTCTATCTGCATCTCGACGATTGACGCATGCGCCGCGCATTATCCGCTTGAACCCCCCACCCCAGCACCGTTAAAGAAGCCCAACGGAGCGGTGGCCGAGTGGTCGAAGGCGCACGCCTGGAAAGTGTGTAGGCGGGAGACCGTCTCCAGGGTTCGAATCCCTGTCGCTCCGCCAGACCAGCATTTTTTACGATTTAATTGGGTCGCCTTGGGCGGCCTTTTTCTTTTGTTAATATGGGTTTGATGCGACTCTAGCTTTACCTTGAGTTTCTTTCGATGATGTCTATATTCGTTCCTTGAGTGGTATGGAACGTGGTATTTTTAAAATGGCCCTTTCTGGCAAACTGACAAAGAAACTGGTCGAGAACCTTGGCGCTGGGCGGCATGGGGACGGGAACGGGCTTTATCTGGTGGTTGATCCGTCCGGCGCGCGGCGCTGGATCGTGCGGGTGGTGGTCAAAGGCCAGAAGAACAAGAAGGGCGCGCCGCTGCGCACGGACTTTGGCTTGGGTGGCGCGGACATCGTGACGCTGAACCAAGCGCGCGAGCGGGCACTGGGATATCGCCGCATGGCCAAGCAAGGGCTGAACCCACGTTTCAATGCGCGCCAAGAGGTGCCCACCTTTGAAGAGTTTGCCAAGCAGGTGCATATAGACCGGATGCCGACGTGGAAAAATGCCAAGCATGGGCAGCAATGGATCAATACCCTGCGCGACTATGCCTTTCCCAAGATAGGGCGGATGCCGATTGATAGCGTCGGGATGCCCGAGGTGATGATGTGCCTGTCGCCGATCTGGACGGACAAGCACGAAACGGCGAAACGTCTAATGCAGCGAATTAAGACTGTACTGGACGTGGCGCGCTCCAAAGGATTCCGCGATGGCGAAAACCCGGTCACGGCAATCAAGGACGCGCAAGCCTTGCCCAAGGTCAAAGCCAAGCCCAAGCACCACAAGGCGATGCGCTGGCAGGACGTGCCCGCCTTCTATGCCGATCTGAAAACCCGCAGTGCGATGGCCGCAAGGGCGCTGATGTTCACCTGTCTGACCGGCTCAAGGACGGGCGAGGTGTTGGGGCTGCGTTGGGAAGAGATCGACATTGACGCACGGCTTTGGACCTGCCCCGCGATCCGTATGAAAACCGGCGAAGACCATCGCGTCCCGTTGACGGATGAAATGCTGGCGATCATCGAGCCGCTGCGGGCCATGCAATCCGAGTATGTGTTCGAGGGCCAGAAGCGGCACAAACCGCTGTCAAATATGTCGATGCTGATGCTCTTGCGCCGGATGCAGGTTGAAGACGTCACGGTGCATGGGTTTCGCTCGACATTCCGCGATTGGGCGTCGGAAGTGGCCAATGTGCCGCGTGAGGTTGCCGAAATGAGCCTTGCGCATACGGTCGGGTCTAGTGTCGAGCGGGCATATGCACGGTCTGATCTGCTGGAAAAACGGCGGCTGTTGATGGCGCGATGGTCTGAATATGTGTCGGCAAGTAATGGGAATATTGTCGAACTGGTCGCGGATGCTGGCAAATGAAGTACCGAAAGGCTGTGGTTGTTACGCCTTCTGCTGAGTTCCCAATTGAAAGCGATCGAGCAAAACCTGTTGAACGTTCAAAAGGTCTGAGTAGAGTGACCTTATGAAGCAAGATCCCACCCTGAATGAGAAACTGAACGAGGTCGTCGAGCCCTTTCGAATGAGTGGCGGGCGGGGCCTTGGCTCTGCTTACTTTACGGCTTTCGACACGACGAAACCCAACTTTCACGATAGTAAGGCCGAGTTTCTGGAGGAAAAGCAGCTTGTTCAAGACGGGTTGAATAACGCCGATCAACTGATCCGTTTTTTGCTGTCTGCGGTAGGGCATGAGGACGTGCGTAACGATGCTGCCGAACGGATTTGCGCTATAGCGGCTGATCAAAGCCGGTTGCGACTGAAGGACACTCCCATCCGGGCCGCCAGCGACTTAGTGAGAAAAAATGCGTCCGAAGTTGGTCTTCCAGTCACCTCTGCGTTTGTTCTCTTGGATCTGCGCGCCGAGTTCTATAATAGATTACAAGAGCTTGAAGATCAGGAACGGGAATATTGGAGCGGAAGCTCACGCCCTCCCAATCACTATGCGCGAACAATCGCTCTGCGGTTTGCGCGGTTTATCGCAGGCGAAAGTGGGCAGAGGCCAACAATCGGAACGTCACGTGACGGCGATCATCCGTCAACTGATTACGGGCGCGCTCTTGAGGAAGTTTTTCAGCTTCTTGGCATCCGTGCCAACTTCAAGCGGGCTGGCATGTGGGCAATCGACCAGTTGACCGATGAAGACCTACAGCCTCCAAAAAACATGCTTGGTGGATTATTTGGATTTTCACCCGATGGCGAGGGCGGTCGGCAAAGCCGTGGGGATAGTGCGCCCAATAAAAATACAAAAGGTCTGAAACGATAGATCTTTCGTCATCTTGAGTGCGGCACTTCTTCCCTTGTTTTCAATAGCATCAGACCTGCTTCAGAATGCTCGGTAGCAATTGAAGAGGGCTGAACAATGGCAAGCTTATTTGAAAACAACCGTAATTACGTGCTTGGCGATGATGAACTGAACCTGATCGGCGACCGGGACAAGCTGGCTCAGTGGCGCCACAAGGGCACGGGACCGGCATTCTACAAATTGGGCCGTAAGATCATTTACCGTGGCACTGATCTGAACGCATGGGCCGAGGCAAACCGGGTCGAACCCACGAAGGCGGGGCGCGACTAATGGTTAAGCGTGTCTCGGCGCGCCGGGTCAAGATTCATCGCCAATACACATATGACAGCGCCGCCGATGCGGTGGGCGTCACGCCCCACACGGTGCGGGCATGGCGCGCGGCAGGGCTTGCGGTGCTGGACAGCCAAAAGCCGCACTTGATCCTTGGCCACGAACTCAAGCGTTTCATTGAAAGCCGGATGCCGAAGAAGTCGCGCAAACTTGCGCCGGACGAGTTCTATTGCATGTCTTGCCGCGCCCCACGCGCGCCCTATGGAGCCATGGCGGACTATGTGCCGCTCACCCCGACGCGGGGCAGGCTGATGGCGCTATGTGGGGCCTGTGAGACGCCTTGCAACAAGTTTGTATCGCTCAAGATGTGCAGTGATCTGGCCAAGTTCCTGATCATCGCCACACGCCATAGCTGCTGACCCTAAGAGAACCCCACAAACCTAACATGAAACACCACTTCCGGCGGGCTGCTGAATCCGGCGGAAATGACAGGCGAAACAAGGGTCAAAGAGAGGATTGGACCATGGCAAAACATATCGAGGAAAACGAGCGTATCAAGCACGACTACGCCACCTACCTGCGCCACGCCAAAGGCCAGGACGAGAAGTCTATCGACAAGACGTTGGCCGCAATCCGCCAGTTCGAGGACAGCACGAAAACCAAGCCGTTCAAGAAATTCCATCGCCAGCAGGCGGCGGACTTCAAGACCTATCTGGCCAAGCAAAAGAACATGAAGACGGGCAAGCCGCTGGCGTTCTCGACGGTCGATGCCACTTTGCGGTTGGTTAAAGGGTTCTTTCATTGGTTGGTCGGTCGCACGGGGTTCAAGCGCGTGCTGACCTACCCGGACGTCGAGTATTTCAACAACACGCTCAAGGCTGGCAGGGTGGCGCATACCCGACGGGAAATCCCCTATCCGTCCATGCAGCAGGCCGCCCATGCGTTTCAGGCTATGCCCTTCGAGACGGAGTTTCAGAAGCGCGACAAGGCGCTGTTTGCGTTCTTCATGTTGACAGGTGCGCGCGACGGGGCGGTGGCGTCGCTGAAGCTGAAACACGTCAACGTCGATCTGGGCCATGTGTTTCAGGATGCGCGCGAGGTGAAGACCAAAGCGGCCAAAACGATCATGTGCCAGTTTTTCCCAGTTGATCCCGCCTATCGCGCTTGCTTTGTAGAGTGGGTGCGGTTCCTGCGCGACGATAAGCTGTTCGGGCCGGAAGACGCGCTGTTTCCCAAGACCAAGACGGGCTATGTGCCGGGGCAGGGGCTTTGCAATTTGGGTCTGGCGCGCGAAGGCTACGCCAACGCGTCGCCACTCAATACGATCATCCGGCGCGCTTTTGCCACTGTTCAACTTCCTCAATTCACGCCGCACGCCTTTCGCAAGACACTGACCAAGTACGGCGACGAAATCAGCACGACGATGGAGCAACGCAAGGCATGGTCGATGAACCTTGGCCACGAGAGCCTCGCCGTCACGGTCAATTCCTATCTGCCCGTCACGGTGGAACGTCAGATGGAGCTGATAAAGGGAATGGCTGATCGAGATTAATCGCCGCAAGTTTTTCAGGGCGTCCCGCGATGCAACGAAAACGGGAAATGGGCACTGCGCCACTTGCCCAAAGGCGAGGTTGGTGAGAGGTTGCAGTAAACCGCTTAGGGGCACAAATTGTACGAAAACGCATTCAACAAGATCGAGCGGGACCTTCGGGCCGAAGAGGGCATCGCCAACGAACTCGACTATGTGGAGCAAACCTCGTGGGTTTTGTTTCTCAAATACCTCCACGACCTCGAAACCGAACGCCAGGACCGCGCTGAACTGGATGGCGACGACTACACGCCGATCATCGACGGGGCGTTCCGCTGGGACAAATGGGCTGCACCCAAGAAGGATGGGGAGTTCGACCACAATACAGCTCGCATCGGTGATGACCTGATCAAGCTCGTCGATCAGGAGTTGTTCCCCCACCTCGCCGCCTTCCATCAATCCGCCACCAGCCCGGACACGATCCAGTACAAGATCGGCGAGGTCTTCAACGAACTGCGCAACAAGTTCCGCTCGGGCTACATCCTGCGCGACGTGCTCGAAACTGTGGATGGCCTGTCCTTCAACACCCAAGCGCAGCGGCACGAACTCTCCCAGCTCTACGAATCCCGCATCCGCCGCATGGGCAACGCGGGCCGCAATGGCGGCGAATACTACACGCCGCGCCCGCTGATCCGCGCGATGATCAAAGTGACCGACCCCAAGATCGGCGAGACGATCTATGACGGCGCAGTGGGCAGCGCGGGCTTCCTTTGCGAAGCCTATGACTACATGCGCACCGACATTCTGTCGGCATCGGACTTCGAGACCCTGCAAACCCGGACCTTTTACGGGCAGGAGAAGAAGGGCCTCGCCTATGTCATCGGGATCATGAACATGGTCCTGCACGGGATCGAGGCCCCGAACCTTGTCCACACCAACACGCTCAATGAAAACGTGATGGATATTCAGGAGAAGGACCGCCACGACATCATCCTCGCCAATCCCCCCTTCGGCGGCGGCGAGCGGCGCGAGGTGCAGCAGAACTTTCCGATCCGCACGGGCGAGACCGCCTATCTGTTCCTGCAACACTTCATCCGCAAGCTGCGAGCCGGGGGGCGGGCCGCCATCGTCATCAAGAACACCTTCCTCAGCAACACCGACAACGCCAGCGTCGCCCTGCGCAAGGAACTGCTGGAGGCGGCAGAACTGCATACCATCCTCGATTGCCCGCAGGGCACGTTTCAGGGGGCGGGGGTCAAGACCGTGGTGCTGTTCTTTGAAAAGGGCGCGCCGACGCGGGACATCTGGTTTTACCAGCTCGATCCGGGGCGCAGCATGGGCAAAACCAACCCGCTGAACGACGACGATCTGGTGGAGTTTGTCGAGTTGCAGCGCAGCCGCCCCAACGGGCCGAAAAGCTGGATCATCAACCGCGCCGATCTGGACGAGAGCACGTTTGATCTGTCGGTCAAGAACCCCAACGCGCCCGAGGCCGAGGCGCTGCGCAGTCCCGAAGCGATCATCGCCGACATGTTGGCGCGGGATGACGAGACGGCAGACATTCTGGAGAATATCCGGGGGATGCTGTGAAGACTGGATGGGCGATTAAGCCGCTAGGCAAAATTGGAACCCTCCAACGTGGTTTCGATCTACCTAAGGCACAGAGGACAGCGGGGCGGTTCCCTTTGGTTACATCGAGCGGTGTGACTGACACCCATGATGTTGCCAAGGTCAAAGGACCCGGCGTTGCGACGGGCCGAAGTGGAAGCATTGGGAACGTGTTCTACGTCGACGAAGATTTCTGGCCATTGAATACAGCCCTCTATGTGAAGGATTTCCACGGGAACGACCCGAGGTTCGTCTATTATCTGCTTCAACTGGTTGATCTTGGACGTTTTTCATCTGGTGCCGGAGTTCCTACGCTAAATAGAAACGACGTCCACGGCGAGTTGTTCGCTGTTCCCCAGTCCGTCGAAGAACAGCAGCGGATTGTTGCGGTTCTGGACGAGGCCTTCGAGGGTCTGGCCCGCGCCCGCACCCACGCCGAAGCCAACCTCCAAAACGCACGGGAGTTGTTTGAGAATGCCCTAGAGGCTGAAGTTGCGTCCCTAAGGCATTCAAGTGAAACAAGCCTTGGAGAGCATATCGACCTATTGGCTGGTTTCGCTTTCAAAAGCAAAGGTTATACCGACGACCCAAACGCAATGCCACTGATGCGTGGAGACAATATCATTCCTGGAGCGGTTCGATGGAAAGGTGCCAAGTATTGGCCTATCGACGACTGCGAAGCTTTTGAGAAATTCAAACTTATAGCACATGATGTCGTGATCGCGATGGATCGTACGTGGATTAAGGCGGGCATCAAGTATGCCGTACTTTCAGACGATGACATCCCCTGCTTGTTGGTGCAGCGAGTTGCAAGGCTCCGTTGCTTGGCCTCGCTTGACACTCATTTTCTGGCGATGCTGATCGGCAGCAAGTCCTTTGAAGGTTACGTGCTTTCGATCCAGACCGGAACAGGTGTGCCACATATCAGCCCCACGCAAATAAAGGATTTCAAGTTCCCACTCCCCGATATTGATACACAGGCTCGGATCGTTGAGCGTTTGATGATTGTGAAGAATGCCTCAAACGACCTTTTGGAAACTTACTCCAAGAAACTCCAAGACATCGACAACCTCCGCCAATCCCTTTTGCGCAAAGCCTTCGCGGGCGAATTAACTTGAACCGATCCCAAGGCCACGAGGAGTGCCCCCATGAGACAAATGTTTTTACGATTGATTTCCTTTGCGAGCCGGCATCTTCCTGATCTGGTCTCTCTTTTCTTCGCCATCCTGTTTTTTCTTCTGGCCTCAGGGTATTTCATCGAAGAAAAAAGCGCGCTTGCAAAACTTTTCGTCACCGGTGCAGGTTTAGTCACTGGAATGGTTGGCGGTGGCGTGCTCGGGTGGGTTGTCGGGGGCGTGGGGATTGTAGCCATGGGAACCGGGGTCGGTATCGGCGCATTGGGGGCAATCGTGATTGGTGGCACTGTCGGCGCGGTGATTGGTGGCTTGACCGGCGCATCCTTTTCTTTTGTTAATATGCTTCTAAATCCGGGGGATTTCGACGTAAGTTGGCTTGGCTTAGGCATGGTCGCAATTGGTTCGGCAGTCGTGTTTTTTTTGCTAAGATTGGTGCTGCGTAAACTGCCAAAATTAGTTCGAAAAAACCAGGCAGAGAGTATTTGAGGCAATTTCCTGATACGCATCCGCGACGAAATCGAAGTCGATACCCTGACCGAACGCGTAGCTCCCTTTCTTGCGGCGGCGCGCTGGGTCACATCGGCTCCAAGGGCATTTGCGCCCCCGTCGATCACGTTGCCAGCGACTTTTTGTCATCGGCACAACGGTGGGAGATAAAGTAAGATGGTAACTGTCAAATCATGAGTATTCACGATGAAACCGAAGCCGATACCCGTGCCGAGCGCATAGACCCCGTCCTTGCGGCGGCGGGCTGGGGACGGAATGGCCCAAAAGTGCGGCGTGAAGTCATCCTTCCGGGGCGCATCCAACCGGGAGGCACGCGCGGTAGCCTATTTTGCAATGTGAACTTCGCTGGTGAATTGTCATGAATTGGGCCACCAACCACGACGCCAGCCTCGAAGCGCTGACATCCGTTCAGGGTAGCTTGACTGTAGAGCTAATGATGGCGCCGCGCGAGGCGTTCGTAACCTGCACACGCGAAGAAACGGCCGCGCAGATCAAGGCGCGTAACCCCAACCAATTCAGTTTTTTTCCTGTCGTAGACGACAACGCTTGCGTCATTGGCCTGTATCACGCAGAGCGTTGGTTTCAGGGAGTTGCCCCGGACACTCCTATTTCAGATGATTTCACCCCCCTCTCAGAGGATATCGTAATCGGAGCGAATGCGAGCATTTTTGACTTTGTCATGCAAGCAGACGCGTATCCTACCAATCTTGTAGTGTCAGGCAATCAAATTGCCGGTCTGATCAGTCTGTCGGACCTTCAAAAACTACCAGTGCGGGCCTCTCTTTTTGCGCTTACGACCAGTCTGGAAATGGCGATGGCATTGGCCATTGAGCGGCATTGGGAAAAACCGGAAGACTGGATGGAGCTTCTCAGTGAGAGTAGGCGGGTTAAACTCTCTGAAGCTATTGAAGAAGCAAAGAAGCGCGACGGATTTGTCAGCGAGATCGCCTTCACGCAACTAAGTGACAAGGCAGACATTGTGCGCAAAGGAAGATTTTTGACACAAAGCAACGCCAAACTGAAAGAACGCTTCAAAGGTATCCGGGATCTGCGAGACGCTGTAGCCCACGCTAATCTCTATGCGGCGGATCCTGTTGCGGCGAAGAACGTTTGCAAAGTTGTCAGGTCAATCTATGAAACCAAGGCTGAATTACTGAAAGTAATAGAGAAAAACGGCAGCTGATTTGAACTATGTCAATTCACCTTGAACCCGAAAGCAAAAACCTTGCAGCGAAGGCTGAAAAGATGGATGTGCGGCGCGTGCTCGGTGTCTCGGCTGGGGCGGGACGTAGCCTACCGGGCCGTTGCATGCTGTTTCTTGGTTGCGCCTATCTGTTTTTATGGGTGCCTGACTTTGATTTTGCCCTGATCTCGATCCTGCATCACCGTTCGATCATTACTCATTCGCTGCTGCCTGCGCTGGTGTTCGTGTTTCTGGGCCGAAGCCTTGGAGCGGCCCCAATTGCAGGGGCTTTGATCGGTACCAGCGTACATCTATCTTGTGATATGCTTTCACCCATGGTGGGTTATGCGCAAATATGGTTTCCTGCGCCCATCAAAGCGCCGCTCGGGCCACTCAGCTATCTTTGGCTCTTTGGCAATGCGATGATCGGTTTTGCGCTGGCGTCTTTGATTGCCAGCTTGGCCTTCCCCCGTTCATTCGCCTATCCTCTCGTAGCGTCTGTCGCGATCATTACCGGGGCGACTTATGGTGCGATCAACGAAGGATCGGTTCTTTCGATAATCACAGTCCTTATTATCATTGTATTCTCACTTTTCCCCGAAGGGTACATTCGCAGGCGTTGGGGGCGTAGTTCCCGCGCGGGAGTACAGGAATGAGCATTCACGACGAAACCGAAGCCGATACCCGCGCCGAGCGGATAGACCCTGTTCTGGCGGCGGCGGGTTGGGGGCAAAACGGCTCTAGGGTGCGTCGTGAAGTTATTTGCCCAGGCCGCATCCAATCGGGCGGTACGCGCGGCAAGGGGCTATCTGCCGATTACGTCCTGATCCACAAGGGCCACAAGCTGGCCGTGCTGGAGGCCAAGCGCGCAGGGATCAGTCACCGCAACGGCGTGGGACAAGCGAAGGACTACGCCACCCGGCTGGGGTCGCGCTTTGCCTACGCCTCAAACGGGCTGAACTGGTATCAGATCGACATGACTACGGGGAGCGAGGCCGACATGGCCTTGCCGTTTCCCACGCCCGACGAACTGTGGGACCGCACCTTCACCGACCACAACCTCTGGCGCGAGCGTTTCGGGGCTGTGGATTTCGAGACGGATGGCGGCAAGTGGGAGCTGCGCTACTACCAGCATAAGGCCATCACGGCGGCGCTGGAGGCGTTGGGCAAGGGTGACAGGCGCATCCTGCTGACGTTGGCCACCGGCACCGGCAAGACCTCCATCGCGTTCCAGATCGCGTGGAAGCTATTTCAGGCCAAGTGGAACCTGACGGGCAAACCGGTGCGCCGCCCCCGCATCCTGTTCCTCGCCGACCGCAACATCTTGGCCGATCAGGCGTACAACGCGTTCAGCGCCTTTCCGAACGACGCCGTGACCCGGATCGACCCCGACACGATCCGCAAGAACCGGGGCAAGCCGCCCAAGAACGCCAGCCTGTTCTTCACCATCTTCCAGACCTTCATGACCGGTGAGGGCGAGCCGGTGTACAAGGACTATCCGCCCGACTTCTTCGACTTCATCGTGATCGACGAATGCCACCGGGGCGGGGCCAAGGATGAATCCGAGTGGCGGCGGCTGCTGGAGTATTTTGAACCCGCCGCCCAGCTTGGCCTGACCGCCACGCCCAAGCGCAAGCACAACGCCGACACCTACGCCTACTTCGGCGAGCCAGTGTATACCTACGCCCTGCGCGATGGGATCGAAGATGGCTTCCTGACGCCCTTCAAGGTGCGCCAGATGGCCAGCACCATCGACCAATACGTCTATGACGGCACCGACGAGATAATAAGTGGCGAGGTTGAGGAAGGGCGGACATACACGGAGACTGACTTCAACCGGATCATCGAAGCCCCTGAGCGCGAACTGAGCCGGGTTAGAGAGTTCATGGGGCAAATGGATCAGCGGCAGAAGACGTTGGTTTTCTGCGCAACGCAGGCCCATGCAGCCTTGGTTCGAGACCTGATCAATCAGGTGAAAGACAGCACCAACCCAAACTACTGCCACCGAGTGACCGCCGATGACGGAGCCATGGGAGAGCAACACCTTCGCGACTTTCAAGACAACGACAAGACGATCCCGACGATCCTTACGACCTCACAGAAGCTCTCCACCGGCGTTGATGCCCGCAACGTCCGCCATATCGTCTTGATGCGCCCGATCCGTTCCATGATCGAGTTCAAACAGATCATCGGTCGCGGGACCCGCACCTATGACGGCAAGGACTTTTTCACGATCTGGGATTTCGTCAAGGCGCACGAGAACTTCAACGATCCAGACTGGGATGGCGAGCCACTGGCACCCGATCCGCCCAACGGACCCCGTACACCGCCTGTCGGGCCAGAGCCGGGACCGGACGGTGAACCACCAGAACCGGGAAACGATGGCGCGGACGATCCTCCGCGAGAGAAACTCGTAGTCAAGCTCTCGGATGGTAAGGTCCGGAGAATCAAGTATATCGCGTCCACAACATACTGGAGTCCTGAAGGTAAGCCGATTTCTGCGGCTATGTTTCTGGAAAGGCTCTTCGGGGACCTTTCCGGTGTTATCGCCGACGAAGATCAACTTCGGCGCCTCTGGAGCGACCCGGACAACCGCGAGCATTTCTTAGGTCAGCTCTCGGATCGTGGCTATGATCGGGAACGGCTGGACGACATCCGGCGGCTGGTCGATGCGCCTGACAGCGACCTATTTGACGTGTTGAGCTATGTTTTGTTTACCAACCCGCCCAAGACCCGGCATGACCGTGCAGATAATGTCAGGGGCGGAAGTATCGTCGAGGCCGATGTAGACATGAAGGACCTACTTCTTGCCATTCTGGGCGCCTATGAGACCCGTGGGGAAAGTGAACTGGCGACGAAGAAGCTTGGATTATTCCTAACAGCACGGTTTGGCAGTGTTAGCGAAGGGAAGGCACGACTCGGTGGGATTTCAAAGGTCAGGAGTGCGTTCCGAAGGATGCAAAAGGATTTATACTCTAGCTGATCAACGCCGCCCCACGAGCGTACCGTGGTATTTAATGTGGTGTAGTTCTTAACTAACTTTGATAATCACCCTGATTTCAGTGACTTACACTAATAGTGTGGAAGACTGTCGCTCCGCCAGATATCATTATTTTTATGTTTTAAAACAAATACTTAGAGTGATGATGCTCGCGTTCGACCCACAATAAAGCCCACATTTTAACTTGGCTTGTATCGGCTTTTGCTGGCCCTACTTGGACGACTCACGGCACGACCGGCGGTTTCAGAGATGTTCAAACCGGGCTTTGCGGGGGGTGACCTAGCACCTTGATTCCGAGACTTCTGCGAGTCTGAGCGCGCCATATCTAAGATCGTGGGCGTGGTGACGTAAGCGGGCGGCGGTGGGCATTTGCAGCGCTAAGTGTCTCGTTCTGCAATGCCGGATAACACTGCGGACCGCAAAATCCCCAAGAACGACGCTTCCGGCCCATTGCGGACCTTGACGGAACTGCACATCGCTGCGGTGCGGCTTCCCCATAGCTGACCTTCACTGGGGATCTAGGCGCTGCGATTCAGCTACGCCAAAGCAGACGTCTGTTTGTGGCCAGCGGTTACGAGTTGCCTTCTCCTTACAGGCTGGTATGTTTCCCCAAAAAGTGAGAATGTTTCATGAAAGTTACAAGCTTCGGATTGTTTTGGCGTGAAAGCGAAATCGACTGGAATCCTGGCCAAGGATACAAAGATAGCTTTCGTCTCCTCGGCAGAAAAGGTGCCAATCGAGGCACAATTCAGATTACTGATTTTCGATTTCAACAGGGTATCTATATTCTTTACGATGAATACGGCCCTTCTTACGTTGGCCTGACCAGATCTCAGGGACTGGGAAAACGTCTCAAGGACCATTTAAATGATCATTTATCAGGGAAGTGGGATCGGTTCTCTTGGTTTGGTTTTCGTCCGATAGGTGAGCCGAGTCAGAAAAACGGTGTCTTAGAGTTAGATCAGCCTCCAGAGGATTTGACGGATAATACTAATACTACGATTGGTGATCTTGAGGCTCTGCTCATTCGTTCGATAGGTCCAAAACGAAACACCGCTTATCCGTCGTTTCAAGGCGCTGATGAGTGGACGCAGATAGAGTACGAAGAGCAGGAAACCTATCTGAATCGGTTGGTCTGCTGACGGCCCAAACCGGCCGTTGATCGAGCCCTACCTCCGGTGCGATGCAGCCCATCATGCCGGACTTTCGCCGCAACGCAAAATCAAGGACGCAGCGAACTTACAGTCTGCGGACAAAGCGGGCTTTCACTGACGATGAATCAATGTCCGGTTCGGCGAATAGTTCAAGAAACGGTGGTTATCTTCGGAGCCAGAAACGCATGAGTTCTGGCCCAATTCGCACCGGCCCAACTTTTTTTCGAGATCAGTTCATCAGCGCTTTGACAATCAACGACGCGGCAGCAGCCAAGTAGATATCGGCCCCGTCGAGAACGTAAACCTCGCCCCGTCGAGGACGCCGCAGGCCGTGGCTTTTCCAGTCCTTCACGATCAAAATCTTGTTGCGCTCGAAGTGGTGTCCGACCCTGTGCCGGTGATGCTGCTTTGCAGGAACCTTGATGACCTTGCCATGGGAGCGACCATGATGGACCCGCGACGGCTCGGCCGCGAGAGGTGCGGCATTCGTCAGGGCGATGAGGGCGATCAATCCGCTACCGATAAGATTTTTCATATTTCTCTCCAGGTTTTTTCCATCGGGCCGATTGGCCCAAATATGAAGTAATACGCGCGAAGCGCGTGTTTCCGTTGAACATATCGGCCGCAGATCAAACAAGTTCTGCACCGGGGTTTGACTCCGTAACCTCCGCATTTTCGCGCTCCAAACGCTTGGACGCCATGCCGGGTTGCGCACCCCAGACGGTGATCCAGCGATAGAAAACGGGCGTCAGGAAAAGGGTGAACACGGTGGCAAAGCCAAGGCCCCCGACGATCACCCAGCCTACGGCGATCCGTGCTTCTGCGCCCGCTCCCGAGGTCAGGATCAGGGGCAAACCGCCGAACACGGTCGAGACCATCGTCATCATCACCGGCCTGATCCGCAACCGCAGAGCGTCACGAATGGCGCTGTCAATATCCTGCCCCGCCTCGCGCAACTGGTTGGCGAATTCGACGATCAGGATGCCGTTTTTGGCCATGACGCCGATCAGCATCACCAATCCGATCTGGCTGTAATAATTCAGCGATCCACCGGTCAGCGAGATCGCCATAAGGGCCGCCGCCAACCCGAACGGCACGGTCAGCATGATCACGATGGCGCTGGCGATGCTTTCGAACTGCGCTGCAAGCACCAGAAACACGACGATAAAGGCCACGCCGAACACCATATACATGCTCGTCTGGCTGTCGCTCAGACTGGCCGCTTCGCCGGTGAAGGTGA
This sequence comes from Rhodobacteraceae bacterium KMM 6894, assembly GCA_035798175.1. Classification (GTDB taxonomy): domain Bacteria; phylum Pseudomonadota; class Alphaproteobacteria; order Rhodobacterales; family Rhodobacteraceae; genus Roseovarius. The sequence goes on from JAPFBS010000011.1 coordinate 118,987, forward strand.
TGCCCGTGCCGTCCGGCAGCGCATCAGCTGCGATGGCCGTGAGCCGGGTCATGGCGGTGCCAAGATCGACCCCTTCGCCAAGATTGGCCTGCGCCGAGACGGCCAGTGATCCGCCCTGACGCTCGATCGAGGATTGGCTGACGACCGGCGTTAGCGTTGCCGCCGACGACAGCGGAACATAGGCCCCGCCGGGCAAGCGCAAGGAAATCGATTCAAGGTCCGAGGGATCATCGATGGGAGGGCCGCCCGGCAAGACGTTCACGTTGGTTTCGGTATCGTCTTCGAACACTGTGACCGCGATATCACCTTGCACCATCGCACTGACGGTCCGCGTGATCTCGGCTTCGGTCAGGCCGAACACGCTGGCCATATCAGGATCGACACGCACCTCGAACTGGGCCTGCACAGAATCGCCCGACAACTGTGGATTGAGAAACGTGTCGTCCTGCGCCATCAGCGCCACCAGATCGTCCGCGGCGTCAGTCATCGCTTCGACATCCTTGCCGGTGACGGCGAATTGCAGGCCACTTCCGGCGCCGCGGATGTTCAGGCTGTTGGTCGACCGGGCGCTGACCTGAACACCGGGGATCGAGGCGAGCTGACCGCTGATGCCCGCGATGAGTTCGGATTGCGACCAGTCGCGATCAGCCCAGTCGGGCAGGCGCACGATGATGAAAGCATTGGTGCCGCCGCGAATGCCAATGATGGTTTGAACCGCAGCGATTTTGCCACTTTCTCGGTAGGGTGTCAGAACCTCCTCGACCTGCACGACTTGAGTATCGAGGTAGTCCAGTGTCGTATCGGAGGCGCCACGGGCCTGGATCAGGAAAAATCCGCGATCCTCGTTTGGCGTGATGCTGGAAGGCAGGGTGCTGACGGCGCTCGTTGCGATAATCGCAAAGCCGCCCGCAACGGCCAGCACGATCAGGGGCGCACGGATGGCATGGTCCATGACCTTGTCGAATGTCCGCACCGTCCAACCGGGCCTGTCGGGCGCACGCGTCTTCGGATCGGGTTTGCCAGGATCGAGAAACGCGGCCATCACCGGAGCCAGTGTCAACGCAGTGATCGATGACAGGGTGACGGCAAAGGCTAGCACAAAGCCGAATTCGCTGAACACGCCCCCCGCCTGCCCCGGCAGAAACGAGATCGGGATGAACACGGCGGCCAGTGTCGCGGTGGTCGATATGACGGCAAAGAACACCTCGTTTGTGCCCGCAACGGCAGCGGCAAAGGCCCCCATCCCCTGCTTTCGCTTGCGCACGATATTCTCGATCACGACGATAGCGTCATCGACCACCATGCCCGTCGCCAGCACCAGCGCCAAAAGGCTGATGGTGTTGACAGAAAACCCGGTCAGCCAGATCGCAGCGATGGTGCCCACCAGTGCGATGGGGATCGTGACGGCAGGAATGATCGTCGCCCGGGGCGAGCGCAGGAAGGCAAAGATCACCGCGATGACGATTATGGTGGCAAGCCCGATGGATTTGGCCACCTCGTCGATCGACCCTTCGATGAAAGTGCCATCATCGGAGGCGACGATCAGCTGCACGCCATCCGGCAGACTCGCGCGCAGATCTTCGACCGCCGCGCCGACCTGTTTCGAAATGGACAGCGTGTTGCCGACCGATTGCCGGGTGATATCAAGCCCGACAGCCATCTGCCCGTTGACGCGGGTCAGCACGGCGCTTTCCTCGGGAACGAGGCGCACAAAGGCCACGTCTGATACCCGCGTATTGGGGGTGATGGGAGTTTGGCCTACCATATCCACTGTTACATTCGCATTGCCCACGCGCAGCGCGAGGGTTTGCGATGCCGACTCCAGCTTGCCGAGCGGCGTGTCGTCGCGCAGCGCGGTCAACGCGTTCGAGACGTCGAAAATCGTCAAGCCCCGGCTGAGCAACGCGGGCATATCCAGCGTCACGCGGAATTCGTTGGCCCGGTTGCCGCGCACAGACACCTCGGCGATCCCGTCGATGGTCGACAGGCGGTCATAGATCGGCCCTTCGGCCAGCGCGGTCAGCTCATCCAGACTGGCGTCGCCCAGAATGGCCAGGCGAATGATGGCATCTGCATTGCTGTCGCTTTTCGATACCGTCGGGTCGTCGTCCAGATCATCGGGAAGCTGGCGCAGCGTGCCTGACACGATTTCGCGCGCCTCGTTGGCGGCAACGTTCACATCAGTGCCATTGGACAGGTCGATGGTGATACTGCTCGAGCCGGTGGAAGATGACGACTCAATGTAGGACAGCCCCTCAAGCGCGCTCAATGCATCCTCAAGGACTTGCGTAACCTCGCGGTCGACCGTCGAGGGAACGGCCCCCTCATAGCTGGTGCGTATCGACAAGACTGGCCGGTCAACGTCGGGCATCTCGCGCACATCGACCGAAACCAGTGCTGCCAGACCCGCGATGAGGATCAGCAGGTTGATGACAATGGCAAGGATCGGGCGGGAGACGAACAAGCCAGCCAGGCCTGATTTTCCTTTGAGCAATGGTGCGCTCATGTCTGCTCCTCCGAGCTGCGTTGGGCGCGCTGGCCGGACCCCGTGCCTTGCGCGCCCTCATCGGTTTGTCGTCTGCTTGAGCGGGCGGCGGGTGCTTCCTCGCCCTCAGCCGGTCGCCCGCGCCTACCTCTTGCGCCGCCGGACGTGGAAATCTGCGCGCCGGGGCGCAGTTTTTGTGCGCCTTCTGTCACGACCATTGTGCCAGGGGCGATCTCGGCGTCGATCCAGACCATGTCGCCTTGGCGGAACAGAATTGTGGCAGGCACCTGCTCGGCAATGCCGTCCGCGTCGATCCAGATGGCGGAGCCTGCCCGGGACCATGTGATCGCGGTCGCTGGCAAGGACGGCAGAGGGTCGCTTTCCTGCATCAAGCGCACGGCAAAAGTCATGCCAGGCCACAACAGCCCGTCGGAATTGTCGATCCGGGCCTTGACGGTAACGCTGCGCGTCACGCTGTCGATACGGCTGTCATAGGATACGATTTCACCCTCGAATATCCGCCCCGTGAAGGTGGAAGTGCTCGCAAGAACATTCTTCGCCTTTGCCAGCAGACCGATGGCGCGTTCGGGAAGTTCGAATTCGATCATCAGCGCATCGGATTGATCAATACCCGCGATGACGCTGTTGGCAGGCAGCACGTCGCCGATTTCGACATCGCTCAGGCTCAGCCGACCTTCGATCGGCGCACGGATGGTGCGGTTGTCCAACGCAACCTGTGCCAGCCCGACCGCAGCCTCGGCCAGCCGCTGGTTCACACGGGTCTCGCTGAGGGCGACATCCGTGACTGTTGAATTCCCAACGGCCTGAAGCCGCTCGTAACGGGACATGGTGTCATTGGCCTGATCCAGCTCGGCCTGTGCGATTTCAAGGTTCAGCGTCTGGGTGCGCGCGTCGAGCCGCACCAGAACGTCGCCCGCCAGCACGTAACCGTTCGCCACCAGATCCGCCTCTACCACTTCACCTCCCGCGTCAGACACGACTTCGACACTGCGCAAAGCCGATGCGGTGCCGATCGCGTTCAGGACGCTTTCATACGGCTGCAGTTCCAGCGGCTCGGTCACGACGGTTGTCCCTTCGGAACCACGACCCGAGCCACGACGCCCGCCAGCACGCGGTCCGCGTTCGGACACGGCTTCGGGCGCGACTCCGGCTGGCGATCCACGGGTGTTCGTCGCATCACCAGATGTTTGGCCACCGATCACGGCGGAAACAGGGGCGGGAAAGCCATAGGTCACAACATAGGCTCCGGCGAGAATTGCGGTTGCAACAATCAGCATCAGGAATTTGCGCATCTGGAAAGGCTCCCTAAGGTATTGTCTGCAGCCCTGGTTGTCACCGGGGCGGCCGATCATTCGGCGTGTGTAGCGCGCGCCACTGAGGATGGACTGCAAGATTTGGGGTTGCGGCGGAGACTGACATGTCTCCGCCACATACACGTCAGCCGCGGCGGCCCTTGCCTTTGCGGTCACGGCGGCCCCTGTCATCGCGATCCAGCTTGCCATCGTTATTGCGATCCATACGCTCGACAACATTGCCGAACCGTTTGTCCATTTCGGCCTGGGTGACGACACCGTCGCCATCTTCGTCAAGCTTCTGGAAGGCGTCGACCATCCGGTTTCGGGTCAGGTCGAGATAGATCGAGTCGAATTCATCCAGCGAGATGTCACCATCGCCAGAGACATCGGCACCCTCGACGAGGGACGCGCGGAACGTGTCGATTTCGGCCTGCGTCACAGCGCCGTCGCCATCGGCATCGACCTTTTCCATGATCTGGCCCATCTTCCCTCGCCCGCCGCGATGACCGTGACCCTTGTGTGAAGCGACGCGTGTTGCATCCGGTGCTTGTGTCGTGGCCTCCATTTGAACGGGTGCCGTTTGGGGTGCAGTCTGCGCAGTCGCGACTGTCAGCCCCGAAAGAAGGGCGGCCACGGCGATGAAACTGCCCGGGAGAAGTCTGGAATTCGTCATGTTGTTTCCTTTTCAGGTTCTGGTTTCCTGCAAGGCGTGCATCGCCTCGGTGACCTTCATTTAGGGGGTATTGTGCCGGAAGGTTTGTCAGCACCACCGCCGCTTTGTCGCTGTTTGTCGCAAGGCCGCAGTCTAATACATCTTGCGACAATTCAGGTTGGAATCGGCCTGTTCGCCGGTTGATTAATTACGAAAAACAGGCGCATTTCAGGAAGGTGGAGGCGCGAGGTGCGCCCAAGGAGACACGCAATGACAGACCCCATCGCGCCGCAGATATTGATCGTCGACGATGCCCGCGATATTCGCGAGCCGCTCGGCCAGTATCTGCGCTAGCAGGGATTCCGGACCCGTCTCGCTGCCCATGCAGCCGAGGCGCGCGAGGTGTTGGCCGAGGCCGCCATTCATCTTGTCGTTCTCGACATCATGATGCCGGGGGAAGACGGGTTGAGCCTGTGCCGATGGCTCGTGGCCCATGACGGTCCCCCAGTGCTGCTGCTGACGGCCATGGCTGATGAAACGGACCGCATCGTCGGGCTGGAGCTGGGGGCTGACGACTATCTCGTCAAACCGTTCAACCCGCGCGAATTGCTGGCGCGGGTCCGGGCCATCCTGCGGCGCACACCTCCTGAAGCGGTCAGACCTCCCAGCGGACGGCGCGCGTTCGCTGGTTGGACGCACGACCCGGACGCCCTGAAACTGATCGGCGACAATGATCTAGCCGTCGATCTGACCAGTGCCGAGAACCGGTTCTTGGGTATTTTCCTTGATCAACCGCGTGTGGTGCTGAGCCGCTCCACCTTGCTCGACCTGACCGCCGGGCGCGAGGCGAAGGCCTATGACCGCGCCATCGACAACCCGATCAGCCGCCTGCGCCGCAAGACCGAAACCGATCCGAAAAACCCGCAGATCCTCGTGACCGAATGGGGCGGTGGCTATCGATTGGCGGCGGATGTGACGGAGGCCGGTTGATGGGTCGCCTCAAACGCCTGTTCCCGGATGCGTTGGCGGGTCGCATCGTCGTTTTGCTGGCGATCGCCATCCTTGTCGCCAACCTCATAGCGCTTGCCGTTCTTGACCTTCAGCAGCAGCGGTTTGATCGACAGGCCAGTGAAGGCCGTGAAATCGAGCGAATTTCAGCACTTATCCCGGCGATGGAAGCCGTAGATGCAGAGGTCCGGCAGGTGATTGCACGGGACGCGTCCACCCGCTTCGCGCGCGTGCGGGTGGAAGATGCGCCGTTGCTGACCGAGACTGCGACCGACAGTCGTTCGATATACATTGCCCAAGGACTTGCTGATACGTTGGGGCGCAAGGATGTGACCGTGGCAATCATCGACCGTCCGCCACGGCCCGATGCACATGGGCGCTCAGGTCGATTTCGAACTGACCGTGTCATTGCCATCACCATTCCGCTTTCCGCACGCAAGGGGCAGGCAGAATGGCTCAACGTCGTGACCAGCGGTGCGTCACCGCGCCCTGGCCGGGTCGACGGCAAGCCATTCCTGACGATCCTCGCCCTGTCGCTGCTTTGCGTGCTTGGCGTCGGCATAGTGCTTGCCCGTCGCCTGACGAAACCCTTGCGGCAACTGTCCCGGGCGGCCCAGGCTGCTGGGCGCGGCGATCGAACCGCGCGAGTCCCAGAAGAGGGCGCGCGGGAAATGCGCGACGCTGCGCAGGCCTTCAACGCGATGCAGTCCGAAATCTCGCAATTCGACGCGGAACGCATGCGGATGCTCGCCGCCGTGGGTCACGACCTGCGCACACCGATGACCAGTCTGCGCATCCGCGCGGAAATGGTCGATGATGAAAAGCAGCGCGACGCAATGGTGCGCACCCTCGATGAAATGACGGTAATGGCCGATGGTCTCGTTAGCTATGCCAAGGAAGGACAGGACGCCGAGAAAATGAAACCGCTTGATCTGGGCGACCTGCTCAAACAACTTTGCGCGGATCGCGGTGCGACATACCACGGCGCAGCGGGCATTCAGGTAATGGGCCGCCGTGTCGGAATTGGCCGCGCCATTGGCAACCTTATCGACAACGCCGTGAGATATGGAGGCGCCGCCACGGTCACGCTGTCTCAGGACAAGAAGAATGCCATCATCACAGTTGACGACATCGGCCCCGGCATACCGCCTGACCGTCTGGAAGATATGTTTCACCCGTTCACGAGGGGCGACGGCAGTCGCAGCCTTGAGACCGGCGGCGCGGGTCTGGGCCTTTCCATCGCGCGCACGATCATCATCTCTCATGGCGGACAAATCATGCTTGAGAACCGAGCGAAAGGTGGGTTGCGCGCGACAATGACGCTATCGCTCACTGAACAGTCTGTGACGGGCCGCTGAATTTACAGATCATGTGAGCTACTCCCCATTTGTTGGACGAGATCTGGCGTAAATTAAGCTACTCGTTGCGCCTGCTGATCAGGTTGGGTTGTTTCATTTCTCAGCCAATAGACCACGGCTGGTGGCCTGCCGCCAAGGGCTGAATGTGGGCGCTGATGGTTGTAGAAGGTCATCCATTTCCGGATGGCCGCCTTCGTCTCTGATCCGGTCTCCCAGGCATGCAGGTAGACGCACTCATATTTGAGGGTGCGCCACAGTCTCTCGATGAAGATGTTGTCGAGGAAGCGGCCCTTGCCATCCATCGAGATGCGGACGCCCGTTCGGCGGAGCCGGTCCGTCCAGGCAAAAGATGTGAACTGAGATCCTTGATCGGTATTCATGATCTCCGGCGGCCCGAACTTGTGGATGGCCTCGTTCAATGCTTCGACGCAGAAGTCGACCTCCAGTGTATTCGAGATGCGCCATGCCAGCACCTTGCGGGTGTGCCAGTCCATAATGGCGACCAGATAAAGGAACCCTCGCCGCATGGGCAGATAGGTGATGTCCGAGCACCAGACTTGGTTGGGGCGATCCACCCGAAGACCTCTCAGCAGATAAGGGTAAATCTTATGCCCCTTCGCGGCCTTGCTGGTATTGGGCTTCTGGTAGATCGGCATCAAACCCATGAGCCGCATGAGACGGCGGATGCGCTTCTCGTTCACGAGATGATCCTCATTGCGCAGGTGCCACGTCATCTGACGCACGCCATAAAAAGGCGTTTCCAAGAACTGCTTATCAATCACGCGCATCAGATCGAGGTTCATCTCGCTCTCGCCTTTGGGTTCATAGTAAAATGACGACCGCGAGATCGACAACAACGCGCATTGCTTACCAACAGACAGGCCCGGGATATTTGGCTCAACCATTTTGCGCCTCACTTTCCGGTCCACGGCTTGAGCTTTCGTGACAAAAAATCATTGGCGACAGCCAGCTCCCCGATCTTGGCGTGCAAATCTTTGACCTGCCCTTCATCAATCTCCGGCGCTTTCCGGCTGCCGCGCTCAAAGACACCCGACGCGCCTTCAAGCAAGGCCCGCTTCCATTGATGGATCATCGTCGGGTGAACCCCGAACCGACTGGCCAGTTCGCTGACCGTTTCTTCGCCCTTCAGCGCGTCCAACGCCACCTTGGCTTTGAATTCTGGATGATGTTGCTTCCGTTTCGACATATCTGAGCTCCTTCGTGTTGAAGATCAGCAGACTACAAATCGCAGCTTACGTCAGCGTCCGATTTTCGGGGGGTAGCTCAACCTTCGAGTCTCGATAAACCGGCTGGCCATGCGCCTGAACCCGTTCGCAAAATGGGTCCGTGATCCTTCCAGCACCACGCCAATTGCAGCCACAGCCCCGACCGTCAGTGATCTTTCCCCATAGGCCAATCCCAGATGCAGATGCGCCATTGGATCATGATCGTAGCTGTCGGGATCGTGGGGATTCTAGGATTTAACTTCGTCTCGAAATGGTGGTTAACGCGGTTTCCCAATGGAGTGGATTGCTATGAGGTGTCGGCAGATGGTTCCGAGATTAACGGACTCGACTTCACACCGCGTTTTACGGAAGAAAAGCAGATCATGCGGTTTGAAGTGCGAACTGCGGCTGGGCAGACAATGCCTGATTGCACTATGACACAGTCGGCATTTCGGTGTTCGATAGATGGGCCGGTGATGCTACGCACAAAACTCTGGAACCGAGATCTACGCTATTTCCAGGTTGGACCGGATGAGAGTGCCGTAATTCTCGGGACTGAGACGTTTCTGAACTGTACGATTACGCATCGGAGCGGGACGGAAGTTAAGTGATATCGGAAAATTTTGCATGCAAAGTCATCTATAGCTGACATTGGAGCATCGCGCAGCATCGGTCGAAATGGGCTCGTTCCTGACATTCGCTGGGGTCGCACACCCGGACGACGCTGAGGTAACAGGTCAAGGCCACCTATGCGGACGAAGGGGACCTTCGCAGCACTCTCGTCAACGGCCCCTGTCGGCAACCGTTCAATAACCCGCATTCCCCAAGTAACCAGCTGATTTCGCTGTCCTGTTAGCCATATTACCTATATAAATCATGGCGTTGATTGCCACGAGGGGCGGATTTCATGGATCACCCGGAGGGTGCGAGTTTGGAGCGGGCAGATCGGGTCGATTTTGACCGCCGGGTGCGGCTGGAGTTTCGGGGCGCACAGCTCAGTTCGGACGGCGGTTTGCTGGTCATGCGTGAGCTCGATGACGCGCTCGGACTGTCTGATCTGGCCTCGGCCACGCTGCGAGACAGCCGCACCGGGAAGAACACGCTCCATCGGCTTGACGGGCTGTTCCGGCAATCGGTGTTCGGGCGGCTGGCCGGATACGAGGATGTCAACGACGCGGACCAGCTGGCCCTCGATCCTGTCATGCGTCAGGTCGTAGGTGGTCGGGCCGTCGACGCGCAAGCGGCCAAGGCCTCGCAGATGGGGCGGTTCGAGACCGAGACGCTGGCCTTGGCCGAGAACCGGGCGGCGCTGGCTGACCTGAACGGTCAGTGGATCGACCGCTTCCAGGATCGTAACGGGTTGAAGTACATCGTGCTGGACATGGACAGCTCGGTCAGCCCGACCCATGGTGACCAGGAGGGTGCGGCCTGGAACGGGCATTTCGATTGCACCTGCTATCACCCGAATTTCTTGTTCAACCAGTTCGGCATGCTGGAACGCTGCGCCCTGCGCCACGGCAACGTCCACAGTGCGGATGGCTGGCGGGAGGTCCTCGATCCGGTGATCGCCCGCTATGCTGACCGCGACCTTGGCGGCCGCTTCTTTCGGGCCGATGCCGCCTACGCAATCCCCGCGATCTACGAGCGGCTGGAAGAGGCGGGGTACTTCTACGCCATCCGGTTGCCTGCCAACACCGTTCTGCGCGAGAAGATAGCCCATCGGCTGACGCGCCCCGTTGGGCGTCCTTCGCTGACCAAGGTGAAGCGCTTCTTCGAGGATTTCTATTATCAGGCCGCGTCTTGGGGCAAGGAGCGCCGGGTGATCGCCAAGATCGAATGGTATCCGGGCGATTTGTTCCCGCGTGTCGGCTTCATCGTCACCAACTTGCCGATGGACCCCGACTGGGTCGTGCGGTTCTACAACCAGCGCGGCACTGCTGAACAGCACATCAAGGAAGGCAAGTATGCCTTTCGCTGGACGCGGCTGTCGTGTCGAAAGTTCCGCGACAACGAGGTGCGGCTGCAACTGCATGCGCTGGCCTACAATCTGGCCACCTTCCTGCGCTGCATCGAGCTGCCCGAGGCCATGGCCGACTGGTCGTTGACCAGCCTGCAACTCAAGCTGATCAAGATCGGGGCCCGCGTCGTGCGTCACGCTCGCGCCATCACCTTCCAGCTGGCCGAGGTGGCCGTCACAGGCCCGATGGTGCGCGCAATCCTCGCCGCCATCCGACGATTGCGAGCACCACCGTCATGCGCATGACGATGATCCAGGCCAGTACAGAACGAAAGCGGCAGGACAGGTCTGCCCGCTGCGCTGAAAAACGTCGCCGCCGGGCCAGGATGCTGCGGATTTACCGGCCGGTTCGCCCAAGTTCGGGCGTTTGCGCGACCACAGACACCGCTCGGGGCGAACAACCCTTGATCAATTGGCAAAATCCGGCGATCTTCACGTCAGACAGCATGCCACTTGGGGAATGTCAGCTAACAGCTTGATCACTCGTGCAAAGATTGAACGTGACAAAAACGACCGTTTCAGATAGATGGCGAAGCAATGATTAGTAAAATTAACATGTCAGTTTGTATTTTTATTTCAGCGTTTTTGAATCCAGTGATGGGAAAAAGTGAAGATAACAGCTTTAGAGTGGAAGTTCCTTATGCAGATTTTTTCCCAGAGTGCCGTGAAAATTATGAGGATGATCCATGCGAATGGAGTTTCTTAGTCATATCTAGGCCACCTTTGAATGATCCAACGGGGTCCATTAATTCTGAAAAATATGATTTGAAGTTGCCAGCGTTTAAGTGGAATGGGCTTAGTTATAGAAGTAACAATGGGTTATACCCAAGTTGCTCTATGGGAATAGCTTCTAGTTTAGTGAAAAACCTTTCGGTACAAAGGCAAGATCAGAACCCAAGGTGGATTGCATCCCTGCCTACAGAACTTTCAGGATGTTTTAGCGCAAGGATAGTCAAATCCGAAGTTATGACGGATGAATATTGGGTGATCAATAATAACGTTCTTGTAGCAGCAATAAGTTGCAAGCCTCATGGCTCCGTTCTTAACCCAAATTGTGGAGTTGAAGTATATCTTAAAGATGGAACTGTTGCTATCGCAGGGGGTTATTTCCCATATACTAACATCGAAAACTTTCTTTTGAAATTTAGTCAAGTGATGATTGGTTTATCTGATGTGATCCCGATTCCGGAATATCAGCAAGAATTTAGAAGAGTTTTTGAAAAAAGATATGAAATTACAGCAAATGCAATGGACGTAGCGCAAAGAAAAATGGGTGAAATAAATGGGTAATATAAGGTTCCGTATTAATTTCCATTGACTTAAAATCCCCTGCAAATTCAGCCAAGAACGTCTTGCGAATAGGCAGCGCCTTGGGGTGTATTTCCCGAACGTGGCGTTTCCCGGATCAAAGCCTTTTTGTCTGATCAAATATTCGTTGAATTCGGCCACGTTTCTTCGAGTGGAAAAATAAGGCTGCCAAAAGCGAGGCCAACCCAAAGATTGAGGAAGCCGCGCAAAACGCCATTAAGGAATCGAAACTAAACCCGTCTGCGCCCAATACTCTTTCCACAATCAACCAGAGCGATCAGGATTGAAAGGGATCACGAAGGCGCGGGCCAATGCACCGTTGTGACCCAGCATGGTGGCAAGCTGGATCGCAAACGGGTCATCAGGGCAATAAACGATCGTTTTTGGAAGGGTCACGATCGAAAATCGCTTAGCAGGTTTTAAGGTAATATTGATGAGTGCAGAACACTACACGCTCTTACTATATTTTTTTAGAAGGTCGGCCACATTGGAGCAGGTAAAGCGTTCTTGTATTTCTTTTTTTGTTAGTGAGGCATGCAAGCTACGGGGGTTCTTTCCAGGGCGACGTCCTCCGTTTTTGGCCAAGTATTTTCGGTGAGCGTCTCCAAGAAAATCTGCAAACTCCCCTAAAGTGCCCCAAGCGAATTCATCCTCTCCTACGGCGGTGCCTAAGAAAACAAAAACTATCAATATGTTGACGTCCAGGCTTTCCTGTCTTCCGAGAACGTTCTGTGTACCGTCTTCTTGGAAGTCCACTTGGACAAACTTCCCAAGGTTAAACTGATGATTTCCGCGACCTGCTGTTTTAACCTGTATGGCCAACGATTGGTCAAAGCCATAAGCAAGGATATCAATTGCCTCCGCATTTCCGGTGGGTAGGGCGACAGCAAAACCGTGTCGAGCCAACTCTGCTGCTACGAGATATTCGCCAGTTTGGCCGGTACCATGCCGTGTGGTCGGTTTCAAAGTTTGTTTCCTTCTTTTGGTCGCCTGATCCCAGCGCAGGTTAGCTTTCTTAACATGAGGGCAGCACGAAGCCCACGTTCCTGACGGGGCCTGTAAGGCGGAAATGCGACTAAGTCAGGGTATGAGTTTCAAAACGCTCCTTTTTTGGCACAATGCAAAACACATCATTTTCCACTGCCAAAAGCCCCGCTCAAAACTCAAACAGTTGTTGAAGGTTTTTGGCACTCTGCTGATAGCAGACATTCATCCTCATGCAGCATTGGTCAATTTGGGCTCAGAGCCGACTTGCAGCGGTGCAGCGCGAAGCCCGCGTTCGAGGTGGTCTGAATGTCGGCTTTTAATCTCACGGATTGGATGGCTCGCTGCTGCGGCGAAGCGAATGTTACCGCCGAACACCATGGCCATTCGGCAGCTGTTACAGGAAGATGGGATATCGGAGGCGACACTGTACAAGTGGCGGGTTCTCCGACCCCGTAATCCAGCACCGTATCCGTGCCATTGCCAAGAGCCAAGAGCCAAGACGAAGATATCGTCTTCCTTGCGGCCCCGGCGGGAAAGATCCCCCCGGGGCCATGGTTTTCAGTCTGCCCCTTCGATGCCGGCCGGCTTCGGGTTGAGCTCTTCGAGATCTGTCTCCGGCCCGCCTGACAAGGTCATTTCCCAAGTTCCTGCCTCGACAAACATCGAGAGAGTTGCGGGATCAAGAGCTTCGACGCGGCTCATGAGCCCCGGTATATCTGCGTTGCCGGGCAACCGCCTCGCAAGGCGCGCCTCGAGCGTAGTGAGGCGACGACGCATCTCCACGACGGCATGGCCCCGGGCCTCGCGCGGTGCCGCCATGGCCCCGCTGATGACCTCGGCGATGGGCACGGTTGCGCCATCACGTTGCATTGCCATGTTGCGCCAGGCGCGGTCCTTGTGGCGGTGCTGCAGGGCATGCATTGCCGCCTCGTGGCGCGTGAAGTTCGCGCTGCGCAGCGGTCGGTCCGATCTCCAGCCTGCCAATGCCCGCACAAGCGAGACCGCCGAAGAGAAGCCGTGGTTCAACCCGCGCCCCACCCAAAAGTGAATCGCATTTGCCGCATCCCCGATCAACGCGCCGAAGACCGGGCGCGGGCTGCCCGTGGGCGTGAGTTCGGCCGTGAACCGCGGACGATGCTCCATCGACAGGCGGAAGGCCGTGATACCGTGGAGTGCCGAGAGTGGCACGTTGAAGAGTGCCAGCCCCTCGAGTACGCGTGGCCACAGGAAGGAGGACGGGTCCTCCGCCGGCACGAAGCGGGTGCCATGGGTCGGACAGAGATGCCCGCCTGCTCCGCTGGCCTGCATCACACAGGGGTTACTCTGGATGCAGTCGACATAGGCGGAGCCGTTCGGATTGCGCCCGCGGACCTCCAACGCCTCCTCCGGAGTCAGGCGCATGTAGAGACAGCCCTCGCCGTTGGCAGTGTTAGCAAGGAAGCGCTGCTGGGCGATGGTCATCAACACCTGATCGGCATCCGCCATGCCGGTGGTGATGCGCAGGCCGAGGACTGTGTCGACCAACTGTTGGCCGTGCACCGAATAGGGTGCGGGATCGGCTTTGCCGAACCGGTCGACATATGCCTTGCGCAGGCGCGAGCTGGCACCATCTGCGATCACCACGAGGTCATAGGTCTCGACGGTGAGCTCTTCAGGATCGACTCGGCTAGGCAAGAGCGCGATGTCCATCCGGTTGGCCAGCGCCAACAGGCGATCTTCGATGTCCATGATGCGGACGTTGACCGGATGACCAAGCGTCGCCGGAGACTCACCACCCGTCGGCCACATGCGCGTGCCGCCCCCTACCGGGAAGACGCTGTCGCGCACGATCTCGGGCAGGCGCGCGGCCACGGCAGACTGGATGGTCACCACTTGTTCTCGGCGGTTGACGCCTTCCGCAAGGCCTTTCCAAACAATACCAGTTCCGGCCGCTTTCCAGCGGCCCTCGCGAACGGTGATCTCAACTTTTTTGCCCATCACGGCTTTGGCTGAAGTCGCGAAGGCCAGCCCGGCTGGACCACCGCCAACCACCAGAACCTTCAGCACTGCATTGTCTGTCTCTCGCTCGCGTCGCGCGCGACGAACCTCGATCCCGGGGATCGCGTTGATGCGACCTGAGACCTGGTTCGATCCGTCGACGATGTGTGCACCACAGGCCGTGAGGGAGATGGTGGATACTAGGCCGCCAAAGCGAGGAGAATACTTGAAAGAGAGCATATTGTAACCTCATCAGTTCGATGAAGTCATCCGACCACGGGGCTCAATTCCGCGCGCTCCAAGGGTGCTCTAAATGGAGTCCAAGACCGGACCAAAAGCAGCCCAGATCCCGCTCAAGGAGGTCTTCTCGGTTCATTGATGGCACTTGAGACGGTTTCCATGCCCGAACGCGGTGGCTTGCGTTGTTCTTTCGAATCTTTCATCGTTTGGTGGGCCTAAGGGGGGATACCATGGCGACGAATGGTGGATCGAGGCAGGCGAGCCAAAGCGTCGCCTTCGATGTCAAGAGACTTCGTGAGGCACTTGATGCAGAGCGTGCGCGCGAGAACGGCCCGCTCTTCGGCCTGTCGCTGCGCGATATAGCCGACCATTCCCGCGAGGCCTTCGATCAAGGCATAGCCCTCGGAACAATCAACAACGCCTTGCAAGGCGGCAAGATCTCGCGAAAGTCGGCCGCAGTTCTCGCCAAGCTAGCGCGCCAGAGCGTCGCCTTTCTCTCCGGAGAGAGTGACACCCCTTCCGAGGACGGGGTACCCGCGCATAGGCTGAGCAATGCCGTGCAAGAGCTCGACGACAATACGATCATGGATCTCAGTCTGCGAGTGTTCGACAAGCTATTCGAGTACGGCGCCGCCAGCGACGCCGCGGGGACGGCTGGAGGGATGGAGGGGGAAACCGCCACCAAGAGGCGGGTAGGAAGACTCGCGACTGACATCCGAGCTGGCCGTGTATCAACGGATCCGAACAAGCCTGAAGAGCTCTTCGAAGGCATTCCGAAGATGTTTTGGAGGGAGGAGACGCGCACGCGGCGGATTGCGCTCAATGCGCTCTTCTTCGTGGACGCGGATCGTCCACTAGAGTCCCCGTCTGAGGATTGGCGGAGCCTGTTCCGCGCCAACGCGTCCAAAGCTTCTGATCCAAAGATGCAAACGCTCTGGTCGCGGATCTTGGGGCGCGAGATGAGCTGTCCGGGCTCGATCTCATTCAAGACGCTGAGCACGGTACCGACGCTGACGGCGGCAATCGCCGCCGACTTCGTGCGCTTCTGTGGAGCGCTCACGGAGATCGAAGGCGTGCCCGTCTACATCCGGCCAGAGGACGACAAGGGCCCAAACCACTATCTCGCGATGTTCGGACTCGACTACGACCGGGTGCTCAGGCTTGACGAGTTCGGTCTTGTAGCGCTTGCGCATCGCGCGTTTGACGTCGAACCAGGATGCCGCTTCCAGTATCCGGAGGGCCACTATCACGCGCGCGAAGAGTTCCGGATCTCGGTCAACGCTCTCACGATGGTCGGTCGCGAACTCCGCCCGCTGGTGAAGCCCGAGACTTCCTTCGCCTACTTCAAGGCCACCCACAAATCGCTCGGACGCAAGGTTAAACCCTACCAGCTCCGCAAGGAATAGACGATGCGTCGCACTTCGTATGGCGGTGGACAGGTCAAGCAGGATCGCGTAGCAAGAAAAAGGGGGAGGTACGCCATAGGTAGAGCGGCCTTCAAGACGCGAAGGTGTGATGCAGGTTCAAGTCCTGTCCGACCCACCCAATCATCACGACGATCGCATTTTCACCCGCACTACCGATCCCCATACGGCTCACCCAAGAACGATTGCGCCGAACTAGCCTACCTTATTGAGTCCGGGCTAGGTGTCGAAGCGAACCCCAGTGAAGCTGAACGGCTACCGGCAGGGCTATGAGTTAGGCGACGATGAAGCATGTCTCGCAGTTGAGAGATTGGCACGAGACTAGGAAACTGCCGTGCTACCGACCTGCCGCTGCGTTGCCTATGAGTCCGAAGCTACGCCTCAATTTTCCGACGCAACAGCCATGAGCTGTGCAATCTCGTGGAGATTGTGACATAAACGGTCGTTTTTGTCACCGGGCGCTCAAGGACCATAATCAATGAAAAGCCCGGTGCCACAAACACTTGGCAAAACCTACGTTGATTTTGTCACGTTTTTGCCGCCACCACGAATAGCTGACATTCGCGCGCATCGCAGCGTCGGTGTGTCTGGCTCGGAGCCGCCGTTAGCTGCGCCTTCCACGAAGGTCCGGTCTGGTGTAACCGTCGTCACGTGCCGCCGAGATCGCCCTTGGTAGCGTTACACAGCCTGATCGCGGTTAATTCTGCTGCGGTTGCGCCCTCGATCCAGGCAACCGGCTCAAAGAACACCAGCGCTGTGCCCTCTGGAATGGCGGCAAACACATGGTCTATGTCTCCAATCGTGAAGTCGTGCAGACATGTTGCGCGATAGATCAAACTGGACTCGACGCGAAGATGGCCGACCGCCTCGCGTAACCCGTCCAAAGCTTCCGGCATGGGGCCGATGTTCGTGACGACCTTGATGGCCCCGGCCTTGCGAAGATCGGCCACTTGGTTTGCAAGATCGGCTAGCTCGGATTCGTTATCAACACGTGCATATCCAATGCGTTGTTTGGTCATATCAATCCTGCCTTTTGATTTTTGGGGCGGAGGTGTTTGCAAAGCGGCCATTCGCCAAGGTAACGCTGGGCAAGCCGCCAATCAGCGCCAGCCTGACCAATTGCGCCGCGCTGTACGGCCCTGACAGCGCCGTACAGCGCCGCTGGTGGCCTTCGGGGTGTGCGACCGCCCCCAATCACGCCTCAGGCCCCCCTTGTGCGCCGCTCGCCTGCGGCTTTGCCTTGCACTGACGCCAAAATGCAAAAATGACGCCCCCGCCAGGATTGCCGCACAACCGGCTGAAATGTCGAGATCAAGACATCCTCCATCGGCTCTGGCTTTGGCCCCAGCCGTTGCCAGCCGGGACCAAGCGCAAGCGGGCGTAGCCGCCCACCTCAGTATTCTTCCGCCCGCATGATGGTCAGAATCCGCGTGGTGACGGACGGGTCTGCCGCATCCAGTGAGTGTCCGATGCAATGTAGGTCGTAGCAATCCAGCTTCCAGAAGAAGGTATCGCCGTTGATCACCACGCTGCCGAAATCATGTTCGCCGTAGGGATCATTGTCCGGGGTGAAGGCATCGAAGCTCTTGATTGCTTGAAACAAGGCCAACCTGTCCGCGTCGCTCATCGCGTTAGTGCCGCTGGTTATGACAACCCTCCCGCCCGTAAAACTCTGGCGGAAGGCATCATTCAGGGCGCGTATCTGGGCTGTGTCCGTGGTGGTGCAGGTGGGCATGGCTTACCCCTCCCGATTGTCGTTGGGCGATGCAATCTCGTCCTCGCCGCATGCAGGGTGCATCAACGCGACATGATCGAAGCGGCGCACAAACGTGCCGTCCTCGGGAAACGCCTCCCATTTGAGGGTCAACATCTGCATTGGCTGGCCCTTGCTGCCGCCCTCATGCACATGCTGCACGATGGCCACCCACCAGCCATCTTCGGGAACGTCCACGGCCAGCACGCGAGAGCCGGTTTTGATGCTGTCCCAGTCCTTGGGCAATTCCGTGAGCGCCGTCACATCGTCCGCACGGGAGGTGGTCTTGTTGGTTGCGACATTCAAATCGGGCTTGGGCACGGTGATCAACAGATCGGGGTGATCCTTTGCCACTTGATCCAGCTGCGCCCCGACCTCGCGCTTGACGAAGGGGACAAACCCCTTGCCGCTGCCGAACACCTTGCCGACGGGAATCTTGGCCGCAATAGCAACGAGCGTCTCGCCCTCCACCGCCAGTGCCCGCAGGCCCATCAGGCCAGCCGCCTTGATCGCTTCGTGCCGCCTCTCGATGTCGAAACTGGAGGCGTGGGGTTTGCCGCTGTCGTCGTAGCCGAACAGGATGATCGCGGGATTGGCGTCCATCTGCGGCAGGGTAACGCTGGGCTTGGTGTGTTGAGTCATGTCGTAAGTCTCCGTGGAAAAAAGGGCAAAAAAAAAGAGGCCCTAAGGCCCCTTGAAGGTCGTATGGTTCTGATCACACGGCAGGTCGAAACATGCCGCGTGATGTTTTAAGTATATGAGATTGTTGTGTAATTGTCAATCGGAGTGAATTTCACTCCCGCTTAGACTGCGCTACCGGAAACTATGCATCTGGTATCCCCAGGGCACGAAGAACTTCGGATTATCCGAAAAACACACATGAAACAGACCCCACCAAAATGGATAAAAGCGGCCCGGTAAAGGGGGTCGTTACAATGCCAATTACATTGTGACTGGTTGCTAGCGGATGGGCCGCGTGACCGCCTCAGACGGAGGCTATAATGTCTTGTGTTTCTGGCACAAGCATATGGCACTGCTGTGCCTGATGCACCAACCAACCACTGCAACCAACCAACCCAACCAACCGATGCAACCAACTTAATCAACTCAACAACCAACCAACCCATGCAGACACTGCAACTGCACCATGAAGGATATGCAGTTCAGCTCCGTACCCAGTGAACACCCGTGCTTCTTGCCCCCACTGATTGCGTAGAGCTCACTTACTTAATCCCCCCAAACAATGCGTCCCTTCGCAACTGCCAACTTCGGATCATCCGAAACGGCCAACTGCGCGCCTGACGCTTTTCCTCCGCCCAAACTGCGTTTCGCAGCTCCGTAAAGGGTCATGCCTGGCAATGGGCCAGCAATTCGAACGGAGTCAAATTGATGTCTAGTAAAAGAATATACTCGCAAGGGTACGGGCAAATGGCGCAAGAGCGCTTTGCAGCTGGCTGGGATACGTTCCTTCTGACCTTCATGTTCAATCCACTGGGCGAAGGCCCAAAGCGAATGAAACAACTCATGCAAGAGGAAGTAACGGCGACCTACTACAAAATCTTAACCCGCATGTATCGCACTCCGCAAAAGTTAAAGACGCACCACCTACCTCTGTGGATTTCCGCACCTGACTTCCCCGTTGCCAAGCAGCAGAAGGGAAGCTTCTTGGACGCTAAAATCAATGATGGCTGTCTGACGTCAGCGCCTATGGGTCCAATTAGCGTTATTTGATAAGAGAGTGTTCTTGGCTCATCGTAGCCACTGAGGAGTGGATGATGAGGAAGACAACTGGAAC